>QBLY01000040.1 GCA_003241895.1 Lysobacteraceae bacterium
GGGCTGGGGTGTGATCTGGCATAATACGGCGCCTTCGGGGGCCGCCCGGCCGCCCGTACCTCTTGGAAGAACAAGCACTTATGACCCAGACCATCGCGGTGATCCGTGGCGACGGCATCGGCCCGGAAATCATGGACGCCACCCTGCAGGTCCTCGACGCCATGGACCTCGGCCTGACGTATGACTTCGTGGAAGCCGGCCTGGCCGCCTACGAGAACCAGGGCGAGCTGCTGCCGTCCGCGACCATCGACGCCATCCACCGCCACCGCGTCGCGCTGAAAAGCCCCCTGACCACGCCGGTCGGCGAGGGCTTCAGCTCGATCAACGTCGAGTTGCGCAAACGTTTCGACCTGTACGCCAACGTGCGCCCGGCGATCAGCTTCCCGAACACCAAGTCGCGCTACGAGAACATCGACCTCATCACCGTGCGCGAGAACACCGAGGGCGCCTACATCGGCGAGGGCCAGAACCTCACCGCCGACGGCGAAACCGCCACCCTGATCCAGCGCGTCACCCGCCGCGGTTCCGAGCGCATCGTGCGCTATGCCTTCGACATGGCCCGCCGCATCGGCCGCAAGAAGGTCACGGTGGTGCACAAGGCCAATATCCTCAAGTCGACCTCGGGCCTGTTCCTGAAGGTGGCCCGGCAGGTCGCGGCCGAATACCCCGACATCCAGTGCAACGAGATGATCGTGGACAACACCTGCATGCAGCTGGTGATGCGCCCCGAGCAGTTCGATGTCATCGTCACCACCAACCTGTTCGGCGACATCCTTTCCGACCTGTGCGCCGGCCTGGTGGGCGGCCTGGGCATGGCTCCGGGCGCCAACATCGGCACCGAGGCGGCGATCTTCGAGGCCGTGCACGGATCGGCGCCGGACATCGCCGGCAAGGGCGTCGCCAACCCGGTGGCGCTGCTGCTGGGTGCGATCCAGATGCTCGAGCACCTGGGCAAGGTCGAACAGGCCGCGCGCCTGCGCCAGGCCATCGTCGACACGATGGCGGCCAAGGACCAGTTGACCCCCGACCTCGGCGGCAGCGGCTCCACCCAGTCCTTCGCGAAAGCCATCGCGGCGCGCGCCGCGGGCTGAGTTTCGCGCCGCGATGGAAACCGCAAGGGCGCCCTTGCCGTGTCGGGCGCCCGGGCGGAGGGTTAGCGAACCACCACCGTGGTGGCCTTGTTGGCGACCAGGTAGGGCTTGAGGTCCTCGACCTGGCGCAGCTTGCCGATGGCGCGCTGCGCGAACTTGGCGCCCGTGATGCGGACGTGGCAGTTCTGGAATTGCTTTTCGGGGTTCTTGCCGCGCGAGCTGTAGACCACGCGGCCGTCGCGGTCCCAGCCCAGCACCAGGCGCTCCTGGAGGTTGCTGGTGCGGTAGATCCATCCCTTGAGGATGTCGGATTCGGACATGGCCATGCGGTGTTTCCTGTCGTTGGAGGGAGCGCTCAGCGGTTGGGAAGCCAGCCCAGGGTGTCCGCCTGCAGGCTCTGGATGTAGAGCCGGTCCCGGGTTTCGGTGACGGCGGTGGTGCCAGCGTAACCGCCCGCGGGGTCCTGCAGGTCGGCCACGACGCGACCGTCCTCGGTGAACGCCATCACGTGGCCATAGGCCGGCGGCACCGGCCACAGTGCCCGCGGCAGCCGCAGCGTGAGCTTGCGCAGGAACGGGTAGGGCGCCATGGCGTCCACGCTGGCGCTTCGCGGCTTGGTGAAGCCCAGCCAGATCCGGCCGTCCAGGCCGGGCATCAGGTTGTCGGGGTAGCCCGGCAGGTTGTCGAGCAGGACGCTGGCCTGCGCTGACGGCTCGCGGACATCCAGCGACTGCGCGGCGGTGTCGATGCTCCAAACGCGGTAGCGGCCGGTTTCGACCACCAGCAGCCGGCGGCCATCCCGCGACAGCGCCAGTCCGTTGGCGAAGCTGATGCCAAGCGCCACCACCCGAAGCGAGGCCCGGGCCGGGTCGTATTCCAACACCCGGCCGCTGGCCGACTGCTCCATGATGTCGAGCACGCTGGCCTCGAACGTGCCGCCCCACGCTGCAGGCGCGAAGCGCGTGGAGGCGTCGCTGAAGAAGATGCGCCCGTCGTCGGCCACCACCACCGCGTCGGCGAAGCGGATCGGTTCGCCTTCGAACGCGTCGGCCAGTACGGTGACGTTGCCGGCCGGCGATATCGACAGCAGGCCCCGGATGGCATCGGCGGCTATGAGGTTGCCGCTGGCGTCGAAGTCAAAGCCCAGCACGCGGCCGCCACTGTTGGCGAACACCTCGCGACCGCTGCCGTCGGCCGCCATGCGCAGCACGTTGCCGCTGGCTACCGCGGCGTAGAGCCTGCCGTCGGGGCCGAAGGCCACGTGCTCGGGCCCGGTGTCCTGGCCCAGGCCGATGCGCCGCAGGCCGGCCAGGCGCTGGTTGGCGGCGTGTTGGCCGCTGTAGCCGCGATCGGCCGCCGCGTGCCACGCCACCGGGGCAACCGGCACCGGCCACAGCGCCAGGTAGGCCAGCGGCGCCAACAGCATTACCGCCAGGAGTTTGCTTCGATGCCGCACCGGGCGTGATTCCTTCGCAAAAAAACAGGGCCAGCGTTGGCTGGCCCCGTGGGATCGATGCGGCTTGCGCGCGGTCAGTTGCGCGACTGAAGCTTGGACAGCAGGCGCAGGATTTCCAGGTACAGCCAGACCAGGGTCACCACCAGGCCGAACGCGCCGTACCACTCCATGTACTTGGGCGCGCCTGCTTCGACGCCCGTCTCGATGAAGTCGAAGTCCAGCACCAGGTTCAGCGCCGCGATCACCACCACGAAGCCGCTGAAGGCGATGCCCATCCAGCTGGAGTCATGGATGAAGCCCATGCCCTGGAAGCCCAGCAGGTTGGCGCCGATCTGCACCATGTACAGCACGAAAATGCCGCCGGTGGCCGCGACCACGCCAAGCTTGAAGTTCTCCGTGGCCTTGATAAGCCCGGACTTGTAGGCCAGCAGCAGCGAAGCCAGCACGCCCATGGTGAGCATGACCGCCTGCATCACGATGCCGGGGAACCTGGATTCGAACATGGCCGAGACGGCGCCGATGAACAGGCCTTCCAGCGCCGCGTACAGCGGAGCGGTAACCGGCGACCAGGTCTTCTTGAACACCGTGACGATGGCGACGATGAAGCCGCCAATGCCGCCCACCAGCAGCCAGGGCAGCATTGCGCCCGGGTTCTCTGGGCTGTACAGGCTCCAGGTGTAGGCCGCGGTGGCCACCAGCAGCAGCAGCATGAAGCCGGTCTTGTTGACGGTGCCGTTGATCGTCATGGTGCCGGTGCCGGCGCCCGAAACGAGCTGGCCGGTGGAAACGTCCAGGAAGGTGTTCTGGTTCAGGGCAGGATTGCCGCTGCGCATGGCAGGCTCCGGGTGGGGGATGGAGGGAATGCTAGCGAAGCCGGAGGCGGTACGCCAGCCGCGCCGGGGTCAGGGCGTGATGTCGCCGCGCAGGCGCCAGAAATGCTGCAGCACCGCCACCCGCGAATCGCCCGGGCGGTAGGCGTGCAGGAGGGCACCGTGCACGTAGTCCACGGCGTCTTCGCAGGCTTCGCGCAGGGCCAGGTTCAGGCACAGGTTGGCGGCGATGGCCGACGAAAGCGTGCAGCCGGTGCCATGGCCTTCGATGGCCAGGCGCGGGTTGGTAAATTCGGCGCGCACCTGCCCTTCGCCGAACCGGTCCACCATGCGCGGGCTGTCGGGCAGGTGGCCGCCCTTGAGCAGCACGGCGCGGGCGCCTTCGGCCAGCAGCTTCGACAGCGCGTGTTCGGCGGCGGCGTCGTCGGGGATGGCCGTGTCCAGCAGCAGTTCGGCCTCCGGGATGTTGGGCGTCACCACTGTGGCCATCGGCACCAGCCGCACCAGCAGGGCGTCCAGGGCGTCGTCTTCAAGCAGCTTCGCGCCCGATGTGGCCACCATCACCGGATCGAGCACCAGCGGCGGCACACCGTGGAACTCCAGTGCGTCGGCAACGGCGTGGATGACCTCGGCATTGGCCAACATGCCGATCTTGACCGCGCCGATGCGGAAGTCGGCGAAGCACGCGTCGATCTGCGCGCGCAGGAAACCGACCGGCGGCACGTGCACGGCGGTGACCGCGCGGGTGTGCTGGGCGGTGAGCGCTGCCACCACGCTCAGGCCGTGCAGCCCGTGTGCGGCAAAGGTCTTGAGGTCGGCCTGGATGCCGGCGCCGCCGCCCGAGTCGGAGCCGGCGATGGTGAGGACACAAACGGGGCGGTGGGTCATGGCGTGGTCCTTGCAAGCTGGCGGTGGCGATAAACGCCATAAATGATTCCGGTGGTGCCGGTCAGCACGGCCGGCAGGTAAAGCGCCTGGTACTGCCAGTGCGCATACAGCAGTGCACCGGCCACGCCGCCGGCGAGGAAAGCCGTGATGATCACCAGGCATAGCCAAAGTCGCCGGTGGTCGACGGGCAAACCGCGCAGTGCGTGCCCCATGCTGATGCCCAGGTCGGTGAACATGCCGCTCACGTGGCTGGTGCGGATGATGGCGCCACTGTAGGTCGTGGCCATGGCGTTCTGAAGGCCGATGGCGACCGCGGCCAGCAGCGGGCCAAGGAAACTGCCCTGCTGGAACAGCGCAACAGCCAGGAACAGCAGGGCTGATTCAAAAGCCAAGGCGACGCCATAACGCCGCCCCAGCTGCAGCACGCTGTCCTTGATCAACAGCCCACTAAGCACCGCCCCCAGCACGAACGCCAGCAGCATGCCGGCCAACTGCAGGATCGAGCGCAGGTTGCCCTGCGCCAGCGCCGCGCCCAGCAGGGACGTGGTGCCTGTGAGGTGGGTGATGGCCTGGTGTTCGAAACCCAGGTAGCCCACCACATTCACCATGCCAGCCACGCAGGCCAGGGCGGCGGCTCCGGCCCAGACCCACGTGGCCAGGCGTGCCGCCATGGCTTTAAAGCACTTCCGAAGCGTAGTCGGCCAGACGCGAGCGCTCGCCGCGGCGCAGGGTGATGTGTGCGGAGTGGGCCCAGTTCTTGAAGCGGTCCACGGCGTAGGTCAGGCCCGAGGTGGTTTCGGTGAGGTAGGGCGTGTCGATCTGCTCGACGTTGCCCATGCAGATGATCTTCGTGCCGGGGCCTGCGCGCGTGATCAATGTCTTCATCTGCTTGGGCGTGAGGTTCTGCGCCTCGTCCACGATCACCCAGCGGCTCAGGAAGGTGCGGCCGCGCATGAAGTTCATCGAGCGGATCTTGATGCGGCTGGCCAACAGTTCGTTGGTGGCGCCGCGGCCCCAGCTGCCGTGGTCGTCGGTGTGGGTGAGGACCTCGAGGTTGTCGGTGAGGGCGCCCATCCACGGCGTCATCTTCTCTTCCTCGGTGCCGGGCAGGAAGCCGATGTCCTCGCCCACGCTGACGGTGGCGCGGGTCATGATGATTTCGCGGTAGCGCTGCACGTCCATGGTCTGGGTGAGGCCGGCCGCCAGCGCCAGCAGGGTCTTGCCGGTGCCGGCGGTGCCCAGCAGGGTGACGAAATCGATCTCCGGGTCCATCAGCGCGTTGAAGGCGAAGTTCTGCTCGCGGTTGCGCGCGTTGATGCCCCACACCTGGTGCTGCGGGCTGCGGAAATCGTCGACGATCTGCAGGATGGCGCGCTCGTCGTCGAGCTTGGCCACCTTCATTTCGACTTCGTCGGTGCCGGGCATGTACAGGAACTGGTTGGGATACCAGCCGTCGTCCTCGGTGCGGCGCACTTCGTAGAAAGTGCGGCCCTTCTCGGTCCAGCTGCGCAGGCTGCCTTCGTGGCGGTCCCAGAAATCCACCGGCAGTTCGTTGGCGCCGGTGAACAGCAGGTTGAAATCGTCGATGGCGCGGTCGTTCTCGTAGTCCTCGGCCTTGACGCCGCAGATCGAGGCCTTGATGCGCAGGTTGATGTCCTTGGACACCAGCACCACCGGCACGCCGGGGTTGTCCTCGATCAGCTGCATGATCGAGCCCAGGATCTGGTTGTCAGGCATTACCGTGCCAAAGCGCTTGCCGGTCTCCATCGGCTTGAGCTGGAACAGCAGGCGGCCCACGCTTTCATTGGCGCGCAGCTGCAGTGCCTTGGGTTGGACCAGCTTGACGCCATCGTCCAGGTTCTGGCTGCCGTGTTCCTCGATGATCTCGTTGAGGAAGCGGCTGACCTGGCGGGCATTGCGGCTGGCTTCCGAGTGGCCTTTCTTGCCGTTGTCGAGCTCCTCCAGCACCATCATGGGTATGAAGACGTCGTGCTCCTCGAACCTGAACAGCGCCGTCGGGTCGTGCATCAGCACGTTGGTGTCCAACACGTAGATTCGCTTGCTTCGCGTCATGGGGTTCTCATGTCGGGGAGGGACACACGCAAGGACACCGCCGATACTCGCGGGGCGAGACGGCGGTGCGGGTTTGCTCGGGGGTGGATCACTTGGGTTTGGCGGCCTTCTGAAGCGCTTCCAGCACGGCCTGCGCATGGCCGGCGACCTTGACGCCGCGCCAGCATTCGGCGACGCGGCCCTCGGGATCGATCAGGAACGTGCTGCGCTCGATGCCCATCACCTTCTTGCCATACATGTTCTTCTCCTTGATGACACCGAAGGAGCGGCACACGGCCTCGTCGGCGTCGGAGATCAGGTCGAAGGCGAAGCCGTGCTTGGCGCAGAAGTTCTGGTGCGACTTCACCGAGTCGCGCGACAGGCCCAGGATATCGGCCTTGAGCTTGCGGAACTTCGGGTAGAGCGCGTTGAAGTCGATGCCCTCGGTGGTGCAGCCCGGGGTGTTGTCCTTGGGATAGAAGTACAGCACCAGCCACTGCCCGCGGTAGTCGGCGAGGTTGGCGTCGCCGCCCTTGCCCAGGACAATCGGAAGATCGAGGATGCGGTCGCCGGTATCGATCATCAGGGCCTCAGAATTTCATCGGATCCATGATGGCGTCGAGGTTGAGGTGGTCGCAGAACTCCAGGAAATCATCCCGCAGCGCCGCGATGTGCATGTTGGCCGGGATGCCGATGGTGACCTGGGCCGAGAACATGTCGGCGCCGGTCTGCATGGCGCGGTAGCGCGAGCTGTGCAGGCTTTCGATGGTGATGCCCTGGCGGTCGAAGAAGTCGGCCAGCTGGAACAGGATGCCGGGCTTGTCGGCCGCCACCACTTCCACTATGTAGGGAAGCAGGTTGGACTGCAGCGCCCTGGGGCCGGTGCGGTACCAGACCAGCTTGAAGCCTTCCTCGCGCTCGAGCCGGGTGAGCATGGCTTCGAGCTTGGCCACCGCGTCCCACGAACCCACGGCCAGCGCGGTCACCGATACGTCGCGACCGACCGTGGAAAGACGCGCGTCCACCATGTTGCAGCCGCTGTCGGAGATGCGGCGGGTGACCGCCAGCAGGGGTGACTGCGGATGCGTGGTGTAGGCGCTGATCAGCAGATGGTTCTCGTTGGCGGCGGGACGTGCTGCGGTGTCGGTCAATTCGGTGTTCCGTGGCGGCGCGTCTGAAGCTGCGCGGAATGGTCCAAGCCAGCATACTTGCCGCCGCTTTCCACCCGCAAGTAACATCGGCACCAGTCCCCGCAAGGCCCCTCCTTTGCACCTTTCCGGCAGCATCACCGCGCTCGCGACGCCGTTTACGGCCGCTGGCGACCTCGACTTCGACGCCTGGACCCGCCTGATCGACCGCCAGATCGCCGGCGGCACCCGCGGCGTGGTCGTGGCCGGGTCCACCGGCGAGGCCGCCGCGCTGTCCGATCCGGAGTTCTCGGCGCTGCTCTTGGCAGCCGTGGACCAGGTGGCCGGTCGCATGGTGGTCCTTGCCGGCACCGGCCATTCCAATACCGCCAGGACCATCGCCCAGACGCGGCTGGCCCGCGACGGCGGCGCCGACGCCGCGCTGGTGGTGACGCCGCCCTACGTGCGGCCCACCCAGGAAGGCCTGGTGGCGCACTACCGGGCCGTGGCCGAGCACGGTGGCCTGCCCGTGGTGCTTTACAACGTGCCCGGGCGCACTGGCTGCGACCTGCTGCCGTCCACGGTGGCGCAGCTTTGCCGCCATCCGGGCATCGTCGGGCTGAAGGAAGCGCGCGGCGACCAGGAGCGCTGGGACGCGCTCCACCCGCTGGCGGGCGACGACTTCGCCCTGCTCAGCGGCGACGACCCGACGTTCGTCAAAGCCATCCTGGGCGGTGCCCGGGGCGTCATTTCGGTCGCGTCCAACGTCGTGCCGGGCAGCTTCAGCCGGCTTTGCACCCTGGCGGCCGCGGGCGAGGCTTCGGCCGCGCAGGCGCTGGAAGCCCGGCTGGAGGACCTGTACGACTTCCTGGGAATCGAGCCCAACCCGATCCCCGTCAAGGCCCTGCTGACCCGCCTTGGCATTGGCCACGGGTTGCGGCTTCCGCTGCTGCCCCTCTCGCCCGGGCACAATGCGCGGGCCGACGCCATGGCCGCACTCTGCCAGCGCATCGAACACCTTCAGCCCTAATCCCGCTTACCATTGCCACCGAGCCCGCGGCCGAGCCGCGGTGCCACCCAGGAGATCACCATGACCGCGCCTTCGTCCCTTTTCCGCCCGCTGCTGATCGGCGCCGTCGCCATCGCCATGCTTTCCCAGTCCGGCTGCGCCTGGACGCGCAGCAAGCTGGGCATGGACGCCAATTACCAGGACAGCGTCCAGAACCAACCGCTCGAGGTTCCGCCCGGCTTGGATGCCCCGCTGACCCTGGGTGCGGTCACCGTGCCTGACCTGGGTCCCAATGCCGGTTCGGCTTCGATCGCCACCGGCGTGCCGGGCACCTCGGCCGTTGCCAGCTTCACCCTGGACGACAGCCTGGAAAGCGCCTGGCGCCGCATCGGCATCGCCCTGGGCAAGATCGACGGCGTCAGCAACGTCGAGCCGGCGCAGGCGCTGAGCAGCTACGAAGTTACGTTCCAGGGCGCCACCATGCTGGTGCGCGCCCAGACCAGCAACGGCCAGACGAGCGTGGTTGCCCTGGGCCCGGACGGCCAGCCGCTGGGCACCGGTCCGGCCGCGCAGCTGCTGGGCCTGCTCAAGGCTCGCCTGGGCTGAGCCCGGCGCCGGCGGGAAAAAAGGTTCTTCTCCCAAGTAAGGGGACTGGCGCCGGCCCCACCGCGAAGGCGAGGGTCACTGCCTGCTCAG
>QBLY01000041.1 GCA_003241895.1 Lysobacteraceae bacterium
CCCCTGCTGCAAGCCAGGGGCCTGTGTTTTTCGCGCAACGAAGAGCCGGTTTTCGGCCCCTTGGATTTCCAGCTGGCGCCGGGCGAAGCGCTGCTGGTGCTGGGCGGCAACGGCGCCGGCAAGACCACCCTGCTGCGGGTGCTGGCCGGCTTGCTGGAGGCCAGCAGCGGTTCGGTGGAGTTGATGGGACGGCCGGTCGACCGCAGCCACCTGGCCTCCGGCAGCGCCTACCTGGGCCATCTGCACGGCCACAAGGCTGAGTTGGGCGCCTTGGAAAACCTGGCGTTCAGCCAGGCGATCCAGGGGGCCCAGGGACCGACGATGGAAGCGGCGCTGGCCGAGGTGGGCCTGGCCGGCCACGAAGACACCCCGGCACGCCGCCTGTCGGCCGGCCAGAACAAACGCCTGGCCCTGGCGCGGCTTCGGCTGCAGGGCGCCGCGCTGTGGCTGCTCGACGAGCCCTATGCCAACCTCGACCTCGATGGCATCGCACTGGTGAACCGCCTCATCCAGGGCCACGTGGCCGGGGGCGGCGCGGTGCTGCTGACCACCCATGGCGCCTACGCGGCGCCGCCGGTGCCCGTGCGCACGCTCACCCTGGCGCCCGCCAGGAGCCCGTCGTGAACGGTCCGTCGCTGGTGGCGGCCGCACGCGCCCAGGCCCTGCGCGACCTGCGCCTGGTCTGGCGCCGGCGCGGCGATGCGGCGCAACCGCTGCTGTTCGCGCTGATGGTGGTGGCCCTGTTCCCGCTGGCGCTGGGCGCCGACCCCGCTCAGCTGGCGCGTATCGCACCCGGCGTGCTTTGGGTGGCGGTGCTGCTGGCCAGCCTGTTGACGCTGGACACCCTTTACCGCAGCGATGTCGAGGACGGCAGCCTGGAGCAGATGCTGCTCGCGCCGGTTCCACTGGCCTGGCTGCTGGCGGTGCGGGTGGGCGTGCACTGGGTCACGGCCGCGCTGCCGCTGGTGGTGGTCACGCCGCTGCTGGCGGAACTTTTGTACCTTCCCGCCGATCTGTTGCCTGTGCTGATGGCGTCGCTGCTCCTGGGCACGCCGCTGCTGAGCCTGATGGGCGCGGTGGTGGCGGCGCTGACGGTCGGAATACGCCGCTCTGGTATGCTTTTGGCCTTGCTGGCGCTGCCCTTGTTCCTGCCTGTCCTGGTGTTCGGGGCAGGCAGCGTGATGGCTGCGGCACAAGGACTGCCTTGGGTCGGCGCGCTGCTGCTTCTAGGCGCGGGCCTCGCGCTGGCCCTGGTGCTCGCCCCGCTCGCCGCCGCCGCGGCGATACGGATCGCCCTGAACTGAAGTTTTCGGTCACCCACCCCGTGAATCCTGTCCTGCTCTGGTTCCACCAACTCGGATCCCCCCCCGTCTTCGACCGCTTCGCGGCGCGCTGGGTGCCGGTCGGCTTCGCTTTGGGCCTGGTCACGATGGCGCTGGGCCTCTATGGCGCCCTGTTCGTGGTGCCGGCCGACTACCAGCAGGGCGACAGCTTCCGCATCCTCTACATCCACGTGCCGGCCGCGTGGATGAGCCTGTTCGTTTACGCCCTGATGGCCTTCTACGCCGCGATCGCGCTGGTCTGGCGCATCAAGCTTTGCGAAGTGCTGGCGATGGCCTGCGCGCCCATCGGCGCCCTGTTCACGGCGGTCACGCTGGCCACCGGTTCGATCTGGGGCAAGCCGATGTGGGGTACCTGGTGGGACTGGGATCCGCGGCTGACGTCCGAACTGGTGCTGCTGTTCCTGTACCTGGGCGTGATCGGCCTGAACGCGGCCATTGAGGACCGCCGCGCCGCCGCGCGCGCCGCGGGCTTCCTGGCCATCGTCGGCGTGGCGCTGCTGCCGGTGATCCGCTATTCGGTCACCTGGTGGAACTCGCTGCACCAGGGCGCCACCATCAAGCTGTTCGGCGAGTCCACCATGGATGCGTCGATGACGTGGCCGCTGTGGGTGATGGTGCTGGCCACCAAGTTCTGGTTCGTGGGTTCGCTGCTGCAGCGCGCCCGCGCCGACAACCTCGAGCGCGAATCGGGCAAGGACTGGGCGCGTGCCGCCGCCGGGGTGCCGCGATGAGTTACCAGGAATACGTCATCGGCGCCTACGCCGTGTTTGCCCTCTTCCTGGCCTGGGACTTCGTGGTGCCGCGACTGCGCCTGTCCCGGGCCCGCCGCAACATCGTGCTTCGCGCCAAGCGCGACGCCGCCCGCCATTCCGGACCCCCCGCATGAATCCCACCCGCAAACGCCGCCTCTGGCTCATCCTCGCGCTACTGGCCGCCTCGGGCGTCGCCGCCACGCTGGTCACGCTGGCGCTGCGCGAAAACATCACCTACCTCTACACGCCCAGCCAGGTCTACGCCGGCGAGGCCACCGACCAGGCCGTGTTCAGGCTCGGGGGCATGGTCGCCAAGGAAAGCCTCAAACGCGAGGAAGGTACGCTCAGGGTCAGCTTCGGCGTCACCGATGGCGACGCGGTGATGACCGCGCACTACGATGGCATCCTGCCCGACCTGTTCCGCGAGAACCAGGCGGTGATCGCCACCGGCCGTCGCGACGGCGATCAATTCATCGCCACCCAGATCCTGGCCAAGCACGACGAGGCCTACATGCCGCGCGAAGTGGCCTTGGCCATGGGCAAGGCGCATGAAAAGCACGACGTGCCGGCCGCCGCCCAGGACGCCGTCGAAAAAAAGGGAGGCTACTGAGTGTTCCCCGAACTTGGATTGGTGAGCCTGGTGCTGGCGCTGCTGCTGTCGCTGGCGCTTTCGGTGATGCCGCTGCTGGGCGCCCATCGCAACCATGGCCCGTGGATGGCCTTGGCCAGGCCTTTGGCCTACGGCCAGCTGCTGATGATTGCGATCTCCTATGGCCTGTTGACCTGGGCGTTCCTGCAGCACGACTTCTCGGTGGCTTACGTCGCCAACAACTCCAACTCGCTGCTGCCGGTGGCCTACCAGTTCACCGCGGTGTGGAGCGCCCACGAAGGCTCGCTGCTGCTGTGGGTGCTGCTGCTGGCGCTGTGGACCGGTCTGGTGGCGCGCTTCTCCCAGGCCCTGCCGGCCCCCGTGGTGGCGCGCGTATTGGCGGTGATGGGCATGATCTCGCTGGGATTCCTGGCCTTCACGCTGTTCACCTCCAACCCGTTCGAGCGGCTGCTGCCGGGCGCGGCCGATGGCCGCGACATGAACCCGCTGCTGCAGGACGTGGGCATGATCTTCCACCCGCCCCTGCTCTACCTGGGCTACGTCGGCTTCGCGGTGGCGTTCGCCTTCGCGGTGGCCGCGCTGATCGACGGCAAGGTGGACGCGCAGTGGGTGCGCTGGTCGCGGCCCTGGACCAACGTGGCCTGGGCCTTCCTGACGCTGGGCATTGCGCTGGGCAGCTTCTGGGCCTACTACGAACTGGGCTGGGGCGGCTGGTGGTTCTGGGACCCGGTGGAAAACGCCAGCTTCATGCCCTGGCTGGTCGGCGCGGCGCTGGTGCACTCGCAGGCGGTGACCGAGAAGCGCGGCAACTTCCGCGGCTGGACCATGCTGCTGGCGATCGCGGCGTTCTCACTGTCGCTGCTGGGTACGTTCCTGGTGCGCTCGGGCGTGCTGACGTCGGTACACGCCTTCGCTTCGGACCCCGAGCGCGGCATGTTCATCCTGGCTTTCCTAGCGCTGGTGGTGGGTGGCTCGCTGCTGCTGTACGCCATTCGCGCACCGAAGGTGGAAACCGGCAAGCCGTTCGCGGCGATGTCGCGCGAAACCTTCCTGCTGGCCAACAACCTGCTGCTCACCGCGTCCGCGGCGATGATCCTGCTCGGTACGCTTTACCCGCTGCTGGCCGAGGCGCTGGACCTGGGCAAGATCTCGGTGGGGCCACCCTACTTCGGCCTGCTGTTCATCCTGCTGATGGCGCCGCTGGTGCTGCTGCTGCCGTTCGGGCCCTTGATGCGCTGGCAGCGCGAAGACATCTCGCAGCCCATTCGATGGCTGGCGCCCTGGGCGGCACTGGCCGTGGTGGTGGGCGTGATCACGTTCTTCGCCTGGCCCGAGGGTACGGCAAAGACCGCCTTCGGCATCGCAGGCGCGCTGTGGATACTGGGGGGAACTGCGCGATTCATGTGGCAGCGGATGCGCACCAAGGGCAGCCGCTTCACCGCCGAGATGAGCGGCATGCTGCTGGCGCACGCCGGCGTGGCGGTCTTCGTGGCCGGTGTGTTCATCACCGAATCCACCAGCATCGAGCGTGACGTCCCCGCGCGCGCCGGCGACCAGTTCCAACTGCGCGGCTATGAGTTCATCTTCGATGGCGTCGAGAAACACCCGGGGCCCAACTTCCTTGCCGACCGCGGCACCGTGCGCGTGTTCCGCGACGGCCAGCCGGTGGCGGTGATGCACCCCGAGAAGCGCGCCTACCTGGCCGGTGGCCAGGTAATGACCGAGGCGGCACTGGACGGCTCGCTCTCGCGCGACCTTTACGTGGCCCTGGGCGAGCCGCTGGACCAGACCGGCGGTTGGGCGTTGAGGCTGTACGTGAAGCCTTACATCCGGCTGATCTGGCTGGGCTCGCTGATGATGGCGATCGGCGGCTTCGTGGTGGCGTTCGACAAGCGCTTCCGGCGCCCGGTGACCTCGCCGTGATCAAGCGCCTGCTGCCGCTGTTCGCTTTCCTGGCCCTGGCGGTGCTGCTGGCGGCCGGCGTGATGCGCAATTCCGGCAAGGACACCAGCGCCATTCCCTCGCCGCTGATCGGCAAGCCGGCGCCCGCGTTCTCACTGCCCGTGCTGGGCGATCCGTCGCGCATGGTCGGCAACGCCGACCTGCTGGGCCAGCCCTACCTGCTCAATGTCTGGGGCAGCTGGTGCCCGGCGTGCCGCGACGAACACCCGGTGATCACCGAACTGGCCGCCAGCGGCGCGGTGCGCGTGATCGGCTACGACTACAAGGACACCGAAGAAGATGCCCAGCGGTGGCTGGAGCAGTTCGGCAATCCCTACGACCTGGTGATCGCCGACGAGCCGGGCCTGGCCGCGCTGGACTGGGGCATCTACGGCGCGCCCGAGACCTTTCTGGTGGACGCAGGCGGCGTGGTGCGCTGGAAGTTCATCGGCCCGATTACCCCCGAGGTGGTGCAGCAGCAGCTGCTGCCGGAACTGGAGAAGCTCAAGTGAAGCGCCTGCTGTTTGTGCTGTTGCTGCTGTTGTCGGCCGCCGCGTCTGCGCTCGAGCCGATCAAGTTCACCGACGACGCCGAGGAAACGCGCTTCCGCGAACTTGCCGCCGAGCTGCGCTGCGTGATGTGCCAGAACCAGTCGCTCGCCGACTCCAACGCGCAGATCGCCCACGACCTGCGCATGCAGGTGTTGACGCTGATGCGCGAGGGCAAGTCCGACCCCGAGATCAAGGACTACCTGGTCGCCCGCTACAGCGACTTCGTGCTCTACAGCCCGCCCGTGCGCCCCGCCACCTGGCTGCTGTGGTTCGGGCCCGGCCTGATCCTGCTGGGCGGGGCGGCGGTGCTGGTGGTGGTGGTTCGCCGGCGCGCCGCGCAGGCGCCCGCGGCAACGCCGACTGAAGACAGCCAGGAGTGGTGATGACGACTTTCGTTCTGGCTTCGTTGGCCCTGGCCGCGCTCGCGCTGGCTTTCGTGCTGCCGCCGCTGTGGCGCAAGGCGCGCGGCACCGCGCTGGTGATGGTGCTGGCGATTCCGGTTGCTGCAGCAGGCGTTTACGCGATGCTGGGCGTGCCGGCCGCGCTCGAACCAAGCAACGTGGCGGTACCCACCACGCTTGACGAGGCCATAACGCAGCTCGAACGGCGCCTGGGCGAGGAGCCCGCCAGCGTCGAGGGCTGGGTGCTGCTGGCACGCAGCCGCATGGCCCAGGAAAACTGGACCCAGGCGCGCGATGCCTTCGCCAGGGCCTACGCCCTGCTTCCCGACGAACCCGACCTGATGGTGGAATACGCCGACGCGCAGATGCGCGCCGCGCCCGACGGCCGCTTCCCCGACAGCGCCGTGGCGCTGCTGGAGAAGGTGGTCGCCGGGCAGCCGACGCACCAGCGCGGGTTGTTCTACCTGGGTGCCGCGCGGCTGCAGGCGGGCCGGCCCGCAGACGCCGCGGCCCTGTGGGAGCAGCTGCTGCCGCTGGTGGACGCCGAGACCGCACAGCCGCTGTCGCAGCAGATCGCGATGGCGCGCGAGCAGGCGGGACTTCCGGCGCTGCAGCAGGCGCCCGCCGGTGCAAGCGCACCGTCGCTTGAGCTCACGATAGCCATTGCGCCTGAACTGGCGTCGCAGCTGGCACCCGGTGACACGCTGTTCGTCTTCGCTCGCACGGTGGACGGCGCGGGCATCCCGGTGGCGGTGAAGCGCCTGCAGGCCGCTGGATTCCCGATATCGCTCAGCCTGTCCGATGCCGACGGCCTGATGCCGGCGCAGAAGCTGTTCGCGCAGTCGCAGGTGCGCCTGATGGCGCGCGTGTCCAAGTCCGGTGATGCCGCCGCCGTGGCGGGCGACCTGGAAGCCGAAGTGCAGGTGGTGGACGTAACCGACGGCGCGGCGTTCACGCTGCTCATCGACCGCGTGCATCCGTGACCGAAGCCATCCCGCAGGGGACGCGCTTCGTCGACCTGCCCTCGCCGTTCGCCTTCAAGCGCGGAGGCGAACTGCAGGGCGCGCGCATGGCCTACGAAACCTGGGGCCAACTCAGTGCCGCCCGCGACAACGCGGTGCTGATCCTCACCGGCCTTTCGCCAAACGCCCACGCCGCCTCGCACGCCGACAATCCCGATCCGGGCTGGTGGGAGGCGATGCTGGGGCCGGGCAAGGCGATCGACACCGATCGCTGGTTCGTGGTGTGCGTGAACTCGCTGGGCAGCTGCAAGGGCTCCACCGGCGCCGCGTCGATCAATCCCGTGTCGGGCGAACCGTATCGGCTGGAATACCCCGAACTGTCCATTGAAGATGGCGCCCGCGCCGCGCACACCGTCGTGCAGTCACTGGGCATCACGCAACTGGCCTGCGTGATCGGCAACTCGATGGGCGGCATGACGGCGCTGGCCTACCTGCTGCTGCATCCGGGCGCTTCCCGCACGCACATCAACGTTTCGGGCAGCGCCCAGGCGCTGCCGTTCTCGATCGCCATCCGGTCGCTGCAGCGCGAAGCCATCCGGCTCGACCCGCAGTGGAACGGCGGCAACTACGACGACGCCCACTACCCCGAGAACGGCATGCGCATCGCCCGCAAGCTGGGCGTGGTGACCTATCGTTCGGCGATGGAATGGGACGGCCGCTTCGGCCGCGTGAAGCTCGACGGCGAAATGCGCGGCGACGAGGACCTGTTCGGCCAGGAGTTCGAGATCGAGCGCTACCTGGAAGGCCACGCCCAGCGCTTCGTGCGCAGCTTCGACCCCAACTGCTACCTCTACCTGGGCCGGTCGATGGACCTGTTCGACGTGGCCGAATACGGCGGCGGCGACGTGATGAAGGGCCTGGCGACGATCCACGTCGGGCGCGCGATGGCCATCGGCGCGCAGACCGACATCCTGTTCCCGCTGCAGCAGCAGGAACAGGTGGCCGACGGCCTGCGCGCCGGCGGCGCGGACGCCCAGTTCGTCCCCCTGCCCTCGCACCAGGGCCACGACGCCTTCCTGGTGGACATCGCCCGCTTCGGCCCCGCCATAGCCGCCTTCCTGTCCCAACCCTGAAAACAAGAACGGAGTCAGGTTAACTTCCGGCTACCGTCGGAAGTTAACCTGACTCCGTTCTTGTTTTGGTACCGGTGAGAGGACTCGAACCTCCACTGTGTCACCACAAACGGATTTTGAGTCCGTCGCGTCTACCATTCCGCCACACCGGCATTGCGTGGTGATTATAGCTCAGGCGGCTTCGTCCAGGCCCAGGTCGCTGGCGGACTTGGTGTACCAGGCGCCGCCCTCGGGCTGGAACTTCGAGCAGCAGGTCAGCGCCTGCTTGTAGATGTGCAGCGACACCGCGATCTGGTCGCTGCTGGGATTGCGGATAGTGTGGTATTCGTGCGGCGGGATCAGGCTGCCGGCCGAGCCGGCGCCGGCCAGGTGGGTGCCCACCGGGATGAAGTGGAAGCGCTCGCCCTGCTGTTCGCGCAGCTCGTACTGGGTGATCTCCAGCTGGCCGTGCCAGATGCCTTCCACGCACCACAGCCCCGAATGGTCGTGGATCGGCGTGCCCTGGCCCGGGCCCCAGGTCATGGCGACCACGCTGTAGCCCGACGTCTCGCAGCGGTAGAGCTCGCGGCGCGCGTAATGGTCGACCACCGGTTCGAGCACGCAGTCGGGCAGCTGGATCTGGCCGTCGCGGATGGCGTCGGACAGGCCGTTGCGCAGGCGCTCGGTCACGGCGTGCTCGTCGCCAAGCGCCACGGCGTCGTCGATCATCGCCAGCAGGCGGTCACAGCCGGGGAATTCCAGGGCCAACATGGCGTCACCAACGGGTTCGGGGTTGGCGGCAGTTTAGCACCGGGCCTTCACGCCGCCCTGAGCACGATCAATCCGGGGGCTTCGCGGCGCCAGGTCGTGGCCACGGCCACCAGCCGCGACCGGTCAGCGCGTAGCGGTCGGCCGCCTGCTCGAACCGGTTGCCGTGATGGATGCCGCCGCAGGCGAAATACATCGGCAGGAACAGTGGCCCCAGCGCCAGGTACTGCAGCACGTGGGCCCGTTCGTGGTCCCCCAGCCGCACGCGCTCGCCGCTGGCCAGGCCGGCGCGGCAGGCGTAGGTGAGCGTGGTTTCGTCCATTGATCCGCCGGTGTGCAGGATCACGTTGCCCAGGGTCATGGCGCCTCCCGGACCCCAGGGGAACCGGTGGAACACCACCGCAGCGTCCGACACCGCAATCTTCGCGCCGAAGGGCAGCGCCACCAGCCCCGCCATCAGGCCCAGCGCCGTGACCGGGCTGGCCCAGACCAACCCGACCGCCCAACCGATTGCCTGCAAAACCGATGTCATCGGTCACGATGCTAGCACCGCGCTGCTTGTCGCCGACCGGCCCTGTCTGCGACGCTAGTCCCAGCACAAGGACGCGCCATGACCCCTGACCCCACCCCTTCCCACGACCCCTC
>QBLY01000042.1 GCA_003241895.1 Lysobacteraceae bacterium
AAGCCGTGCTGTCCGAGCTCAAGCTCGACGGCAGCGCGCGCATCGGCTCCGGCGGGCTGGACCACCCGCTGCGCGACTGGCTGGGCCAGCATCGCGAACTGACCCGCCTGTCGCGGCCCTTCCTGCAGGCGCATGCGGCGCGCGCGGGCAGCGTCGATCTGCAGCGCCTGCTGCAGCCGGAGAACAGCGCCGGGCTGGCCGAGCTGCTGGCCACGCACCAGCTGGTGGACCTGCTGCAGGCGTGGCCGGCCGGCTGGTCGGCGGACGAACTGGTGGCCGCGCTGCGGCCGCTGGCGCCGCGCCTGTATTCGATCGCCTCGGCGCAGTCGGCGGTCGGTCCCGAGGCGCACCTCACCGTTGACCACGTGGATTACGTCGTGCCCGGCGGCCGCCGCTGGGGCGCCGCGTCGCATTTCATCGCCGATGCCGCCGAGGGCGCCGCGCTGCCGGTCTTCATCGAAACCAACGACCGCTTCCGGCTGCCGCGCGACGGCGCCCGCGACATCATCATGATCGGCCCCGGCACCGGCGTGGCGCCGTTCCGCGGCTTCGTGCAGGAGCGCGCCGCCGCCGGCGCCAGCGGCCGCAGCTGGCTGCTGTTCGGCAACCCGCACGCGCGCCACGACTTCCTCTACCAGGTCGAGTGGCAGCAGGCCCTGAAGTCCGGCCAGCTGCATCGCCTCGACCTGGCGTTCTCGCGCGACCAGGCCGACAAGGTCTACGTGCAGCACAAGCTGCGCGAACAGGGCCGCGAACTTTACGCCTGGCTTGAAAGCGGCGCGCACCTGTACGTCTGCGGCGACGCCAGCCGCATGGCGCGCGACGTCGAGGCGGCGCTGCTCGAAGTGATCGCCACGCACGGCGGCCACGACACCGACGCCGCGCGCAACTATCTCAACGCGCTGCAGCAGCAGGGCCGCTACGCCCGGGACGTGTACTGATGAGCGCGCACTCGGTGGAAGACATCAAGGCCGGCAGCGGGCGCCTGCGCGGCACGCTGCTGGACAGCTTGGCGAACCCCGTCACCGGCGCGCTGGCCGACGCCGACCAGGTGCTGATCAAGTACCACGGCAGCTACCAGCAGGACGACCGCGACCTGCGCGACGAACGCCGGCTGGCCAAGCTCGAACCCGACTACAGCTTCATGATCCGCACCCGCACGCCGGGCGGCGTGGTCACGCCCGCGCAGTGGTTGGGCCTGGACGCCATCGCCACCACTTATGCCGAACGCGGGCTGCGCATCACCACCCGCCAGGCCTTCCAGCTCCACGGCGTCATCAAGGGCCGGCTCAAGCCGACCATGCAGGCCATCAACGCCCAGCTGATGGATACGCTGGCAGCCTGCGGCGACGTCAACCGCAACGTGGCGGTGGCAGCCAACCCGCATGAGTCGCGTGTACACGCCGCCGTGTACGCCCAGGCCGCGGCGCTTTCCGACCACCTGCTGCCCAACAGCCGCGCCTACTACGAGATCTGGCTGGACGAAGAACGTGTTGCCGGCAGCGGCAGCGAGGACGACCCGATCTACGGCAGCGCCTACCTGCCGCGCAAGTTCAAGATCGGCTTCGCCATCCCGCCGGTGAACGACGTGGACGTGTTCGCCCAGGACCTGGGCTTCATCGCCGTGCTGGAGGACGGCGAACTGGCCGGCTACAACGTCAGCATCGGCGGCGGCATGGGCGCCAGCCACGGCGACCCGGAAACCTACCCGCGCCTGGCCGACCTGATCGGCTTCGTCACGCCCGGCCAGGTCACGGCCGTGGCCACTGCGGTGGTCACCGCCCAGCGCGATTTCGGCAACCGCGAAGTGCGCAAGCGCGCGCGCCTGAAGTACACGCTCGACGACCGCGGGCTGGACTGGTTCAAGCAGCAGGTGGAAGCCCGCGCCGGGTTCACTCTCTCCCCGGCGCGGCCCTTCGCTTTCGACCACAGCGGCGACCGCTTCGGCTGGGTCGAAGGCCACGACGGCGCCTGGCACCTCACGCTGCGCCTGCTGTCGGGCCGCATCCTGGACGGCCCCGACGGTGCGCACCTCACCGGCCTGCGCGAAATCGCCAAAGTGCACGCAGGCGACTTCCGCCTCACGCCCAACCAGAACCTGGTGATCGCCAGCGTGCCGGCCGCGCAGCGCGCAAGCATCGACGCGCTGGTGGATGCCCACGGCCTCGACGGCTTCCGCAGCGCCAGCCCGCTGCGGCTCAAGTCCATCGCCTGCGTCGCCCTGCCGACCTGCGGGCTGGCGATGGCCGAGGCCGAGCGCTACCTGCCGGCGATCACCGCGAAGATCGAATCGCTGCTGGACGCGCACGGCCTGATCGACGCCCCCATCATCCTGCGCATCAGCGGCTGCCCCAACGGCTGCTCGCGGCCCTACCTGGGCGAGATAGCGCTGGTGGGCAAGGCCCCCGGCCGCTACAACCTGATGCTGGGCGCCGACCACCGCGGCCAGCGCCTGAACGCGCTGTACCGCGAAAACATCGACGAGCCGCAGATCCTGGCGGCCCTGGATCCGCTGCTGGCCGATTACGCCGCGCAGCGCCACCCCGCCGAAGGATTCGGCGACTTCCTGGTGCGCACCGGCGTCGTCACGCCGCGCATCGGCATTTCCCTGGAGTTGGCGTCATGAGCATCGTTCCCGATCCCACCGCCGCCGCCGAATCCCGGCAGGCGCTGGCCGAACTCAACGCCTGGCTGACCGGCCTCACGGCGCCCCAGCGCATTGAATGGGCGCTGGGATCGCTGTCGGGCGAACATGCCCTGTCGTCGAGCTTCGGGGCGCAGTCGGCCGTGGCGCTGCACATGGCCACGCGCGCGCGCTCGGACTTGCCGGTGATCCTGGTGGACACCGGCTACCTGTTCCCCGAAACCTACCGCTTCGTGGACGAGCTGACCGACCGCCTCGGCTTGAACCTGAAGGTCTACCGGCCGCAGGTGGGCATCGCGTGGATGGAGGCGCGCGTGGGCCGCCTCTGGGAAAAGGGCGTGGAAGGCATCGATCGCTACAACCGCCTGCGCAAGGTCGAGCCGATGAACCGCGCGCTGTCCGAACTGGGCGTGCGCACCTGGATCGCCGGCCTGCGCCGCAGCCAGTCCAGCACCCGCGCCAACATTGATTTCCTCGAACTCAAGGACGGCCGCTGGAAGCTGCACCCGTTGGCCGACTGGAGCGACCGCGACCTGGGCCAGTACCTCGCGCGGCACGACCTCCCCTACCACCCGCTGTGGGACCAGGGCTATGTCTCGATCGGCGACGTCCACACCACGCGCCCCTGGAAGCCGGGCATGAACGAGCAGGACACGCGATTCTTCGGCCTCAAGCGCGAGTGCGGCATCCACTTCGACGAGCTGCCGCGCAGCGCCTGAGCGCGGCCGGGGTCGTCCGTGGGATTATGGCCGCCTTCCAAGGCCGCCACCGCCCCGCCCCATGCTGCGACTGACCGACATCACCCTGCCGCTGGACCACGCCGAGCCCGCGCTGGCGCAGGCCATACTGGCGCGCCTGGGCGTGGTGGCCGCCGACCTGCGCTCGCTGTCGCTGGCCAAGCGCAGCTACGACGCCCGCAAGCGCGGCCACATCGTGCTGACCTATTCTGTGGACGTGGACGTGGCCGACGAGGCCGCGGTGCTCAAGCGTTCGGCTTCGCAGCGCAACCGCGTCAAGGTCACGCCCACGCCCGACACCACCTACCGCTTCATCGCCAAGCCCTCGCCGCAGCAGACGCTGCGCCCGGTCGTGGTCGGCATGGGCCCGTGCGGCCTGTTCGCCGGTCTGGTGCTGGCGCAGATGGGCCTGCGGCCGATCATCCTCGAGCGCGGCAAGAAAGTGCGCGAGCGCACCGTGGACACTTTCGGCCTGTGGCGCAAGAAAGTGCTCAACCCCGAATCGAACGTGCAGTATGGCGAGGGCGGCGCGGGCACGTTTTCCGACGGCAAGCTCTACAGCCAGATCAGCGACAAACGCCACCTGGGCCGCAAGGTGCTGGACGAATTCGTGAAGGCCGGCGCGCCCGACGAAATCCTCTACGTCAACAAGCCGCACATCGGCACCTTCCGCCTGGTGTCGATGGTGGAGCACATGCGCGCCAGCATCGAGGCACTGGGCGGCGAGATCCGCTTCTCTCAGCGCGTGGACGACCTGGACGTCGAGACCGATGCCAACGGTATGCGCACGGTGCGCGGCGTGGTGCTGGCCAGCGGCGAAACCCTGCGCGCCGACCACGTGGTGATCGCCCTGGGCCACAGTGCGCGCGACAGCTTCGAAATGCTGCACGCGCGCGGGGTGCACATGGAAGCCAAGCCGTTCTCGATCGGCTTCCGGGTCGAGCACCCGCAGTCGGTGATCGACCAGGCGCGCTTCGGGCCGCAGGCCGGCCATGCACTGCTGGGCGCGGCCGACTACAAGCTCGTCCACCACTGCCGCAACGGCCGTTCGGTCTACAGTTTCTGCATGTGCCCCGGCGGCACCGTGGTGGCCGCGGCCAGCGAGCCCGGCCGCGTGGTGACCAACGGCATGAGCCAGTACTCGCGCAACGAACGCAACGCCAACGCCGCCATCGTGGTGGGCATCACGCCCGAGGATTTCGCCGAGTTTGATCCCAGCGGCAGCCCGCTGGCGGGCATTGCGCTGCAGCGGCACTGGGAGTCGGTGGCGTTCAAACTGGGCGGCGAAACCTACGAGGCACCGGCGCAAAAGGTCGGCGACTTCATCGCCAACCAGCCCTCCGCCGACCTCGGCGCGGTGGTGCCCTCTTACACGCCGGGCATTCGCCTGGGCGATCTTTCCAGCGCCCTGCCGCGCTACGCCATCGACGCCATCCGCGAAGCGCTGCCGGCCTTCGGCAAACAGATCAAGGGCTTCGACATGGCCGACGCCCTGCTCACCGGCGTCGAAACCCGAACGTCCTCACCCGTGCGCCTGACCCGCGGCGTAGACGGCCAGAGCCTCAACACGCGCGGGCTGTTCCCGGCCGGCGAAGGCGCGGGCTATGCCGGCGGCATCCTGTCCGCGGGCGTGGACGGCATCCGCGCCGCGGAGTGGGTGGCCGAAGCGATGATCGCCGCCGGCAGCGCAGCCGCGAACTGAGTCACACCGGCGCCTCGCCAAACCCAACGCTTGCCCAACAGCCGCAGCGCTATGCGCGGCAGCGCACATTGGGCTGGGTCCCCGCGGCGGATATTGGAGGCCGAGCGAAGACCACTCCCAGGGACCCTTCGCTGATTGACGGCCAGCTTGCCGCGCGGCGCCTGCGAACCAGCCGCCAGCAACGAGCTGCATTTCCGCTGCGCCAGCCTATCCTCCGTGGTCAGCACGACGCCCCCTCTTCGGGTAAGGACTCCATGAAAATCCGATCGAAGATCCTTCCGCTGGCGCTGCTGGCGATCAGCCACAGCGCGTTCGCACAGCAGCCCCCCGGTGCCGGCAGCCAGCTCAACCAGCTGCCGCCTCCGGTCGAGCTGCCGCGCGCGCCACCAAAAGTGCTGATCGAGGAATCCGCGGCCGCCATCGAACCCGGCGCGCAAGGTGCCCGCGTGCTGGTGAACGAGCTCAGGTTCACCGGCGCCAGCGCCTTCCCGGAGGCCGAACTGCTCGCCGCCACCGGCTTCGTGCCAGGCACCGAAGTCACGCTGGCGCAGCTGCAGGCCATGGCCGCACGCGTCACCGCCTACTACCGCGAACGCGGCTACTTCGTGGCCAACGCCATCCTGCCGGCCCAGGACATCAGCACCCACGTGGTCACCATCGCCGTCAGCGAAGGCCGCTTCGGCGAGGTGATCCTGCGCAACAACAGCACCCTCTCCGATGGCCTGGTGCACCAGGTGCTCGGCGATCCCGGCACCGGCGAGCCGATCCTGATCGAGCCGCTGGAAAGCCGCCTGCTGCACCTGTCGGACATCCCCGGCGTCAATATCCGCTCCACGCTCGCCCCTGGCACTGCGCCCGGCAGCAGCGACCTGATCATCGACGTCGAGCCCGGCCGCCGCATCACCGGCTTCGTCGATGCCGACAACGCGGGCAATCCCTACACCGGCGAGAACCGCGTCGGCGGCCAGCTGAACTTGAACAACCTGATGGGCCGCGGCGACGTGGCCAGCCTGCGCCTGCTCACCTCGGGCGAAGGCCTCCAGTACGGGCGCGCGTCCTACCAGACGATGCTAGGACGGGCCACCGCCGGCGTCGCCTACAGCTGGCTGGAGTACGAACTGGGCAAACAGTTCAAGCCCCTGGGCGCCAACGGCACCGCGAAGGTCGCCAGCGTCTACGGCTCGCTGCCGCTGATCCGCTCGCGCGACACCAACCTCTACACAGGCCTGACGTTCGAGCACAAAGAGTTCGAGGACCGCCTGGACCTGTTCCCCACGGCGGACCGCCTGGCCAGCGCGAACGTGATGAGCCTTTCGCTGTACGGCGACCATCGCGACACGCTGTTGGGCGGCGGCGAGAGCCGCTTCTACCTGAACCTGTCGGGCGGCCGGCTGGACATTGAATCGCCGCTGGCCCGCGCCATCGACGCCGCCACCGCACGCACGCAGGGCGACTACGGCAAGCTGTGGTTGCATGCCAGCCGCGTGCAGCGCATCACCGACACGCTGTCGCTCAGCGCCGCCCTCACCGGGCAACTGGCCTCGAAGAACCTCGACCCCTCCGAGAAACTCGTGCTGGGCGGCATGGACGGCGTCCGCGCCTACCCGCAGGGCGAAGGCACCGGCGACGAAGGCCTCATTGCCGCCATCGAAGCCAGGCTGCTGCTGGCACGCACGTCCGACCGCATCCCGGGCCAGCTGCACCTGCTGGGCTTCGTGGACGCCGGGCGCATCACCATCAACAAGGACCCGTGGTTCCCGGGCGACAACGAGCGAACCCTGAGCGGCGCCGGGGTCGGCCTGATCTGGAGCGAGCCGGGCAACTGGTCCGTGCGCACCTATTACGCCTGGAAGCTGGGAAGTGAGCAGGCCCTCTCGGCACCCGACAAGTCCGGTCGCTTCTGGATCCAGGCCGTCAAGTACTTCTGATGTTGTGACCTCGCCGCTTCACGCGGCACACGAAGGAATACGCCATGAGCAAGACCCTCAGTTCCCGACAGGCGCGCTTCGCACTGTCCGCCCTGTCCAGCGCCCTGCTGCTGGCCCTGGCCTCACCCGCCTTCGCGCAGTCCATGGCCCCCACCGGTGGCCAGGTCGTTGCCGGCCAGGCCGGCATCGTCCAGAACGGCAGCCAGACCACGATCACGCAGAACAGCGCGCTGGCGATCATCAACTGGCAGTCCTTCAGTATTGGCGCCAACCAGACCGTGCAGTTCGTGCAGCCCGGCGCCAGCTCGATCGCGCTCAACCGCGTCATCGGCGCCGACCCGTCGGTGATCATGGGCACCCTCACGTCCAACGGCCAGGTGTTCCTGATCAATCCCAACGGCGTGCTGTTCGGCAACGGTTCGTCGGTCAGCGTTGGCGGCCTGGTGGCCACGACGATGAGCCTGAGCGACGGTGATTTCCTTGCCGGGCGCCATCGCTTCACCCATGCCGGCAGCGGCGAGGTGGTCAACCAAGGCAACCTGCAGGCCAATGGCGGCGGCTATGTCGCGCTGATGGGCCGTACGGTGCGCAACGAGGGCGTCATCTCGGCGCGACTGGGCAGCGTCGCGCTGGCCGGAGGCGAAGCCGTGACGCTGGACGTCGCCGGCGACGGCCTGCTCAACGTAGCGGTCACCACCGGCGCCGTGAATGCGCTGGTGGAGAACCGCGGCCTGGTGCAGGCCGACGGCGGTCGCGTTCTGCTGACCGCGCAGGCGGCCGGCAACCTGCTGCACACGGTGGTGAACAACACCGGCGTGATCCAGGCCCAGACCCTCGAGAACCGCAGCGGCACCATCCTGCTGCTGGCCGACATGGTCACCGGCACGCTCAACGCCGGCGGCGTGCTCGATGCCAGCGCGCCGACAACGGGCAATGGCGGCTTCATCGAAACCTCGGCCGCCACCGTGAGCGTCGCCGCCGACATCCGGGTGACCACCGCGGCCGCGAACGGCCGCACCGGCCACTGGCTGATCGACCCGCAGGACTTCACCATCGGCAGCGCCCCGGGCAACAACATCTCGGGCGCGACGCTGTCGGCGCAACTGGTGACCAACAACATCACCATCACCACCGCAGGCGCCGGCCCCGGCAACGGCGACATCTTCGTCAACGACGCCATCACTTGGTCGGCCAGCGGCGCACCGACCACGCTGAGCCTGATCGCCGACCGCAACGTCGACATCAACGCCGCGATCACCGCCACCAACGGCAATCTGTCGGTGTGCTGCGGCCAGGACATCAACGTCAATGCCGCCATCACGACCACCAACGGCAGCGTGCTGCTCGCGGCCGGCCGCAACATCAACCAGTCGGGCGCGATCACAGTGACCGACGGCAACCTGATGATGTGCGCCGCCAACGACGTCAACATCAACGGCGCCATCACCGTCACGCGCGGCACCAACGACCCCACCCGCAGCCTCGGCCTGCAGCGCGGCCTGGTCCTGAGTGCCGACACCGACGGCACCGGCCCTGGCATCACCGGCGGCACCGTGCGCTTCAGCGCGCTCGCACCGCCGACCACGGTCACCGCCGCGCCGGTCGCGATCTACTACAACCCGACGTCCTACCTGACGCCAACGGACTACAGCACGCGCTTCACCCTCACCGAAGGCGCCGCGCTGCGCAGCTATATGCTGGTGTTCGCCAACGCGGGTGCCCGTGTCTTCGACGGCACGACCACCGCGATCCTCTCGGGCCTGATCGGCAATCCCGCCGGAGTGACCCTGGTCGCCGGGCCCGGTGCCGTCGCCAACTACGACTCGCCCGAGGTCGGCAACCAGGGCATTACGTACAGCGGTTATTCGCTCGGCGGCGCAGACGCTGGCCTTTACGCGCTTGCCCTGAACTGCTGCGGCACCGTCGCGGCGCACAGCACCGGCGTCATCAGCGC
>QBLY01000043.1 GCA_003241895.1 Lysobacteraceae bacterium
ACCCTCCCCTCCCGCGCCCTGAACCGGAGCACCGACGCATGAGCCAGTTCCAACTCAACGGCCTTACCGTCCAAGTGGACGTGGACGACGACACGCCCCTGCTCTGGGCCATCCGCGACAACGTGGGGCTCAAGGGCACCAAATTCGGCTGCGGCATCGGCCTGTGCGGCGCCTGCACGGTGCACCTCAACGGCCGCGCCATCCGATCGTGCATCACGCCGGTGGGCGCCGTGGCCGGCCAAACCGTCACCACCATCGAAGGCCTCGACCCCGCGGGCCAGCACCCGCTGCAGGTCGCCTGGGTGGCCGCGCAGGCACCGCAGTGCGGCTACTGCCAACCCGGCCAGATCATGCAGGCCGCCACGCTGCTGGAGGACTACCCCAACCCCACCGACGCCGAGATCAACGCCGTGATGGCCGGCAGCCTCTGCCGCTGCATGGCCTACGCGCGCATCCGCAAGGCGATCAAACTCGCCGCCGCGCAGATGCAGGGGGAGCCGCAGGCATGAGCATCTTCCGCAAGCCAGGCGATGACGGCGCCACGCCCGCCACCCTCACACGCCGCAGCTTCCTGATCGCCGCCGCCGGCACCGGCTTCGTCATGGCCTTCGCCGACGCCTCGGTGCTGCTGCCGGAATCGGCGGAGGCACTGGTCGCGGCGAAGAGCTACGACCCCAACCTCTGGTTCCGCATCGATGAGCAGGGCCTGATCACCGTGCACGTGATCCGCGCCGAAATGGGCCAGCACGTGGGCACGGCGCTGGCGCGCATCCTCGCCGACGAGCTCGAGGCCGACTGGTCGAGCGTGCGCATCGAGCACGTGGACAGCGACCCCAAGTGGGGAATGATGGTGACCGGCGGCAGCTGGTCGGTGTGGCAGAGCTTCCCGCTGCTGAGCCAGGCCGGCGCCGCGGGCCGCATCGCCCTGATCGAAGAAGGTGCGCGGCTGCTGGGCGTGTCGCCCTCGGCCTGCACCGCGCGCGACAGCACCGTGCGCGCGGGCGGCCGCAGCATCAGCTACGCCCAGATCGTGCAGCGCGGCAACCTCAGCCGGCAGTTCACCGCCGACGAACTGGCGGCCCTGCCGACCAAGCCTGCTTCGGAGCGCCGCCTCGTCGGCGTCGACACCCAGGCCATCGACATCCCGGGCAAGACCACCGGCCAAGCCCTGTACGGCATCGATGCCCACCTCGAAGGCATGGTGTACGGGCGGCCCAAGATCCCGCCGACCCGCAACGGCTCCACCGTGGTGTCGGTGGACGACGCCGCCGCGAAGTCGGTGAAGGGCTACCAGGGCCATGTCGTGCTGGAGGATCCCTCGGACACCGTGCCGGGCTGGGTGATGGTATTCGCCGATTCCACCGCCGCCGCCATCAAGGCCGCCGACCTCGTGCGAGTGCAGTGGACCAATGACGACACCGCGTCGGTGTCGGAAAGGGACCTGATCGATCACGCGGCCAAGCTCATCGCGGACCCGGCTGCCGGCTCCACCGTGGTGGACGATGCCGGCGTGGACGCGGCCTTCGCCGGCGCGGCCTCCACCGTCGAGGCCCAATACACCACGTCGAGCGTGCTGCACTTCCAGCTCGAGCCGGTCAACGCCACGGCGCAGTTGAAGGACGGCGTCTGGGAAATCCACACCGGCAACCAGTGGCAGTCGCTGATCCTGCCGACCTTGGCCAAGGCCCTGGGCGTAGGCGAAGACAAGGTGGTGATGCGCACCTACCTGCTGGGCGGTGGCTTCGGCCGCCGGCTCAACGGCGACTATGCCGTGCCCGCCGCGCTGGCCGCCCAGGCGCTGGGCAAGCCGGTGAAGATGACCTGCACCCGCGCCGACGACGCGCGCTTCGACTCCTTCCGCTCGCCTTCGCTGCAGCGGCTGCGCATGGGCTTCGACGCCGCCGGCAAGGTGGTGGCCATGCAGCACGACGCCAGCGCCGGCTGGCCGACCGAAGTGATGGTCCCGGCCTTCATGCCCAAGGGCAAGAACGACCGCCCCTACGACCCGTTCTCGATCTCCGGAGCCGACCATTGGTACACCGTGGGCGCACACCGCGTGCGCGCGCTTTCCAACGACCTCGCCAACCGCTCGTTCCGTCCCGGCTGGCTGCGTTCAGTGGGTCCGGGCTGGACCAACTGGGCGCTGGAAAGCTTCATGGACGAAGCCGCGCACAAACAGGGCGTGGACCCGCTGGCGTTCCGGCTGGGCCTGCTCGATGGCGCCGGTGGCAATGCCGGCAGCGCACCCAACGCCGTCGGCGGCGCCCTGCGCCAGGCCGGCGTGCTGCGGCGCGTGGCGGAGATCTCGGGCTGGGGCGGCACGCTGCCGCCCGACACCGGGCTGGGCATCGCCACCTCGTTCGGCCAGGAGCGCAACATGCCCACGTGGGTCACCTGCGTGGCGCGCGTGCGCGTCAACCGCGACACCGGCGTGGTGACGGCCGAGAAACTGTTCCTGGTGACCGACGCGGGCACGGTGGTGCATCCCGACGGCGCCCTGGCGCAGACCGAAGGCGCCGCGCTGTGGGGCCTGAGCATGGCCCTGCACGAGGGCACGCAGTTCGAGAACGGCCAGGTGCGTGACACCAACCTCAACACCTACACGCCGCTGCGCATGGGCGACGTGCCCGAGCTGCAGATTGAGTTCATCGCCAGCACCGAAGCGGCGGTGGGCCTGGGCGAACCGTCCACCACCGTGGTGGCGCCCGCCATCGCCAACGCCATCTTCAACGCCGTGGGCGTGCGGCTGCGGCACCTGCCGATGCGGCCGGCAGACGTGCTGGCGGCGCTGGCCAAACCGGCCGAGGCCTGACACCCGGCCGCAGCCGGGGCAGGTGTTGCTTACACCAGGCGCCAGGTCATGCGGTCGCCGGCGCGCATGGGCACCAGCGCGTCGGGGCCTTCGCCAAACTGTGCGGGCATCTGCCAGGTCTCGCGCTTGAGCGTGAGGGTGTCGGTGTTGCGCGGCAGGCGATAGAAGTCCGGGCCGTGGAAGCTGGCGAAGCCCTCCAGCCTGTCGAGTGCGCCGGCCTGGTCGAAGATCTCCGCGTAGAGCTCGATCGCGCCGGGTGCGCTGTAGATTCCGGCACAGCCGCAGGCGGATTCCTTGGCATGGCGCTCATGCGGCGCGCTGTCGGTACCCAGAAAGAACTTGGGGCTGCCGCCGGTGGCCGCGGCCACCAGCGCGTGGCGGTGCTCTTCGCGCTTGAGCACGGGCAGGCAGTAGTTGTGCGGCCGCAGGCCGCCGGCGAAGATCGCGTTGCGGTTGAGCAGCAGGTGGTGCGGCGTGATGGTGGCGGCGACGCCTTCATGCGCGGCGGCCACGAACTCCGCGGCTTGGCGCGTGGTGATGTGCTCGAACACCACGCGAAGCCGCGGGAATCTTGCGATCAGCGGGATCAGATGGCGTTGGATGAACTCGGCTTCCCGGTCGAACACGTCCACCGAATGGTCGGTGACCTCGCCGTGCATCAGCAGCGGCATTTCCAGCGCCTGCATGGCCTCCAGCGCCGCGTCGCAGCGGCGGATGTCGGTAACGCCGGCGTCGGAGTTGGTGGTGGCGCCGGCCGGATACCACTTCACGCCGTGCACGCAGCCGCTGGCCTTGGCGGCCTCGATCTGCGCCGGCGTGGTGTTGTCGGTGAGATACAGGGTCATCAGCGGCTCGAACGCCAGCCCATTGGGCACGGCGTCGAGGATGCGCTGGCGATAGGCCCGGGCCAGCGCAGCGGTGGTGACCGGCGGCACCAGGTTGGGCATCACGATGGCGCGTCCAAACCTTTTGGCCGTATCGGGCACCACCCGCGCAAGCATGTCGCCGTCGCGCAGGTGCAGGTGCCAGTCGTCCGGGCGGGTGATCACCAGTTCGTTCACTTCGGCCACGCCAACTCTCCCTTTAGATCGTCAATAACGGATCCGTGTGGCCGGCGGGGAGGTTGGTGGGCCGTGATGGATTCGAACCATCGACCAAAAGATTAAAAGTCTTCTGCTCTACCAACTGAGCTAACGGCCCAACGAAAACAGTGCTACCCGGGGCGACGGAGCGCGCGGGCGACAATTCTAACGCATCAGGCGCGCGGCGCGTAGCGCGTGGGGTCGGCCAGCCCGGCGGCGGCGAAGCCTTCGCTGCGCAGCCGGCAGGCGTCGCACAGGCCGCACGCGCGGCCCTGGGCGTCGGCCTGGTAGCACGACACGGTGCGGCTGAAGTCCAGGCCCAAGCGCTGTCCTTCGAGTGCGATCTGCGCCTTGCTCATTCGAATCAACGGCGCGTGCACGCGCAGGCGGTGGCCCTCCACGCCCACCTGGGTGGCCAGGTTCGCCAGCCGCTCGAAGGCTTCGATGAACTCGGGGCGGCAGTCGGGATAGCCCGAGTAATCCACCGCATTCACGCCGCAGAACAGGTCGTCGGCGCCCAGCACCTCGGCCCAGCCCAGCGCGATGGACAGCATGATGGTGTTGCGCGCGGGCACGTAGGTGATGGGTATGCCCTCGCCCGCGGCTTCGGGCACGGCGATGTCAGCGGTGAGCGCCGAGCCACCGATGCTGCGCAGGTCGATGGTGACCACCTTGTGCTGCGCCGCGCCCTGGCTGACGGCCAACTCGGCCGCCGCGGCCAGCTCGGACGTGTGCCGCTGGCCATAGGACACGCTCAGCGCATGGCATTCGAAGCCCTGCTCCTGGGCCAGGGCCAGCGTGACCGCCGAATCCATCCCGCCCGATACCAACACGACCGCCTTCTTCATTTCAGCGCCCCTGCGCGTCGCCCCACAGCTGCTTGTGCAACTGCATCTGGAACCGCACCGGCAGCTTGTCCGCCAGGATCCACTCCGCCAGCTCGCGCGGGGTGACCTGGTCGAACGAGGGCGAGAACAGCACCTCGCAGCGACCCGCCAGCGCGTGCTCGGCCAGCATGCCGCGCGCCCATTCGTAGTCGGCGCGGTCGCAGATGACGAACTTCACCTGGTCGTGCGCGGTCAGCAGCGGCAGGTTCGACAGCAGGTTGCGGTGCATTTCCAGCGAACCCGGCGTCTTGAGGTCCACCACGCGGCTCACGCGCGGGTCCACGCCGGCGATGTCGATGGCGCCCGAGGTTTCCAGCGAGACCTCGTAGCCGGCATCGCAGAGTTTTTCCAGCAGGCCCAGGCAGCGCTTCTGCGACAGCGGCTCGCCGCCGGTGACGCAGACGTGGCGCACGCCGTGGCGCGCCACTTCGGCCAGGATCGTTTCGATCTCCCACCACTCGCCGCCGTGGAACGCGTAGGCGGTGTCGCAGTACTGGCAGCGCAGCGGGCAGCCGGTGAGGCGCACGAACACCGTGGGCCAGCCCACCGCGCGGGCCTCGCCCTGCACGGACAGGAAGATTTCGGTCAGGCGCAGGCGCTCGGCAGCCGGGGTGTCCATGACGGTTGCCGGCACGGGGCCGGCTTCAGCGGTTTTCGGTGGCGAGCGTGCGCAGGCGGCTTGCAGCCTTGCCGGCGGCGTCGGTGCCCGCGTAGCGCGACGAAACGTCGCGCAGGGTGGATTCGCCTGCGGCGCGCTGGCCCAGGGCGATCTGGCAGTAGCCCAGCTTGAGCAGCGCGTCGGGTTCCTTGCGCGAGCCCGGGTGCTGCGACAGCAGGGTCTGGAAGGCCTGCTGCGCCAGGTCGTAGTTCTGGGTGACGTAGTAGCTTTCGCCCAGCCAGTAATAGGCGTTGGGCACCAGCGCGCTGGACGGGTAGTCGCGCAGGAAGGCCTGGAACAGGCGCGCCGAGTCGGCGGCCTCGAAGCGTTCAACCAGGGCGTCGAGCGCGGCCTGGTAGGC
>QBLY01000044.1 GCA_003241895.1 Lysobacteraceae bacterium
AGGTGATCCCGATGCCCAGCCGCACCACGCCCACCTGGGAGATGGAGCTGCTGGTGTCTGGCGCCACTGTGTTCGGACTCATGCAGCTGCCCTCCCTGGTCGATCGCCTCCTGTTCGGCCTTTACAACAGCAGCAGTCTCGAGATCGCAGGCCTGGTCATGCCGCTGTGGGTGTACGTGAAGTTCACCGTGTTCACGCTGATCTTCACGTTCATCGCCCACCTGTTCCTGCGTGGCTATTGGGTGGCGCTGGTTGGGCTGCATTCGGTGTATCCCAAGGGCATCCAGTGGGACAAAGCCGACAGGAACATGGGCCCCCACTACGTCGCGGCAACGCACGTCGACAGCATGGCCCAGGTTATCGAGAAGGCCGACAACCGTGCCACCCGCGTATTCAGCGTGGGCTTCGGCTTGGCGGCCACGTTTTTGATGCCCATCGTGCTGGTTTCGCTTCTGCTGGGCTGCATACGCCTGTTCGTGGCGCTGTGGGGAACTGGCGGCGATGCAATCCTATGGGTGGTGTTCGGGGTTTTCCTGCTGTTTTTCCTGCCTTTCATCGTGCTGATACTGTTGGACCGGCTGCGCGGACAGTCGATGCCGAGCCAGTCCAGCGCCGTGCGCGTGATGCGCGCCACCTTCCGCTTTTACGGTGCGTTGGGCTTGAGCCGCGCCAGCAATCCGCTGCTCAAGCTGTTTTTCACCAACGAGAGCGGGCGCCACAACGGCGCGCTGGTAGCGGTGATGATCACGGTGGTCATGGTGGTGTCGGCGGTGCAAGCCGTGGGCCCCAGACTTGGCTGGGACGTCGGCAGCTACGACGGCCTGCCGAGCGACACGTCTGCGGCAACCAACACTCTACTGCCGGTGCACTACGCCAGCCAGCGCGGCAGTGGCGTCATGCTGGTGCCACCGCCGCACGTGCCCGATCCGGTAGTGCGCGGCCGCTACCTGCGGCTGTTCGTGCCCTACCTGCCCATGCGCCATACGCCGGCCATGCAGCGACTCTGCCCCGAGGCCCTGGCGGCCACCGGCGACGACGCCAGCCGCGTTCGGCTGGACTGCCTGGGCCGGATACATGCGCTGGCCGTGGACGGGGTGCCGCTGCAGGTTCCCTTTGATGCCGGCGAGGATGAGGCCACCGGCCAGCGCGGGATGGTGGCGATGATCCCCGTCGCGGCGCTTTCGCCCGGACGGCACGAGTTGACCGTGATGCCCGTCAAACGCGATGCCGCTGAAAAGGGCGGCAAGCCCGTGACGCCGTACCGCATTCCATTTTGGCGCTGAGCCTCAGGCACCGGCGCAGGGATGCGCCGCTGCTGAGCGATGTAAAAAAGAAAGCTCAGGAGACGACGAATGAACCATGACGAGGGCAACAGCCCGGACGACGCTCACACCCTACCCAAGCGCACCACGCCCACTTGGGACATGGAACTGCTGCTGTCGGGCGCCACCGTGTTCGCGCTGTTCCAGGGCGCGCAGGCGATGATGGCCGGTGGCGCTTATCTACTGCCGCGCCTGCAGGGTGACCTGCTGGTGCTGGCAGAAATGCTGTTCACGTACGGATACGGCGGCCTGATCCTGCTGGCGCTTACTTTCGCGCTGCATCTGGTGATCCGCGCCTACTGGGTGGCCATGATCGGCATGAACTCGGTATACCCCAACGGGATCAAGCTCGATGCGCTCAACGCGGGACCGCTGGCGAAATCCCTGCTGACCCGACGCGGTCGCTCGATGGAAGACAGGATTGAGCGCGCCGACAACGGCGCCACCATCGTGTTCGGCATCGGTGTTTCCATCGTCTTGGTACTGGTGCCCGTCGCCCTGGTGGTGACGGTGATGTTGGGGTTCCTGACCTTGGTGGGCTGGCTTACCGGCCAACAGGAAAAGATGACGTGGTTGATCGTCGCGCTGATGGCGGCGGTATTCGTGCCCTACATGGTGTTGACCACGGTGGACAAGCGCCGCGGCGACCGACTCGCGCCCGGATCGCTCGGCTACCGGCTGACCCTCGCCGGACTCGAGTTCTATTCCAGGATCGGCCTGAGCCGGGCCTCCAATACGCTGGTCACCGTCTTTAGTTCCAACATCGGCGAGCGTCGCGGGCAGGCCATCATTTTCACGGTGATACTGGTGGCCATGCTCTCGAGCACGGCCGGCCTGTTCCTGAGCCAAAAGGATCTCGGCATGGGCTCGTTCGGGGCATTCCCGGACCCGCGCCGCGGCATGCCGTCCAGCGTGGACGGGCGAGCCTATGCCTCGAGCCACGAGCCGGACTGGTCGCCTACGTCACCTTACCTGTCGGACCCGGTGGTAAGCGGATCGTACCTGCGTCTCGTGGTGCCGTACGTGCCCAGCCTCCATGGCCATCTGATGGAAAAGTGCGCGTCGGCCCCGGAAGCACGTCTGTCCGCCGAAGAGGGTCCACGTCGCGAGGCGCTGCGGTCCTGCTTCACCCGGCAGCTGCAGGTCCAACTGGACGGAGAGAAAGTGACCCTGGTGCCCGAGTGGTACACCGAACCCGTTCGCGACCTGCGCGGCCTGCTGTACATGGTTCCTGTCCGCGACCTGGCCAAGGGACGACATGAGGTGTCGGTGTTCGCACTGCCCAGCAAGGAGCTCAAGGCCGACGAAGATCCGCCGCAGCGGGAGGTCATTCCTTTCTGGCGCTGACTCAGGCGTCGCGCGCCGGATCGGCCAGCGCCAGCGAGCCCAGCAGCACGCCGGCCTGGGTGCGATTGCGCACGCCGAGCTTTTCGAAGATGGCGCTCATGTGCGCCTTCACCGTGCGCTCCTGGATGCCCAGCTCGTCGGCGATCTGTTTGTTGAGCCGGCCTTCGGCCACCCGCGTCAGCACCTTGAACTGCTGCGGGCTCAGCGTGGCGAGTTTGGCGGCGGTGGCGCGGTCGCCCGGATTTGCGGCGGCAGAGGCGACGGCATCGCGCAGCGCCGGCGGCAGCCACTCCTCGCAGGCCAGCACCGCGCGCAGGCCGGACTGCAGTTCCGCCAGGTCGGCACGCTTGGTCAGGTAGCCAGCCGCCCCGTAAGCCAGCGCGCGGCGGATGGTGGCCGGATCGTCATGCGCGGAAATCATGGCCACCGCCACGCCCGGATGCTCCGCCCGCAGCGAGGCCAGGCCCATCAGTCCCTGGCTGCCGGGCATGTGCAGGTCCAGCAGCACCAGGTCGGTGTCGGGACGCGCGGCCAGGGCCAGGTGGACGCCGGCGAGATCCTCGGCCTCGGCGATATCTGCTTCAGGCAACACACCGCGGACCGCCTGCGTCAAGGCAAGCCGGTACAGCGGGTGGTCGTCGGCAATCAGCAGGCGGGTCATGCGGGGATTGTAGGCGCCCCAACGCGCCGCAGGAGCGTCATCTCAGGTGCGCTTGAACGAGAACAGTCCGGCCAGGGGGTGCTTGCGGCGCTCGATGCCCGCCCGCAGCAGGCCCGCCCCGATCATGCTGTAGCTGATGCCGTTGCCGCCGTACGCCATCGCGAACAGTACGCGAGGGCCCTGCGATTCGTGAGCGCCGAAGAACGGCAGCCCGTCCTGGGTTTCCGCGAACGTGCCCGCCCAGGCGAAGGCTGGCGTGTAGTCCAGGCCGGGAAAGAGTTTGGCGATCTTCTTCTGCAGCCCCGCCTGCTTCTTCTCCACCCGGGCGTCGCGCCGCGCGGGGATGTCCACGCTGTCGTCGTCGCCGCCCACCAGCAAACGGCCATCGCCGGTACTGCGCAGATACAGATAGGGCCGCGCCGATTCCCACACCATGGTGCCGGCCAGGAAGCCCAGGGCATCGGCCGACATCGGGTCGGTGATGAAGGCGTAGCTGCTGCGGTTCTTGGCCACGCGCTTGGGAAGCCAGTGCTGGCTGGCGTAGCCGGCCGCCATCACCACGTGCTTGGCCTTGATTGCGATGCCGTCGCTGGTCATCAGGCGCACGCCGCGCGACGTGGACTTCAGGTCGGTGATGCGCGTGCGGTCGAACACCCGCCCACCGCCTGCCTCCACGCGCATCAGCAGGCGGTACGCGAGGCGATAGGGGTCCACGCGCGCAGCGGGACGGGTAAGGATGGCGGCGGGGGCGTCGATGGCGAAGCGCTCCAGCAGCTCGGGCGAATCCAGCCACTCGACGTCGAAGCCGTTGGCGTTCCGCATTTCGAACTCGTCGCGCACCGACCGCTTCTGCCAGCGGCTGGACGCGTAGTAAAGGCTGTCCTGGCGCGCAAACTCGACGTCGCGGAAGGGCTTGGCGAGATCACCCAGATCGTAGATCGCCTGCGCGCAGGCCCGGTAGGCCAGCAGCGCCTGCTCCTCGCCGTATTGCTTGGCGAGGTCCACCAGGTGCGTGTCGATTTCGTACTGCAGCAGGGCCGTGCTGGCCGAGGTGCTGCCCCAGCCGACGTCCCGCTGCTCGACCAGGACGACGTCGTGGCCGTGACGATGCAGCTCATCGGCAATCAGGGCGCCCGTGATGCCGCCTCCCACCACGGCCACATCGCAGGCCTGGTCGGAGGCCAGGCGCGGGAAGGCATGCATCAGTCCATTCTTCACGGCCCAGTACGGATAGCCGCTCTTGAGATCCATGATCCATCCCGCTGGCGAGTTCGACGCGACACTCTACCCGGGCCGCGGGCCAGGCACGCCCGCTTGGCGAAACCGCAGCTGAATGCGCCAAGCGCAGTGGATCCACCATTTCCCGGGCTCGGGCCATGCCCAGGGCCCACGCGCGCCCCTGCCGTTGGCGAACTGGAAGCAGGCGCTACTGCGCCGTCCAGCCGCCGTCCACAGGGATGGCGGCGCCGGTAAGGTTGTGCGCCTCCTTCCGGCACAGCCAAACCACCAGTGCGGCGATCTCCTCGGGCAGGGACATGCGCTGGCTGGGCTGCTTCTCACGCAGCAGCTCACGAATGCCGGCGTCGCGGTCGCCGCCGGCGGCTTCGGCCCTGGCCACGATCTGCGGTTCGATCAGCGGCGTTTCCACCCAGCCCGGGCAGACGCAGTTCACCGTGATGCCGCCGCTCTCGCGTGAGCCCGCCGCGGCGTACTCAAGTCCCGCCACCTTGCTCAGCCCGATCAGGCCGAACTTGCTGGCCACGTAGGGCGACTTGTTCACCGACGCCACCAGGCCGTGCACCGAGGCGATGTTCACCACGCGGCCGAAACCGCGCTCGGCCATGCCCGGCATGGCCAGGCGCATGGTGTGGAAGGCGGCGCTGAGGTTGATGGCGATCAGCCTGTCCCAGGTGGCCGCCGGCATCTGCGCGATGGGCACGGCGTGCTGCACGCCGGCGCAGTTCACCAGCACGTCGGCGGGAGACCATGCGGCGATCTGCGCCATCATGTCCTCCACCGCCGCGGTGTCGGAAAGGTCGGCACCGAAATGACGCGCCTCGGGTGAACCGGCCGCCTGCACCGAGGCCAGCGCCTGCGCCACCTGCGCCTGGCTGCCCAGTCCATTGACGGCCACGCGCGCTCCGGCCGCCGCCAGCGCCTGGGCGATGGCCAGGCCGATGCCCGAGGTGGCGCCGGTGACCAAGGCCGTGCGGCCTTCGAGGAATCGATCGGACATGCGCGGAATCCTAGGATCAAAGTCGATGCCCCACCCTAGCAGCCCTGCCCCGGGCACTGCGTCGTACCAAGGTACGATGCCGGGCGAGCGCACGATTGCTAAGGTCGTAGCATGACCCAGACCCCCGAGACGCCCGCACGCCCCCAGCCCGC
>QBLY01000045.1 GCA_003241895.1 Lysobacteraceae bacterium
CTGCCGCCGCGCCTTGCTGCAATGAACGAGCGCACCATCAGCACCAGCAGCGCCGCAGACAGCACCAGCATGCCCAGGTTGACGCCAAGCGCCAGCGGGCTCATCTGCGCTGCGCGAATGGCGAGCGCTGCGGCGGGTGCAAGCGCGCCCAGCAGCGCCACCAGCGCAGCGACGTGCATCAGATGCTTGCGCGCGCCCTCGAACATCAGCGCCAAACCGGCGAAAATCCCCAGCGCTATGCCCACGTAGGCGGGCAGCAGCGCGGTGCGGCTCGAGGAAATGCCGAACGCAACGGCACCCAGGGCGATCAGCAGCAGAGCAAAAATCAGAGTGGTCTTTGGCATTGCGGGAACCTTCTAATTAAAGGATGGGAAATTCAGGTCAGTTTCCGTCCAAAAGCCGACAACCACAAGCGGCCAGGCGCGCACCGCGCACCAGGGCCGAGGACCGATTCGGGGCGTGTTCCGGGTGTCTCGATCGGTCCGCGCCGCGCACCTCGCCAGTGGCCCGGCGATCCGCCGGCACCGCGCAGTCGCATCGGCCGTCGATGCACAGGAGCGTTTCGTGCTGCGACTCAACGCTCCTAAAGAGCGCGCAACGACGCCAGCCGCCAGCGCCCGATGTCGCTGCGTGAGAGCAGCCACATCAAAGCAGCGGCCTCGGTCTGAATGCGCGGGTCGGCCCCAGGCCACGCTGCGCTCCTCATCGCAAGTTGTCCGAGCAGGCTAACTTTCCCTCTATCACTGCCCCGATCACACGACGAACGGGCCGCTACCAATCGAAAACAGGAAGGCCAGCGCTCCGAGCGCGGACAGTGCAACGATCGTGGTGCCAGCGAGCGTGCCGAACGGCATCGCTCCACCCTTGCGTCCCGCCCATGCGCGGATCGCCGCGTAGCCGGCGATCAGCACGCCGGCGAGCGAGATCAGGCCGGCATAGGTGATCGACTCAGGCAGCCCCAGTGGCACGGCGAGCATGTGGTTGGTGCTCCAGTCCATGATCAGTTTGACGGCGAGCGCCAGCCCGCCAAGCGTTACCAGCGCCCCAGCCCAACTGATCAGTCGCAGCGTCCGCCAGGACTTGCGTTCCAAGTCGCGCCTGCGGTCCACTCGCCGCCCGATTGCCGCAAGCGGAAAGGCGAATAAGGCAAAGGCCAGGCCGACAAGCACCGCGATCGGCAGGATCGGACGCGCGCCCTCCTGTACCGAGGTGAGGAAATGAAAGGCCTTCGGAGTAGCGCGCCAGGAAGTCAGGAAGGTTGGCGCCGCGGTGTCCTTGGCGCAGTCGATGTCGGGCTTCGCTTCGGGATCGGCAATGAAAGCGCGGAGAATCCCCCTGCCGCATTCGCCGGCGCTGAGAACTGCGCCATGGCCGGTAAACGGAAATTCCACATAGGTAGCGCGCGACAATCCGCTCATGATCGAGCGGGAATAGAAGGCGGGCGTGATGGGATCGGCATCGCCTGCGAGCACCAGAGTGGGAATGTCGGAGGTCAGGCGCCTTGCCGTTGGGTCGGGAGCTGCCGGGTCGATCTGGTCGCATCCATAAACGTCGCCATCGTTGCCAGTAATGAACCATTTTGCCGTTTCGGAAAGCGCCTTGTCGTCCCCATTCCCGGCTGCCGGGTCGCGCCACCCCGAACGGCAGTTAATAGCGAGGCTCATTCCGCGGCCGTAGCCGTGATCGAGCGGCAGCCCGCCGACCTCGACATAGGAGCGCAAGGCGCCAACGTCGCGCTTCTCCAGCGCGTCGAGCAGTGCGGGCAAATCCTGGTAAACGTCCCTGTTGTAAAGCAGCAGAAAGACGAAGTTGGCGACGGCGGTATCATCGGCGACTACCCGCCCGGTCATGCTGATCGACTGGGAAACTCCATCGATGACCAGCGGCTGCTTGCCGTAGGCGCGGATGACGTCATAGAAGCGCCCGCGCAAGTCGGGATAGGCTTTGGCACATGCCGGCTGGGCGCGACACGCATCGGCGAGCACATCGAGTGAAGCCTGGAAGTTGGCCGCCGACAAGTTTGGCGAAGACGGGAGGGATTCCGCCGGCACGACGCTGTCGAGGATGGCAGCGCGGGTTCCTTCGGGATCGATTTGCATCACTCCCTGGCCAAGCTTGGTGCCGTAGCTGATTCCGAATAGGGTCCACTGCTTGAGCCCGAGCGACCGGCGCAGGTCGCGTACGTCCAGCGCATTTTCCCAATTACTGTAGGCGTCGATCTGGATGCCCTGGGCACGTGCCTCGTCATAGCAGCGGCGCATTGCTGCTATGTAAAGATCGTTTCCCTTGCTGACAATAGCTTCGCCATATTGATAGTTGTACGGCACGGCGCGACAGAACGCGGGCTCCGAATAGCCGGTCCCGCGCTGGTCGAAGAAAACATAGTTGGCCACTGCGCGCAGCTTCGCAGCTTCGGGCCCGCTGTAATACGTCGCGCGCGCTGCGCTGATGCCGGTGCCGCCGGGGCCACCTTCAAGCCGTACGACCGTACCGCCGGACGGATTTTCGCTGCTGGACTTCACTTGCATCAGCGAAAGCCGGATCAGGCGGCTCTCGGGGTTGGTGCGGTCTTCAGGAACAAGGACCGAACCGCACTCTATGAAATCCTTGTCGAACTTCGCATCGCTCTGAAAGGGGCAGATATGTGCCTGATAGCTCGGCTCAAAGTTTTCCCAGACCGGCGCTACACCCATTCGAGACGCCGGTGTCGCAGCGATGCTCTCTTGTGATTGTGCGGCAGAAACAGGCGCCAGCAGTGCTGCCAGAAAGACCATTGCATACATCATTTGACGCCTCCCCAAGAATGCAAGAAACCAACGCCGAATCGATAATAGCCAAAGCCGGTAGCGCGAATGCCGCGCAAGCAAGTGTGACGGGATTACATTTGAGGCGCATGAGTGGCTCGCGCGGTGGGTGCTACCTCAATTGAGCGGGAAACAGGCAGGTCGGAGGCCACGTCTTGTCGGAAGTGGCCCCAGCGGCATTCAAAGCGTAGCGGCTGCTGGCCTTCTCCTGCAAGAAGCGCGGGTTTCACCCGAGCTGCGGTGCACGCCGCATGGCCGAGAGTGCGCGGCACCTCGTGGAAGATGTGTTCGGCCCGCGCCCGGTGCGGCAACGGGTTCTGAGTTTTCCCTATCCCTTGCGCTTGCTGTTCGCCAGCAAGCCCGACGCCATCGGCCCGGTGCTGGGCACCGTGCATCGCGTGATCGCGGGATGGTTGGCAGATCAAACGCGCATTGATCGCGCCACCGCGCAGTGCGGCGCGGTGACGCTGATCCAGCGCTTCGGCAACGCCGAGGCGAAAACCGCAACCCCATCCGATGCGGCCACGAGCCGGCAGGGCTGCGCTCGGCCCGCTGTCGGTAACCGGCGGGAAATCGCGACGAACGGCGCTGCAGAACCCCCATCCACCCGGCGAAGCGCCCTCCGATGACGCCCCAACCACGGCCAAACCCACGCTTGCGCCGCCTCTGGCTACTGCGCAGACTGCCCGAAAAGGGCGTTTGAATTTCCCATGCTCCCACTAGAATGAAGTCAATGACCCCAGGGGGGGCTGTTAGTAGTTGGGCGGCGCTTAAACTGGAGGGATGCTCAATGATTTCTACCATCGCACCAGATCAGGAAAATGCGTATCCATCGCTTATTGCGGCATTGTGCGAACGCGATACGTATACCAGAGGCCATTGTGATCGAGTCTGCGTGCTTGCTCTGGAAATGGGCCATGCGGTCGGGTTGAGTGCCTCCGATTTGGAGTCCTTGCGTATCGCCAGCCAATTGCATGACGTGGGAAAGATTGGGGTGCGTGATGATGTTCTCTTGAAGCCTGGAAAGCTAACGCCCGACGAATGGGAATTGATGAAGGCTCATTCGACCCATGGGGAACGCATCGTCAAGGAGACATTTCTCTCCAATGCAGTTGAGGTCGCTTCCATCGTCAGGCATCACCATGAGGCATTTGATGGAAGCGGCTATCCTGACGGACTGGCGGGCAACGAGATTCCGCAAAGTTGTCGAATACTGTCGGCCGTTGACTCTTATGACGCAATGACGACCGGAAGGCCATACCACAATGCCAGGTCGCACCGCGAAGCTATGGATATCTTGAAGAATGAGGTGGGCACAAAATTCGACCCGTATATTTTTTCAGTGTTTTTAAATGTCATCGCGGTCAGTTCAGCGCGAACCCCGGAACCTTGAAACATAAGATAACGTAGGCCCCGTCCAACAATTCTTTCAAGCCGATACCACTTCGCGGCCTCTGCAGAGCATGGCAATGTTTTGTTCTGTCGCGGCCGCAAAGCGGTCCGACTTGGAGGAAAGAGGAAAGGCCTCCTTTTCAACGGTCATTTGCCTACCTGCGCCAGCTGCCGGTGGACTACCTGAAGATCGATGGCTCATTCGTGGACGGCATCGCCCGGCGACGCGTGGACCGGGCGATGGTGGAATCGATCAATCACCTGGCGCACATGATGGACATGCAGACCATCGCCGAGTGGGCCGACAATCACCAGACCCTGCAGATCCTGGAGGACATCGGCGTGGATTTGGCCCAAGGCTACGGCATCGAGCGGCCCCAGCACTTCGGATAGGCCTGCAGGGTCAGACGGCCGGGGCAGGGAACAGGCGCGGGACCAGGTTGACCACGGCCAGGGCGACCAGCGTGGTGGCCAGGGCCAGGATCTCCATGCCCATGCCCGCGGCCATGCCGATGGCCGCGGGCATCCAGATCCCGGCCGCCGTGGTCAGTCCCTCCACCCGCGCGCCGCGGTCCATGCGGATGATCGCGCCGGCGCCGAGGAAACCGATGCCCGAGACGATGCCCTGCATCACCCGGGTCACGTCGCCGGGGTCGATCCCCGACAGCAGCGGTGCCATTACGAACAGCGCAGATCCGATCGACACCAGAATGTGGGTCTTGAGCCCGGCCGCACGGCCCTTGCGCTCGCGTTCCAGGCCCAGCAGGCCGCCCAGGATCGCGGCGGTGAGCAGGCGCACCACGATGGTAGTGGTGGTGCCGACATCCGGCAGGGCGAACTCGCGCGCCAGTGCATCGGCAACCTGGGCCGAGACACTCATGGTGGGCACCCGCGGAGGTCTGCGCCAGCAGCGGGCTGCAGGCCGGGGATATGGACGGGCTGGAGGCGGGTCAGGGGCATGCGTGCTACCGGGGCAGGTTCTTGAAGCGGAAATTAGCATGCGGGCCCTTAGGTTTGCAGCGATTCGCGCCTTGCCGCGTGTTAACGCCGGGCGCGCCAATCTTCACGCGCGCCATTCCGGAGACCGCCATGAAAGACAAGCATCTACGTTTTGGCCGGGAGGGGGGTGCGCGACTACTGCGATGGGGAAGCGGCGTGGTGGTGCGAAGTTCGCGAGTTCGTCTTGCCGGCATCAGCCTTGGCGCGTGCGCAGCGCTGGCCAGCTTGCCGGCGGCCAGCGTCGACAAGGCCGACGCGCCTGCCGCCCGGCGCGCGGTCGTCCTGGAG
>QBLY01000046.1 GCA_003241895.1 Lysobacteraceae bacterium
GCGTGTCGGGCGGCCAGTTCGGGGAGTTCGGCCAAGGTGCCGGTGATGACGCGCTGGTCGGGGCGCGAGCCGTTTTCCACCAGCGCGAACGGGGTGTGCGCCGCGCGGCCCTGCGCCAGCAGGCGGTCGCGGAAATCGGCCAGGCCGGCCACGCCCATGTAGACCGCCAGCGTCTGCTTTTCCTGCGCCAGCGCGCGCCAGTCCAGCGTGTCCAGCGAGTCCTTGCAGTGGGCGGTGATCAAGCGCACCGACTGGGCGTGGTCGCGATGGGTCAGCGGTACGCCGGCATAGGCCGCACAGGCCAGCGCCGCCGTGATGCCGGGCACCACTTCGAAGGCGATGCCGTGGGCCTGCAGGAACTCCAGCTCTTCGCCGCCGCGTCCGAACACGAACGGGTCGCCGCCCTTGAGCCGCACCACGCGCCGGCCCGCGCGCGCATGTTCGAGCATCAGTGCGTGGATGCCGTCCTGGCTGACGTGGTGGTGGGAGGCCTGCTTGCCCACTTCGATGAAGTCGGCGTCGCGCCGCGCCAGCGCCAGCACGCCCGGCGACACCAGGCGGTCGTGCAGGATTACGTCGGCCTGGTTGAGCAGGCGCAGCGCGCGCAGGGTCAGCAGGCCCGGGTCGCCAGGCCCGGCGCCGACCAGCGCCACGGCGCCCACGTCGCGCGAAGGGCGTATTTCGCCCAGCGCCGATTCGAAGGCGTCGCGCGCGCCGCTTGGGTCGCCGGCGCGGAAACGTTCTGCCACCGGCCCGGCCAGCAGCGCCTCGAAGAAGCGCCGGCGCTCGGCCAGGCGCGGATGCCGGGCACGGATGCGGCCACGCTCGCGCAGCAGCAGGGTGGCCAGCCCGGCCAGGGATTCGTCCAGGTCCGCCTCGAGCTTCTCGCGCAGGTGGCGCGCCAGCATCGGCGCGCCGCCGCCGCTGGAGATGGCGATCTGCAGCGGCCCGCGTTCGATGCGCGCCGGCGACTGGTAGCTCGACAACTCCAGGTCGTCCACCACGTTGGCCCAGATGCGGCGCGCTTCGGCCGCCGAAGACACCGCGCGGTTCACTTCGACGCTGTCGGTGGCGGCCACCACCAGCCACGCGCCGTCCAGCCAGGCCGGTTCGAAGGCTCCGGCAAGATGCTCGATGCGGCCCGCCGCGAACAGCGCCATCACGTCCGGCTCCAGCCACGGCGCCCCGACCACCACGCGTGCGCCCGCCGCCAGCAGCGGCTCGAGCTTGCGCCGCGCCACCGTGCCGCCACCGACCACCAGCACGCGCCGGCCGCGCAGGTCGGCGAACAGGGGAAACAGCGGGGCAGGGTCTTGGGCCATGGCCTGACGCTATGCCGCCACTGCGACTGCCGGAAATGATCAGCCGCCCCGTGCTTATGCCCTGTGGTTATTTGCCGCGCATGGACGCGGCCGGCGCCGCGGGTTAGCTTGCCGGCTGGCCAGCTCGGCACGAACAGGGACCCGCATGTCGCAATCCGGATTCACCGCGCTGCTGCGCGCCTTCGTAGGCCATCCGCTGGTCAGGCTGGTGCTCGGCCTGGTGGTCGTGGTCGGCACGATGATGGTGGCCGGCATTGGCTGGGAGTTCCTGGTCAAACCGGCGGCGCCGGGGCCCTGGGGCAAGGTCCTGGGATCGCTGGTGCTGGCGGTCTTGGCGATGCTGGCCTACGCCGCCTTCGTGCGCTGGATCGAACGCCGGCCCGTCACCGACTTCGGTCGGCGCGGCGCCCTGCGCGAATGGGCTGTCGGCGTAGCCCTGGGTTTCGCCGCGATCTCGCTCACCGTGGCCGTGATCGCCTCGATGGGCGGCTACCGGATCACCGGTTGGAACCCGCCGTCGGTGCTGGTGCCGGTGCTGTCGCTGGCTATTTTCTCCGGCGTGGTCGAGGAAATCATCTCGCGCGGGCTGATGTTCCGCCTGCTCGAGGAATGGCTGGGCAGCTGGGCCGCCCTGACGCTGTCTGCCCTGGCGTTCGGACTGCTGCACATGGCCAATCCCAACGCGTCGCTGCTGGCCGCGGCGGCCATTTCCATCGAGGCCGGCATCCTGCTGGGCGCGCTGTACATGCTGACGCGCCGCCTGTGGATGGCCATCGGCCTGCACATGGCCTGGAACTTCACCCAGGGCGGCGTTTACGGCATCAACGTCTCGGGCATCGAGGTGCAGGGCCTGCTGTTCAACACCATGCAGGGGCCGCCGCTTCTCACGGGCGGTGCGTTTGGCGCCGAGGCCTCGCTGCCGGCCATCGTCATCTGCACTTCGCTGGGCCTGTGGGTGCTGTATCTCGCGCATCGAAAGGGCCGCTTCGTGGCGGCCAGCTGGCACCGCTTCCGGACCGGCCGGGCGGCCCCGGCGCAAGCCTGATCCCAAGCTATATGCCGAGCCATGGCTTGCATATGCCATCCGGTTATCAGTGGCGTATGGACGCCCCGGCGGGGCCGGGTTAGGTTGGCGGTACGACTTCGGCGCCGCGCGCCGCCCCTGGAATGCCCGTGCCCCTGCTCCGTTCCCCGATGTGTTGTCGCCCGCCGGTGCCCTGAACCGCCCGCGCCCGCGCCCGACCTTCCTGGAACGTCCATGACCCTGACCCAGCTGCGTTACCTGATCGCCATCGCCGACTCCGGCTTCAACATCACCCTGGCCGCCGAGAAGGTGCACGCCACCCAGCCCGGCCTGTCCAAGCAGCTCAAGCAGCTCGAGGACGAGTTGGGCTTCCTGCTGTTCCAGCGCAAGGGCCGCAGCCTCGAGGCCATCACGCCCGCGGGCCGCGACGTGCTGGCGCACGCCCGCCGCGTGCTGGCCGAGGCGGGCAACATCCGTGCCTATGCCGCCAACGAGCGCGGTGAAAAACAGGGCCGGCTCACCCTGGTCACCACCCACACGCAGGCGCGCTTCGTGCTGCCGCCGGCGATCGCGGAACTGGCGAGAAAATTCCCCGACGTCAGCATCCACCTGCAGCCGGCTTCGGAAGGCGAGGTGCTGGACCAATTGGCGGGCGGCCTGGCCGATTTCGCGGTGGTGAGCACCGCCGGCGACGTGCCCTCGGGCGGCCTGGCCGTGCCGCTGTACCGTTGGCGCCGCGTGGTATTGGTGCCAGCCACGCATGAACTGGCCGCACTGGGCCGCGCACCTACGCTGGCCGAACTCGCGCCGCTGCCGCTGGTGAGCTATGAGTCCACCAACAAGCCCGAATCCTCCCTGCGCCGCGCCTTCGCCGACGCCGGCCTGGAGCCACAGGTGGCGATGACCGCGCGCGACGCCGACCTGATCAAGACCTATGTGCGCGCCGGCCTGGGCGTTGGCCTGCTGGCAGAGATGGCCGTGAGCGCGCGCGACGACGCCGACCTGCGCGCCCTGCCGGCACCGGCCGCCGTGCCCGAGTGCGTGAGCTGGGCCGTGCTGCCGCGCGAGCGCGTGCTGCGCGACTACGCCCTGGACCTGCTGCTGGCCCTGGCCCCGCAGCTCGACCGCAGCGACCTCAAGCGCGCCGTTGCCGGCCACGACACGCCCGCTTGGCCAGCGCCGCCGACCTGGGTGGAGCTGAGCCAGGCCATCACCAACTGAGGGTTCGACATGTTGAAGGCACTCGCCGTCGTTTCGCTCCTGCTGCTTTCCTGGCTTCCGGTCGCCGATGTCGTCGCCAACGAGCCCCGGTCCTACCCGGAGGACGTTGCCGGGTGGACGGCCGTGACGATCCCGCCGAAGGCCGCTCGCGCCGACCGTCTTGCATGGCTGTACGCGGCAAGCTATTCCGACCTGGAGTGGCAGGTGAAGCTCGCGGGCGATCACGTCGCGGCAACCGCCTTCGATGCCTCGCGGCATGAAAAGCAGATCGCGGCGGTTTTGCCCTTCGTGCCCAAGGTGGATCGCTACACCGGAGCACAGGCGGCAAGGAAGGTCTCGGACGGCTGGCTGGTGGCTTTCAACCGCGGTGAGTGGGGCGGCGCGCTGTATTGGTTCGACACGAACGGCACATCCAACTATAGGATCTCCGCACACCAGGTTGTTGATTTCTTCATGGTGGGAGAGCGCGTCCATGCCGTGGAAGGGATGGCTCATATGACGATCTCGCGCGGTTCAGTGATCGCGGTCGACCGCGTCGACGGGCGCTGGCAGGCGACCACGGCCCATCCCTTGCCGGCTGCGCCGTACGCCGTAGCCAGCGCTGCCGATGGAACTGCCTACATCGTCTTGTCCGACGCCCTGGTGGCCCTGCGCTCGGGCCGGCTGGAAACCCTGGTGGAAGACACGGTGTGGGGATGGTTCTATCCCAATTGCGTCGTGCTTGGCCCGGACGGTTCGCTCTACGTGGGCATGCGGCAGTTCGTCGCGCGCATCAGCCTGGCGGATGGATCACTCGAATTCCTGGTGCCGGAACTGCGCGCATTGAATCGCCTGCCGGTCGAGCAGGAGCAGCGCATCCGTCGGCAGGCCGTCGGGGGCTGATGTCGCCCAAGGGGGTGCAGCTGAACCAAGCCATCACCCATTGGTGCGACGGGACGTCGCGTGTTGCGCGGGTCAGGGAGGAATTCTTCGGCTCAGGCGCGGTTATCGGCGGAAATAGTCACTGGCTGCGCTCGTCTCGGGAAGGATGTAGACGACGCCCGCTGTCCCGGTGAACGCAGGTCGCACCACTTTTTCGTAGAACGCCGGCGGCACGTTGATGCAGCCGAAGGAGATGCGGTTGTCGTCGGGCGTTTCGCTGCGCAGGCGCTTGGCGCGTTGCTCCAGGGCCGTGCCCGGCACGACCGGATGCAGCGCGATGGAAGCGTCATAGTCGATCAAGAGCAGGCCACGGCCGTGGATGTCCTTGTCCAGGTGGGCCACGAAGCGGCCGGCAGGCGTGGTGCGGTCCTCGGGCCGGATGGCCGACAGCGACAGCTCGCCGATACCTTCAGCGGTCTTGTCGCCGCGCGCGGAGCCGAGCAGGGCCGCATCGTTGCCCTGCAGTTCGCCCGCGGCGTTGAACACGAACACGCGCGCCGCGACCTTGTCGATCAGCACGAACGGCAGGCCTTGGTTGTCCCCCGAGTCGCCGACCCATTGCGCCACCTGCCTGGCCTCGCTCGAAGCGCGCTGGTCGCCGAAGCCCGCGTTGGCCGACGCCGTGGCGCTGAAGGCGCACAGCGCGAACAGCGCGATCCGCCGGCGCCATGCCCGGCCCGGAGGGGCCAGGCCATGGGCCGGCGAAACGAACGTCACCGTCTGCGGCAAGGACATGCGATCAGTTGCGGTAAGGCTTGGGTGCGCGCACCGGCGCCACGTACGGGGGCGCTTCCGGCAGCTCGAGCTCTTCTTCCTCGACCGTCAACACGGTGGTGGGCGGCGGCGGCACGGTGACCGCCACCAGCGTCGGCGGCGTGAGCGTCGGCGTCGTCGCGCGCGCTCACGGCCATCTCTGCCAGCAGGCCAACGC
>QBLY01000047.1:0-385 GCA_003241895.1 Lysobacteraceae bacterium
CACCCACCCAGTCCCACATCGGCAGCACCCGATCGCCGCTGATGCCGTAGGCCGCGGTTGCATCCAGGTTGGCGCTGACTGCATACAGGCGCTCGCTGCCGCCCAGCCAGTCGCGCACGATCGCGCCGTTGAGCAGGGTTTCCTGGGTGCCAAAGCTCTTGGACACCAGGATGGCCGCGGTGCGCGCCGGGTCGAGCGAGCGCAGCAGGTGCTGCGCGGCGCTGCCGTCCACGTTGGCCAGGAAGTGCACGCGCAGGCGGCCGTCGTGGAAGTCGCGCAGCGCGTCCACCGCCAGGCGTGGGCCCAGGTCGGAGCCGCCAATGCCGATGTTCACCACGTCGGTGACATCGCTCTCGAGGATGGTCTGGTGCAGGCGATCCATCTG
>QBLY01000047.1:395-5187 GCA_003241895.1 Lysobacteraceae bacterium
GCGCCAGGCGTCGTGCTTCGGCCGCGACCGCGCCTTCGCCCAGGTCGCTGCGAAGCGCGGTGTGCAGCGCGGGGCGATCCTCGCTGCCGTTCACGTGGGCGCCGTTGAAAAGCTGCCGCAGCGCCAACGCAACCTCGGCCTGCCGTGCCAGTGCGAACAGCTCGTGCGCCGCCGCGCCGTCGATGTGCTGGCGGGAAAAACTGGCGTACACCGGGCCGACCCGCAGCGCATAGTCGTCGGCGCGCGCGGGATCGGCGGCCACCAGGTCGCGCAGTGCCCGGCCTCGCAGGCGGTCGGCCTGCAGGCGCAGCGATTGCCAATGTCCTTGCGTCAGGCCCACGTCATTGCTCCGCGAACGTTTCGGGCGCCGTGGCGGTCAAGCGGCGTCAAACTCCAGATTGTCTATCAACCGCGTCTTGCCCAGGCGGGCCGCGATCAACGCCACCAGCCCCGGTTCATTGGGCGACTTGGCGCGGGTAAGGTCGCCGTGGCGAACCTGGACGTAGTCCACCGTGAAGCCGGCGGCCTCGAGCCGCGACGACGCCTCGTCTTCGAAGCCGGTGATGGGAAGGCCCTGGCGCGCCGCGTCACGCATGAACTGAAGCGTCTGGTGGATACGCACCGCGGTCTGGCGCTGGTCGGCGTCCAGGTACTGGTTGCGCGAACTCATCGCCAGGCCGTCGGCCTCGCGCAGGGTGGGCGCCGGGATGATTTCCACCGGGAAGCTCATTTCGCGCGTCATGTACCGGATCACCTGCAGCTGCTGGTAGTCCTTGCGGCCGAACACCGCCAGGTCGGGCTGCACCATGTTGAAAAGCCGCGCAACCACTTGGGCCACGCCGTTGAAATGGCCGGGGCGGTGGGCGCCACACAGGATGTCGGTGATGCCCGGCACGTGCATCTGCACGCAGCCCATGGTGCCGAACGGATACATCTGCTCGACCGTGGGCAGGAACAGCGCGTCGCAGCCGGTTTCGGCCAGGCCGTGGATGTCGCTGTCGGGCGTGCGCGGGTAGCGGGCGTAGTCCTCGTTGGGCCCGAACTGGGTCGGATTGACGAAGATGCTGGCCACCACGCGGTCGGCGTGCCGGCGCGCCAGCTTCACCAGTTCGTGGTGGCCGGCATGCAGGTTGCCCATCGTCGGCACGAAGCCGACGCTGCTGCCGTCGCGTCGCCATTGCCTGAGCTGGGCTCGCAGCGCGGCCAGGGTGGTGTGGGTCTGCATACCGTCAGTATCCGTGTTCAGGGCCGGGGAAGGCGCCCGAGCGCACGGCGTCGGCATAGGCCTGGAAGGCACCCAGGACGGAGCCGCCCTGCGCCAGGAAGTCTTTCACGAAGCGCGGTCGGCGATGGCCGCTGTTCATGCCCAGCAGGTCGTGCAGCACGAGGATCTGGCCGTCGCAGGACGGGCCGGCGCCGATGCCGATGGTGGGGATGGCAACGGCGGCGGTGATCTGCGCCGCCAGCGCCGAGGGCACGCACTCGAGCACCAGCAGGTCGGCACCGGCGTCGGCGACGGCGCGGGCGTCATCGAGCAGCTTCTTGGCCGCCGATGCCTCGCGGCCCTGCACCCGGTAGCCGCCCAGGCGCAGCACCGATTGCGGCGTCAGGCCCAGGTGCCCGCAGACAGGGATCTCGCGCTCGGCCAGGAACCGGATCACGTCGAGCTTGTGGCCGGCGCCCTCGAGCTTCACCATCGCCGCGCCCGCCTGCAGGCAGCGGGTGGACGCATCGAGCGCACGCTCGGTGGTGGCGTCCGCCTGGAACGGCAGGTCGGCCACCAGGAACACGCTCGACAGCCCCCGGGCGACGCAGCCCACGTGGTAGACGATGTCGTCCACGGTGACTGGCAGCGTGCTGTCGTGGCCCTGGCAGACCATGCCAAGCGAATCGCCGACCAACACCAGGTCGATGCCGGCCTGGTCAACGCTGCGCGCGAAGCCGGCGTCGTAGGCGGTAATGGACACGATGCGCTGGCCGTCGGCCTTCATCTTGCGCAGGGCCGGCACGGTCAGCGGCGCGCGCGCAGGCTTGGATGGATCGGTCGCGTACATGGCGGGGGCCCGGGTGGTGGTAGTGGCTAAGGTATCGCTTCGATGCCTGAAACATCCACCGCGGCCAGCAGGGAAGCCACGTCGCCCCGGCCCGGGACGACCAGGGCGGGTGCGATCTCCGCCAGCGGCACCAATACGAAGGCGCGCTCGTGAAGGTGCGGATGCGGCACGGTCAGGCCGGGTTCGTCCAGCACTTCGTCGCCGTAAAGCAGCAGGTCGAGGTCGAGCGCGCGCGGCCCCCAGCGGTCGGCGCTGCTGCGCACGCGGCCAAAGCGCTGTTCAATCTCCAGCAGCAGGTCGAGCAGCGCGCGCGGCGTCATGCGGGTACGCAGTTCGACCACGGCGTTGAGGAAATCGGGCTGGTCGGTGCGGCCCCAGGCCGGCGTGCGATAGAGGGCCGATTGGCTCTGGATGGTGGTCTGCGGCATGGCGTCCAGCGCCCACAGCGCTTCGACCAGCGTCGTCGCCACGTCACCCTCGTTGCCGCCCAGGCCAACGTAGGCACGGACCGGAGCGTCGGGCCTCACGGCGCCGCGCCCTCGCCACCAACGCCGGGCTTGCGGCGCCGACGACGACGCTTGCGCGGCGCGGCGGCATCGGATTCGCCGCTGCCGTCCGCATCGTCTTCGTCGTGGTCGCGCCGCGGTGATTTCGGATCGAGCCGCTCGGCCAGTTGCTCGGGGGCCTGCAGCTGCGCCTCGCGCCAGAACACCACGTCGTCCACCACTTCCGGCGTACCGCTTGCGCGCAGCTCGAGGAAATCGAAGGCGGCGCGGAAACGCGGGTGCGACAGCAGGCGGAACACACGCTTGCGCACGCGCTGGTTGAAGCGCGGCTGCAGCAGCCAGATTTCCTGCATGGGCATCGAGAACCGGCGCGGCAGCGCGATGCGTTTGGCCTGGTGCAGGGTGACGCGGTCGGCCGCGCGCTGCTGCGCCACCAGTGGATCGATGCCGGCCTTCTGCAGCACGGCCAGTTCGCGGCAGTACGCCGGCCACAGCAGCGCTGCGAAAAGGAAGGCCGGCGTAACGGGTTTGTCCTGGGCGACGCGCTCGTCGGTGTTGCGCAGCGCCTGCAGCAGCATGGTGCGCAGGGCGCCGCTGCGGTTGGTTTCCAGCGCCACGGCGGTTTCAGGGAACAGCGCCGGCAGCAGGCCGTGGTCTTCGAGGGTGAGGAAGCTGCTTTCGGCGTGACCGGAAAGGAACATCTTCAGGCACTCGTCGAACAGCCGCGCCGGCGGCGCCGCCGCCAGCAGGTGCGCCAGTTCGGGAATGGGCTCGGCCGCGTCGGGCGCGATGGTGAAGCCCAGCTTGGCCGCCAGCCTGGCGGCGCGCAGCATGCGCACCGGGTCCTCGCGGTAGCGTTCCACCGGGTCGCCGATCAGGCGCAGCACGCGGTCCTGGCAGTCCTGGTAGCCACCGACGTAGTCGCGCACCGAGAAATCCTCGATGGCGTAGTAAAGGGCGTTGGCGGTGAAGTCGCGGCGGACCGCGTCGTCCTCGACGCTGCCATAGACGTTGTCGCGCAGCAGGCGGCCGCCGTCTTCGGTTTCCCGGTCACCGCTGCCGTCGTCGACATTGGCGCGGAAGGTGGCGACCTCGATGATCTCGCGGCCGAACACCACGTGCGCCAAGCGGAAGCGGCGGCCGATCAGCCGGCAGTTGCGGAACAGGGACTTGACCTGTTCGGGCGTGGCGTCGGTGGCCACGTCGAAATCCTTGGGGTGGCCCCCGACCAGCAGGTCGCGCACGGCACCGCCGACGAGATAGCCCTGGAACCCGCCTTCGCGCAGCTTGTAGAGCACGCGCAGTGCGTTTGGACTGATGTCCTTGCGGGACACGCCGTGTTCGGCGCGGGGAACGATCAATGGCGAGGTGGGAGTGGCGATACGCATTCCATCCAAGTTTCGGCGTCGCGGGGCACGCAGGCGTCGGCGGTCCGGCCGGCTTCCCGGCATCGGTAAAGCCCGTTATACTAGCGTCCGATGCACCGCTTCGCCATCCACGCTCCCTTCGTCTAGTGGCCTAGGACACGGCCCTCTCAAGGCTGGAACAGGGGTTCGAGTCCCCTAGGGAGCGCCACATTCAAGAAGGCCCGGCCAACGCCGGGCCTTCTTTTTTGCGCCCTCGCCGCCCGCCCGGGTCGGTCCGCAGGCTGGGCTTGGCGGCGACGCGGGGCTAGAATCAACGCCTGGCCACACACGCCTCCCGGACACACCATGCCCTTCGTCGTCATCGAAAACTGCATCCGCTGCAAGTACACCGACTGCGTCGAGGTCTGCCCGGTGGATTGTTTCCACGAGGGTCCCAACTTCCTGGTGATCGACCCGCAGGAGTGCATCGACTGCACCCTGTGCGAGCCCGAGTGCCCGGCCAAGGCGATCTACCCCGAAGACGACGTGCCGGGCGGCCAGGAGGGCTTCATCGCGCTCAACGCCGAGCTGTCGGCGATCTGGCCGGTCATCACCACCCGCAAGGACCCGCTGCCGGAGGCGGCCGAATGGGACGGCAAGCCCGGCAAGCTCGACCAGCTCGAACGCTGACCCTCGCCAACCACCCATGAAAAAGGGCACCTTCCGGCGCCTTTTTTTTCGGCTCTTCTCCAAACTGCGGGGACTGGCGCCGTCGCCACCCCGTAAGCGAGGGTCACTGCCTGCTCAGTGAAGCCTTTATTTCGCAGGCAGTGACCCTCGCTTCCGGGGCATCGCCGGTACGCAGCGGCCTGAAGGCGTGACGGAG
>QBLY01000048.1:0-4394 GCA_003241895.1 Lysobacteraceae bacterium
CCCTCGCTTCCGGGGTGGCGACGGCGCCAGTCCCCGCAGTTTGGAGAAGAGCCAAGAAAAACCCCGCCGGCAGTGATGCCGGCGGGGTGGGGAAACCCGGGCAGGGGCCCGGGTGGATCAGAACTTGTAGTTCACGCCGACCAGGTAGTTGCGGCCGTATTCGAAGAACTGGCGCGGACGCGAGTCCAGGCCGTCGTAGGTCGAACGGAACGGCTCGTCGGTGACGTTGTTCACCTGCGCCAGGATCGAGAGGTCCTTGAGCGGGCCCGACTGCAGCGTGTAGCCGATCTGGAAGTCGACCACCGCCTCGCCCGCGAACAGGATTCGCGTCCTGTCGCCACCGAAGCCCTGTACCTCACCCAGGAATTCGGAGCGGCTGCGGCGGCTGCCGCGCACCGAGAAGCCGTAGCGCTCGTAGTACAGCGTCACGTTGGATGTGTACTTCGAGAAGCCGGGCAACGCAGAGGAGGTGCCCGGGCCATCGGGCGAGATGCTGGTGGTGCTGTCGGTGTAGCTGGCCTGCATACCGAAGCCTTCCAGCGGCTGCCACAGCAGGTCGAACGGCACCGAAACCGCCAGCTCCAGGCCCTTGAGCTTGCCGCCTTCGCCGTTCTGCGGCGAGCTGAACTCACCAATCGTCGACGGCGGGATGTCGGCTGGCAGCGTGCCGGGCGGGACCGCCAGGCCGCTGAAGTCGAACGGCACCACCTGGTCATAGATGTAGGTGCGCAGGTCCTTGTGGAAGTACGCCGCCGAGACATAGCCGCGGCCACCGAAGTACTTCTCGTACGACAGGTCCAGCGAATTGGCGATCCACGGCTCCAACTGCGGGTTGCCGCCGCCACCCGACCAGATGTCGCGGCCACGATCGATACCGTAGCCGGCGTTGGCCCGCATCTGGTCCATGCGCGGGCGCGCCATCTGGCGGCCGGCGCCGAAGCGCAGCTTCTGCTCCCACGGCAGGGTGAAGTTGAGGTTCAGGCTGGGCAGGTATTCGGTGTAGGTGGCACCGCCGCTGATCGGGTCGCCGATCGGATTGCCGTCGTAGGTCGCGAAGCCGTCGGAGCTCTGGTCGGTGCGCACGGCCTGCAGGCCGATGTTGCCGCGCACCGGGACTGAACCCAGGTCGGTGTCGATATTGGCCTGAACGAACAGGGTGGTGACGGTCTCGTCGATGCTCCAGTTCTTGTTGGCGATGTCGCCGTTGGTGTTGCCGCGCAGGGCATATACCGACTCCAGCGCGGCGCGCGCGTCGTAGCCCAGCAGCGAGCCCAGGCCGGCGAAGTTGAAGCCCGAACCGGTCAGCAGGCCGGCCGGGATCGCCAGCGTGGCGCCGTCGCGGCAGGCCACCAGGCACAGGAAGTTCTCGTTCGAAGCGCGGCTCTTCTCGCGGTCGGTGACGTTGCCGCCGAACTCGATGCTCGAGATCATGCCGCTCTCGAACGTGCGCTCGAAGTCCAGGCGCGCGGCCATCAGGTTGTCGCGGACTTCGAAGTCCTTGACGTAGCCGTCCTGGCCCCAGCCGCCGGGATCGCCGAGCCGGAAGTTGGCCGGGTTGCCGTAGTCGAAGCCGAAATCGAATTCGAAGTAGCCGTCCGGGTTCAGTCGGGCCGAGCCCGAGTCGCTGATGCCGGCCGGGAAGCCGGCGTAGGTCTCGAGGATGCGCTCCTGGCGCTCGGCGCGCGAAGCGCTCAGGTCCAGGTCGATCGACCAGGCGTCGCCTACCTTGAACTCCTGCTTCCAGCCGAACGAAGACAGCGTGTCGTCGGCGCCGTTGAAGTCGTTGCGCATCACCGGGTCGAAGCCAGTGAAGTCATACGAGGTCACCGAGCCGTCGGCGTCGCGCACCTGGTTGCTGACCGTGCCGGTGCTGAATTCCATGCCGCGCTTGGCCTCTTCCTTCTCGAAGCGCGAGTAGTAGAAGTCGAAGACGGTCGAGTAGGTTTCGTTGGGCTTGTACTCGATGGCGGCCATGAAGCCGTCGCGGGTGTTGTCGTTCTCGAAGTCGTAGAGCTTGCCGCCACCCAGCTGGCCGGCGTTGTAGCCCCAGGCCTCGAACTGATGGCCCTGGTTGGGATTGTTCAGGCGCGCATAGCCCAGCGCGATGCCGACGGTGTTGTCGGCGAACTGGTCGATGTAGGACAGGCTGAAGCGGTTGCCGTAGGACTTCTCGTCGCCCAACCTGCTCATGTCGCCGCGCGCGTTGATGGCGAACTTGCGCTCGGAGAAGTCCAGCGGACGCAGCGTCTGCAGGTCCACCGTGCCCGACAGGCCCTGGCCGACCAGCGAGGCGTCGGCGGTCTTGTACACCACCACCTGGCTCATCAGTTCGGCCGGGTACTGGTCGAACTCGACGCCGCGGTTGTTGCCCAGGCTGACCTGTTCGCGGCCGTTGAGCGTGGTGGCGGCGAAATCGCCCGCCAGGCCGCGGATGTTGATCTCGGAGGCGCGGCCGCGGTCGCGCTGGGCGGTCAGGCCCGGCAGGCGCGCGATCGAATCGGCGATGCTGGTGTCGGGAAGCTTGCCGATGTCCTCGGCCGAAACGGCCTCGACGATGGACGTGGACGTTTCCTTGGTTTCGATCGCGTTCTCGATGCCGGCGCGGATGCCGGTCACCTCCAGCACGTCCAGCACCCGGGTGTCGTCCACTGCCGCCTTGGCTTCGGCTTCCGCCCTGGCCTTGGCCTCTTCGGTGGTTTCGGCGTCCTGCGCGGATTGCGCCATGGCGTGGCCGGAACTGGCCACGATGGCCGACGCGAGTGCGACGCTCAGCATGTTGCGCTTGATTTTCAACATCTCCCCTCCCGGGACACGCTGGATGTTGCAGACTGTGCCCGCCGACGGCCCCCAAGTTGCTTGGCGAATCCCGCGGGAATTTCACGCCCGACAGTGCATGCCGTCGTGGCTGAGGGCGATAGTAGCCCCGGCCTTTGGCGGCAGGGACGCCCTGCATACGTATTCACGGCAGGCCATGCGCATCGGTGTCATGTGAATGGGCGCGGATGGGGTAAACCATGCGGCGTGGACACCATCGGGGAGCGCATGTGACGACACTACGCGGCGGCATCACCGCCACTTGCCTCGCCTTGTTCACGGCGCACGCCGCCCTTGCCTCCGAGATCCCGGCACAGCGCAACGCTGCCGTGGACTGGCGCGACCAGGTCATCTACTTCGTGATGATCGACCGCTTCGATGATGGCAACCCGGGGAACAACGACCAGGGCACAGGCGAATACGATCCGGCCAGCGCCGCCCGCTTCAGCGGCGGCGATCTGGACGGCGTGCAGCGGCGGCTCGACTACATCAGCGGGCTGGGCGCCACCGCCGTCTGGATAACGCCGCCGGTCGCCAACCAGTGGTGGGACGGCAAGCTTGGATATGGCGGTTACCACGGCTACTGGGCGTCCGATTTCAAGGCGGTGGACGCGCATTTCGGCACGCTGGCCGACTACCGCGCCTTGGCCGACGCCCTGCATGCGCGCGACATGAAGCTGGTGCAGGACATCGTGGTCAACCACACCGGCAACTTCTTCAGTTACGACCAGAGCCGCAGTCCGGCGGATCCCACCACCGGCTATTCAGTGAACACCCGTTCACGGCCAATGACCGCGCCGACGCAGGCGCCCTTCACGCTCAATGATCCACGCCGCGCCGCCGATCGCGCCGCAGGCATCTACCATTGGACGCCCGCCATCGGCGATTTCAGCCGCCGCGAACAGGAGCTGGACTACGCGCTGGCCGACCTGGACGACCTGGACACCGAGAACCCGCGCGTGCGCCGGGCTCTTCGCGACAGCTACGGCTACTGGATCCGCGAAGTCGGCGTGGACGCCTTCCGCGTGGATACGGCCTTCCACGTCCCGCCGGCGTTCTTCCGTGACTTCCTGCACGCCGACGATGCCGACGCGCCCGGCGTGCTGGCGGTTGCCAGGGCGGCCGGCAAGCCCGACTTCCATGTGTTCGGCGAAGGCTTCGGCGTGGACAAGCCCTATTCGGATGCCGTCGCCCGCAAGATCGAAAGCTACCAGCGCGACGCCGATGGCCCGCTGCTTCCGGGCATGATCAACTTCCCGCTGTATGGCGGGATGGCCGAGGTTTTCGCGCGCGGCCGGCCCACCGCCGAACTCGCGCACCGCATCCGCAGCACGATGGTGCTGCACGCCAACCCGCACCTGATGCCGACCTTCGTGGACAACCACGACGTCGAGCGCTTCCTGGCCGGCGGCAGCGAGGCGGCGCTCAAGCAGGCGCTGCTGGCGTTGATGACGCTGCCCGGCATCCCGGTGATCTACTACGGCACCGAACAGGGCCTTCGCGGGCAGCGCGACGCGATGTTCGCCGGCGGCCACGGCAGCGGCGGGCGCGACCGGTTCGATACCACCGCGCCGCTGTAC
>QBLY01000048.1:4404-4670 GCA_003241895.1 Lysobacteraceae bacterium
GCGGTGCGCCGTCGGTCCTGCGCGAAAGCGAAGCGGGCGCCGGCGTGCTCGCGTGGCGCACCGACCACGGCGGCGAGTCGGCGCTGGTGATGTTCAACAGCGACGACCAGCCGCGCCTGCTCGACAACCTCGACACCGGCCTGCCGCCGGGCACGACCCTGTCGCTGCTGTATTCGATCGCAGGCCAAGCGCCCGCCGCGCAGGTGGATGAACGCGGCCGCTTGAGCCTGGTGCTGCCGCCGCGCGCAGGTTTGGTCTGGCGCGCC
>QBLY01000049.1 GCA_003241895.1 Lysobacteraceae bacterium
CTGCCCGGCCGCGCCGTCCATCGCGCCGCCCCGGCCTGATGCGAGAGCCCACGATGCAGTACATCTACACCATGATCGGCGTCAGCAAGACCGTGCCGCCCAAGCGCCAGATCATCAAGGACATCTCGCTGTCGTTCTACCCGGGCGCCAAGATCGGCCTGCTGGGTCTGAACGGCTCGGGCAAGACCACCGTGCTGCGCATCATGGCCGGCGTGGACCAGGACTTCACCGGTGAAGCCCGCCCGGCCCCCGGCATCAAGGTCGGCTACCTCGAGCAGGAGCCGCGCCTGAACCCCGAGCACACCGTGCGCGAAGCCGTGGAAGAAGGCGTGGGCGACCTGCTGCACGCGCAAGCGCTGCTGGACAAGGTCTACGCCGCCTACGCCGACGAAGACGCCGACTTCGACAAGCTCGCCTCCGAGCAGCAGCGCCTGGAGGGCATCCTGGCCACCGGCGACGCCGCCACCCTGGAGCTCCAGCTGGAAATCGCCGCCGACGCCCTTCGCCTGCCGCCCTGGGAAGCCATCTGCGGCCAACTGTCGGGCGGTGAGAAGCGCCGCGTCGCGCTGTGCCGCCTGCTGCTGAGCAAGCCCGACATGCTGCTGCTCGACGAACCCACCAACCATCTCGACGCCGAATCGGTGGAGTGGCTGGAACAGTTCCTCACCCGCTTCCCCGGCACCGTGGTGGCCGTTACCCATGACCGTTACTTCCTGGACAACGCCGCCGAGTGGATCCTCGAACTCGACCGCGGCAAGGGCATCCCGTGGAAGGGCAACTACAGCGACTGGCTGAACCAGAAGTCCGAGCGCCTCAAGCAGGAAGACTCGCAGGAAAAGGGCCGCCAGAAGGCCCTGCAGAAAGAGCTGGAGTGGTCGCGCCAGAACGCCAAGGGCGGCCGCACCAAGGGCAAGGCGCGCCTGCAGCGCCTGGAAGACCTGCAGTCGGTCGAGTACCAGCGCCGCAACGAAACCAATGAACTGTTCATCCCGCCGGGCGAGCGCCTGGGCGACAAGGTGATCGAGTTCAAGAACGTGTCCAAGAGCTTCGGCGACCGCCTGCTGATCGACGACCTCAACATCATCATCCCGCCGGGCGCCATCGTCGGCATCATCGGCCCCAACGGCGCGGGCAAGTCCACGCTGTTCAAGATGATCACCGGCGCCGAGAAGCCCGACTCGGGCGAAGTGAACGTCGGCCACACGGTGAAGATCGCCTACGTGGACCAGAGCCGCGATTCGCTCGACGCCGACAAGAACGTCTGGCAGGCGGTGTCGGGCGGCAGCGACATCATCACCATCGGCAAGGTCGAGATCCAGTCGCGCGCCTACATCGGCCGCTTCAACTTCAAGGGTGCCGACCAGCAGAAGCTCGTCGGCACGCTGTCGGGCGGTGAACGCGGCCGTCTGCACATGGCCAGCACCCTGCTGCAGGGCGGCAACGTGCTGCTGCTGGACGAACCGTCCAACGACCTGGACATCGAAACCCTGCGCGCGCTGGAAGACGCGCTGCTGGAGTTCCCGGGCTGCGCGCTGGTCATTTCGCATGACCGCTGGTTCCTTGACCGCATCGCCACCCACATCATCGCCTTCGAAGGCGACTCGCACGTGGAGTTCTACCAGGGCAACTACCGCGAGTACGAGGAAGACAAGAAGCGCCGCCTGGGCGAAGAGGGCGCGCGCCCGCATCGCCTGCGCTACAAAGCGCTCAAGTAACGCGCACCGGATCGGGACGCACAGGGGGCCGCGAAAGCGGCCCTCTCTGCGTCCAAGAGGCGGGCCAGCGGCAGGGCGGCGCCGGTTGCGGGCCAGCCGCAACGGGCGGACGATGGCGACGGGGAAGCAGTGTCAGGTTCAAGTACCTCAGGGGAGCAGCATGAACAAGGCGCCGGTTTGGTTTGTGGTGGTCGCAGTGCTTGCACTGCTTTGGAACTTGATCGGATGCCTTGCGATTGCCGCCGACCTGGCCGTGCTCGCCAGCGGCGCGGTCGCGACGCTGCCGGCGGAGCAACAGGCGCTGTACGCAGCCCGGCCCGCGTGGACGGTGATCGGCTCCTGCGTGGCGGTGCTGGCCGGCGCGGCGGGTTGCCTCGGGCTGCTGCTGCGCCGGCGCTGGGCGACGCCGCTGCTGGTGGCTTCGCTGGCAGGTGTCGTGGTTCAGGACGCGGGCTTCCTGGTCATGAACAGCCAGGCGCCATTGCCCATGTTCGCGTTGGTGATGCAAGGAGGCGTGCTTGTGATCGCCATCGCTCTGTTGCTGTTGGCGCGGCTTGCATCCCGGCGCGCTTGGCTGGGGTGACAGGACATCGCCATCACCCCGCCGGGACTGCCACCGGCGTTGCTCGCGACGATCACCCTCGCCGCCACCCTGCACGAAGTCCCGCGAAGCAGAAATGCGCCCACAGGCCGCACCACAGCACGGGCACAAGCCATGCCGGCGTATCCGCCGCCTCGAACTTGCGGAAATAGCGCCACAGGCCGCGGTGCTTTTGCCATTCGACCCACACCGGGCGCGTGCGGCTGGAGACGCCGCGCACGTGGGTGACGCGCAGGTCGTTGGCGACCACCACTTCGTAGCCGGCCTCGCGCACGCGGCGGCAAAGGTCCAGGTCTTCGGCGTGCAGGCGGTAGCCTTCGTCCATGCCGTCCAGGTGCGCGTACAGGCCGGTGGGCAGCAGCATCAGCGCGCCTGATACCGCGTCGACGGGCTGCAGCTTCAGGGCCGGGTCGGCGCCCAGGAAAAGATTCTCGCGGCGGCCAAGGCCGGAAAGCTGGTCGCGCAGCGACGGGTCGGCGCGGCGCGACGCCAAATCGACCACGCCCGCTTCGTCCACCAGCTCCACGCCCAGCAGGCCGGCGCCGGCGCGCGCGGTGGCATGTGCCACCAGCCGCGACAGGGTGTCGCGCTCGACGTAGGCGTCGGGGTTCACGAACGCGATCCAAGGCTGCGACACCGCCGTGGCGCCCTGGTTGCAGGCCGCCGCGAAGCCGCGGTTCCCATCGTTGCGCACCAGCGTCAGGCGCGGTTCGCGCTGCGCCAGGCGCTGCACGCGAACGGCACTGTCGTCCGGCGACGCGTTGTCGATGACGATCACCCGCGCCACGTCGCGCGCCGCCAGGAGCCGCTGCACGCACGCTTCGATCGTGCTGGCGCTGGCATAGGAAACCACGATGACGGCGATGTCGCGCGCGCTGAAATCGCGCGCACCGTTGTCGCCCGTCACCGGGAAATCGTGGGTGGTGTTGCTCACGCCCCGCCCCGCAGGCGCGCCAGCTCCGCCTCGAGATGGGCGATGTGCGACGCGGCCGCGCGGTTGCGGACGATCTCGGCGCGGTAGTCGGCGTACACGCTTTCCACCGCGTCCCCGAACAGCGACAGCGCCGGCAGCGCTGCCAGCGCGGCTTCGTCGCGCGCGCACGCCGCCAGGAAATACATCGGCGCCGGACCAACCCCGTCCACCACATCCCCGCCGGCGGCAAGCG
>QBLY01000004.1:0-100723 GCA_003241895.1 Lysobacteraceae bacterium
GCCACCCCCGCCCAAAGCACCGAATCCAGCGCCCCCCAGGCGCCGGCTGCGGCCCCTGTGTCTGCTCCTGCCCCCGAACGCGCGCCGGCTCCCAGCCAGGCCTCGGACGGCGAGTCGGGCGGCGGACGCCAGCGCAATGACGAGTCTTCCGGCGGCGAGAGCGGCCAGGGCGGCGACGCCGGCCGTGGCCAGTCCGACGGCCAGTCACAGGGCGGCGGCAGCGCCGGCGGTGACGGCGGCCAAGGCGGCGGTGACGGCAGCCAGGGTGGCGAAGGCAACCCCGGTGGCGGCGAAGGTGGCTTCCGCGAAGGCCGCAACCGCAATCGGCGCGATCGCTTCCGCGACAAGCGCGACCGTCCCCGCGACCGTCCCCGTGATGGCGAGTCGGGTGACGACGCCGGCGGTGGCAACGGCGGTAACGGCGGCGGCGGCGGCGGTGCCGGTGGTGGCAACGGCGAGCGCAACGACCGCCCGTTGCCCCAGCTTCCGCCCGACTTCCCCACCTACAGCCTCAACGACCTCAAGCGCATGCCGGCGCACAAGCTGCTGGAGATCGCCGACAAGCTGAACCTGCATGAGGGCGTCGCCCGCATGCGCAAGCAGGACGTCACGTTCGCGCTGCTCAAGGTGCTGACGCGACACCCGCAGGGCGTCGCCGGCGACGGCGTGCTCGAGATCCTGCCCGACGGCTACGGCTTCCTGCGCTCGGACGACGCCAGCTACCTGGCCGGCCCGGACGACGTCTACATCTCGCCCAGCCAGATCCGCCGCTTCAACCTGCGCACCGGCGACGAGATCTCCGGCCGCATCCGCAGCCCCAAGGACGGCGAGCGTTACGTCGCCCTGAACATCGTCGACACCATCAACGGTGAACCGCCGGAGGCGTCGAAGGGCAAGGTGCTGTTCGAGAACCTGACGCCGCTGTTCCCGCGCGAGCGTTTCCGGCTCGAGCGCGGCAACGGTTCGTCCGAGGACATCACGGGCCGCGTGATGGACCTGATGTCGCCGATCGGCAAGGGCCAGCGCGCCCTGATCGTCTCGCCGCCCAAGGCCGGCAAGACGGTGCTGATGCAGAACATCGCCCAGGCCATCATCCACAACCATCCCGACGTGCACCTGATCGTGCTGCTGATCGACGAGCGGCCCGAGGAAGTGACCGAGATGCAGCGCACCGTGCGCGGCGAAGTCATCTCGTCCACGTTCGACGAGCCGGCCGCGCGCCACGTGCAGGTCGCCGAGATGGTGATCGAGCGCGCCAAGCGCCTGGTCGAGCACAAGCGCGACGTGGTGATCATGCTCGACTCGATCACCCGCCTTGCCCGCGCCTACAACACCGTGGTGCCCAGCTCGGGCAAGGTGCTGACCGGCGGCGTGGACGCCAACGCGCTGCACCGCCCGAAGCGCTTCTTCGGCGCGGCCCGCAACGTCGAGGAAGGTGGCTCGCTGACCATCATCGCCACCACGCTGGTTGAAACCGGTTCGAAGATGGACGAGGTGATCTACGAGGAGTTCAAGGGCACCGGCAACTCGGAAGTGCACCTGGACCGCCGCATCGCCGAGAAGCGCGTCTACCCGGCCATCAACATCAACCGCTCCGGCACCCGCCGCGAAGAGCTGTTGATCGAGCCCGACATGCTTCAGAAGATCTGGATCCTGCGCAAGCTGCTGCACCCGATGGACGAGCTGACCGCGATGGAGTTCCTGCTCGAGAAGATGAAGAACACCAAGTCCAACGACGAGTTCTTCAGTTCGATGAAGCGCTGAGGCCTGGCCTTGTCGCAAAGAGAAAGCCCCGCTTCGGCGGGGCTTTTTCGTTCAGGCCGCCAGCGTGTCAGGCGCCGTCGAGGGGCGTCAGCAGCTTGAACTGCTGGGCCGTGGCCATGCCTGCGGCGCTGAGGTCCCTGGCCTGCGCCGCGGCCAATTCCAGCACCGCCCACTCCGGCAGTTCGACCACCTGCATCGCGGTAGGCGCCCATCCGCTGGCCCAGCGATCGGTGACGTAGCGGACCGGCACGCGGACCAGCACGCCTTCGGGCTGGCCGGGGATGGTCCAGCCCACGGCCGCTTTTTCCGCCGACCGGCGGAACTGCGCCACCAGGCCGCTCAGGTGCGATTGACGCGGGGCCACGCCCAGCAGGTCAAGCTTCTCGGTGGCCGCCGATTGGACCCGCCCCTGGGCATCGAGTTTGAGCACCAGCACCACGTCGGCTCCGACGCCGGCCTTGAGTGCATTGGTCGGATAGGAAGGCTGCCCCAGGCGCGGTGCGTCGGCGGCGGGCGCGGTGCCCGGCGGATCCATGAACCACACGTGGCGAATGCCGAACGCGGCCGATTCGCTGCCCTTCTCGCGCTCGGCGACCAGGGACAGCTGCATCAGGCCCTTGGCATTCACCGGCTGGCCGTTCTCGACGATGGGCTCGAAGCGCCAGCCGCGGATTCGCTCTTCGTAGGCGGCCAGGACTTCCTTGCCGAGGTTGGCGTTGCTGGACAGGTCGACGTCCACCACGCGGCCATCGGCGCCGATGGTGAGGCTGCCTTCGGCGCGGGCGGTGTAGCGCTGGACCTCGGGAGCGGCGGCCAGCACGGGCGATGCGGCGAGCAGCACGCAGAACACGGACAGCAAGAGTTGTTTCATCGGGGGCTCCTGGTGGGGAGGCCAGTACAGCATTGCGGCCTGCCGGTTTCAACGGCAACAAGGGCCAGCGCATAATCAGGCCATGCATGGCAACGGCGGCTACCTCGGCATCATCCTGATCTTCCTGATCGCGGCGGTCATCGCCGTGCCGCTGTTCCGGCGGCTGGGCCTGGGCGCGATCCTGGGCTACCTGGTGGCCGGGGTGGCCATCGGCCCCGACGGGCTGAAGCTGGTGCCGGATCCCGAGGACGTGCTGGCGGCGTCGGAGTTCGGCGTGGTCATGATGCTTTTCATCATCGGCCTGGAGCTGTCGCCGGCCCGGCTGTGGGTGCTGCGGCGCAAGGTGTTCGGCACGGGCGGGCTGCAGGTGCTGCTGTCGGCGCTGGCCATCGGCGGTGTGATCGCGTTCTTCAGTACGGGATGGAAGGCCCCGGTGATCATCGGCCTGGGCCTGGCGCTGTCGTCCACGGCGGTGGGCCTGCAGCTGCTGGCCGAACGCAAGGAGCTGGGCTCGGACCACGGCCGGGTGGCATTCGCCATCCTGCTGTTCCAGGACCTGGTGGCGATCCCGCTGCTGGCCGCCATCCCGCTGCTGGGCGAAGCCAAGGCGCTGGCGCAGTCGGCGCCGCCGATGTCGTCGGTGCTCAGCGCGGTGATGGTGATTGGCGCGGTGGTGCTGGGCGGCCGGTTCCTGCTTGCGCAGCTGTTCCGCGTGGTGGCGCGCGCGCAGATGGTCGAAGTGTTCAGCGCCAGCGCGCTGCTGGTGGTGGCCGGCACGGCTTGGCTGATGCAGTCGGTGGGCCTGTCGATGGGCCTGGGGGCGTTCCTGGCCGGCGTGCTGCTGGCGGATTCGGAGTTCCGGCACGAGCTGGAATCACATATCGAGCCGTTCAAGGGCTTGTTCCTGGGCCTGTTCTTCATGGCCGTGGGCATGAGCATCGACCTGGACTTGGTGACCGATCAGCCGGCGCTGATCGCCGCCGGCGTGGTCGCGCTGCTGCTGGTGAAGTCGGTGGTGCTGGTGGTGGTGGGCCGGCTGTTTGGCGGGCTGCCCTGGCGCAGCGCGCTGATGCTGGGCGGCGTGCTGGCGATGGGCGGAGAGTTCGGCTTCGTGGTATTTGCCGAAGCGCTCAAGGCCGGGCTGATCGAGGCGGCGCTGCGCGACCAGTTGTTCGTGATCGTCGGGCTGTCCATGGCCGCCACGCCGCTGCTGCTGATGGCGCTGGCGCGACTGCCGGCGCCGGGCGACACCAAGCCTGCCCGTGAGCCCGACCGGATAGACAACGACTACCCGCGCGTGATCATCGCCGGCTTCGGGCGCATGGGGCAGATCGTCGGGCGCATGCTGCGCGCGCAGAAGATCCCGTTCACCGCGCTCGAGAACAGCGCCGACCAGGTGGATTTCCTGCGCCGCTTCGGCAACAAGGTCTACTTTGGCGACCCGGCCCGGCCCGAACTGCTGCGCGCCGCGCACGCCGACCGCGCCGAGGTGTTCGTGCTCACCACCGACGACCCCGACGCCAACATCCGCACCGCGCGCGTGGTGAAGCGCCTGTTCCCGCACCTGAAGATCTACGCCCGGGCCCGCAACCGCCAGCACGCCTTCAAGCTGATGGACATGGACGTGCAGGCCACGCGCGAGACGTTCCACTCCAGCCTGGTGCTGGGCCGCCGGGTGATGGAGGCGCTGGGCGTGCCGCCCGAAGAGGCGCACCGCAACACCGAGCGCTTCCGCGAACACGACGAGAGGCTGCTGCGCGAACAGCACCTGTACTACGACGACGAGGCCGCCCTGGTGGCTTCGGCGCGCGAGGCGCAGCGGGAATTGGAAACGCTGTTCGAAGCCGACCTGCCGGCGGATGCGGCAGGCGATGACGAGGAAAGGGCGAAGAGGAAGGAGTAACTGGCGGGCGCGGCGGCCTGGCCGGCGCTACGCGCAGCCACTCTTTGCTGGTTCCTCCCTGCTGGTTCGTGCTTCAGCGCGGGTCGCGCAGGAAGCGCGCCAGCGACGGCGCGCCGCGCGAAGGCTCGAACTCCGAGGCCACGTCCACGAAGCCACGCAGCACGGCGATGTCGTGCGGGGTACGGCCCAGGGTGTCGCGCGCCTGGCGGTTGCCGCCCTCGCGCAGCAGGCGCTGCACCACGCGCGGCAGGCCGTGCATGGCCGCCAGGTGCAGGGCACCGAAGCCGCGCTGGTCCTGGGCATCCAGGCTCACGTCCTCGGCCAGCAACCGTTCGAGTGCCGCCAGCAGCACGTCTTCGTCGCAGGCCGTGCCCGGCTCGGCGCGAGCGCCCAGCAGCAGCAGCAGCGGCGTCTGGCCCAGCGCATTGGCTTCGTCCGGGGCGATGCCGGCCAGCAGCAGCGTATCCAACAGCGCCAGCACGCGCTGGCGGTCGCGCGACGAGAAAGCGTGCAGCGCCGCGCAGTGCAGCGAGCCCAGGCCCTGCGCATCGCGCGCGTCCGGGTCGGCGCCGTGCGCCAGCAGCCGCGAAATCAGCTCCGGCTGGCCCAGCGCGGCGGCCAGCATCAGCGGCGTCACCTCTCCCGGCAATGACTGGTCGGGCGTAGCGTCGGCGCGCAGCAGCTGGTCCACCACGCCGACGTGCCGCATGCTGATGGCGGCCGACAGCGGCGTGGCGCCGGTGCGCGCCGCCAGCGCGGTGTCGCCGCCGCGCTCGAGCAGCAGCGCCACCACCACGTCATGGCCGCCACCGGCGGCGCGCAGCAGCGCGCTGCAGCCCTGCGCATCCACGCCGTCCACCGGCAGGCCCAACTCCAACAGGCGAAGCACGGCTTCGGCATCACCCGCCATCGCCGCCGAAGGCAGGTCGGAGGGCTGCAGCGTGCGGCCCGGGAGCTGCCACTGGCGCCACTCAAGCCAGTGCGAAAGTTCGCGGCGATCCGCGGCCAGCGCCAGGCCCAGCGGCGTCTGGCCGTCGGGCGCCGACAGCGCCGGCGAAGCGCCATGGCGGATCAGCACACGCAGGGCACCCTCGCGCCCCAAGGTGGCGGCGCAGTGCAGCGCGGTGTGGCCGCGGCCATCGCGCGCGTTCGGGTCCACGCCCGTGGCCAGCAGTGCTTCGGCCAGGCGCAGCCAGCCCAGGCGAATGGCCAGTCCCAGCGGCGGGTCGGCCGGCGCGCCGCCAAACGCGTCGGCGCCGCGTTCAAGCAGGGCGAGGGCGAGCTGTTCGTGGCCCCGCGTGGTGTGCTCGCCCTGCAGGCAGGCCTGCAGCCAGCGCGCCAGGCCACCGCGGCCACCTGCGGGCTGGCCGCGTTCCAGCAGGCGCAGCAAGGCGGCCGAGGCGTGGCCACCGCGACCCAACAAGTGGAAGAACACGCTGTCCTCGTCGTCCACCCGCACATCGGCGCTGGCGCCGTGGCGCAGCAGCCAGCAGAAGTTGGGCAGGTCGCCTTCGCCGGTGAACTCAAGCAGCAGCGACGCCAGGCCCACGGCCTCCGGGCCCGCGCCCAGGCGCAGCATGGCTTCGGCCGACTCGGGACGATTGGCCGACAGCGCCTCGCGCAGCAGTTCACGCGGCGTCTTCTCGAAATGGCCTTCCGACAATCCCTCGGCAACGCTGGCCGGCAGCGGATAGGACGGATCGAGCACCGCCACCAGCGGCCAGCGGCCGGCGCCCAGGGCGTGCTCGACGGCGCGGCGGCCGTCGTGGTCGCGCTGCTCGGGGTTCACCCCCATGGCGATCAGGTGGCGCAGCAGTTCGGGTGCAACGCCGGTTTCGGCGGCCAGCACCAGCGCATTGCGGCCGCGCTCGTCCACCGCGGTGGCGTCGGGCTTGGCCAAGGCCAGACGGGCCAGTACGCCGGCATGGCCGCTGCGTGCGGTTTCCAGCAGCGGCGACGCGCCTTCGCCGTCGCGCGCGTTGCGGTCGGCGCCGGCGTCCAGGAGTTCGCCGACGATCTCGGCGTTGCCCGCCGCGCAGGCCAGCAGCAGCGCCGTGCGCTGCCCGGTGCCGCGTGCGTCAACCCGCGCCTTGTGGCGCAGCAGCAGCTGCACGCCGGCGATGTCGTCGTCGCCCACCACCGCCGCCAACAGGGCCGGCTGGCCCTCCTTGGGCTCGGGCTTGGCGCCGCGTTCGATCAGGAAGCGCGCCAGGCGCCAGTTGCCGGCGGCACAGGCGACGCCCAGCGGGCTGAAGCCGTCCTGGTTGAGCGCCTCGAGCAGAGCCCCGGCGTCCAGCAGCAGCGCGGCCACGGCCGGATCGGTGCTGCGCGCGGCGTGGTGCAGCGGCGTGTTGCCGTCGGCGTCGGCGCGACGCGCGTCGGCGCCGTTGGCCAGCAGGGTCATCACCGCCTCCGGGCGGCCATGCCAGCTGTCGCGGGTGGCGGCCAGCAGCGGGGTCAGGCCGGCATGTTCGGCGTTGAGGTCGACGCCGCGGGCGATCAATTCGCGCAGCAGGCGCAGGTCGCCCAGCAGCGCCGCCAGCATCGGCAGGGTGCGCTGGTCGCGTTCGTCGCCGGGCGGCTCCGCCGACGGGTCGGCGCCGGCCTGCAGGGTGGCCAGGGCCGCATCGATGCGGCCGGCGCGGGTGGCGGCATACAGCGCGGCGTCGGGTTCTTCATCGTCCACCGTGGCTTCGGCGACGGGGATCGGGTCGTCGTCATCGTCGCCATAGATCGGCAGGGCGCCTAGCGGCAGCGCGGCGGGCGCGGTGCCATGGCGCTGCACCAGCGCGTGGGCCACCAGCGCGGTGAGCAGATGCGCGGCCACCAGCGGCAGCCGCAGCCCGGCCGGCACCAGGCCGGGCCAAGCCAGCAGCAGCGCGCCCGCCGCCACCGCGAACACCGACAGCGCGACCACGAAACCGCGGCTGGCCTCGTCCGGGCCCGCCGACCCCACGGCCGAGGCCAGCGCGGACAGCCTCGCTGATTCCCGCTCGGCCAGGCCGAAGGCGGGCCAGGCGCGCCACAGGCACAGCAGGGCCGCGCCGGCCATGCCGCTCAGCGCCAGGCTCGCGGCCAGCGAGCCGGTGTCGCGCAGCGCAGCCAGCGGCCAGCCGATCGCCAGCGCCACCAGCGCCAGCGCACCGGCCCAAACCGCGGCCAGCGCCAGCGCGTCGCCGCGGCCGGCAGCGTCCAGCGTCACCGGTCGAATTCCGCGCAGGCCGGCCAGTCCCAGCGCCAACGCCGGCTGGGCCAGCCAGGTGCCGGCCAGCGCCACCGGGTGCGCCCACAGCGGCAGCAGGGACAGCGCCAGGCCCAGCGCCAGCCAGGCCCAGGCCGCCCCGTTGCGCGGGGAATCAGCCATCGACCATCGGGTCCAGCAGCGTGGGCGGGAACTGCAGGTGGAAGCCGTGCGCCGCCAGGTTGGCGCGCACCACCACCGGATCGGCCTGGGCCAGCTTGCGCTGCCCGGTCAGCGCGAACTCCAGCACGAACACCAGCTCGCCCAGCGGTTTGCGCACGGCCTCGGGGATCACCTCGAAATCGTCCCGCCTGCGCAGGTAGACGTAGGTGTTGTCCTTGCGCAGGGACTTGTAGACGTAGGTTTGCATGGGTTCGCCCGGGGGTTCGGATGATTGTCGCCGCAAACGCAGCATGGGAAAAGCAGCACGGGCGGTCTGCACGCGGGCTTTGCTAGGCTTGCCCGTCCTTTCGACCGCCCGGAGCCACCATGCGCCATCGCCTGACCGCCCTCGCCCTGCTTGCGGCCTGCGCCGCCCCGGCGCTGGCGCAAGACACGCCGCTGACCCTGGACCAGGCGATGTCGCATCCCGACTGGATCGGATCCCCGGTGGAATCGGCCTGGTGGTCACTGGACGGTGCGCGCGTCCATTACACCCTCAAGCGCGACGGCTCGCCGGTGCGCGACACGTGGACCCTGCCGGTGGCCGGTGGCGAGCCGGTGCGGGTGGAAGGCGCAACCCAGGCCGACGTCGATGGCGCCCAGGTGGTGTATGACGCCACCCGCCGACGCGCGCTGTTCGTGCGCAACGGCGATGTGTTCCTGCGCCAGGTCGGCGGCAGCCTGCAGCAGCTCACGCGCAGCGTCGAACTCGAAGCCGCGCCGCGCTTCGCCTCCGATGACCGCGGCGTGATCTGGCGCGTGGGCAACGACTGGTTCCGCTGGTCGCCCGACACCCGCCTGGCGCAGCCGGTGGCGCTGCCGCGCGCGGTGAAGGATCCGGCCGCGGCGCCCGAACCCGATGTGCTTCGTGATCAGCAGCTGCGCCTGAGCGGCGCGCTGGCGCTGGAGAGGCAGCAGCGCGAGACGCTGCGCGACCAGGCCGAAGCCAACCGCCGCACCGACCCCACGCGCGCCGCCGTGCCGGTGTACCTGGGCGAAAAGATCGAGATCGCCGACACCGCGCTGTCGCCCGACGGCCGCTGGCTGGCGGTGGTGACCACCGCCAAGGGCGCTGAAACCGGCCAGGCCGGCAAGATGCCCAAGTACGTCACCGAATCGGGCTACGAGGAAATGGAGGACGTGCGCGTGCGCGTCGGCCGCAACCCGCCGCTGGGCCACCAGCTCAAACTGGTGGACCTGAGTGATGGCAGCATTCGCGACCTGGCCATGTCGGCCCTGCCGGGCATCGCCACCGACCCGCTGGCCGCCCTGCGCAAGGCCGCCAAGCTTGACCCGCTCAACGGCGAACGCGCCGTGCGGGTGGACACGCTGCAGTGGAACGACGACGGCAGCGCCATCGCCCTGATGGCGCGCGCGGTGGACAACAAGGACCGCTGGATCGCCACCGTGGACTTCGCCGGGGCCAGGCTGCAGTCCGCGCACCGGCTCACCGACCGGGCCTGGATCAACTGGAACTTCAACGACTTCGGCTGGCTGCCCGGCGGCCGCACGCTGTGGTACCTGTCGGAGGAGTCGGGCTATTCGCACCTCTACACCACGGTGCCGGGCCAAAGCGCCAAGCGCCTGACCTCGGGCCGCTGGGAAGCTTCCTCGCCGGTGTGGTCGCCCGACGGCGCCACGGCGTACGTGGTGTGCAACCGCGAACGCCCCGGCGACTACGAGGTTTGCGCGGTGCCGGGCAATGGCGGCGAGGTGCGGGAGATCACCTCGCTCGACGGCGTCGAGGATTTCAGCCTGTCGCCTGACGGCAGCCAGCTGCTGCTGCGCTGGTCGGCGCACCACACGCCGCCGCAGCTGGCGGTACAGGCGGTGGCGGGCGGCGAAGCGGTGAAGCTCACCGACACGCGCAGCGCGCAGTTCAAGGCGCGCACCTGGCTGGCGCCGAAAACCGTGCGCGTACCGTCCAAGCATGGCGCCGGCGACGTCTGGGCCAAGCTCTACCGCCCGGCGGTGCTCGAGGCGGGCAAGCAGTACCCGGTGGTGATGTTCGTGCACGGCGCGGGCTACCTGCAGAACGTCAGCGAACGCTACCCGGCTTACTTCCGCGAGCAGATGTTCCACCAGCTGCTGGTCGAGCGCGGCTTCATCGTGCTGGACATGGACTACCGCGCGTCGGAGGGCTACGGCCGCGACTGGCGCACGGCGATCTACCGGCAGATGGGCCACCCCGAGCTCGAGGACTACCTGGACGGTATCGACTACCTGGTGGCCAACCACCAGGCCGACCGCGCCAAGGTCGGCATCTACGGCGGCAGCTACGGCGGCTTCATGAGCTTCATGGCGATGTTCCGTGCGCCCGGGGCCTTCGTTGCCGGCGCCGCGCTGCGGCCGGTCACCGACTGGACCAGCTACAACCACGAATACACGTCCAACATCCTCAACACGCCCGAGCTCGATCCCGAGGCCTACGCCAAGTCGTCACCGATCGAATACGCGCAGAACCTGCGCGGCCACCTGCTGATCAGCCACGGCATGATCGACGACAACGTGTTCTACCAGGACTCGGTGCGGCTGGCGCAGCGGCTGATCGAGCTCAAGAAGGACCACTGGGAACTGGCCAGCTACCCGCTGGAGCGCCACGCCTACCAGCATCCGGAAAGCTGGTACGACCAGTACCGGCGCATCCTGCAGCTGTTCGAGCGGACGCTGCAGTAAAGCGGCTCAGCCCGCCGCGAACACGCCTTCGAGTTCGACGTCGAGTTCGCGGCGGCAGACGTCGCCGCGCAGGTAAGTGACGTGCTGCGCCGGGATGGCGCTGTCGGCCATGACGGCCTGGGCGGCGGCCAGGTCGGCGCCGTGGCGCAGGTAGATGCGCAGCGCTTCGCAGCCTTCGCGGCGGAAGGTCCTGCCGGATTTCTCCGCGGCCTGGGCTATCAGGGCGTCCAGGTTCGCAAGCGACTCACGCAGCTGCGCGGCGCAGTCGCCGATGTGCTGCGACACGTGGCCGACGATGCTGGCCGTGCCCGAGGCCAGCAGGCGCGGCGTGTCGGTGTCGGCATCGAGCAGGGCGCCGCGGGAGAAACCCGGCGATACCGGGCCGTGTTCGCGCGGGTACTGCCAGGCCGGGGTCTGGCGCGGGTTCTCCAGCGCCAGGGCCGGGGTGCGCGAGCAAAGCGCCACCACCTGGAGTCGGCCCGGCTCGCCGTCGGCGCCGATCGCGGTGGCGGCCGGCGGTGGGTCGTTGAACATGCCGTCCACGGCGCGCGCGCGGCCGACGCAGAAGCGGCGGTAGCGCTCTTCGTCGCCTTCGCCCCGGTTGATGGCCGGGAAGTAGTTCCAGATGCGCAGCAGGTAGGGATGTTCCGACGGCCGCACGGCCACCAGCAGGCGCTCATAGGCCTGGGCGGCGGCCGCTTCGATGTCGCCGTCGGTTTCATCCACCACCAGCGCCACCATCGCGTATTGGTCGCCGTGCGCCCAGGCCGCGCCGCAGGTCTCGGCGGATTCACCGATGGCGCCGGCCAGCCAGCTTTCAGCCTCCGGGCCCGCCAGCCGGGCACAGTCCACCGACAGCGGCGAGGCCTGGTCGGGCCGGAACTGGAAGGCGATCAGGGCCTCGGCGCGCGCTTCGGTCACAACGCGCAGGCGGGCGGGGGAAAGGGGCTGGGGGTCCATTGCTGGGCGCGATTATAGCCGGCGGCCCGGGCGGCTATCATGCGGGCCTGCCCTTATCGCGCCCCGACATGACCGACTTCGCCGCCGTCCACGCCTACCTCCGCTCCCTGCAGGACCGCCTGTGCGCCGGCTTCGAGGCCGTGGACGGCGGCCAGTTCGCCCAGGACGAGTGGCAGCGGCCCGAGGGCGGCGGTGGCCGTTCGCGCGTGCTCAAGGAAGGCGCGGTGTTCGAACAGGCCGGCGTGGGGTTCTCGGACGTCTCGGGCGCCACCCTGCCCGCCTCGGCCACGGCGCACCGGCCGGAACTGGCGGGCGCCCCCTGGCGGGCGGTGGGCGTGTCGCTGGTGATCCACCCGCGTAACCCGTACGTGCCCACCTCACACGCCAACGTCCGCTTCTTCGAAGCCCGCCCGGAAGGCCGCGACCCGATCTGGTGGTTCGGCGGCGGCTTCGACCTCACGCCCTTCTACCCGGTGGACGCCGACGTGAGGCACTGGCACGAGGTGGCGCGCGACGCCTGCGCGCCCTTCGGCGACCAGCGCTACGCCGAGCACAAGGCCTGGTGCGACCGCTACTTCTTCCTCAAGCACCGCAACGAGGCGCGCGGCGTGGGCGGGCTGTTCTACGACGACCTGCACGCGGATGGCTTCGAGAAAAGCTTCGAATACACCCGCGCCGTCGGCGACGCCTTCCTCGACGCCTACCTGCCCATCGTGCAGCGCCGCAAGGAAACGCCTTACGGCGAGCGAGAGCGCGAATTCCAGCTCTACCGCCGCGGCCGCTACGTCGAATTCAACCTGGTCTGGGACCGCGGCACCCTGTTCGGCCTGCAGAGCGGCGGCCGCACCGAATCGATCCTGATGAGCCTGCCCCCCCGCGTCCGCTTCGAATACGCCTGGACCCCGGACCCCGGCAGCGCCGAAGCCCGCCTGGCCCACTATCTGATCCCCCGCGACTGGCTGACCGAACTGCCGCAGTAAAACGGGGTCAGGTTCACTTCTGGAAGCGAACCTGACCCCGTTTTTGCAAATAAAAACCCCGCGGGCCAGGGGAAGCCCGCGGGGTCAGGTGGAGCCTAAGGCTGGGGAGAGCCCGGCTCCGGTTGGATCCACTCAGGGGAGGGAGTGATCCTGCGTCGGACCTTGCATCCGACGCTGCTAGTAGACACCCCGGAGAATGAGAAGTTCGTGAACGACCGGGTTAATTGATTGTTGGATTCAGGAGGCGTTCATTCGCTGGCAACTTGCTGATAAACAGGGTGATTTACGTCACGGAAATTCAGTGAGCCTGGTCCCAGTTCATGCCGGTGCCCACATCCACCACCAGCGCCACTTTCAGTTCCGCCGCCGACTCCATCAGGGACCGCACCTGGGCCACCAGTTCGTCCACGAAGTCCGCATCGGCCTCGAACACCAGTTCATCGTGCACCTGCATCAGCAGCGCGGCCCGGTCCGCGTGCCCGGCCAACCAATGGTGCACGGTCACCATGGCGCGCTTGATGATGTCGGCGGCCGTGCCCTGCATCGGTGCGTTGATGGCGGCGCGCTCGGCGCCCGCGCGCTGGGCCTGGTTGCGCGAGTGGATCTCGTTGAGCTGCAGGCGGCGGCCGAACACCGTTTCCACGTAGCCCTGGTCGCGCGCCTGCTGGCGGGCGCTGTCCATGTATTCGCGCACGCCCGGGTAGCGGTTGAAGTAGAGCGCGATGTAGTCCTGCGCCTCGCCGCGGCCGATGCCCAGCTGCTTTGCCAGGCCGAACGCGCTCATGCCGTACATCAGGCCGAAGTTGATGGCCTTGGCGGCGCGGCGCTGGTCGCCCGACACCTGGTCCAAAGGCACGCCGAACACTTCGGCGGCGGTGGCGCGGTGCACGTCCAGGCCACCTTCGAAGGCGCCGACCAAGCCCGGGTCGCCCGAGAGGTGGGCCATGATGCGCAGCTCGATCTGCGAGTAGTCGCAGGCGACGATGCGGCGGCCCGGCGGCGCGATGAAGGCGGTGCGGATGCGCCGCCCGTCCTCGCTGCGGATCGGGATGTTCTGCAGGTTCGGGTCGTTCGAGCTCAGGCGGCCGGTGGCGGCGCCGGCCTGGTGGTAGCTGGTGTGCACGCGGCCCGTTTCCGGGTTGACCATCTCGGGCAGCTTGTCGGTGTAGGTGTTGCGCAGCTTGGCCAGGCTGCGGTAGTCGAGGATCAGGCGCGGCAGCTCGTGCTGGTCGGCAATGGCTTCCAGCGCCTCTTCGTTGGTGGACGGCGCGCCGCCGGGCGTCTTCACCATCGCCGGCAGCTTGAGTTCCTCGAAAAGAAGCGCACCCAGCTGCTTGGGCGAATCGAGGTTGAAGGCGCGCCCGGCGATCTCGTGCGCGCGCTGCTGGGCGGCCAGCATACGGGTGGAAAGGTCGGCGCTCTGGCGGCGCAGCTCGGCCGAATCCACCAGCACGCCGGTGGCCTCCATCTTCTCGAGCACCGGCACCAGCGGCATCTCGATCTCGCGATACACCTTCTTTAGCGACGGAATCGCCGCGAGCTTGGCGGACAGCACATGGTGCAGGCGCAGGGTCACGTCGGCGTCTTCAGCGGCGTACGCGGTGGCGTCGTCCAGCGCGACCTGCGAGAACGCGATCTGCTTGGCACCCTTGCCTGCCACCTGTTCGTACTTGATGGTGGTGTAGCCCAGGTACTTCTGGGCCAGCGTATCCATGTCGTGGCGCTGGCCGCCGGCGTTGAACACGAAGCTTTCGAGCATCGTGTCCTGGGCGTAGCCCTGCACCACCACGCCGTGGCGGCGCAAAATATGCAGGTCGTATTTGCCATGCTGGCCGAGCTTGGGCTTGCCGGCGTCCTCGAACATCGGGCGCAGGGCTTCCAGCACCGCGCTGCGGTCCAGCTGCGCAGGCGCACCCGGGTAATCGTGCGCCACCGGGATGTAGCAGGCCTTGCCGGTCTCGACCGCGAAGCTCAGGCCGACCAGGTTGGCGCGCATCGGGTCCAGCGCATCGGTTTCGGTATCGAACGACACCAGCGGCGCCGCCTGCAGCCGTTCGATCCAGGCCTGCAGGCGGTCCATGTCCAGCACGCATTCGTATTCGCCCGGCGCGGCCAGCGCCGGATCCAGCGGCGCTTCTTCGGCCACAGCTGGGGCGGCGGCGCGCGGCCCGGCACCGGCCGGTGCAGCCTTGCCGTCGAGCTCGCGCAGTGCGCCGCCGAAGCCGAAGTGGCCGTAAAGCTCGCGCAGCGCATCCACGTCACGCGCGCGCAGCTTGAGGTCGGTGGGCGCCTGGTCCAGCGCGACGTCGACCTTGATGGTCACCAGCCGCTGGTTCAGCGGCAGGCGCCCAAGCGCCGCGCGCAGGTTCTCGCCGATCTTGCCGCCGATCTTGTCGGCGTTGGCCACCACGGCGTCCAGCGTGCCGTACTCGCCCAGCCATTTGGCGGCGGTCTTGGGGCCGCATTTGTCCACCCCGGGAATGTTGTCCACGCTGTCGCCCATCAGCGACAGCAGGTCCACGATCTGGTCGGGCCGCACGCCGAACTTCTCCACTACGCCAGCGTCGTCCATCACGCTGCCGGTCATGGTGTTGGTAAGCGTGATGCCCGGCCGCACCAGCTGGGCAAAATCCTTGTCGCCGGTGGAAATGGTGACCGGGATGCCGTGCGCGTGCGCCTGCAGCGCCAGCGTGCCGATGACGTCGTCGGCCTCCACGCCGGCCACGCGCAGGATCGGGAAGCCCAGGGCCTCGACGATCTTCATCATCGGTTCCACCTGCGACCGCAGCTCGTCGGGCATGGGCGGGCGCTGGGCCTTGTACTGCGGGTACATTTCGTCGCGGAAGGTCGGGCCCGGGGCGTCCACCACGAAGGCGGTGAAGTCGGGGTTTTCCTTCAGCGTGGCGCGCAGCATGTTGACGATGCCGAACAGGGCCCCGCTCGGGGACCCGTCGGGCGCCGTCAGCGGCGGCAGCGCGTGGAAGGCGCGGTAGAGGTAGGAAGAGCCGTCGATCAGGACGAGGCGGGACATGGCGGGGCCTGGCAGGACGATGCGGTGATTTTAAGCCCCCGCGGCCCTTGAGCGCCCGCGGTGCATGGGCCATGCTCGAAGGCCCACCCGAGGTATGCCGCCATGACCTTCCTTTTGCCGCTGCTGCTCGCCTTTGCTGCCCAGGACGCCGCGCCCGCGCAACCGGTCCAGGAAGCGCCCATTCCCGAAAAGGCGGTGGCCGCCCCGGCCAAGGAAGACGCCCCCACCGTCAGCATCCGCACCGAGGGCAATGGCGACCGGGTCGAGGAATACCGCCAGGGCGGCCGGGTTTACATGGTCAAGGTCACGCCCAGCCGCGGCGCCGCTTACTACCTCATGGACACCGACGGCAACGGCAAGCTCAACCGCGACGATCGCGATCCGCGCGTGTCGCCGGTGCACTGGACCATCTACGAATGGGATTGACGCGCTTCGCGCCGCTGCTGCGCGCCGCTGATGCCGTGAGTGAAGCCGCCGGGCGACTGGCCGGGCTGCTGGCGATTGCGCTGGTTGGCCTGGTGTTTGCACTGGTGGTGGCGCGCTATGCGCTGGGCATCGGCTCGGTGGCGGCGCAGGAAGCCGTGCTGTGGCTGCACGCATCGGTATTCCTGCTGGGCCTGGCGTATGCGCTCAAGCACGGTGCGCATGTGCGCGTGGACGTATTCTCGCAGCGCTGGACGCCGCGCACCCGGGCCTGGCTGGAGTTCGCCGGCATGGTGCTGCTGCTGATGCCGTTCTGCCTGCTGATGGCCGGCATGAGCTGGGACTACGTCGCCGCCAGCTGGGCCGTGAAAGAAGGCTCCCGTGACCCGGGCGGACTGCCGGGCTGGTACCTGCTCAAGTCGCTGCTGCCGCTGTCGGCGTTCCTGCTGATGCTGCAGGCCGCAGCCGAGACCCTGCGCGCGCTGCGCGTGGCCCTCGCGCGTGAGCCGTCATGAGCCTGCACGACCAGCACGTGCTGATGCTGGCCCTGCTGCTGCTGGGCCTGTTCGCAGGCCTGGCCAGCGGCTTCCCGGTGGCGTTCGTGCTGGGCGGCGTGGCCATGCTGGTGGCGCTGCTGGGCTTGGCGCTGGGCAACTTCGACCCCAGCTTCCTGGAGGCCTTCCCGAACCGCCTGTTCGGCGTGATGACCAATGAAACGCTGGTGGCGGTGCCGCTGTTCGTGTTCATGGGCGTGATGCTGGAGAAATCGCGCATCGCCGAGTCGCTGCTCGAAGCGGTGGCGTCGCTGTTCGGGCGCAGGCGCGGCGGCCTGGTGGTGGCGGTGCTGCTGGTGGGCGCCATGCTGGCGGCGTCCACCGGCATCGTCGGCGCCACGGTGGTGGCGATGGGCCTGATCTCGCTGCCCACCATGCTGCGCAACGGCTACTGCCCGCGCCTGGCCTCGGGCGCCATCTGCGCCTCGGGCACCCTGGGCCAGGTGATCCCGCCTTCGATCGTTCTGGTGCTGCTGGCCGACCAAATGGGAAACGCCTACCAGCAGGCTCAGCTTAAGCAAGGCATCTTCGCGCCCGAATCGGTGTCGGTGAGCGACCTGTTCGCCGGCGCGCTGGTGCCGGGGCTGGGGCTGGTGACGCTGTACCTGGCCTACGTGCTGTGGGTGGCCTGGCGCCATCCCGAGCGTGCGCCGGCGCTGCGCGACCTCACGCCGCGCTCGGCCGGCGACCTGGCCAAGGCCATCGTGCCGGCGCTGGCCCTGATCGGCCTGGTGCTGGGCTCGATCCTGGCCGGCATCGCCACCGCCAGCGAGGCTGCGGCGGTGGGCGCCGTGGGCGCCACCGCCTTCGCCGCGCTCTACGGGCGGCTGGGCGTGAAGCGACTGCTCGAGGTCGGCACGCAAACCGTAAAAGTCACCGCGATGGTGTTCGCCATCCTGCTGGGCGCCGCGCTGTTCTCGCTGGTGTTCCGTGGCTACGGTGGCGACGACCTGGTGCACGAGATGCTGACCGCGCTGCCCGGCGGCAAGTGGGGCGCCGTGGTGGCGGTGATGCTGCTGATGTTCCTGCTGGGCTTCGTGCTGGACTTCATCGAGATCATCTTCGTGGTGGTGCCCATCGTCGGCCCCGTGCTGCTGGCGCTGGGCGTGGACCCGGTGTGGCTGGGCGTGATGATGGCGATCAACCTGCAAACGTCTTTCCTGACGCCGCCGTTCGGCTTCGCGCTGTTCTACCTGCGCGGCGTGGCGCCGCCCGAAGTGCTCACCGGCGACATCTACCGCGGCGTGGTGCCCTTCATCGGCCTGCAGCTGCTGATGCTGGCGCTGGTGGCGGCGTTCCCGGTGCTGGCCACCGGCCTGCCGGACTGGCTGTATGGCTGAGCGGCTTATGCGCCAGGATCAGCCTCGGTTGGCGTAGTAGGACTCTTCCGACACGGCGTGCCAGGCCTTGGCCTGCGCCCGGAAGGTGCGCATGGAGTCCAGGGCCCGGCGCGCGAGCGGGTCGGACGCGGCCACTTCCTCGAGCACTTTCTCGGAGGCTTTGCGCAGCGCAAGCAGCACGTCGGCCGGCAGCTGGCGCAGCTCGACGTCGTGCTCACGCACCAGCGCATCGAGCGCCTGCTGGTTGCGCGCGGTGTATTCGGCCAGCATCGAGGTGTTCACCGCGCTGCAGCACAGCGCAACGATTTCCTGCAGGTCCTCGGGCAGCGTTTCGTAGGCGGCCTTGTTCACCATGCACTCCAGCGTCGGACCCGGCTCCTGCCAGCCCGGGTAGTAGCAGAACTTCGCCGCGCGGTGCAGCCCGAAGGCCAGGTCGTTGTAGGGGCCCACCCACTCGGCCGCGTCAAGGGCGCCCGACTGCAGCGCGCTGAAGATCTCCGCGCCCGGCAGGTTCACCGGCGTGGCGCCCACGCGCGCCATCACTTCGCCACCCAGCCCAGGGATACGCATCTTCAGGCCTTTGAGCGAGGCCAGCGACTCGATGGGCTTGCGGAACCAGCCGGCCATCTGCACGCCGGTGTTGCCGGCCGGGAACGGCACCAGGCCGAAGGGGGCATAGAGTTCGCGCCACAGCTCCAGGCCGCCGCCGTAGTAAAGCCAGCCGTTCATTTCCTGCGCGTTCAAGCCGAACGGCACCGCGGAGAAGAACGGCGCCGCCGCAGCCTTGCCCTTCCAGTAATAGCTGGCGGAGTGGCCCATCTCGGCGGTGCCGCGGCTGACGGCGTCGAACACCTCGAACGCCGGCACCAGTTCGCCGGCGCCAAAAACCTTGACGGTCAGGCGCCCGGCGCTGGCCTGGGTGATCAGTTCGGCCAGGCTTGCCGCGCCGGTGCCCAGCCCGGGGAAATTGGTGGGCCAGGACGTGACCATCTTCCAGGCGAAGCTCTGGCTGGACGTGCCCGGCCCGGCCTTGCCCTCGGGGCGCGCACCGCAGGCGGCCAGGCCGGTGGCCACGGCCGCCAGGCCGGCACCGCGCAGGAGTTCACGTCGCTTCATCGTCAGCACCCTTCCCGGACAAGACCCCGATTATGCGCCGGCCGCCGACCGCCGTCCCGGCTGCCGATCAGGCGGGGGTGAGGTTGGCGTAGCCCAGCACCAGCCACTTGGCGCCGCCGCGCTCGAAGTTGGCCTGGATGCGGGCGTGGAGGGGGGGCGCTACGCCGGCATGGCAGCATCCGTAACGAGGTCAAGGTGCACTGCACGCAGGGCGTTGCGGAGAATCTGACCCGGCCTGCGTTTGCGAAAAGCGATACGATTCGAATGCATCTTGGCTCCACTTTCTCCTAACTCAGCCCAAAAGGATTGATGCCGATGCCACAGCACCCTGCGCTTACCGTACTGCTGTTGGCTGCAGTGATCGCCCTGCCGGGCTGCAAGGGTCCCGCAGCCCAGAGCCCTGCAGTCCAACCGGCCGCTGCGCCGGCAGCGGCGGGCACCCCTTCGGCACCGCCGGCGACAGCGGCCAGCGCCAATCTGGCCGCTGGCTTGCCCAACGCCGAATTTCTGATCGAAACCACCGCAAGCGGCAAGGCGGCGCTGAAAGATGGCGTGTATGCCGAACCCATTGCCGACTCAAGTAGCCAGAACACGGTTCGTCTCGACCCACAGGTCGCCTATGGCGATCTGGACGGCACCGGAACACAAGATGCTGCGGTCATCCTGCTCGCAGATTCTGGCGGCAGCGGTACGTTCACGTACCTGGCGGCAGTGCTGGATCAAGCGGGAACCATGAAACCGTTGGCATCGGTTTTTATCGGTGACCGGATCATTGTCCAGTCAGTGGAGGTGAAGGGCGGGAAGATTTTCGTACGCTGGCTGGATCGCACCCCATCCGAGCCGATGAGTGCCCCGCCCAGCCTGGAAACCACGCGGTCGTACGCGGTGCGGGAAGGTCAATTGGTCGCCGCGGATTGAGTCCTGCGGGCTCGGCTGGTTTTGTCCAGCCAGCCCGCCAATGAGAGCAAGAGCCTGCTTGAAGTTCGTTTTTTAAAGGCAGGCGTTACGCGCGGATTCCGCTGCCTCGCCCGGACAGTGTGCCGAACATACGTTGGCCGGCCCCGGCCGGGGTGGATCAGGCGGGGGTGAGGTTGGCGTAGCCCAGCACCAGCCACTTGGCGCCGCCTTGCTCGAAGTTGACCTGGATGCGGGCGTGGGTGCCGCTGCCTTCGGCGTCCATCACCACGCCCTCGCCGAAGCTCGGGTGCAGCACGCGCTGGCCCAGCCGCAGCGACGTGCCGCCGCCGGTGTCCACCAGCGCCGCCGACCGCGGCGGCCCGTACGACGGGCGGCTCGCGCTGACCTTGGGCCGCACGTCGCGCACCAGCGCCGGCGGGATCTCGCGCAGGAAGCGCGACGGCGTGCCGTACATTTCCATGCCGTGCAGCCGGCGGCTTTCCGCATACGTGAGCACCAGCTTCTGGCGCGCACGGGTCAGGCCGACGTAGGCCAGGCGGCGCTCTTCTTCCAGCCGGCCCGATTCCTCGATGGACTTGCCGCTGGGGAACAGCCCCTCTTCCATGCCCACCAGGAACACCTGCGGGAACTCCAGGCCCTTGCCGCTGTGCAGGGTCATCAGCTGCACGCCATCCTCGCCGGCCTCGGCCTGGCCTTCGCCGGCCTCCAGCGAGGCGTAGCTGAGGAAGGCCACCAGTTCGGTCATCTCGGCGCTGCCCTCGTCGTCGCGGCGCTCGAAGCGGCTGGCGACGGACACCAGTTCGTCCAGGTTCTCGGTGCGCGAGTCGAGCTGGCCGCGCGACTCGGCGGCATAGTGCACGCGCAGCCCCGAGTTGGCGATGACGTGGTCGAACTGTTCGTGCAGCGGCGACTCGGCGGTGCCCGCCTGCAGCCCGTCCACCAGGTCGGCGAAGGCGCGCAGGGCGTTGCGGGCGCGCCCCGGCAGCGCGCTGCCGGTGGACAGCGCCACGGCGGCGTCCCAAAGCGGAACGGCGTTCTCGCGCGCGTGCCGGCGTACTTCGTCCAGGGTCTTGCCGCCGATGCCGCGCGGCGGCGTGTTCACCGCGCGCTCGAAGGCGGCGTCGTCGGCGCGGTTGGTGATCAGGCGCAGGTAGGCCAGCGCGTCCTTGATCTCCATGCGTTCGAAGAAGCGCTGGCCGCCGTACACGCGGTAGGGCAGGCCGGCCTGCACCAACTGTTCTTCGATGGCGCGCGACTGGGCGTTGGACCGGTACAGCACGGCGTTGTCGCCGGCGCTGCCGCCGTCGCGGATCCAGGCCTGCACGCGTTCGATCACGAAGCGCGCTTCGTCCACCTCGTTGTAGGCGGTGAACAGGTCGATGAGTTCGCCCTCGCCATCGGCCGTCCACAGCTGCTTGCCGAGGCGATCGGGGTTGTGGGTGATCACCGCGTTGGCGGCCGCCAGGATGTTGCCGCTGGACCGGTAGTTCTGCTCGAGCTTGAGCGTGCGCGCGCCCGGGTAGTCCTGCAGGAAGCGCTGCACGTTCTCGACCTTGGCGCCGCGCCAGCCGTAGATGGCCTGGTCGTCGTCGCCCACCGCGAACACTTCGCCGCTGTCGCCGGCCAGCATGCGCACGAAGGCGTACTGGATGGCATTGGTGTCCTGGAATTCGTCCACCAGCAGGTGGCGGAAGCGCTGCCGGTAGTGGTGCAGCAGCGGCGGGTGCTCGAGCCAGAGCTCGTGCGCGCGCAGCAGGATTTCGGCGAAGTCCACCAGGCCCGCGCGCTGGCAGCGCTCCTGGTAGGCCTCGTACACCTTGAGCATGGTGGAGCCGAAGAAGTCGCCGCCGGCCGGCTGTATGTGCTGCGGGCGCCGGCCTTCGTCTTTCTGCGCGTTGATCCACCAGGCCATCTGGCGCGGCGGGAAGCGGCCGTCGTCGAGTTCGAGGTCGGCGCTGATGCGCTTGAGCAGGCGCACCTGGTCGTCCTGGTCGAGCACCTGGAACGACTCGGGCAGGCCGGCCTCATGCCAGTGCAGGCGCAGCAGGCGATGGGCCAGGCCGTGGAAGGTGCCGATCCACATGCCGCGCGCGCCGTTGCGCAGCAGCGCCTCGACCCGGCCGCGCATCTGCGCGGCGGCCTTGTTGGTGAAGGTGACGGCGAGGATGCCGTGGGCGGGCACGCCCACCACTTCGTGCAGCCAGCCGATGCGGTGGGTGAGCACGCGGGTCTTGCCCGAGCCGGCGCCGGCCAGCACCAGGGCGTGGCCGGGTGGCGCGGAAACCACTTCGCGCTGCGCCGGGTTCAGTTCGTCCAGCAGGTGGGAAACATCCATGGCGCCATTGTACCGGCGCCAGCCACCTTCACTGTCGGAAAACCGAGGTGGGGCGGACTACTTCTTGCTGGCCGCGCCGATCACGACGGCCACGGCGCCCACGCCGATCAACACCCAGCCCAGGTTGATCGGCGGGGACTTGGTGTCGGTCTTGCTGATTTCGATCGGGCCGATGTCGGCGACCTTTTCGGTGCTCTGGAACTTGAACACGCCGGCCGTGATGAGGCCGCCGATGATGAGCAGGATGGCGCCGATGATGATGGCGGGCATGCGCATGGTTCTACTCCAGTGGTCGCCCGGGTTCGGGCACGCGAAGCGTAGAGGCTACGGGAGCCGCTGCCAAGCGCGGCCCCCCCCCTGGTTCAGTCCAGGGTCACGCCGGGCAGGCCCAGCACGTAGTTGGCACCCATCAGCTTGGACGGCGTGTAGTAGCCGCCCGCCGGACGCTCTCCGCCCAGAAGGCGCTCGGTGATGCCCAGCGCCGCGGTAACGGTGACTTCGTAGCCGTTGGGCGTGCGCAGGCGGCGCTTCACTTCGCGGCCTTGGGCGTCGCGCGCCTCGCCCCAGACCACGCAGCCGGTCTTGCCGCGCGTGGCTTCGGACGGGCCACGCACGCGCTTGGCGACCTGCGCCTTGAGGAAGGACTGCACCGGCGACAAGCCCAGCAGCGGGCCCAGCAGCCGCAGCCGGCGCAGGCGCTTGGCCGTGGCCGGCGGCACGCCCATGTAGACCTCCACGTTGGGAATGCCGGTGGACACGAAGGCCGTGTACACGTCGCCCCAGGGGATGGTCATGGCGAAGCGCTGCTCGCCGTCGCGCTCGAAGGTGCGCGTTTTCCAGGCCAGCGGCACCCGCGTCATCTTGCCGTCGATGCGCGCACGGCCGCCGTTGCCCAGGCCTTCCACGCTGGTCTTGGCCGTTCCGGGGCTGGGCCCGCCGCCGGCTTCGAAGGCCAGCACCAATGAGTTCGCGTCGGGCAGCTCGCGCTTGAGCTGCGCCGCCAGGCAGTCGGTGGGCACCACGTCGAAGCCAGAGCCGGGCAGCACGACGATGTTCTTTTCCCTCGCGCGCGCGTCCTGGCCGTGGCAGTGGGCGAAGACGTCGATCTCGCCGGTGATGTCGAGGTAGTGCGCGCCGACGTCCAGGCAGGCTTCGAGCATCGGCCCGCAGGTGGTCGAGAACGGGCCGGCGCAGTGCAGCACCAGGCCGATGCCGTTGAGCCCGCTGCGTACGGCCTGGCCGTTGTCGAGCGCGAAAGCGCGCACCGGCAGGCCGTGTTTGAGGGCGATCTCCTCCAGCGCCGCGGCGCTGCGGCCGCCCAGCACCGGGCGCAGGCCGCGGCGCACCGCTTCCTCCACCATCATCTTGCCGGTGTAACCGTTGGCGCCGTAGATCATCCACTCCATGTCAGTTCCCCGGACCGTGGCCGCGGGCGAACTTGACCAGCTGCCCGAAGTAGAACTCCGGGAACCAGCGCTTCAAGCGCCAGCGCATCGGCTCGCGCTTGGTGGGGATCACCAGGAACTCGCCGCGCTCCACCGCCGCGAACACCGCGTCGGCGACGCTGTCGAGCGTGTCGGGCGAGGTTTCCATCATCTTGTCGGCAAAGTTGCGCAGCTTGGGGTTGCCCTGCCAGCTCTCGAGCAGGTTGGTGCGGAAGAAAGCCGGGCACAGCACGCTCACCGCCACGCCCTTGCCGTGCATCTCGGCACGAAGCTGCTCCGAAAGCGCCACCACCGAGGCCTTGGCCACGCCGTAGCTCATGATGCTGGGTGCGCCGGCAAGGCCGGCGAAGCTGGCGGTGTTCACCACGTGGCCGCGACCGGCGGCGATCATGCCGGGCAAAAACAGCCGGCAGCCGCGCACCACGCCCAGCAGGTTGATCTCGAGCACGTTGTGCCATTCGGCCATCGTGGTTTCGACCATGGCGCCGCCGGTGGCGATTCCGGCGTTGTTGAACAACACGTCCAGGCCGCCCCATTCGCGCGCCACGGTTTCGTGGACCTGTTCCATGGCCTCGTCGCTGGCCACGTTGGCCACCATGGCCAGGTGCCCGGTGCCGGGAAGCGAGGCGCGAGTGAGCTCGGCGCGCGCGGCGTCCAGGTCCACGCAGGCCACGCGGTCACCCGCCTTGGCATAGCGCTGCGCCAGGGCCTGGCCCAGCCCGCTTCCCGCACCCGTGATCAGTACCCGACGCTGCGCCATCTGTTGCCCCCGGTTTTGGCCAGGCCTTGAAGAGGCCTGTGCTAGGCTCGGAAGCATACCAATTACATCGCCATCCACCCGTTCCACGGAGCCGAAAAGTGCCTGATTCCCTGTTTGACCTCACCGGCAAGACCGCCCTGGTGAGCGGCGCCTCCCGGGGTATCGGCGAAGCCATCGCCCGCCTGTTGGCCGGCTTCGGCGCCCACGTGATCTGCACCAGCCGCAAGATCGAAGGCTGCGAGGCCGTGGCTGCGACCATCCGCGGCGACGGTGGCTCGGCCGAAGCGCATGCCGTGCACGTAGGCGACCCGGCCGCCATCGAAGCGCTTTTCGCCAAGCTCGACGCCGCCGGCCGCATCGTGGACGTGCTGGTGAACAACGCCGCCGCCAACCCCTACTTCGGCCCGGCCATCGACATGACGCTGGACGCCTACGAGAAAACCGTCGAGGTGAACCTGCGCGGCTACTTCTGGACCACCGTGCAGGCGGCCAAGCGCATGCAGGGCCGCGGCGGCGCCATCGTCAACATCGCCTCGGTGAACGCCAAGCGCGCGGCGCCGGGCCAGCTGGTGTATTCGATGACCAAGGCCGGCATCGTCAACATGACCGAAGGCTTCGCCAAGGAGCTGGCGCCCATGGGCGTGCGCGTCAACGCCGTGCTGCCGGGCCTGACCGACACCAAGTTCGCCTCGGCGCTCACCGGCAACCCCAAGATCCTGGAAATGATGCTGCGCATGATCCCTTTGGGCCGCGTGGCGCAGCCCGACGAGATCGCGCCGGCGGTGCTGTTCCTGTGCACGCCCGCCTCGTCCTACCTCACCGGCGCGGCGCTGCCGGTGGACGGTGGTTACCTGGCCTGATCGGAGCAAGAAGATGATCGACCTGCACTACTGGCCCACGCCCAACGGCCACAAGACCACGATCTTGTGCGAAGAAGCCGGCCTGCCCTATCGCATCGTGCCGGTGGACATCGGCGCCGGAGACCAGACCAAGCCGGCGTACCTGGCCATTTCACCCAACGGCCGCATGCCGGCGATCGTTGACCACGCGCCGGCAGACGGCGGAGAACCGGTCAGCGTGTTCGAGTCCGGCGCCATCCTGATCTATCTCGCGGAGAAGACCGGTCAGTACCTGCCCAACGCACCGCGCTGGCGCAAGCAGGTGCTGGAGTGGCTCTTCTGGCAGGTGGGCGGTTTCGGGCCGATGCTGGGCCAGAACCACCACTTCACCCGCTATGCGCCGGAAAAAATCCCCTACGCCATCGATCGCTACCAGCGCGAGGCGGCACGGCTCTACGGCGTGCTGGACAAGCACCTGGCTGGTCGCGAGTTCATCGCCGACGGCGGCTATTCCATCGCCGACATCGCCTGCCACCCTTGGGCTGCGGCCCACGACTGGCATCACATTGATCTGGCGGACTACCCGAACGTGCAGCGCTGGCATGACGCCATCGCCGCGCGGCCGGCGGTGGCGCGCGCCTATGCGCTCGAAGCGTCGTTCAAGCGCCCGGCCGAAATGACCGAGGAAATGCGCCGCCATCTCTTCGGTTTCAAGCCCTGACGCCACGCTGCCCATGAAGAGTTTCCTGCTGATTGCCGCCATGACTTTCGCCACGCCTGCCGCCAACGCCGAAAAACTCACGCTCGAAGCCATCACCAGCGCCACGCCGCTGTCGGGCCCCGGCCTGATGAAGCCGGCCATCTCGCCCGACGGCCAGCGCGTGACTTACCTGCAGGGCAAGGCCCAAGACCGTTTCCAACTGGACCTGTGGGAATACAACCTCGCCGCCGGCCAGCAGCGCCTGCTGGTGGATTCGGCGGTGGTGCTGCCTGGCGACGAGGTGCTGTCGGACGAAGAGAAGGCGCGGCGCGAGCGCCAGCGCATCGCCGCCTTCCGCGGCATCGTGGAATACCAGTGGGCACCCGACGCCAAGTCGCTGCTGTTCCCGCTGGGTGGACAGCTGTACCTCCACGACCTCGCGGCCACCGGCAACCCGGTCCGCAAGCTCACCACCGGCGAAGGCTTCGCGACCGATCCGAAAGTGTCGCCGCGCGGCGGCTACGTCAGCTTCGTGCGCGGCCGCAACCTGTGGGTGATCGAACTGGCCAGCGGACGCGAAATGGCGATCACCGCCGACGGCAGCGACACCATCGGCAACGGCGTGCCCGAATTCGTCGCCGACGAGGAAATGGACCGCCACACCGGCTACTGGTGGGCGCCGGATGATTCTGCAATAGCCTTTGCGCGCATTGATGAATCGCCGGTGCCGGTGCAGAGGCGCTACGAGGTCTATCCCGACCGCACCGAGGTGGTGGAGCAGCGTTATCCCGCCGCCGGCGACCCGAACGTGGGCATCAGCCTGCACGTGGCAACGCTGGGCAGGGGCAAGCCAGCCATCACGACCGTGGACCTGGGCGCCAACCCCGACATCTACCTCGCGCGCGTGGACTGGCGTGGCGCCGACCGCCTGACCTTCCAACGCCAGTCGCGCGACCAGCGCACGCTGGAGCTGGTCGAAGTGACGCTGGCGACTGGCCGGCAGCGCATCCTGCTCACCGAAACCGGCGCCACCTGGGTGCCGCTGCACAGCGCGCTGCGCTTCCTGTCCGACGGTCGCTTCGTCTGGAGCTCCGAGCGCAGCGGCTTCGAGCACCTGTACCTGCACGACGCTGACGGCAGGCCGCTGCAGGCGCTGACGTCGGGCGACTGGGTGGTGGATTCGCTGCTGGCGGTGGACGAGGCCGCGGGCCGGGTCTACTTCGACGGCACGCGCGATTCACCGCTCGAGCGCCACGTCTATTCGGTGCCACTGGCGGGCGGCGACATCACGCGCCTGTCCAACGCACGGGGCACGCACGTGGCCAGCTTCAGCCGCGATGCCTCGGTGTACGTGGACCTGTGGTCGAACACGACCACGCCGCCGCAGACCGAACTGTTCCGCGCCGACGGCAGCAAGCTGGCCACGCTGGTGGCCAACGACCTGGCCGACCCCGCGCACCCGTACGCGAAGTACCGCGATGCGCACCGGCCGGTGGAGTTCGGCGAACTGCCGGCGGCCAGCGGTGAAACGCTGCACTACAGCCTGATCAAGCCGCCCGGCTTCGACCCGGCGAAGCAGTACCCGGTGGTGGCGTACGTCTATGGTGGCCCGGCCGTCCAGACCGTGCTCGACAGCTGGCCGGGCCGCGCCGACCACCTGTTCAACCAGGTGCTGGCGCAGGCGGGCTACTTGGTGTTCTCGATCGACAACCGCGGCACGCCGCGGCGCGGCGCGAAGTTCGGCGGCGCGCTGTACGGCCGGCAGGGCGGCGTGGAAGTGGTTGACCAAGTGGCGGGCGTCGATTTCCTCAAGCGCCAGCCCTGGGTGGACGACGCGCGCGTGGGCGTGCACGGCTGGTCCAACGGCGGTTACATGACCCTGATGCTGCTGGCCCAGGCCAGCGACACCTACGCCTGCGGCATCGCCGGCGCGCCCGTCACCGACTGGGCGCTGTATGACACCCACTACACCGAGCGCTACATGGACCACCCGGCGCGCAACCCCGAGGGCTACGCCGCCTCGTCGGTGTTCAGCCACCTCGACGGCCTGCGCTCGAAGCTGCTGCTGGTGCACGGCATGGCCGACGACAACGTGCTGTTCTCCAACTCCACCAAGCTGATGTCGGACCTGCAAAAGCGCGCCCTGCCCTTCGAGCTGATGACCTACCCCGGCGCCAAGCACGGCCTGACCGGCGCCGACGCCCTGCACCGCTACCGCCTGAGCCTGGATTTCTTCAACCGCTGCCTGGCCCCCTGAGGAATATAAAAATGGGGTCAGAGAATATATTCGTTTAGAACGAATATATTCTCTGACCCCATTTTTATATCTTGATTAACTGGCCAGCTGCACCAGGGCTGGGGCGTGGTCGCTGGGGCGCTCCCATTCGCGCGGCTCGCGGTCGATGCTGGCGCCGGTGCAGGCGGCTTTCAGCGCGTCGCTCACCAGGCACAGGTCGATGCGCAGGCCGAGGTTGCGGCGGTAGCCGGCCGCACGGTAGTCCCACCAGCTGAACACGCCGCCTTCGTCGTGGTGCAGGCGGAAGCTGTCGTGCAGGCCCAGCGCCATCAGTCGCGCCAGCGCGGCGCGCTCGGCGGTGGAGGTGAGGATGCTGGCGTCGTTCCAGACGGCGGGGTCGTGCACGTCGCGGTCGTCGGGCGCGATGTTGAAGTCGCCCACCACCACCAGCCGCGGATGGGCTTTGATTTCCTGCGCCAGCCAGCCGTGCACCGCGTCCAGCCAGCGCAGCTTGTAGTCGTACTTGTCGGTGCCCACGCACTGGCCGTTCACCACGTACAGGTTGACGATGCGCAGGCCGCCCACGGTGGCGGCGATGACGCGCTTTTGCTCATCGGCGAAGTCCGGGATGCCGATCTGCACGTCCGTGGCCGGTTCGCGCGAGACGATGGCCACGCCGTTGTAGGTCTTCTGCCCCGCGAACACGCTGCGGTAGCCCAGTTCGGCCAAGGCCGAGTCGGGGAAGCGGCTGTCCTCGAGCTTGGTTTCCTGCAGGCAGACCACGTCGGGCTGGCGCAGTTTGAGCCACTCCTCCAGGTGCGGCAGGCGCACGTTGAGCGAATTGACGTTCCAGCTGGCGATGGTTTTGGTTTGCATTCACGAATGCTAACGGTTCCGGCGCTTCCTGCCATCCCTTGACGCTGGTCAAGTTGGCAGCCACCGGCGGGACTACACTTTGGACACACCGGTGTCGGAAGGCACTGCGAGTGCGCCGTTGCAACCCGCCGCCTGCAGGAGTGTTTGAATGAACACCACCACCCGATACTCCGCTGGCCAACGCCGCCTGCACTGGCTGGTGTTCGTGCTGGTGGCCGCGGCCTACGTGACCATGGAATTCCGCGGCGAGTTCGAACGCGGCACGCTGGCCCGCACCCTGATGGTGCAGTCGCATTTCTGGCTGGGCTTGACGGTGCTGGCGCTGCTATTGCCGCGCCTGTGGCTGCGCATCAAGCGCGGGGCGCCGCCGATCACGCCGCTCCTGCCGGCCTGGCAAGCCTTCGTTTCCAAGCTGATGCACTGGCTGCTTTACGCCTTCCTGCTGGTGCAGCCGGTGCTGGGCCTGATGACCACCTGGACCGACGGCAAGCGCGTGATGATTCCCTTCCTGGACTTGGCGCTGCCGGTACTGATGGCGCCGAACAAGGAGCTGGCGCACACGCTCGAAGACCTGCACAAGACCATCGGCTCGGCCTTCTACTGGGTGATCGGCTTCCACATCCTGGCCGGGCTGTACCACCACTTCGTGCGCAAGGACGACACGCTGCGCCGGATGGGCTGAGCCCGCTCAGCCGCCCCAGCGCAATTGCCCCGAGGCCACCACCGCCTCCAGGGCCAGGGTTCCGGGCGCCAGCAGCAGCAGGTCGGCGTCCGCGCCCACTGCCAGCCGGCCCTTGCGGCGCAGGCCCCAGATATCGGCGGGAGTGGACGTCACGGCCGGCAGTGCGGCGGCCAGCGGCAGCCCGTGCCGGATTACCGCCTCGACCAGGCTGCGCAGCAGGCTGCCGACATCGGCGACCTCCATGCCGCGCAGGCGGCCCTGCGCATCGAAGTCGGGCAGGCTGGCCTGGCCGTCCGAACTCAGGCTGATGCGCGACACCGGCAGGCCTGCATCGAGCAGTTGGGCCAGCGCCTGCGCGGCCGCCACTTCGCCGGCTTCCAGCAGCTCGGCGCTGGTGCTGGTGGTGATGTCCACGCTGCCGCCGCGCGCCACCCAGGCCGCCGCCTGCGCCAGCAGGTCGCCATGGCGATTGATGTGGGTCGGGTGCCACTGCGTGGCGGGCACCGGATGCCGGTCGCTGACTTCATGCAGCAGGGCCAGCCCCTCGCGGGCATCGCCCACGTGCACCAGCACGGTGCCGGCCTTGCCCGACAGCATCCCGCCGACGCGGGCGTCCGAAGCGATGCGCGCCAGTTCGTCGGCGCTCGGCTGCGAACCGCGGTGGTCGGCGATGGCGATCTCGCCCACGCCGATGATGTCCGGCACCAGCACCAAGTCGTCGCGCACGCTGCCGGTGAGCGTACGCACCGGGACGCGGTAGCTGCCGGTAAGCGCGTAGCCCGTCAAACCGTGCGCGGCCAGTGCGCGGCAGCAGGCCAACAGGTCGGCGTGGCTGCGGGTGACATCGTCGGTGCCCAGCGCACCAATGAAGGTGGTGACCCCCGAGGCCAGCGCCTGCGTTGACGACAGCGCCGGCGTGCGCGTGCCGAAACCGCCTTCGCCGCCGCCACCGCTGATGTGCACCAGCGAATCCACCAGCCCCGGCACGGCGATGCGCCCGCCCGCCTCGAGGATGCGCACGGGCAGGCCCGCACCCGGCGACAGCCGGGGTGCCATGGCGACGATGCGGCCGCCCGCCAGCAGCAGGTCCTGGCGTCCGACGGGCGCCGGATCGAACACGTCCGCGCCGCGCACCAGCAGCATGGTTTCAGACATAGCCGATCCCGACGGCCAGGGCCACGGCGGCCGAGGCCATCGCCAGGAACAGCAGTTCGAGCCGCCAGATGATGCGCAGCCACTGGCTCCAGCCAATGCCGGCGACGCCGATCGCGCCCATCAGCACCGCCGAGGTCGGCACCACCAGGTTGGTCAGGCCGTCACCCAGCTGGAAAGCCAGCACCGACACCTGGCGCGACACCTGCAGCAGGTCGCCCAGGCCGGCCATCAGCGGCATGGTGATCGCCGCCTGCGCCGAACCCGAGGTGACAAAGAAATTGAACACGGCCTGGAACATCAGCATGCCCTGGGCAGCGGCCCACGTCGGCCACCCGTCCAGCGCCAGGCCCATCCCGTAAAGCAGCGTATTGAGCACCGAAGCCTGGTGCGGGTCGGCGCCGCCCAGCAGCCACAGCAGGCCCTTGGCCGCGGCGATCACCAGCGCCACCGGCACCAACTGCTTGACGCCGTCGGTGAAGGTTTCCGCCAGGCGATTGGCGCTCATGCGCTTGTCGAGCCAGGCCACGATGGCTGCGAACAGGCCCAGCCCGAAGAACTGCGCCGACAGTTCGGGCAGGTAGTACTGGCGTTCGGTCACGCCCCAGACGATCCACACGACCGTCCCCAGCAAGCCGAGCAGGATCAGCCGGTCGGCCCAGTTCATCGGCGTGGGCGCGGGGATCGCGTTCATGACCGCGCCCGATGCCGGCTGACGCCGGTGGCGACGCGCGTACAGCACCGTGAACACAACGCCCACCGCGGTGAACGTCGCCCACATGGCAACGCGGAACGGCGCGCCCGACAGCGGCGCCAGGCCGGCGATGCCCTGCGCCACCAGGACGCTGAAGGGATTCATCCACGAGGTGGCGAAACCCACCTGGCTGGCGAGGTAGGTGGCCATCACCGCGCACTCGCGCGGCAGGCCCAGGCGGTCCACCAGCGGCAGCAGCAGCACGATGAAGGCGATGGTTTCCTCGCCCATGCCGAACACCGCGCCGCCCAGCGAGAAGGCTACGAACAGGCTGCCCAGCAGCCAGGCCGGCCGGTCGCCGGTGATCGCCACCAGCGCCATCAGCCCGCGGTCCACCGCGCCGGTGGCGCTGACCAGGGCGAAGGAGCCGCCGACGATGAGAATGAGGGCGATGACGCCAACCGCGGCGCCATTGCGTCCGCCCGAGGTCAGGCCCTCGAACAGGAAATTCAAAAAGCCGCGCCCGCCTTCGGTCCCGAAAAGAGTCGAAGAGGGCGCGTCGGGGACCCACACAAACCGATCCAACGCCACCGGTGCACCGGGCTCGAACAGCCCCGCTGGAACCAGCGGCACCACCAGCGCTGCCAGCAATGCGATCGCCAGCAGTATCAGGAGGGTGTCGACGCCCTTGGGCGCCGTCGTCGGATCGGAGGTGGTCAAAGCCTTAGTGCCTGTAGATGTAGTTGACGGTCACGAAGCGACCGAGCGAGTTGTGATTGTAGTCGTCGAAGTTGGTGGCCGAACCCAGCGCACGCGGCGGATCGCGGTCGCCGAGGTTGCGGATGTTCAGGCCCAGCGACTGGCGATCGTCCAGGTCCCAGTTCACGCTGGCGTTGAGCGTGGTCCAGGACGAGACGCGGCGGCCGGCCGGGACGTTGGACTGTTCGTCGTCATCGTAGAACCCGTCCACGTGGTTGACCCAGAAGCGCCCGCTCCAGTCACCCTTTCCCCAGCTCAAGCCGGTGTTCACCAGCCACTCGGGGTAGCGGAACTCGCCCACCCGCTCGAACAGCCGCTGGCCGTTGCTGCACGCGCCGGCACCGCGGCGGGTGCTGATGTCGGCCGGCGAGCACGATTCGCTGCGCTCGAACGAATGGGTCCAGGTGACGTCGACGTAAGCGTCGAACTGGCCCCAGTCGCCTTCCCGGAACGCGTGGTCCAGGCCCAGGTCGATGCCGTCGGTGCGCTGCTGGCCGATGTTGATCAGCTGCAGCTGCACGTCGTCCACCGGGTCGCCGATGTCGCCGCCGCGGGTGGCGATGCCGATCACGCCCGGCAGCAGCACGCGCCGGTTGGCGTCGCCGGCGCGCGGACGCGAGTTGTAGACCAGGCTGGGATCCAGCTGCGCCTGGCGGAACAGCTCCAGCGGGTCGATGTCCACCAGGTCGCGCTGGTCGAACTTCCAGTAGTCCAGGGTCAGCGTGGTGCGGTCGCCCAGGTTGAACACCGTGCCCAGGTACCAGGCGGTGGAGGTTTCCGCGTCCAGGTCGGGGTTGCCGTAGATCTCGGACAAGTAGCTGTCGTCGCCGGCGAAGCGTCCGCAGAAGCTGTTGAAGAACTCGCTGCCCACCGAACACGGCAGCGCACCCGAACTGAGCGAAGTGCCGGCGCCGACCTGGGCCAGCGAGGGCGCCCGGAAGGACGTGTTCCAGCCACCGCGGAACAGCACGCTGTCGTTGGCGCGCCAGCGCAGGCCGATGGACGGGTTCACGTCGCCACCGAAATCGTCGTAGTGGTCGTAGCGCGCCGCCAGGCGCACGTCGAAGTTGTCGGTGAGCGGCAGGTTGGTTTCGGCGAACAGCGCCCACTGCGTGCGCGACGCTTCCACCGCGGTGGAGCCGAAGCCGTACACCGGCACTTCGCCGGTGGCGCGGTCGATGGTGGCAAGCGCCGACGGCTCGTCGGTGATCTCCTCGCGGCGCAGTTCGGCGCCGAAGGCCCAGGCGACATCACCGCCGCCCAGCGAGCCCAGTGTGCCGGTCAGTTTGCCGTCCCAGGCATAGAGCGTGGACGTGCCGTCGCGCGGCACCCGTTCGCGCACCAGGTCGAGCACCTGCTGGGTATTGCCGGCCTGGGCGTTGAACGGGTCGTACCACAGGCCGCCGCTGCCGGGGCTGCAGTTGGTGGCGCCGCTGGCGCAAAGCTCGCCCAGCAGTCCGGCGCGGATGCGCTCGACGTTGTAGATGCCGGCCACCGCCTCCTGGCGCGAATTGCTGCGTGCCGCCGACAGGGTGGTTTCCCAGTCCCAGGCGCCGGCGCTGCCGCGCAGTCCGTTGAGGATGCGCCAGTTCCTGGTGGTCACTTCCAGCGTGCGCGCATCCGGGAAACGGCCGATGCCCACCAGGGCAGTGGTGTCGAAGCCCTGCGAGATGAATCGCTGGCGCAGCTCGGCCGGCATGCCCGGATGGTTGAAGCCGATCAGCTCCTCGCTCCAAGGTGCCGGAGCGGAGTCCGCGCGCGACTGGTTGCGCTGCAGCGCCAGCTCGGCGAAGAACTCCATGCCGTCGGCGACGTCCACCGACAGCGTGCCGTAGGCGCCCAGCGTTTCGAGCTGCGGGTCGGTAGCGGTGAAGGCGTTGCGGTTCACTTCGCAGTACTCGCCGAAGCGGCCGATGCCGAACTGGTCGGGCGGGCAGGCGGCCTCGACGATGTCGTCCTGGGCGAAGTCCAGGTCGTTGAAGCTCGGGAAGAAGCCCTGCTGCGAAGGCCGCGGCTCCACGGCCGAGATGGCGCGGTCGCGGTCGTACAGCGCATTGCGCTGGTAGGCGTCCACGATCAGCATGCCGCGCACGCTGTCGCGCGCGAAGCCGGCCACCAGGTTGGCGTTCAGCCGGCCTTCGTCGGTGCCACGGGTGGAGTCGCCGTAGCTGGCCGACAGGCGCAGGCCTTCGAAGTCCTTGCGCAGCACCAGGTTGATCACGCCGGCCACGGCGTCGGCGCCGTAGATGGCCGAGGCGCCGGTGGTGAGGATCTCGATGCGGTCGATGGCCGCCATCGGGATGGCGTTGATGTCCACGAAGTTCTCGGAGCCGTTGGCGAACGAGGACGCCGCCACGCGGCGGCCGTTCACCAGGGTGAGGGTGGACGAGGTGCCCAGGCCACGCAGCGAGGCGCCCGCGGTGCCGGCGGGGGCGTCCGCCTGCAGCGCGCCGGAGTTGGCGGTGCTGAAGTTGCCGGTGCCGCCGCCGGTTTCGGTGATCTGCTTGAGCAGGTCGCCGACGTTGGAGGCGCCGAACTGCTTGATGTCCTCGGCATCGAGGATCTTGATCGGCTGGGCTTCCTGCAGGTCGATGCCGCGCAGGTTGCTGCCCGTGACGGTGACGACGTCGAGCGTCACGGCCTCGTCTTGGTCGGTGTCGGCAGGCGTTGTTGCGCTGGACTGGGCGAACGCGGCGGGCGCAGCCAGCGCCATCGCCACGGCGAAGGCCAATGGATTGAGCAAGGATTTCATGTGTTTCCCCCGGAACGGCCGCAGGCGCGCCCGGTGGCGCGGAAAGCGGCGTTTTTTTGGATGGTGCGCCGTCAAAGACGGCGATTCACCGACCCTGCGGTCGGCGTCGGGCCCGGGGATGGCCCTACTCGTCCCACCACTCGCTGAGGTAGTAGGTGGGGCCGATATGACGAATGTGGTTGCGGGGTTTGGACATGGCGACCATTCGTTGTTCCGGGAAAGTGATACTCCCGGTTTCACGCCGCCGTCAAGTGCACTTGCCGTCGGCGCGTCCCGCCGCTAGGGTCTCGCCATGTCCAAGACCTTGATTCTCCTGCTGCTGTTGGCCACAGGGAGCGCCCTCGCCGCGCCGCCCATGCCCCCCGAATTCTTCCTGGCCGGCGGTGCGTTGCGCACCTGTTCCGACCTGGCCCCGGCGTCCTGCCGGGCGCCGCCCGCAGGCGGGAACGCCCGCGCGCCGTCGCAGTATCGCGTCGATGGAGGCGGCATTTCGCGCGCGCTCGATCCGCTGCTGTGGCGTGGCCGCAGCGATGCGCCGGGTCGCGTCGCGCTGGCCGCGATGCTATCCAGCGTCCGCCGCGAACAGCCCTGGGACCTCGCGGCGCTTGAAGACGCGCTGGATCGCCACTGCCCGCGCAGCGACTGCATCGGCGATGCCGCCACGCCGTGGCGGCGACTGCTCGCCGACGAGCGCACCGCCACTCTCTCGGCGCTGGAAGTGCCGCAGCTCGACGGTGGCATCCGCCGCCGCGAGCGCTCCCATCTGGCGCAAAGCCGGCAGCAGGCGGGTGTGGACGTGCTGCGCGCCTTCGTCGCCGCCGCCGCGAAGCGCAGCCCCGGCCAACCGCCGCGCATCGCCGTGGTCACGGCCTCGGGCAGCGATCCCTTCGACCCGGTGGATTTCTACCTGGACGCGTTCCGCGAGCTGGGCGCACAGGCCCAGTGGTGGCCGGTGGACGCGGCGCTCAACGCCGCCGTACTGCAGGGCGGCAACTGCGCCAAGCTCGACGCGCTGCGGCACGAACGCCTGAAGCTGTCGTCGCGCGAGCGGGTGTATCCCGACCTGGGCGCGCTGCAGGCGCGCGCCTGCGCCGATCCCGCCGCCACGGCCCGCGTTCCGGAAAGCGTGCAGGGCATCTTCTTCGCCGGCGGCGACCAGTGGCTGCACCGCCGCGCCTTCTTCGACCGCGACGACCAGCCCAACGCCTGGCTGCTGTCGCTGCGCAAGGCCTCGGCCGCCGGCACGCTGGTGGTCGGCGGCACCAGCGCCGGCACCGCGGTGCAGGGCGGCGCGGCGATGCTGAGCAATGGCGACAGCGCGCAGGCGCTGCGCGCCGGTGCGTTGGCGCGCGCGCCGATGGACGCCGGCTGCGGCGACGCGCGCCGCTGCGCCGACGGACTGTCCGAAGACAGCCTGACCTATTGGCCCACGGGCGGCCTGGGCCTGCTGCCTGGCTGGACGATGGACACGCATTTCTCCGAGCGCGGTCGCGAATTGCGCCTGCTTACCTTGATGCACGATGCGCAGGTACCGCTGGCTGCGGGCGTGGACGAAACCAGCGCCCTGCACGTCACCGGCACCGGGGCTGCCATGACGCTGGAGACGCTGGGCGCCAGCGGTGCCTGGATCTTCGAGCGGCTGCCGGCCGACGGCAGCGGCGTGCGCGCGGCGCGGGTGCATTACCTCGCCCCGGGTGCTGTTTTCACCCGCTCCGCCGACGGGCTGGCGAGCCAGACCCCGCTGTCGGCCCGCGTTCCGGCAGCCGGTTCAGTCCGCACGCCGCGGGACGCGCTGGACGACGGCGCCCTGCGCGACGCCGTGCAGGTGCTGGCCTCAGGCAAGAAGGACTCCCTGACCCTGCGCGCCGGCAGCGGCCGCGTCACGCTGTCGCGCACGCCGGACACTCGCGCCTGGCGTTCGCCCGCCGGCGTGGCCGGGCTCACCCACCTCACCCTGCGCTACGTCCCCGAAGGCACCCGCAGCCCATGACCTCCGCCGTGGACCTGCGCAGCGACACCGTCACCCGCCCCACCGCCGCGATGCGCGAAGCGGGCCTGCGCGCCGAAGTGGGCGACGACGTGATGGGTGACGACCCCAGCGTGAATGCGCTGCAGGCGCGGCTGGCGTCGGACCTGGGCTTCGAGGCGGGGCTGTTCCTGCCCAGCGGCACGCAGTCCAACCTGGCCGCGCTGATGGCGCACTGCGAACGCGGCGACGAGTACCTGGTCGGCATGGACGCGCACACCTACAAGTACGAAGGCGGCGGCGCCGCGGTGCTGGGCTCGATCCAGCCGCAGGCGATCGTGCAGGCTGAAGACGGCACGCTGCCGCTGGAAAAACTGGCCAGCGCAGTGAAGCCGCTGGGCGATCCGCACTTCGCGCGCACGCGTCTGCTGGCGCTGGAAAACACCTGGCAGGGCCGCGCGCTGCCCTTGGCCTACCTTCCCGAAGCGGCCGCCTTCGCGCGTTCGCGCGGGCTGGTGCACCACCTCGATGGCGCCCGGCTGTTCAATGCCGCGGTGGCCAGCGGCGTCGCGGCGCGCGAGATCACCCGCCACTTCGACAGCGTGTCGGTGTGCCTTTCCAAGGGCCTGGGCGCACCGGCCGGCTCGGTGCTGGTCGGCAGCGTTGAAGTGATCGCCAAGGCGCGCCGCTGGCGCAAGGTGCTGGGCGGCGGCTGGCGCCAGGCCGGGCTGCTGGCGGCCATGGCCAGCCACGCGCTGGACCACCACGTCGAACGCCTGGCCGACGACCATCGGCGCGCGCGTGAGCTGGCCGATGCGCTGCGCGAGCTGCCGGGGGTGGACGTGGAAACGCCGCAGACCAACCTGGTCTTCATCACGGTGCCGGCCGACGCCACCCCGGCACTGGCTTCGCACCTGCAGGCGCGCGGCGTGCTGATTGCCGGCAGCGGCCCGCGGCTTCGGCTGGTGACGCACCTGGACATCGACGACGCCGGGCTGGCGCGCGCCATCGCCGCATTCAACGCGTTCTTCGCCGCACGCTGATCAGGTGCCGGGCCGCTGCGCGGCCTTGGGTTCGGTCACTTCGTGTCCGGCCTCGGCACGCCCGGCCATCTCCTGCCCCGCATCGGCCGGCAGGCGGAACATCACCCAGGCCGACGTCGCCGACACCAGCCCGACCAGCAGGAAGGCCCAGCTGAAATTGCCGGCATCGGTGTAGGACGTGCCGGTGATTTCGCCGGCGAGCTGCAGCCCGTAGCCGCCGATCGCCACGCCCAGCGCCAGCGAGAACTGCTGCGCCATGCCCGACAGGCTGCTGGCCTGGCCCATCTTCGGGGACGCCACTTCGGCGTAGCTGATGGCGTTGAGGCTGGTGAACTGCAGCGAGCGGAAGCAGCCCGACACCACCAGCACGCCGATGATCAGCCAGTGCGGCGTGTCCACGGTGAACAGGCCGAACCCGGCCAACATCGCCGAAGCCAGCAGCGCGTTCACCCACAGCACGCGCCGGAAGCCCAGGCGCTTGAGCACGCTGGCGGCCAGGGTCTTCATGAACATCGCGCCCATCGCCGAAGCGAAGGTCAGCAGCCCCGACTGCAGCGCCGTCAGGCCGAAGCCCAGCTGCAGCATCAGCGGCAGCAGGAAGGGCGTGGCGCCGATGCCGATGCGGAACAGCGCGCCGCCCAGCACGCCGGCGCGGAAGGTGTGGTGGCGGAACAGGTTCAGGTCGATCAGCGGATGCGGATGCACGCGCGCGTGCCAGACGTAGCCCGCCATCGCGGCCAGGCCCAGCACCAGGCACGAGGCCGCCAGCGAGGTGGACACCATGTGCCTTCCGAGCGTGGAAAAGCCGAACAGCGCCAGCGCCAGGCCCAGCCCCGACAGTGCGAAACCGCGCCAGTCCAGCGGCGGCACCGCTTCACGCAGGTCGGGGATGTATCGGCGCGCCAGGAAGATGCCCAGCAGGCCCATCGGGATGTTGATCAGGAAGATCCAGCGCCAGTCGCCGTACGTCGAGATCAGTCCGCCCAGCGGCGGCCCGATCATGGGCGCCACCAGCGCGGGGATCGTCAGCCAGCTCAGCGCCTGCACCAGCTCGTTCTTGGGCACGGTGCGCAGCAGCACCAGCCGGCCCACGGGCACCATCAGCGCCCCGCCCATGCCCTGCACGAAGCGCGCCGCCACCAGCTGTTCAAGCGAGCTGCTGGCGGCGCAGGCCAGCGAGCCCAGCAGGAACACCGCGATGGCCGCCATGAAGGTCGAACGCGCGCCGAACCTATCCGCCACCCAGCCGCTGATCGGGATGAACACCGCCAGCGACAGCAGGTAGGCCGTGAGCGCCAGCTTGAGCGCGATCGGCTCGGTGCCCAGGTCCGCCGCTATCGCCGGCAGCGACGTCGCGATCGCCGTGGAGTCCATGTTCTCGATGAACAGCGCACACGCCACGATCAGCGACAGGCGGCGGCCCGCGTTCATTCAAAAATGGGGTCAGAGAATATATTTGTTTGAAACAAATATATTCTCTGACCCCTTTTCATGGTTCAGGCGGCGAGGCCGTAGCTGCGCAGGAGGGCGTCGGGTTCGGGTTCGCGGCCGCGGAAGGCGATGAAGCTTTCCAGTGCCGGGCGAGAGCCGCCGACAGCGAGGATTTCCTTGCGGTAGCGGGCACCGGTGGCGGCGTCGAACACGCCGGCTTCCTCGAAGGCCGCGAACGCGTCGGCGCTGAGCACTTCGGCCCACAGGTAGCTGTAGTAGCCGGCCGCATAGCCGCCCGAAAAGATGTGCGTGAACGCGTGCGGGCCGCGGTGCCAGGCCGGCGGCGGCAGCACGGCCACCTCGTTGCGCACTTCGTTGATGACGTCGAGCACGCAGGCACCTGCGGCCGGGTCGTACTCCAGGTGCAGGCGGAAATCGAACAGCGCGAACTCCAGCTGCCGCACCAGGAACAGGCCCGCATGGAAATGCCGCGCCTGCAGCATCTTCGCGTACAGGTCGTCGGGCAGGCGCTCGCCGGTCTGGTAGTGGCGCGCGAACAGGTCCAGCGCCTCGCGCTGCCAGGCGAAGTTTTCCATGAACTGGCTGGGCAGCTCCACCGCGTCCCACTCCACGCCGCTGATGCCGCCGACGCTGGGCCAATCCACTTCGGTCAGCAGGTGGTGGATGCCGTGGCCGAACTCGTGGAAGAGCGTGATCACATCGTCGTGGGTAAGCAGGGCCGGCTTGCCATCCATGGCCGGCGGTCGCTCCTGCGCGTCCTGCGCCCGCGACACTTGGCCTTCCCTGGCCGGCGGTGCGAAGTTGCAGGTCAGGTAGGCCACCGGCTTGAACAGCGCATCGCCGTCGTTCATGCGCGACCGGCACACGTCCATCCAGGCGCCGCCGCGCTTGCCCGAGCGCGCGTAATGGTCCAGGTACACGCCGGCGCGCACCGTGCCGTCCTGGTCCACTACGTCGAAGAAGTGCACGTCCGGATGCCAGGTGTCCACGCCGTGGCGCTCCACCAGCCGCACGCCGAAAACCCGTTCGGCCACGGTGAACAGGCCCTGCATCACCGCCGGCAGCGGGAAGTAGGGCTTGAGGTCTTCCTCGCTGAAGGCGAAGCGCTGCTCGCGCAGCTTCTCCGACGCGTAGGCCACGTCCCAGGGCTGCAGGTCGGCGATGCCCAGTTCGGTACCGGCAAATACCTTGAGCCCGTCCAGCTCACGGCGCGCAACGGGCTTGGCCTTGGCCGCCAGTTCGCGCAGGAAGCGCAGCACGCGCTCGGGCGTGCCGGCCATCTTGTCGGCCAGCGACAGGTGCGCGTTGGAGTCGAAGCCCAGCAGGTTGGCCGCTTCGTGGCGCAGGGCCAGGATGGTTTCGATGCGCGCGCTGTTGTCGTGCGTGCCGGCCTGCGGGCCCTGGTCGGAGGCGCGGGTGTTGTAGGCGGTGTAGAGCTGTTCGCGCAGCGCGCGGTTGTCGGCAAACGTCAGGATGGCCTGCACCACCGGGCCCTTGAGCGTGGCCAAGTGGCCTTCGAGGTTTTTCTCCTGCGCCATGGTGCGCAGCATCGCGCGCGCCGAGTCGGGCAGGCCCGCCAGTTCGTCTTCGGCGACGGGGCGGGTCCAGGCGTCGGTGGCGTCCAGAACGGCTTCCTCGAACTCGGTTTCGACCTTGCTGAGCTGGTTCTGGATGTCCTTGAAGCGCGAGCGTGCCGGCTCTTCCAGCGCCACGCCCGACAGGCGGAAGCCGCGCAGGCTGTCTTCCACCACGGTGCGGCGGGCCAGGTCCATGGCGCCGAAGCCGGGCGCCTCACGCAGGGCCTTCACCGCTTCGTACAGCGCGCGGTTCTGGCCCAGTTCGGTGCCGTGCTCGGTGAGTTTTTCCAGCGCCTGAGAATAGGCCTCGCGCAGCTCGGGCGAATCCTTCACCCCGTGCAGGTGCGACACCGGCGCGAAGGTGCGGCCAAGGCGCTCTTCCCAGCGCTCCAGCGGCGCCATCAGGGTGGCGAAATCACGCGCCGACGGGTCGGCGGTGAGGCGGTCGACTTCCCTGCGGAAGCCCGCCAGCACCTCGTCGATGGCCGGGTTCACATGGTCAGGCGCGATGGCGGAAAAGGCGGGCAGTTCGCCCGGGGCGAGCAGGGGGTTTTGAGTGTCCATGTCAATCCAGATGGCGCTTGGCGGCCGTGGAATCAACCGCCAGGGGGGTCAGCGCGTGAAGAATTTCACCACGAAATCAGCCAGTTTCCCGAACGGCGGGTCGAAAACCGACATGCCGTTCAGGCGCGACTGGTACAGCACCGGCATCAGCTTGCTGAAGGCCAGGAAGCCGTCGTGCCCGTGGTACTGGCCCATGCCGCTGGGGCCGATGCCACCGACCGGCAGCTCGTGCTGGCCGAACTGGATCAGGCAGTCGTTCACGCACACGCCGCCGGCCACCACGGTGTCCAGGGTGCGGCGCAGGCGCTTGCGGTCGCGGTCGAAGGGATAGAAGGCCAGCGGGCGGTCACGGCCGTTGATGTAGGCCATGGCCTCGTCGTGGCTGTCGTAGCTTTTCACCGGCAGCAGCGGGCCGAAGATTTCCTCCTGCATCACCTTGGCCTCGTCGGGCGGATCGAGCAGCACGGTGGGCGGGATCACTTCCACGCCCGGGGGCGGGGTTTCGCTGTCGGGTCGGTACTGCATCACGGTGACGCCGCGGTCGCGGGCGTCGTCGATCCAATCGCGCAGGCGGTTGGCCTGGCGGTGGTTCACTACCGCGGTGTAGTCGGGATTGGCGGCCAGGGACGGGTAGCGCTTGCGCACGCTGGCCAGGTAGGCGCGCACGAACTCGTCGCGCTGGGCGCGCGGCACCAGCACGTAGTCGGGCGCCACGCAGGTCTGGCCGGCATTGAAGCACTTGCCGGCGGCGATGCGCTCGGCAGCGTGCTCAATCGGGTAGCCCGGCGCGATCAGGGCCGGCGACTTGCCGCCCAGCTCCAGCGTCAGCGGCACCAGGTTGGGCGCCGCCGCAGCCATGACGGCGCGGCCGACCACGGTGGAACCGGTGAACACCAGGTGGTCGAAGGGCAGCGACGAGAATGCCGCGCCCACCGCCGCGTCGCCCTGCACCACCGACACGCGCTCGGCCGGGAACACCTCGCCGATCAGCCGGGCCAGCAGCTGCGCCGTGCGCGGGGTGTGCTCGGACGGCTTGATCAAGGCGTGGTTGCCGGCGGCGATGGCGTCGGCCAGCGGGATCAGCGCCAGCTGGATGGGGTAGTTCCAGGGCGCCACGATGCCGATCACGCCCAGCGGCAGTGGCCGCATCTCGGCCCGGGCCGGCAGGAACGCCAGGTTCACGCCGCGGTGGCGCGGGCGCATCCAGGCCTTCAGGTTGCTTCGCAGGTACTTGATCTCGTCCAGCGTGGTCATGATGTCCGCGGCCAGGGTCTCGTGGCGCGACCGGCGGCCGAAGTCGGCTGAAACAGCCTTGACCAGTTCGGCCCGGTGCTTGCGCACCGCCTGGCCCAACCGATCCAGGTCGGCCATGCGCTGGGCGTAATCAGGCACCTGGCGGCGGTGCGCGGCCCGGACCTGGTCCAGGAGCGGGTGGAGGTCGATCTCGTCGTGCGCGGCAGTGTCCATATCCCCAGTGTAAACCCAGCCTGTCCGGACGGTGCGAAGGGGTGGTTAGAATGCCGGCATGAACCTCCGACCCTTCCGGGGCATCGTCCCCACCCTGGGCGCCCGCGCCTACGTCGACCCCGCTGCCTGCGTGATCGGCGACGTCCACCTGGGCGAGGACAGCTCGATCTGGCCCGGCTGCGTGGTGCGCGGCGACGTCAACCACATCCGCATCGGTGCCCGCACCAACATCCAGGACGGCACCATCGTCCACGTCACCCACGACGGGCCCTACACCCAGCCCGACGGCTGGCCCACACTGATCGGCGACGACGTCACCATCGGCCACGGCGCCATCATCCACGCCTGCACCATCGGCAACGCCTGCCTGATCGGCATGGGCGCCACCGTGCTGGACGGCGCGGTGATCCAGCAGAACGGCTTCGTCGGCGCCGGCGCCTTGGTGCCGCCGGGCAAGACCGTCTTGAGCGGCGAACTGTGGCTGGGCAACCCCGCCAAACCCGTCCGCCACCTGTCCGACAAAGAGATCGAACAGCTCTACTACAGCGCCAAACACTACGTCCGCCTGAAAGACGAATACCTTACCCCCTGAACCAGGAATGGGGTCAGGTTCACTTCCGACCCCTGGCAAGCAGGGGCATCACCCACCAAAGAAAAGGCCCGCCGAAGCGGGCCTTTCCTGTTTGCGTGCCGCGGCGTGGATCAGTTGGTGCCGGGGCGGACCATCACGTGGTTGCTGACCGTGCCCGAGTTCGGGTTGACGATCTGGTACAGGCCCTGGATCTGCTTGTTCGGGCCCGACACGGTGACGTTGAGCGTGGCGCGCGGCGCGGCGGTGAAGCCGGTCAGCACCGTTTTCAGGTCAACCACAAGGGTCTTGCCTGCGGCAACGCTGCCGGTGAGGTTGGCCGTGGAGATGACGTTGCCGGTTTCACCCAGCACTTCAATCACGTACTCGCGCGCCACCGAACCGGTGTTGGTCAGCACCATGCGGCTCAGGTAGCCGGCCGGCACCTGCGCCAGCGGGGCCTGAAGCTCGGCGCCGTTGCGGGTGATGGCACCCAGGGCCAGCGGGCCGCGGGGCGTGACGGCGTAAACCGCCGCAGCCGCCGACACCGGGGCCAGGGCCACGGTGTAGTTGCTGGCGCGGATCGGGTCACCACCGGCGTCGAAGCACAGGTAGTGGTTGAGCTTGGGGGCGGCGCCGATCACGAACGTCGCCTGGGTGGCGTCGAAGGTGTTGGCAGACTGGATGTTGACGGCGCAGTTGGCATTCGGGCTGAAGAACACGTCGCCCGCGGCATCGAAGTCACCGGCGAAGTTGAGCGCGGTGTTCGCACCCATCAGGTCGGTCAGCTCGATGGCCAGGCCGTCCAGCGTGATCGGCTGGGTGTCGCCCAACACGGCCTGCACGGTGCCGTAGCTGAACTGGCCAAGCTGCGCCCGGTTGACGTTGAAGGTCGGCGAACCGAGCACGAACTCGCTGTAGGCCGGATCGTTGGACTCAACGTCGGCCACGGCGCTGCCCTGGGCGTTCACTTCCAGCGCATAGCTGGGGTTGAAGCGCAGGTAGGCACCGGACGTGGCGGCCACGCGACCGGTCGCACCGCCGGCCTGGGCCTGCGACGGGAAGTCGTACAGGCCGTAGCTGCAGTCCACCGGGGCCTTGCTCGTCACCGTGCGGGTGCCGTTGACGGTGAAGCCGTCAGTGGCGACCACCGGGGTGGCGCCGGCCGTGATCGAGAAGAAGATCGCGTCCGAGCCCAGGCCGTTGACGGCGCCGATGGTGTTGGACGCGTTGCCGGTGAAGTCGATTACCGAGGCCGTGGTGAACTGGGCGCCCGGGCAATTCAGGCGCGCGTAGCGCACTTCACCCGGGGAGAAGGCGTAGCCGATGTCGGTGTTGATGCTGAGGCGGTTGCTGGGGTTGGCCAGCAGGCGAGCGGGCGGCACGATCAGCTCTTCGGCCACCGGTACCGGGGTGTTGCTGCCCGGGATGGTGAGCGTCACGCCGAGGCTGCCAACGCCGTCGAGGTCAAAGGTGAACGGACCGCAGGCCAGGCCCGGCGCAAGGATGTTGGTGCCCGTAACGGCCATGACCATCGGTGTGTTCGGCGGCACGGCGAAGGTATCGGTGTAGTCAGCCGACGAACCGGAGTCCCAGACGTGGTTGTCGCAGACGCTGGCCGGATTGAACGCGGTGGTGTGGAAGGAGACGAATATACCAGAGCCGCAGGTGCCGTTGGCGACCGTCGCGGTCATCGAGCCGCTGCTGTCGGTCACGAACGGGATCGTCCGGAACTGGTAGTTGTCGCCCAGGTTGAACGGGGCGCAAACGGCGCCAGGAACGCCGCCGCGGAAGATGCGACCGGTGTTGGTGACTCCCTCGCTGCCGTCGAAGAAGCCGACGCCGCCAAGGATGTCCATGGTGAAGCTGCCGCTGCGATGCAGGGAGTCGGCTGCGGGGAGCTTGGTGGAGGCACCGGGCTTGGCATAGCCGCCGACGTCATCGACCGCCTGCGCAAAAACCATGGAGGTTGCCGATGCAAAGAGCATCGCGACAAGGAGTGAGGTTCTGTTCAACGGTATGTCCCCAGGAGTTTGGTTAGGTGGTGTCGGGTTGCTGGTGCCGCGTTTGCCTGCAGGGCGCCTGACGCCCCGGCGAAACGATTCATTTTCCTCGAACGCACTGCCGCCCGGCCGCCAAACGGCCGAGCCATGGCTCTTTGGATGCCCAAGGTGCCGGTATGGAATAGAAACGCGAACTGGCGGCGAACCCGGACATCCCGGGTGGTCCGGGTCCTGGAAAGGGTTCGGACGGCGGTTCGTTCAGTCAGCGGTCTGCAGGGCGTCGGCCCGGGCCGCCAGCTCGGCGTACACCGCGTCGGTGGCGGGGCGCCTGCCGTGCCAGAGCGCGAAGCTTTCGGCGGCCTGCTCCACCAGCATGCCCAGGCCGTCGATGCGGTGGACACAGCCGGCGGCACCGGCCCAGGCCAGGAAGGAGATGGCGGCTTCGCCATAGCTCAGGTCCACGGCCAGGCTGCGGGGCGCGGCCAGGGAGAACGGCAGCGACAGGCCGTCGCCGCGTCCGGCCGACGTGGCGTTCACGATCAGCTCGAACCCGCCCAGCGACGGCAGGTCGGCCAGGTAGCGGGTGTGCACACGGCCCGGTTCGCCCAGGGCGTCGGACAGCGCGTCGGCTTTCTCCGGGCTGCGGTTGACGATCCAAAGCGAGTCCACCCCCGCGTCCAGCAGCGAAGGCGCCACGCCCCGGGCCGCGCCGCCGGCGCCCAGCAGCAGCACGCGCCGGCCGCGCAGGTCCAGGCGATGGCGCTCGGTGAGGTCATGCACCAGGCCCAGGCCGTCGGTGTTGTCGCCGTGCCAGGCGGCGCCGGCGCGCACGATCGTATTCACCGCGCCGGCCCGCCGGGCACGGTCGCTGAGCTGGCTGCACAGCGCCACCACGCGCTCCTTGTGCGGCAGGGTGATGTTGGCGCCCGCGCCGCCAACGGCGCCGAAGGCATGGATGGCGGCGGCGAAGTCCTCGGGCGCGGCTTCAATGGCCACGTACGACAGATCCACGCCTTCCTGGCGCGCGAACGCGGCGTGGATGCGCGGCGACAGCGAGTGCGCCACCGGGTGCCCGAACACGGCGTACTTCGCGGTCATGTCAGTCTTCCTTCAGCCAGCGCGCGGCATCGAGCGCGAAATAGGTAAGCACGCCGTCGGCGCCGGCGCGCTTTATCGAGGTGAGCGCCTCGAGCGCGCAGGCGCGTTCGTCCAGCCAGCCGTTGAGCGCGGCGGCCTTGAGCATCGCGTACTCGCCGCTGACCTGGTAGACGAAGGTGGGCGCACCGTAGTGATCCTTCACCCGGCGCACGATGTCGAGGTAGGGCAGGCCGGGCTTGATCATCACCATGTCGGCGCCCTCTTCCAGGTCCAGGCCCACTTCGCGCAGGGCCTCGTCAGAGTTGGCCGGGTCCATCTGGTAAGTGGTTTTGTTGCCCTTGCCCAGCGCGCCCGAACTGCCGACGGCATCGCGGAACGGGCCGTAGAAGGCCGAGGCGTACTTCGCGCTGTAGGCCAGGATGCGGGTGTGGGAATGGCCGTTTTCCTCCAGCGCTTCGCGGATGGCGCCGATACGGCCGTCCATCATGTCGCTGGGCGCCACCACGTCGGCGCCGGCGTCGGCGTGCGACAGCGCCTGCAGCACCAGTGCGTCCACGGTTTGATCGTTCACCACGTAGCCGCTGTCGTCCACCAGGCCGTCCTGGCCGTGGGTGGTGTAGGGGTCCAGCGCCACGTCGGTAATGACGCCCAGCTCCGGGAAGCGCTGCTTGAGCGCGCGGATGGCGCGCTGGGCCAGGCCGTTCTCGTCCCAGGCAGCGGCGGCGTCGAGCGACTTGGCCTCGGGCGCGGTAACCGGGAACAGCACGATGGCCGGGATCTTCAGCGCCACCGCCTGTTCGGCCGTGCGCAGCAGCTCATCGATGGACAGCCGCTCCACGCCGGGCATGGAGGCCACGGCGGCACGGCCCTGCAGTTCATGGATGAAGACGGGCAGGATCAGGTCGTCGGCGCTGAGCCGGTGTTGGCGCATCAGCCGGCGCGAGAAATCGTCGCGGCGCATGCGGCGGGGGCGGGTGTAGGGGAAAGCCATGGCGGGGTGCTCGTGCGTTTGCCTGTGCAAATGATACGCCTGCCGCCCCGCGGCTAAGATGCCTGGATGGACCCCCGGCACTCCCTTCCCCGCTCCGCCCGCCTGTGCCTGGCCGTGATCGCCGTGCTGGCGGGCGCGTGCTGGCTGGCCCTGCTGCTGCCGGGCCACGATCCGCACCGGCCGGATTGGGACGCCCTGTCCGTCGCGCCCACGCTGGCAGGCGGTCACTGGTTCGGCACCGACGCGATCGGCCGCGACATCCTGGCACGCACCCTGGCCGGCGGCCGGCTGTCGTTGACGGTGGGGGCGATGGCGACGGCGGTGGCGCTGGTGATCGGCCTGGCTTACGGCGCCGTCGCCGGCTATGCCGGCGGCAGGCTGGAGCGCGCGATGGTGCGCCTGCTTGACGTGCTGTCGGCACTGCCCTTCCTGCTGATCGTGATCCTGCTGCTGAGCCTGTTCGGGCGCTCGCTGTGGCTGCTGCTGGCGGCGATCGGCGGCTACGTCTGGATAGACCTGGCCCGCGTGGTGCGTTCGGAAGCCGCGCGTCTTCGCGATGCGCCGTTCGTGCTGGCGGCGCGGGCCGCCGGCGCCCGCTTCGACCAGGTGCTGCGCTGGCACCTTCTTCCCAACCTGCTGCCGCTGGCGCTGGTGTACCTGGGGCTGATCCTGCCGCAGGCCATCTTGGTGGAAAGTTTCCTCGGCTTCCTGGGCCTGGGCCTGGACGAGCCCTCGGCCAGCTGGGGCACCCTGCTGCACGAAGGCAGCCAGGAACTCGACATCGCGCCATGGTCGCTGCTGTTCCCGGCCGGTTTCCTGGTGGCGACGCTGGCGGCCTTCCAGTTCCTGGGTGACGGACTGCGCGACTGGCTGGACGTGCGCGGAGGCGCCGCATGACGCCACGGCTCACGCTGGACGGCCTGCAGGTTCGCGTCGGCGAACGCGCGCTGCTGGGCCCGATCGACCTGGACCTGCGCGCCGGCGAATGCCTGGGCCTGGTGGGAGAAAGCGGCAGCGGAAAAAGCCTGACCGTGCTGTCGCTGCTGGGCCTGCTGCCGCCGGGCCTGAAGGCCACGGGCACGCTGCACCTGGACGGGCGCGCCATTGCCCTGGATTCGAAGGAGCACCGCGCCCTTCGCGGCCGCGCCATCGCCTGGATGCCGCAGGACCCGCAGGCCAGCCTGCACCCGCTGCGCACCGTGGGCGCACAGCTGTGCGAAAGCCTGCGCGCGCTGCGTGGACACGATGCCCGGTCGGCCCAACGCGAAGCGATCGCCCTGTTCCAACGCCTGCAGCTGCCAGAACCCGCGGCGCTGCTGGCGCGCCACCCGCACCAACTCTCCGGCGGCCAGCGCCAGCGCGTGCTGCTGGCGCTGGCGCTGGCGGGCGCACCGCAGGTGCTGCTGGCCGACGAACCCACTTCAGCGCTCGACCCGCGCCTGGCCCGCGAAACCCTGGACCTGCTCGACCAGCTGCGCCGCGAGCTGGGCCTGTCGGTGCTGCTGGTGAGCCACGACCTGCCGCTGGTGGCAGCCTACGCCCAGCGCGTGGCGATCCTGCGCCGCGGCGAGCTGGTGGAGCGTGGTGACGCGACGGCCGTGTTCGCACGGCCCGCACACGACTACACGCGCGAACTGCTGGCCGCCGAGCACCTGCCGCCGCCCGGGCGGGCCGCGCCCGGGCCGCTGTTGCTGGAGGTCGCGTCGCTGGGCGTGCGCTATCCGCGCGCACCGTCGCCGGCGCTGAGCGAAGCCAGCCTCCAGCTGCACCGCGGCGAATGCCTGGCCCTGGTGGGCGAAAGCGGCAGCGGCAAAAGCACGCTCGGCCGCGCCGTGCTGCGGCTGGCCCGGCACGGCATCACGGGCCGCATCCTGCTGGACGGCGAAGACCTGCTGGCGGCAGGCACCGTCCGCCTGCGCGCGCTGCGCCGGCGCATTGGCGTGGTGTTCCAGGACCCTTACGCCTCGCTGGATCCGCGCATGCGCGTGGTCGACCTGATCGCCGAACCCCTGCGCATCCACGGCATCGGCGGCGACGCGTCGCGGCGAACCCAGGCCCTGGGCCTGCTGGCCGACGTGGGTCTGGACGCCGGCCTGGCGCAGCACTGGCCGCACCAGCTTTCAGGCGGACAGCGCCAGCGGGTAGCCATCGCCCGCGCCCTGGCCACCGACCCGGACCTGCTGGTCTGCGATGAGGCGGTGTCGGCGCTGGACGCGCACCATCGCGCCGGCGTGCTGGCGCTGCTGCAGCGCCTCAAGCGCCAGCGCGGGCTGGCGATGCTGTTCATCACCCATGATTTCGGCGCCGCGCGGGCCCTGGCCGAGCGCACGGCCGTGATCGTCGATGGCCGCATCACGGCCTGCGGGCCGACCGCCGACATCCTGGCCAGCGCGGCGCGGGCCGGCTGATACACTCGGGCGGCCCCGGGGAAGGGGGCGAACGAGAGCCCATGACGCAGCGTCCGATGTCCCCCAACCAGGCTATGCCCGCTCCGCCTCCGCTGCCGCGCGGCGATGACCCGGCCATGCTGGCCGCCGAGGTCGGGCGGCTGCGGGTGGACGTGGATCGCCTGGGCCGGGCCGAGCGCCTGCAGCGCGCGCTGTTCGCCATCAGCGACCTGGCAAGCTCCGGGGAAGAAACCGCGGTGGTGCTGCGCGGGCTGCATGAAATCGTCGGCCGGCTGATGTACGCCGAGAACTTCTACATCGTGCGCTATTCGCCCGAAAGCGAAACGCTGCGCTTCATCTACTTCGCCGACAGCGTAGACCCGGTCCTTCCCGACCCCCTGGAGGAATTTCCCGCCACCGCCATGGGCAGCAGCCTCACCCTGGCCTTGATCCGCCACGGACGCCCCGTCCTGGGCCCCTCCCACCAGGTGCGTCGCCAACTGGGCGTGGTCCGCGACGAAGCCCACGGTCCCGACAGCGAAGACTGGCTGGGCGTGCCGATGCTGGACGAAGGCGTGGTGCGCGGCGCCGTGGTGGTGCAGAGCTACGACCCCACCGCCCGCTACAGCGACGATGACAGCGTGCTGCTGGCCTACGTGGCCCAGCACATCCTCACCGCGCTGGCACGCCGCGACGCCCAGGAAGAGCTGGAGCGGCGCGTGGACGAACGCACCCGTGAGCTTCGCGAACAGGTCACCGAGCGCGAGCGCAGCGAACGCCTGCAGGCGGCGCTGTTCAAGATCGCCGAACAGGCCGGCCGCAGCGAAAGCATCGAGGTGTTCTACGCCGAGGTGCACGGCATCGTCAGCGCGCTGCTGGACGCCCGGAACTTCTTCATCGCCCTGCTCACCCAGGACGGCACTCGGCTCGACTTCCCCTATTCGGTGGACGAACGCGACCAGAAGCGCCCGCGCCGGCTCCTGGCCAAGGGCCTCACCGAGTTCGTGCTGACCTCGGGCCAGCCACTGCTGGCCGACCACAACGCCATCCACGACCTGGTCGCCAAGGGCCAGGTGCAGTCGTTCGGCACGCCGTCGGTATGCTGGCTGGGCGTGCCGCTGCACCTTGGAGGCCGCGCCGCCGGCGTCATCGCCGTGCAGAGCTACACGCCCGACTACCTCTACACCCGGCGCGACCAGGAGCTGCTCAGCTTCGTTTCGTTCCACATCGCACAGGCGCTGGAGCGCCGGCAGGCGAACGAGTCGCTGCGCCAGGCCTACGCCGAACTGGAACAGCGCGTGGCCTCGCGCACCAGCGAACTGGCCGACGCCAACCGCGAACTGCTGGACCAGATTTCGGTGCGCGAGCGCATGGAGCACAAGCTCAAGCACGAGGCGCTGCACGACACGCTGACCGGCCTGCCCAACCGCAGCCATCTGCTGGGCCGTATGGGCATGGCGCTGTCGCGCTTCCGGCACGACCCCAAGCAGCTGTTCGCGGTGCTGTTCCTGGACCTGGACCGGTTCAAGGTGGTGAACGACTCGGTCGGCCACCTGGTGGGCGACGAACTGCTGAAGGAAGCCGCGCGCCGCATCGGCCGCTGCGTGCGCGATCCCGACATGGTGGCGCGCCTGGGCGGCGACGAGTTCGCGATCGTGCTCGACTTCATCCACACCGACGCGGACGCGGTGGCCGTGGCCGAGCGCGTGATCGTTGCGCTGGCCGAGCCGATGCGCATCGCCGGCAAAGAGCTCTACACCTCGGCCAGCATAGGCATCGCCCTGGTGGACCCGCGCTACCGCAGCCCCGAGGAACTTCTTCGCGACGCCGACGTGGCGATGTACCGCGCCAAGGCCAACGGCCGCCAGAGTTACTCCATCTTCGACGAACAGCTGCACGACGCCGCGCTAAAGCTGCTTGAACTCGAAGGCGACCTGCGCCGCGCGCTGCAGCGCCAGGAGTTCGAGCCTTACTACCAGCCCATCATCAGCCTGTCCGACGGCAGCATGATGGGTTATGAGGCGCTGATGCGCTGGCACCACCCGGTGCGCGGCCTGTGCACGCCGGGCGACTTCATCGCCATTGCCGAGGAAACCGGCAGCCTCGAGCAGATGGATTGGCAGGTGTACGACCTGGTGTGCCGCGACGTCCGGCGACTGGGTGCCGGCAAGACCTACATCAGCCTGAACGTCGCGCCGCGGCACCTGCGTTCGCCGGGCTTCGACGAACGCCTGCTCGAGCTGATGTCGCGCCACCAGGTCAAGCGCGACCAGCTGCGCCTGGAAGTCACCGAAGGCGCGCTGCTCGAACAGCCCGAAGTGGTGCAGGCCTGCTTGGGCCGCCTGCGCGACGCCGGCGTGGCGACGATGCTGGACGATTTCGGCACCGGCTATTCGTCGCTGTCCTACCTGCACCGCTTCCCGCTGCACGGCCTGAAGATCGACCGCAGCTTCGTGGCTGAACTGCGCAGCGGCGAAAGCGGCGGCAGCACGGCCATCGTGCGCGCCATCCGGCTGCTGGCCGATTCGCTGGGGCTGGAAGTGATCGCCGAAGGCATCGAGACCGAGGACCAGCGCTACCAGCTGCGCCTGCTCGGCCTGAGCCTGGGCCAGGGCTACCTGTTCTCGCGCCCGGCCTCGGTAGGAACGATGATGCGCCGCTACGGCGTCGAAACCATCGACTGAGCCGGCAGTAGGCCCTCGGCCCGCAGCCAGGCGATGGTGTCGGCCAGCAGCTCGGGTAGCGGCGTACTGCGATAGCCCAGCTCGCGCCCGGCCTTGGACGAATCCACCGACAGGTGCTTGCAGGTGAAGGTGGCCGCCACCGGCGTGAGGTCGGGCCGCTTGCGCGTGATGCGTGACAGCAGGTCCAGCACCCGCGCATAGGTGCGCAGCGCCGCCGCCGGCATCGCCTTGGCCGGAGTGGGCTTTCCCAGCTGGCGGCCGGCCTCGGCGATAAGCGCGAGGAAGGTGGCGTGTTCGCCGCCGACCAGCCAGGTTTCGTCTCGCGCCGGCTGGCGCCAGGCCCGCACCTGCGCGCGTGCAATCTCGCGCACGTCGGCGAACGAGCCCGAACCCGGCGGCGCGCCCGGCAGCTTGCCGGCATCGATCAGGCGAATCAGGTTCGACCAGTTGTTGTAGTCGCCCGGACCGAGGATGTGCGAGGGCTGGAATACCAGGAACGGCAGGCCCGATTCGCGCACCAGCCGCTCGGACGCATACTTGGTGCGCTCGTAGTTGATCCACGATTCGGCGCCGCGCTGCGGCACGTCCTCACGCAGCGTGCCTTTCACCAGATGCGAGTAAGCCGACACGCTGGAGGTATGCACGAAGCACGTCACGCCGGCGGCGCGCGCGGCCGCCAGCAGGCGGGCCGTGCCGCCGACGTTGGTTTCGGTCTGCGCGGCGTCGCCCGGACCCCAGTTGTTGGTGTCGGCGGCGGTGTGGAAGACCGCCTCGGCGCCGGTGGCGGCGGCGTTCAGCGCGGCGGCGTCGCCCAGGTGGCCGCGCACCGGGATGGCACCCAGCCGCGCCAGGATCGCATCGCCGGACCCGGACCGCGACAGGCCCCGCACCGTTGCGCCGTCGGCCACCAGTTCGCGGACCAGGTGCTGGCCCAGGAAGCCGGTGGCGCCGGTGACAAGTACGGTGGGCATGGCGGGCTCGCTGGGCTGGGGTCAGGACACGGTGTACGCCGGCAACCGGCCGCTTGGCAAATTCCGGCGGGCGCGGCGCCGGGACGGGCTTGTTCCGCATCGGGCCGCTTCCGCCGGCCACGCAGCCCCGAGGGGCCTCAATGCGTGCGCTATCGAACCGAACAGCCGCTGCGTTCAGCGAATACTGGCAAGAAGGCGACATCCGCGCACACGACGCGGCCAGCCGGGCCGGGACAGCCGCCAATGAAACGCCTTGACCTCAAGTACCTGGCCCCTGCGGCATTTGCTGCGGCGGCCCTGATGCTCGCCGTGCTGGCTTGGGCGCTGTATGACGCCAACACCCTCTCGCATGACTCCAGCCGCCGCGTGACCCATACCCTGGAAGCGCTGCAGGCGATGGATACGGTCACCCACCAGCTCGACCAGGCGGAAATCGCCCACCGTGGCTATCTGTTGTCCGGCGACGAATCGCTGGTGGGCACACGCAACGTGGCGCTGGCGAAGGCCAACCGTGTCCTGCTGGACCTCAAGGCACTGACGCTGAACCAACCGGCGCAGCAGGTGCGGCTGGTGCAGCTCCAGGTGCTGGCTGCCCAGCAGGCGCGACTGCTGGCTGGAAGCGAGCAGCTGCAACGCATTGACGGCAGGGCGGCCGCCCGCAGCCACCTGGCTGGCGGGGGCGATCGCAACGCCGCGGCCCACGCCGCCATCATCGACCGGATGCGGCAGGAAGAGCTGCAGTTGCTGCAGGTGCGGCGCGATCAGGTCAGGAGCAGCTACCGCAGTCCCTTGATACTGCTGATAGTCACGGCGCTGGTGGGACTGCTGGCGCTGGGCTACTACGGATTCGCGGCGCAGGAAAGACGCCAGAAAAACGGTTTGCAGTATGCCCGCAGCCTGATCGAAGCCAGCCTGGACCCGCTCGTCACGATCAGCCCGGACGGGAAGATCACCGACGTGAACGTCGCGACCATGGCGGTCACCGGCGCGACGCGGGATGAGATGGTGGGCAGCGATTTCTCGATCTATTTCACGCAGCCGGACCTGGCGCGCGCCGGCTACCAGGAGGTGTATTCCAATGGTTCCGTCACGGACTATCCGTTGACCATACGCCACCGCGATGGCCGGCTTACCGACGTGCTGTACAACGCCTCGGTTTACAGGGATGCCGAAGGGGTGGTGAGGGGAGTGTTCGCCGCCGCCCGCGATGTCACCCAGGGCAAGCGGCTCGAGGCCCTGCTGCAGGCCAAGAACAACGAGCTGGAAAGCGCCACGCAGGTCGCCGAGCGCGCCAACCGCTCGAAGTCGGATTTTCTCTCGAACATGAGCCACGAGATCCGCACCCCGATGAACGCCATCATCGGCATGTCGCATCTGGCCTTGAAGACCGAACTGACCGTCCGCCAGCGCGATTACCTCAAGAAGATCCAGGGCTCCGGCAAGCACCTGCTGGGCATCATCAGCGACATCCTGGATTTTTCCAAGATCGAGGCCAACAAGCTGACCGTGGAACAGATCGAGTTCGACCTGGAAAAGGTGCTGGAAAACGTCGCCAACCTCATCATGGAGAAGAGCACCGCCAAGGGGCTTGAGCTGGTGTTCGACGTGGGCCGCGACGTTCCCATGGATCTGATCGGGGACCCGCTGCGCCTGGGCCAGGTGCTGATCAACTATGCCAACAACGCCGTCAAGTTCACCGAAGCCGGCGAGATCGACATCATCATCCGGCTGACCGAGCAAACCGCCACCCAGGCCCTGCTGCACTTTTCGGTGCGCGACACCGGCATCGGCTTGAGCCCCGAGCAGGCGGCACGGATGTTCCAGTCCTTCGAACAGGCGGACTCTTCGACTACCCGCAAGTACGGCGGCACCGGGCTGGGGCTGACCATTTCCAAGAAACTGGCGGAGCTGATGCACGGCGAAGTCGGCGTCACCAGCGACCTGGGCAAGGGCAGCACCTTCTGGTTCACCGCGAGGGTGGGCAAGAAAAACCCCATCAAGCGCCACCTGCTGATGAGCCGCAACCTGCGGGGCCGGCGGGCACTGGTGGTGGACGACAACGAAAACGCCCGGCTGGTGCTGGCCGACATGCTGGTCGGCATGTCCTTCGTCATTGACGAAGCCAGTTCCGGCCAGGCCGGCATTGCCGCCGTGGCGGCGGCCCAGGCCTCAGGCACGCCCTACGACATCGTGTTCCTCGACTGGCAGATGCCGGGCATGAATGGCGTCGAGGCGGCCATCCAGATACGCGCCCTGCCGCTTGCCTGCACGCCGCACCTGGTGATGGTGACCGCGTATGGCCGCGAGGAGGCCATGTCGGGAGCCGCCGCCGCCCGGATCGAAAACGTGCTCATCAAGCCCGTCAGCGCGTCCACCCTGTTCGACACCGTGGCGCAGATTCTTGGTGATGCGCCTCGACAGCCGAAGGAACTGGTGGACATGCCATCGGCGCTGGCCAAAAGCCTCGGCACGCTGCGCGGCGCGCGCATCCTCGTGGTGGAAGACAACCTCCTCAACCAGGAGGTCGCGCTGGAACTATTGCGCGACAGTGGTTTCGTGGCGGACCTGGCCGAGAACGGCGAGATCGCGCTGCGCATGGTCCAGCAGGCCAGCTACGACATCGTGCTGATGGACATGCAGATGCCGGTGATGGACGGCGTCACCGCCACCGCGGAAATCCGCAAGCTGCCCGGCTTTTCCGCGCTGCCCATTGTCGCCATGACCGCCAACGCGATGGGCGGCGACCGGCAGCGATGCCTCGACGCCGGCATGGACGACCACGTGGCCAAACCCATCGAGCCGGACGACCTGTGGCGGGCGCTGCTGAAATGGATCAAGGCCCGGCATGTGGCCGGCGCACCGCAGGAAACCCGCCCTGCCCCCGCCGAAGCCACGGGTCTGACCCCGGCTCTCGCCCTGATCGCCGGGCTCGACACCCGCAACGGACTGCGGCGGGTGCTGGGCAAGCAGTCGCTTTACCTGAAGATGCTCAACCGCTTCGTCGCCAGCCAGCGGCAGGCCGTGCCCAGCATCCGTGCGGCCCTGGAGGGCGGCGACCTGGCGACGGCCGAGCGTATCGCCCACACCACCCGCGGTTCGGCGGGCAATATCGGCGCGACCAGGCTGGCCTCGCTCGCCACCGCCGTCGAGGCGGCCATCAAGGACCACCAGCCGCGCGAAGCGGTGGATGCGCTGCTGGACGCGCTGTCGGGTCCGCTCGAAGGCATGGTGGTCGCCCTGGCCGACGCACTGCCGGCGGCGCCGGAAGCCGCGCCCATGGCGGTTGATTTGAGCGGGCTGCCGGACGTGGTGGCGAAACTGGATGCGCTGCTGGCCTACGGGGATGCCGCCGCCATCACCCTGCTCGATGAGCAGGGTGAGCTGCTGCGCGCCGCCTTCCCAAACCATCACCACCAGATCAGCGCGGCCATCCGGGCCATAGATTTTGAAACGGCGCTGAGCGCGCTTCGGGAAGCCGGCAAAGCCATACCCCATTGAAGGAGCGTGCGATGGCAACACTGAACATGGCACCCCGATCCACCGTGCTGGTAGTCGATGACACCGCCGACAACCTCACCCTGGTAAGCGGACTGCTGGGCGGCCTCTATACGGTGCGGCTGGCCAATAACGGTGAAAAGGCGCTGGCGATGGCCGCCGGCCACCCGCCGAACCTGATCCTGCTCGACATCATGATGCCGGGCATGGACGGCTATGAAGTCTGCCGGCGGCTCAAGGACGATCCGCGCACCCGCGATGTCCCGGTGATCTTTCTCACCGCCAAGGCCGAGATGGCGGACGAGGAGCAGGGGTTCGCGCTGGGCGCCGTGGACTACATCACCAAGCCGATCAGCCCGCCCATCGTCCTGGCGCGGGTGAAGACCCATATCGCCCTTCAGGCATTGGCCGACGCCCTGCGGCACAAGAACGAGTACCTGGAACATGAAGTCGAAGAGCGCACCCTGGAAATCGCCGCCATCCAGGACGTCACCATCCTGGCGCTGGCATCGCTGGCGGAAACGCGCGACGCCGATACCGGCAACCACATCCGCCGCACCCAGCATTACGTGCAGGCGCTGGCCAGGAACCTGCAGGGCCACCCGCGCTTCAGCCACTTCCTCACCGACCGAAATATCACCATGCTTTTCAAATCGGCGCCACTGCACGACATCGGCAAGGTCGGCATCCCCGATCGCATCCTGCTCAAGCCCGGGCGCCTGGAGCCTTTTGAATTCGAAATCATGAAAACCCACACCACGGTTGGGCGTGATGCCATCGCCCACGCCGAACGCTCGCTCGGCACCCCCGTGGCCTTTCTCACCATGGCCAAGGAAATAGCACTCTCACACCAGGAAAAATGGGATGGCAGCGGCTACCCGGAGGCGCTGGCCGGCGACGCCATACCGATCAGCGCCCGGCTCATGGCCTTGGCCGACGTCTATGATGCGCTGATCAGCCGGCGGGTCTACAAGGAAGGGATGCCGCATGAGCAGGCGTCCGAGATCATCCTGGCCGGCAAGGGTTCGCATTTCGACCCGGACGTCGTGGACAGCTTCGCGGCGATCGAGCACGAGTTCCGCGCCATCGCCCTGCGCTTCAGCGATTCGGACCAGGACATCCAAGACAAAGCCGACTACCTGGGGCTGACCGGACTGAACACGGCGGCCGGCCAGGCTTGAACCCGAACAAAGCCCGTCCAACGCCGCCGCCCACCAGCGACCAGGGCGACGATGGCGGGATGGATTGGGTGGCTCCAGCAACGAGGACGGCGGTCAAGGTGGAGCTGCTTCAATCATTCGCCAACGGCTGCGTGTGTACCGTTTCCGTCGAGTTCCAGTACCAGTGGAAAAAACCGTTCTTTGCCTGGAGCAGGGTATCGGTCAGCAAGCTGTCCTGCCGGATGTTCCCCCAGCAGGCTCGCGCGGAATTGCGGTTGTTGTGCAGATCGATGCATTCGGCGTCCGGCAGCGACGGCTTCGGCGGGATGTAGAGTGCGCTGCCGCGTGGCACCCACAGATCCGCGAGGCGAATCCTGCTCAACCCGGGCCAATAGCGACCAACGGAAGTGACCAGGGGCATGTCCCGGTCGATTGAAGCAAAGATGTGCGGGAAATCGTGGTGTTCAAGATCGGTGCACACAACGCTCAACAGCTTGTTCCCGGTATCCTGGTAGGGCGACCAATGCCCGGCAAAAACACCATACTCGTACTCGATCTGCGAAAGTTTCTGCACCGGGCTCTCGAGGTGTACCGCCTGCCCCTGTTCCACAAGCGTGATGCCAAAAGCCGCGGCCACGTCGCGCGTCGCCCACAGGGGGGCGTACTCCACTTTGTCGGCAATCAATCCGAGCCGCGTCTCAATGCCGTACGGCGGCGTCTTCTTGACGCCCTTGACTTGCGAAACAACGTATTCGTTGCCGATCGCGACGCGTGGATCGGTGGGCGCGGCTTGAATGAGATTCGCGCCACGCGGCAGGTTCTTGACGTAACGAGGCCGGCCACCCTCGTTGTAAAAGTAAGGTGTCTTGGCAAGGTCGACCGCAGCCTCGCTTAGTTCCCTGATGAATACAGGCGTCGCGAGCTTCATTTCAGCCATTTCCGCCACCCCTATGGTTGTGCTTCTTGTGGTTTATGCTTGCGTTGCCGACAACGCAACCGCACACCTGCCCGCCATCGCCGCGGGCATTGCGGTCCTGGCGTCACGCCCGCGGACCAAACTCGATGACTTCGCTTCAATTACCATAGTTGCCTTATGCCTGCCAATTCCAAAGCGCCCCAGCGACTGCTGCAGCTGCTGCCTGACGTGGTGGTGCAGACGGATGCGCTGTGGGTGATCACCTACTTGAACCCCGCTTGGCACAAGGTCACGGGCCACCCGCTGGATGCGACGCTCGGCCAGTCTTTGCTCGACTTCGTGCATCCCGATGACAAGGGCACGTTGAGATCGGGCATGCCGGTATTCCGTTTGCGCTTCGCCGGCTCGGACTATCGCTGGATGCGTCTGCAGCTGCAGGCGGAATCTGATTCAGAAGACCGCGTGCTCAGTCGCCAGGGCATGTTGATTGAAATCACCGAGATCACCGAACAGGTATTGATCGAAGTCCGCCAGCGCTTCCTGCGCTTGCTTGAAACAATCGACGGCGTCGTGTGGGAAGCGGAGCGCGGCGTGGGAAACACCTTCTTAAGCCCACAAGTCGAGCGCCTTTTCGGCTTTACGGTTGAGGAATGGCGGTCTGATCCAAACTTCTGGCGCGCGCAGGTGCATCCCGATGACCTCCCGGCGGCGCAAGCCGTAGACGAAGCCGCTTACAACGCAACGAAGAGTTACGCGTACGAGATGAGTTACCGGTTGATTTCCAAATCCGGAAAGGTCGTGTGGGTGCGCGATCTTTGCCGCGTTATCGTCGAGCCGAAACGACCGAATCGCATGATCGGCCTGATGATCGACGTGAGCCAACAAAAACAAACCGAACTCGAACTGGTTGAATCCGACAACCGTTATGCGCTCGCCACCCGCGGATCCAACGACGGCATCTGGGATTGGAATTTGCAAACGGATGTATTGCATGTCTCTCAGCGCTTCCATGAAATAGTTGGATTGAGCGATAGCGGAAACCTGCATGATGGCGGCTGGCGCTTTCTTGAGCAGCTCATTGATCCAGATGATCGTGAGCGTGTGCAGGCGGCCTATCTCAGGCACTTGGCGGGCAACAGTGCAAACTTTTCAGTGGATTTTCGCGCCCGCCACGCATCGGAGCGATTGGCGTGGGTCAACTGGCGAGGAGTTGCCCATTTCGAACATGGCGTTGCCGTGCGGATGGCCGGCTCACTAAGCGATTTGGCGGAGCGCGGCAGCTCTTATGACTCCTTGACCAACCTGCCTGGCCGCCCGCTTTTTCGCGATCGCCTGGAGCACGCCATCGCGATTCATCACGATGCTGTGTCGAAAGACGATCCCGCGCTGGCACAAGCGCAAACAACAATGTTTGCAGTGCTGCTGCTGGATCTCAATCAATTCAAGGCAGTCAATGACACCCTCGGTCACCATGCAGGTGACCAGCTATTGCAGCAGGTTGCCCGCCGACTCGAATCCAGCGTACGCGCTTCCGACCTTGTCGCGCGCATGAGTGGTGATGAATTCAACGTGCTGCTTGAATCCGCCGACCTCACCAGTGCAACCGCCAGGGCGGAACAAATCGCCGCCGCCCTGGCCGTGCCCTATCAGCTCGGCGAGCACACCGTGAGAAGCGGCGCAAGCATTGGCGTTGTCAGCAGCCAGGCCGGCTTCGCGACAACCGATGCCTACCTGCGCGCCGCGGACGCTGCCATGTATCAAGCCAAGAGTGATCGATTGGGTGTGTTTGTTTTTGCCGGCTGAAGTCCGACACCACTGCTGAAAGGCATTTGCAAAACCGGCGTCCCCGCCACGAGCATGTCCAAGGCCCAGCATTTCGTCGTCACGGAACCAACAAGGTCTGGACCTCCGGTGCTTGCAGTGGCGGTCTGCCCACGGGTGGGCCGGGTTTGGCCCATTTGGCCGTGTTAAGCAATTGTTGCCGTTATTCAGGTTATGCTTGATGAAAAGCGCATAACCCACTGGCATACATGGCAAACCTGAACCCTCTCCTGCCCCTCCCTCTGCCGCTGGCCAGCTTGGCGTGGCTGACCGGCTTCCGCCGCGTGCCCGACAACTGCGTGGTTACCGTGCACCGCTTCGGCCGGTTCGTGCGGGCCCTGGGCGCCGGCTGGCGCTGGACCTTGCCGGGACTGGACCAGTTGGGCCAGCCGGTCTGCCTGATCGGCCACCACCTCGACATACCGGACGCCACCGGCGCCCACGCCGAGCTGTACTACCAGATTCTCGACCCGGCCCAGGCCGGCGAAGCCCTGGACCGGGTGGACGCCCTGGTCACCGACCACACCCGCGCCGCCCTGGCCACCCTGGGCGCCCGCCCGCTGGCCGACGCCCTCAAGGCCGAACTCAACCAGCGCGTCAGCCGCATGGGCCTGCGCGTCATCCGCTGCTCCCTCCACGCCGCCTGAAATGGGGTCAGAGAACATATTTGTTTGAAACAAATATATTCTCTGACCCCATTTCGCCGTGACAATGGGGGTATGAATCCGCTTTCTTATTTGTTGCCCGAGCTTGAGTCGGGGCTTGTGGCGCTGGGCCTGCCGGCGCAGCCGCTGGCGGGGCGCCTGCTCGACTACCTGGCGCTGCTTGATCGCTGGAACAAGACCTACAACCTCACCGCCGTACGTGATCCGCGCGCGATGCTGACCCGCCACCTGCTCGACTCGCTGTCCATGTGGCCGCACGTGGGTGACGGGCCGCTGGCCGACCTCGGCACCGGGCCCGGCCTGCCCGGCATCCCGCTGGCCATGGCCTGCCCCGGCCTGCAGGTCACGCTGGTAGAAAGCAATGGCAAGAAAGCCCGCTTCCTGCGCGAAGCCGTGCGCAGCCTGGGCCTGGCCAACGCCCGGGTGCTCGAATCGCGCGCCGAAGCGGTGGCCGAACCCGGCGCCTATGGCCAGATCACCGCGCGCGCCATGGACACGCTGGCCGGCATCCTGGCCGTGGGCGGCCACCTGCTGGCCCCGGGCGGCCGCCTGCTGGCCATGAAGGGCCAGCGCCCCGACGCCGAGATCGCCGCCCTGCCCCCGGGTTGGCGGGTCGAATCGCTGCAGCCGCTGGCCGTTCCGGGCCTGGACGGCGACCGTCATCTGGTCTGCGTCACCCGCGAGCCGCCGCAGGCGGCATAATCCCAAGTCCGGGCCGACGCATCGCCGACTCCCGTTTGTTAACCAACCACCGGGCCGAAGGGCGCGGCGCCAGGAGACTGCATGGGTCGCATCATCGCCATCGCCAACCAGAAAGGCGGAGTGGGCAAGACCACCACCGCCGTGAACCTGGCCGCCGCGCTGGCCGCGGTCCCGCGCAAGGTGCTGCTGGTGGACATGGACCCGCAGGGCAACGCCACCATGGCTTCGGGCGTGGACAAGCGCGAGCTTGAAAACTCCACCTGCGAAGTGCTGCTGGCGGAGTGCCCCGCCAGCGCCGCCATCGTCAAGACCGCCGAAGGCTACGACCTTCTGCCGGGCAACATCGACCTCACCGCGGCCGAGATCAGGCTGATGGATGAAAGCGCGCGCGAGCAGCGGCTCAAGAACGCGCTGGGGCCCATCCGCGACAACTACGACTACATCCTCATCGACTGCCCGCCGTCGCTGTCCCTGCTGACGCTCAACGCGCTGGCCGTGGCCGACGGCGTCATTGTGCCCATGCAGTGCGAATACTTCGCGCTCGAGGGCCTGAGCTCGCTGGTGGACACCATCAACGCGCTCAAGGGCAAGCTCAACCCGGCGCTGGAAATCGACGGCATCGTGCGCACCATGTTCGACGTGCGAAACAACCTCGCCAACGCGGTGTCGGGCGAGCTCACCAAGCATTTCGGCGACAAGGTTTTCCGCTCGATCATCCCGCGCAACGTGCGCCTGGCCGAGGCGCCCAGCCACGGCCAAAGCATCGTCGGCTATGACCGGGCTTCGCGCGGCGGCATCGCCTACCTGGGCCTGGCCGGCGAGATCGTGCGGCGCGAGAAGAAGTTGAAGGAGTCAGCATGAGCACCAAGAAGCGCGGCCTTGGCCGCGGCCTGGAGGCCCTGCTGGGCACCGGCAACAAGGGCGCGGCACCGTCGGCCGAAACGGAGGACGCCGGTGAAGGCATGCGTACGCTGCCCATCGACGCCATGCAGCCTGGCAAGTACCAGCCGCGCACCGGCATGGATCCGGACAAGCTCACCGAGCTGGCCGAGTCCATCAAGGCCCAGGGCCTGATCCAGCCGATCGTGGTGCGCGACATCGGCACCGGCAAGGACGGCAAGCCGCGCTACGAGATCATCGCCGGCGAACGCCGCTGGCGCGCCGCCACCCAGGCCGGACTGACCGATATCCCGGTGGTGCTGCGCGAAGTGGACGACCGCGCCGTGATTGCCATGGCGCTGATCGAGAACATCCAGCGCGAAGACCTCAACCCGCTGGAAGAAGCCCAGGCGCTGAGCCGGCTGATCGACGAATTCTCCCTCACCCACCAGCAGGCCGCCGAGGCCGTCGGCCGTTCCCGCGCCGCGGTGTCCAACCTGCTGCGCCTGCTCGAGTTGCCCGACGGCATCCGCAAGCTGCTGGAAGAAAAAGCGCTGGAAATGGGCCATGCCCGCGCCCTGCTGACGCTGGCGCCCGCAGCGGCGCTGCAGCTGGCGCGCGAAGCCGTGGCCGAGGGCTGGTCGGTGCGCGAGGTTGAGCGCCGCGCACAGATGCTGGGCAAGGGCCAGATCCCCGGCAAGGCCGTGGCCAAGACGAACGGCAAGAAAGTGGACGCCGACATTGCTGCACTTGAGCGCGAACTGTCGGAAAAACTCAGCGCCAAGGTCGCCGTGCAGCACGGCCGCGGTGGCCGCGGCAAGCTGGTGATCAGCTACCACGGCCTGGACACGCTGGACGGCATCCTCGAGCGCTTGCGCGGCAGCTGACCCGTGGACCAGCCGCAACTTTCCGTCGTCATCCCCGCCTTCAACGAGGCAGGCAACGTGGCTGCGCTGCTGGCCGAAACCCTGGCGGCGCTGCGCGGCGTGGTGGCCTTCGAAGTGATCTTCGTCGACGACCACAGCCGCGACGGCACGCTTGCGGCGCTGCAGGCCGCCAAGGCGGACACGCCCGAGCTGCGCGTCATCGCCCACGCCACCCAGAGCGGCCAGAGCACCGCCATCCGCACCGGCGTGAAAGCCGCGCGCGGCGCCTGGATCGCCACCCTGGACGGCGACGGCCAGAACGACCCGGCCGACCTGCCAAAGCTGTTGGCCGCACGCGACGCGGGCGCCGCCGGGGTAAAGCTTTACGCCGGCTGGCGCGTGAACCGCCAGGACACCGGCAGCAAGAAATGGGCCTCCAAATGGGCCAACGGCATCCGCTCAAGCCTGCTGCACGACGCAACGCCCGACACCGGCTGCGGCACCAAGCTGTTCGAACGCGCCGCCTTCCTCGACCTGCCCTGGTTCGACCACATGCACCGCTACCTGCCGGCCCTGATGCAGCGCGCCGGCTGGCAGACCGTGTCGGTCCCGGTGAACCACCGGCCACGGGGCGCCGGCGCCTCGAAGTACACCAACCTGGGCCGCGCCATCGTTGGCGTCCGCGACCTGATGGGCGTGGCCTGGCTGATCAAGCGCAGCAAGCTCACCGCCACCCGCGAACTGGAGTAATCCCATGAATGACGAGATCGTCTGGCTGGCCTGGACCGGCCTGCACGTCACGCCGTGGAAGCTGATCGGCTACACCGGTGCCCTGATGTTCGGCGGCCGCTGGGTGCTGCAGTTCATCGCCTCCCGGCGCGCCGGCAAGCCGGTGATCCCGCGGATGTTCTGGTACATGAGCCTGGTGGGCAGCTTCATGACCCTGGCCTACTTCACCCTGTCGGCCAAGCAGGACTCGGTGGGGGTGCTGCAGAACCTGTTCCCCAGCTTCACCGCCGCCTACAGCCTGTACCTGGACATCAGGCACCGCGGCTGGCGCCGCGACCGTGCCGAGCACTAAGGCCTTTTTGCCACGGATTTACACGGATAAACACGGATAAGGCAAGAGAAATTCGAATTATATCAATGCTTTATCCGTGTTCATCCGCGCGGATCCGCGACCAAACAGCCCTAAGTGATTGCCGGAGAAGGGGAAGGTGGGCATAATTGCCGGCTCGCTCCGCACCTTGCCCCACGGCCCCGGCCCCGGAAGTGCGATTCCGGCCCTTGGCGGAGCGTGAAGCTGCATCCCGAATCGCATGCGCCAGCCGGCCCACAAGGCCAGCCGCGAGGGGCCGTCGCCACCCGGGCCATGGGTGGCCAGTCCCGACCCAGGAGTTGACCATGAGCCGAGTTTGCCAAGTTACCGGCAAGAAAGTGATGACGGGTAACAACGTCTCGCACGCCAACAACAAGACCCGCCGCCGTTTCCTTCCCAACCTGCACGAGCGCCGCTTCTGGGTAGCCTCGGAAAACCGTTGGATCAAACTGCGTGTTTCCTGCAACGCGATGCGCACCATCGACAAGAACGGCATCGACGCCGTGCTTTCCGATCTCCGCGCCCGCGGCGAAAAGATCTGAGGAGGACTCAACCATGGCATCCAAGCGCGACAAGATCCGCCTGACGTCTTCTGCCGGCACCGGTCATTTCTACACGACCGACAAGAACAAGAAGACCACCCCGGCCAAGATGGAGATCAAGAAGTACGATCCCGTCGTCCGCAAGCACGTGATGTACAAGGAAGGCAAGATCAAGTAAGCCCCACGGCTGCCTGATCGCTTCCCGGAAAACCCGCCCTCGTGGCGGGTTTTTTGTTGGGCTTGCGCTACAGCTGCGACTTCAGCGGCAGCACCACTGCTTCGGTCAGCCTCTCGTGCCAGGGCCGGGCGAGCCACTCTTCGTAGGTGTAGGGCTTGGCCTGCTGCAGGTCGCGCTCGAAGGCGGCGGTCATGTGGGCGGCGAAATCGCGGTCGTAGACGTTCAGGCTGGCTTCGTCGTTGAGCTGGAAGCTGCGGATGTCGAAGTTGGTCGAGCCCACCGACACCAGCAGGCCGTCGGCGATCAGTGACTTCACGTGCATCATCGTCGGCTGGTAAACATGGACTTCCGCGCCGCCCTGCAGCAGGTCGCCCCAGATGGCGCGTGACGACACCTTCACCAGGTCCGAGTCGATGTGTTCACCGGGCACCAGAACGCGCACCCGCACGCCGCGCTTGAGCGCCATCCGCAGCGCGCGCACGGCCAGTTTGTCGGGAACGAAGTACGAGGCGTGCACGTCCAGCGTCTCGCGCGTGGCGGCGATCGCCATCAGGTACATCAGGTGCATGCTTTCGCTGCCGCCGCTGGGCGAGCTGATGAACAGGTGCGCGTCCATGTCGCCCACGGGCACCAGCGGCGGGAAGTATTCCTCGCCGTTGAGAACGCGGCCCGTGGTCTTGATCCAGTTGTCGATGAACGCGGCCTGGATCTGTGCCACCACCGGGCCCTGGACGCGGAAGTGCATGTCGCGCCAGTGCTCGGGGTCTTGCGCCCGGCCGGCCCACTGGTCGGCGATGCCGACGCCGCCGGTGAAGCCCAGGCGTCCGTCCACTACCAGCAGCTTGCGGTGCGTGCGCTTGTTGAACCGGGAGAAGTTGTACCAGCTCAGCGGCCGGTAGAACTCCATGCGCACGCCCGCGGCCTTCATCCGCGCCACCACGTCGGAATCCATCTTCAGCCCGCCAACCCAGTCGATGATCACGTTGACCTTGACGCCAGCGCGCGCACGTTCGGACAGCGCCTGGGAGAATTCCCGGCCGATGTCGCCCGACCAGTAGATGTAGGTCTCGAAATTGATGGTCTGGGTTGCGCCGCGGATGGCTTCGAGCATGGCGGGGAAGATCTCGTCGCCGTTGTCGAGCGCCTCGACCAGGTTGCCGCGCGTGATGCCAGGACCGAGCAGCACGCCCATCTCACGGCGAAACTGTGGTTCGTTGATGGCGTAGTCGTGCTCGACGCTACGCTCGAGTGTCTTCTCCGCGCGAATGAAGTTGAACGAGAACAGCAGGGCCACCACGGTGGCCATGACGGTGGCGGCGAGTATCCAGTAGGCCTTCTTTCGGCTGATTCGCATGGCGGCCCGGGTGGCTGATCGCAGGTGGGCTCGATCTTGTCATGCCGGGTGCGGAACAAACAGCGCGCACGCCGCTTCGCCGGCCGTCCCGTTCAGCCCGGAACGCGCGGCGCCGTCGGCGTGCGCACGCGGCCCAGCCGCGCCCGCGCCTCGGCGCGCAGCAGCTTGCGCAGCGGCGGGGGGAACGGCGAGTGCGAGCCGCAGTGGCGCAGCAGCAGGGCGTCGTCCTGGGCTTCGCCGAGCACGGTGGCCTCGTCGGCCGTCACGCTGGCAACGGGACACAGCTCCGGCGCGAGTGCGCCCAGCAGATGGTCTTGCTGGCGAAGCCGGCGCAGGCGGCAACGCAGCGCGTGCCAACGGGCGTCGTCAGCTGGGCTGCGGTTGGCGCGCCGGCGCGCCTTGCTGAGGCGTTTTTCGCTGCGTGCGATCGACTTCGCGACGGCGCTGCGCTTCACCGACGCCCAGTCCAGCGCCTCCAGGCGCACGGCCATGGCTCGGATCCGGTCACGGCGATGCTGCAGGTCGGGGTCGCGGGCGAGCGTGCCGTCGAGGCGCTCATCGCGACGACGGTTCGCCAGCGCGATCATTTCGGTTAGTGCGGCCGACAGCGGGCCTGTCGCATTGGCAGGCAGCCGCTGCAGCCCTTCGATCAGGGCCTGGGCGTCGCGCAGCGGCGACAGCCCGCGGCACAGCCGCCCCAGGTCCTGGTCGAGCCGGCGACCCTCGCGCCCCAGCGCCTTGCGGCCAAGGGCCAGTGCGGCGCGCGCGCGGCGGATGCCCTTGCGGGCCAGGTGCACGCCCTTGTGGCGGCCATCTCCAGGCTCGGCCAAAAGCGCCTGAGCCTGCCGCAGTTCGGATGCGGCGGCGGCCTTGAGCCGCAGCCCCAGGGGCTCCTTGGGCAACGCCGGCTTGGCCGCAGGGGCTGGATGGCGGATGACGCTTCGGGTTGCGCGCGCACTCATGCCGTGCAATCCAGCCAGGGACAGGCGCCCAGCCTAGGCCTACCGGAGGCCGCCGTGCTTGACCGGGGTCAATCCCGGGCGGCGGGCCGCTGCGAATGGGCCCGTTCCGGCGGCCCGAACAGCTGGCCCAGGCGCGCGCGCAGCGGCTGCGGCCGCGCGGCGTCGCGCAGCATGTCGCGCCATTCGTGGAAGGTGAGCGTGAGGGGGTTGTGCGTGCGCAGGGGTTTGACGATGCCGTACTCGCAGGGCACCGCGTCGTCTTCCTCGGTGAAGCTGCCGAACAGCTTGTCCCAGACGATCAGCACGCCGGCGTAGTTGCGGTCGATGTACTTGGCGTTGCGCGCGTGGTGCACCCGATGGTGCGAAGGCGTGTTGAATACTTTCTCGAGCCAGCCCAGCCGGCCCACCGCCTGCGTGTGCACGAAGAACTGGAAGCCCAGGTTGATCGCCACCACCGCCACGATGTGCGGCGGCGAGAAACCCAGCCAGGCCAGCGGCAGCCAGAACACCCACATGCCCGACAGCGGGTAGGTGAGGCTTTGCCGGAACGCGGTGGAGAAGTTCAGCCGCTCGGACGAGTGGTGCACCACGTGCGAGGCCCACATCCAGCGCACGCGATGGTGCGCGCGGTGGAAGAAGTAATAGAAAAAGTCCTGTGCCACGAACAGCAGCGCAATCGTCCACCACGTGGTGGGCAGGTCGAACAGGCGGTACTGGTACACCCACCAGTAGACGCCGATCACCAGCAGCCAGGCCAGCGCATCGGCGGCCTGGTGCATCAGCGCCAGGCTGGCGTTGGACAGGGTGTCGCGCAGGCTGTAGTGGGTGTTGCCGTCGGCCGCGCTGCGCCGCCGCCAGTGCCACGCTTCCCACAGCACGAAGCCCAGGAACACCGGGGCCATCGCCAGCAGGATCCATTCGCCCATCAATCGCCGCCGTGTGAAAGCGAGCGCGCCATGTTCTTCAGGCAGCGGTGCATCGCGCGCCGCATGAACACGTGGATCACCAGCGCCGCCACCGGCGACAGCCAGTGCTTGGCGACGGTGAACCGGTAGTCCCAGCGCACGCGCGAACCAAACTCATGGCCGGTGAAGGTCCAGACGGCGCGCCCCTCGTTCACCAGCCACAGCATCGGCGGGCGGAAGCCGGTGAGCGTGTAGGCATGGCGCACGGGCGGATCGAGCTCGGTGACGCGCTCGGTGAGCACGCGTCCGTCGGCGCTGTGCACGCGGCGCGTGCTGCCCACGGCCAGCGGCGCATGCAGGCGGATGCCGCTGAGCCCTGGTATCGGCCCGAAGCCGGTGAACAATGCCGGGAACCGGTCCGGGTCAGTGGACAGGGCGTAGGCCACTTCAGGCGTGCAGGGCAGGCTGCGTTCGGCGGAGACGGTCAGGTGCATGGCTGAATTTTGGCTTGTGCGCCCTGCTGCTGTCCACGCCACCGCACCGCACTGCGCCTACACTGGGTCCATGCGCCTGCGTACCGTCCTCGCCTGCCTGCTGTGGTCCGCCCTGCCGGCGCTCGCCCTGGCATCCGCGGCCGACGGGCCGCCGCGTGCGCCCGCTGCCCGGGCCACGGAAGCCGCGCGCGGCGCCGATGCACCGATGCGAACTGTCTATCGCTGCACGCGCGGCGGCACCGTCAGCTTGTCCAGCGCGCCCGAGCCGGGTTCGCGCTGCACCGGCATCACCTACGACGCGAACAGCGCCAAAGTCCCGGACCTTTGGCAAGTGCCGGGCGAACAGCGTGGCGTGCTGTACCAGCGCCAGCAGGACGGCGTCACGGTGTACGGCACCCGCAAGCTGCCCGGCTCGACGCCGGTGCTGGATTTCTCGGTAGCGGCGCCGCCGGACTCGCCGGCACACGCGGGACTGGGCGACCTCGGGCCACCGCAGCTGCAGCGGTACCCGGAGGCTTTTCGCGGTGCGGCCCGGCTGATCGGCGTGGATGAAGCCCTGCTTCGCACGATCGCGCACGTCGAGAGCGGCTTCGATCCCGAAGCGGTGTCGGCCAAGGGTGCGATGGGCGTGATGCAGCTCATGCCGGAGGTGGTGGCCGCCTACGAGGTCACCAATCCCTTCAACCCCAACCAGTCGATCCAAGCCGGCGCGCGGCTGCTGCGTGAGCTGATCCGGCGCTATCCGGGCGACATGGACAAGGTCGCCGCCGCCTACAACGCCGGCACGCAGGCCGTGGACCGGCACGGCGGCGTGCCGCCCTATGCGGAGACCCGGGCCTATGTCGCCAAGGTCGCTGCGCTGCTGCCCAAGTACCGCGCCGGCCTGGCGGCCATCGCCAAGCGAACATAGCGCCGCCACCAAGGCCAAGGCCAAGGCAGGCTGAACGCGAGCGCGCCGGCACCGGAGCCACGCGGCGCGGGGGTGTTACCTTGGCAGGCGCGTTTCCAAGCGGGTGTGACGTATGTCCGGGACGCCCTGCTTGAGTCGCGCGCGGTCCCCGCCCCCACGGACACATTGATCCATGCCTGCAGCCACCGCCCTGATCCGACTGCGAATACGCATCCGCCGCCTGCTGGCGCGACCGGTTCGCCAGCGCAGTCGAAGCGTGGTGGAGCCGCCCGTCCGGGCGCGACTGCTCAGCGCCGAGCAGCTGGGCCAGCTCGGCGCCGGTCTTGCGCGCTCGCACCAGGTCAATCCGCTGGCCAAGGCCGACCGACTGCTGCGCCGCCTGGCGGAAAACCAGCAGGTCATCGGCCGCGCGGTGACGATGCTCGAGCAAGCGGTGCAGGCGCAGCGCCGGCTGACGCCGGCCGGCGAATGGCTGATCGACAATATCCACCTGGTCGAGGAACAGATCCGGATTGCCCAGCGGCACCTCCCCAAGGGCTACAGCCGCGAACTGCCGCAGCTCGCTTCGGGACCCTCGGCCGGCTTCCCGCGCGTGTACGACATCGCGCTCACCGCGATCGCCCACGGCGACGGCCGCATCGACACCGCAGGCCTCAGTGGCCTGGTCGCGGCCTACCAGACGGTCACGCCGCTGCGGCTGGGTGAACTGTGGGCCCTGCCGATCATGCTGCGGCTGGCCCTGATCGAATGCCTGCGCGGCGTGAGCCTGCGCATCATCGCCGACCGGGCCGACCGCAACATCGCCGACGAGTGGGCCGACCGCCTGACCAATGTCGCCGAAACCGACCCCAAGAACCTGGTGCTGGTGCTTGCCGACATGGTCCGCTCGCGGCCACCGATGGCCAGCTCCTTCGTCGCCGAGCTGGTGCGTCGCCTGCACGGCCAGGGCGCCGCCCTGGCGATGCCGCTGGCGTGGGTCGAACAGTGGCTGGCTGACGCCGGCCACAGCACCGTGCATCTTGTGCAGGTCGAGAACCAGCACCAGGCCGCCGACCAGGTTTCGGTCAGCAACGCCATCGGCAGCGTCCGCTACCTGGCGATGATGGACTGGCGCGAATTCGTCGAAGCCATGAGCGTGGTCGAGCATCGCCTTCGCGAAGACCCCTCGGGCACCTACGGCCAGATGGATTTCACCACCCGCGACCACTACCGGCACGTGGTGGAGCGACTGGCCAAACGCGGCAAGCGTCCGGAAATAGAGGTCGCACAGGCGGCGGTGGCGCTGGCGCAGGCACACGCCGAGCTGGCCGGCACCGACGGCGTGCAGGCGCACGTGGGCTACTACCTGATCGAAGCGGGCCTGGCGCAGCTGCAGCAGGAGGTGGCGCCGCGCAGGCATCCGTTCGGCGCGCGCGACGCCTCGATCGGCGCGGCGCCGATGTCGCTGTACCTGCTGCCGATCGCGGTGGTGGTGGCGGTGTCGTGCTACGGCATGGTCGCTGGCGCCCAGGTCGCACTGGGCCACGCCTGGCTGCCGGCGCTGGCGACGGCGCTGGGCGTGATCGCCTTCAGCGAACTCGGCATCAGCCTGGTGAACTGGGTGGCGACCCAGCTGGTGCTGCCGCGCACCTTGCCGCGGCTGGACTTTTCCAAGGGCATCCCCCCGCATGCGCGCACCCTGGTGGTGGTGCCGACGATGTTCGGCGACACCGCCACCCTGGCGGCGCTGGCCGAGGCGCTGGAAGTGCGCTTCCTGGCCAACCGCGACGAGAACCTGCACTTCGCCCTGCTCACCGATTTCTTCGACGCCGACGCCGCCGTACTGCCCGGCGACGAAGCGCTGCTGGAGGCCGCCCAGCGCGAGATAGACGCCTTGAACCTGCGCTACGCGCCCGAGCACCGCAACCGCTTCTTCCTGTTCCACCGGCCGCGGATCTGGAACGAGCGCGAGCGAAGCTTCATCGCCCATGAGCGCAAGCGCGGCAAGCTGGCCGCTCTCAACCGGTTCCTGCGCCGGGGCAAGGGCGAGGACTTCGCGTGCATCGTCGGCAACACCGACCGCCTGGGCCACGTGCGCTACGTGATCACGCTCGACACCGACACCCAGCTGCCGCGCGAAGCCGGGCGCAAGTTCGCCGGCACCTTGGCGCATCCTCTCAACTGCGCCCGCTTCGACGAGAAGCGCACCCGCGTCACCCGGGGCTACGGCATCCTGCAGCCGCGGGTCGGCACCAGCATGAGCGGCCAGCGTCGATCGATGTATGCGCGCATCCACGGCACCGAGCCCGGCATCGATCCCTACACCCGCGCAGTGTCGGACGTGTACCAGGACCTGTTCGCCGAAGGCTCCTTCGTCGGCAAGGGCATCTACGACGTGGATGCGTTCGAACACGCCCTGCAGCAGCGATTCCCGGACAACAGCGTGCTCAGCCACGACCTGCTGGAGGGCTGCTACGCGCGCGCCGGGCTGGTCAGCGACGTGCAGCTTTACGAGGACTACCCGGCCCGCTACGCGGTGGACGTGAAGCGCCGGCACCGCTGGATCCGCGGCGACTGGCAGCTGCTGCCCTGGCTGCTGCCCAGCGTGCCGCTCGAAGATGGCCGGCGTGAACCCAACCCGCTTTCGGCGCTGTCGCGCGGCAAGATCCTCGACAACCTGCGCCGCAGCCTGGTGCCCGCCGCCATGGTGGGCCTGCTGGCGCTGGGCTGGCTGCTGCTGCCCGAGCCGCTGGCGTGGACGCTGTGGGTGCTGGCGATCCTGTTCCTGCCGCCGCTGCTGGCCTCGGCCCGCGACCTGTTCCTCAAGCCCGAGGAAATGGCCTTGGCGAGCCACCTGCGCCAGGCCGCCGCGGCCTGCCTGGCGGGTTTGCGGCGCGCGCCGGTGGCGCTGGCCTGCCTGCCTTACGAAGCCTGGTTCAGCCTGGACGCGATCGTGCGCACGCTGTGGCGCCTGTGCATCAGCCGTCGCAACCTGCTGCAGTGGGCGCCGTCGAGCGAAGTCGAACGCACGGCCGCCAGCGGCTGGTGGGCGTCGCTGCGCAGCATGAAGGTTGCGCCGGTGTTCGCGGTGGTGCTGGGCCTGGCCATCGTGCGCTACAACCCGGCGGCGTTCTGGCCGGCGTTGCCGGTGCTCGCACTCTGGTTTGCTTCGCCGCTGCTGATGGAGTGGCTGGGCCGGCCGCGCGCGCGCAAGGCGGCAGCGCTGTCCGCCGCACAAACCGCGTTCCTGGGTCGGCTGGCGCGGCGCACCTGGCTGTTCTTCGAAACCCACGTCGGCCCGGGCGACCACTGGCTGCCGCCCGACAACATGCAGGAGCACCCGGCCCAGATCGTTGCGCATCGCACTTCGCCGACCAATATCGGCCTGGCGCTGCTGGCCAACCTGTCGGCGCTGGATTTCGGCTACCTCAGCGCCGGCGGCATGGCCGCGCGCACCGCCGCGACGTTGGCAACGCTGCAGTCGCTTACGCGCTACCGCGGCCACTTCTACAACTGGTACGACACCCAGACCCTGCAGCCGCTGCCGCCGTACTATCTGTCCTCGGTGGACAGCGGCAACCTCGCCGGCCATCTCGCCACCCTGCGCCAGGGCCTGCTGGCCCTGCCCGCGCAGCCGGTCGTTTCGCCGCGCATCTTCCAGGGCCTCGCGGACACCCTGGGCCTGCTGGCAGAAGCCTTGGGCAATGCTTTGCCGGCCGACGGCGGCGTGCCGCTGGCAACGCTGCGCGCAGCCATCGCGCTGCCGCCCAAAACGCTGGAAGCCGCGCACGCGAGCCTGGAGGCATTCGAGGCCCAGGCCCGACGCCTGGTGGACCTGGCCGAGGGCCACGGGGACGACGCCCGCTTCTGGTCGGGCGTTTTGCTTGAACAGTGCCAGCTTGCCAGCCAGGACCTGCGGCATTTCGCGCCCTGGCTCGCGCACGGCGAGGCGGCGCCGGCGCTGCCGTGGACGGGCCGCATTCCCTCCCTGGCCGAGATGGCGGACTTGGCCGGCGGGGAGTCGTCGGTGGACCAGGGCCACGTGGGCGCAATCGGCCAGCTGGCGAAAGCGCGCATCGGTGAACTGATGCGACTGGCGGACGTCGCCGCCGAGTGCGGCCGGATGGACTTCGGGTTCCTCTACGACACCACGCGCGAACTGCTGTCGATAGGCTACAACGTTGATGACCGCCGACTCGACGGCGGCTACTACGACCTGTTGGCGTCCGAGTCGCGGCTGGGCAGCTTCGTCGCCATCGCCCAGGGCCAGGTGCCGCAGGACAGCTGGTTCGCACTGGGGCGGCTGCTGACCGACTTCGACGGTCACCAGGCGCTGCTGTCGTGGTCGGGGTCGATGTTCGAGTACCTGATGCCGCAGCTGGTGATGCCCAGCTACGAAGGCACGCTGCTCGACCAGACCGCACGCGCGGCGGTCGAACGCCAGATCAGCTACGGCCGCCATCGCGGCGTGCCGTGGGGCATCTCCGAATCGGGCTACAACACTGTCGATGCCCGGATGAACTACCAGTACCGCGCCTTCGGCGTGCCCGGACTGGGCCTGCAGCGCGGACTGGGCCAGGACCTGGTGATCGCGCCCTACGCCAGCATGCTGGCGCTGATGGTGGCGCCCGAAGCGGCCTGCAGCAACCTGCAGCGGATCGAGGCCGACGGCTTTGGCGGCCGCTACGGTCACTACGAAGCGATCGACTTCACGCCGGCGCGGCTGCCGCGCGGCCAGAAGCACGTGATCGTGCGTTCGTACATGGCCCACCACCAGGGCATGGGCCTGCTGTCGCTGTCGTACCTGCTGCACGACCAGCCCATGCAGCGCCGCTTCGTCGCCGACCCCGAGTTCCAGGCCACGCTGCTGCTGCTGCAGGAGCGCGTGCCGCGAACCGGTTCGTTCCATCCGCACGTGGGCGAGACGGTCGGCATGCCCGGTCAGGCCGAGCCGTCCGGCACCCAGCTGCGCATCTTCCGCACGCCCGACACCGTGCGGCCGGCGGTGCAGATGCTGTCCAACGGCCGCTACCACGTGCTGGTGACCGGTGCCGGCGGCGGCTACAGCCGCCTGAGCGACATGGCGGTGACCCGCTGGCGCGAGGATCCCACGCGCGACCACTGGGGCAGCTTCTGCTACCTGCGCGACGTCGGCAGCGGCGAGTTCTGGTCCACCGCCTACCAGCCAACGTGCGTGCCGGTAGAAGGCTACGAAGCGATTTTTTCCGACGCCAAGGCCGAGTTCCGCGGCCGCCACCTCGACTTCGAAACCCACACCGAGATCGCCGTGTCGGCCGAGGACGACATCGAACTGCGGCGCCTGGTGATCACCAACCGCGGCCGCATGCCGCGCGAGATCGAAATCACCAGCTACGCGGAGGTGGTGCTGGCACCGGCGATTTCCGACGAGCTGCACCCGGCCTTCAGCAACCTGTTCGTGCAGACCGAGCTGGTCCCGGCCAAGCAGGCGATCTTGTGCACTCGCCGGCCCCGCTCGCACGATGAAGTGCCGCCGTGGATGTTCCAGCTGATGGCGGTGCACAACGCCGACATCAGCGAGATCTCCTATGAAACCGACCGCTCGCGCTTCATTGGCCGCGCCAATTCACTGGCCCGGCCCGATGCCCTGACCCGCGACGACAAGCTGTCGAACGCGCAGGGCTCGGTGCTCGACCCGATCGTCGCCACGCGCTGCCGCGTCCTGCTGGCACCCGAGCAGACCGCCACCATCGACATGGTGCTGGGGGTCGGCTCCAACCGCGAGGAATGCGCCGCGCTGATCGACAAGTACCGCGACCGCCACCTGGCCGACCGCGTGTTCGACCTGGCGTGGACCCACAGCCAGGTGGTGCGCCACCAGATCAACGCATCGCAGGCCGATGCCCAGCTTTATGAGCGGCTTGCCGGACTGGTGCTGTTCGCGCATCCGGCGATGCGCGCGAACCCGGCACTGCTGCTGCAGAACCGACGCGGGCAGTCGAGCCTGTGGGGTCACGCGATCTCCGGCGACCTGCCGATCGTACTGCTCAAGATCGCCGACGGTGCCAACATCGAACTGGTGCGGCAGCTCGTGCAGGCGCACGCGTACTGGCGGCTCAAGGGCCTGTCGGTGGACCTGGTGATCTGGAACGAGGACCACGCCGGCTATCGCCAGGAGCTACAGGACCAGATCATGGGCCTGATCGGGGTGGGCGTGGAGGCGCAGGTGTTCGATCGCCCGGGCGGCATCTTCGTGCGCCCGGCACAGCAGATTTCCTACGAGGACCGCATCCTGCTGCAGACAGTGGCCCGGGTGATCGTCAGCGACGCCGAAGGCACCCTGGCCGACCAGGTCGGGCGGCGCCCCCCGGTGGAAGCGCCGATGCCCCTGCTGGCGAAGCTGCCGGTGACGGTGGCACCCGCAGGCCCGGAGGCTTCGGAGGCGTCGCTGGACCCCATGCCGCCGCTGCAGTTCGACAACGGGACGGGCGGCTTCAGCCAGGACGGGCGCGAGTACGTGATCCGCCTGCCGCCGGGCCGCGAAACACCGGCGCCATGGTCGAACGTGCTGGCCAACGCGCAGTTCGGCACCGTCGTCAGCGAAAGCGGCTGCGGCTACACCTGGGCCGAGAACGCCCACGAGTTCCGGCTCACGCCCTGGCACAACGATCCGGTCGGCGATCCCAGCGGCGAGGCCTTTTACATCCGCGACGAGGACAACGGCCAGTACTGGTCGCCCACTCCGCTGCCGCGCCGCGGCGAGGGCGAGTACCGGACCCGGCACGGATTCGGCTACACGGTGTACGAACACCTGCAGGACGGCATCGCCAGCGAACTGTGGGTGTACGTGGCGCAGGACGATGCCGTGAAGTTCTGCGTGGTCAAGCTGCGCAACCGGTCCGGCCGCCAGCGCAACCTGTCCGTCACGGGCTACGTGGAGTGGGTGCTGGGCGACCTGCGAGCGCGCTCGCAGCTGCACGTGGTCACCGAGCTCGACATCGATACCGGCGTGATGACCGCACGCAACCCCTACAACACGGACTTCGGCGGTCGGGTCGCCTTCTTCGAAGCCGACGCCGATGAACCCAACCTGGAAGCCGGGACCCACTGGCAGGCGGGCACCGTCACCGGGGACCGCAATGAGTTCCTCGGCCGCAACGGCAGCCTTGCCGCACCGGCGGCACTCCTGCGCGAAACACTCTCGGGGCGCTGCGGCGCCGGCCTGGATCCCTGTTCGGCGATCCAGCGTCCGGTCACGCTGGCGGTGGGCGACGACACCGAGATCGTGTTCCGGCTCGGCCTGGGCCACGACGCCGCCAGCGCCCAGTCGCTGGCGCTGCGCCACCGCGGCAGCGAGGCGGCGCGCATCGAGCTCGCCTCGGTGCAGGCCTACTGGGCGAAGACCTTGGGCGCGGTGCAGGTGCACACGCCCGAGCCGGCGCTGGACCTGCTGGCCAACGGCTGGCTGATGTACCAGACCATCGCCTGCCGGTACCACGCGCGCAGCGGCTACTACCAGTCCGGCGGCGCCTATGGTTTCCGCGACCAGCTGCAGGACACGATGGCGATGCTGCACGCCGAGCCGGCGCTGGCGCGCGAGCACCTGCTGCGCTCGGCGGCGCACCAGTTCAGCCAGGGCGATGCCCAGCACTGGTGGCACCCGCCGCAGGACCGCGGGGTACGGACGCGCTGCTCGGACGACTACCTGTGGCTGCCGCTGGCGGCCTGCCGCTATGTCCAGACCACCGGGGACGCGGCGGTGATGGATGTCCTGGCGCCCTACCTCGAGGGCCGTGCGGTGAATGCCGACGAGGAGTCGTATTACGACTCGCCGACGCCCTCGGGCCAATTCGAAAACCTGTACGGCCACTGCGTGCGTTCGCTCGAACGCGGGCTGTCGCTGCTGGGCGAGCGCGGTCTGCCGCTGATCGGCACCGGCGACTGGAATGACGGCATGAACCGGGTTGGCGAAGGCGGCAAGGGCGAAAGCGTCTGGCTGGGCTTCTTCCTCAACAACGCGTTGGTGCGTTTCAGCCCGCTGGCGCGCGCCCGCGGCGACGGCGTGTTCGCCGACCGCTGCCTCCACGCGGCACAGGCGCTGCGGCTCAACCTCGAGCAGCATGCGTGGGACGGCGCCTGGTACCGGCGTGCGTGGTTCGACGACGGCACCCCGCTGGGTTCCGCCGGCAACGAGGAATGCCGCATCGACTCGATCGCGCAGAGCTGGTCGGTGCTTTCGGGCGCGGGGGATCCGGCTCGATCGCGACAGGCGATGGCGTCGCTGAGCGAACACCTGGTAAAGCGCGACACCGGCGTGGTGCAGTTGCTCGACCCGCCCTTCGACAAGACGCCCAAGGACCCGGGCTACATCCGCGGCTACGTGCCGGGCGTGCGCGAAAACGGCGGCCAGTACACCCATGCCGCCATCTGGGCGACGATGGCCTTCGCCGAGCTGGGCGACAGCGAGCACGCCTGGGAGCTTGCACGGATGATCAACCCGATCAACCACGCGCTGGACGCCGCGCAGGCGGCGGTCTACAAGGTGGAACCTTACGTGGTCGCCGCCGACGTTTACGCGGTGGCGCCGCACGTTGGTCGCGGCGGCTGGACCTGGTACACCGGCTCGGCCGGCTGGATGTACCGCCTGTTGACCGAGTCACTGCTTGGACTACGCCGCGAGGGCGACAGCCTGTGGCTGACGCCGTGCCTGCCGGCCGACTGGCCCGGGTTCGGCTTGAGCTATCGTTTCGGTACCAGCGTCTATCACCTGGACGTGGCGCAGGTGCCCGGCGCCGCGCCCGCCTACACCCTGGACGGCGTGGCGCTGCCCGGTCCCCTGCTGCCGCTGCACGATGACGGCGCCGAGCACCAGGTGCGCATCACGCTGCCCCCCGCTGCCCCTGCCGCCAAGGAGAATCCGCATGTCTGAGACCATCTACGACGCGCTGCGCGAGAGCCACGAAACCCAACGCTCGCTGTGCCGAAAGCTGCTGCGCAGCAAGCCGGGCGATGAGCGCCGCGCCGAACTCTTCCGCGAACTGCGGATCGAACTGGCGGCGCATGCCGCCGCCGAGGAGCGCTTCCTGTACGCGCCGATCCTGATGTTCGACGCCGGCCTGGACGTTTCGCGCCACGCCCTGCACGAACACCACCAATTGGACGAACTGGTGGAAAGCCTGCAGGAAGGGCAACCGTCCGATCGCGGCTGGATGGCTACCGCCAAGGCGCTGTCGCACAAGGTGCACCACCACCTGCGCGAGGAGGAGAAGAAGTTCTTCCAGGTGTCGGGCAAGATCCTCGGCACCCGCGAGAAAGTGTCGCTGGCGAAGAAGTACCGCAAGAACTTCGCGCGCATGCAAAAGACGCTGCGGGCCGGCTGAGGGCGCAGGCAAACGCGCGCTGAACCGGACTCCGGAGCCGGCGCGAATTTGCCACGGCCTTGACATGCGGCTGGCCACTGTCCCGATATGACCACAGCCCCCGGCGAACCCGGCACGCCCCAGTCCGACGCCAGCGTCGCGGGGCTGCGCTACGTGCACGACAGCGAGCCCGGCATCGCCCGCCGTCGCGCGGGCAAGGGCTTCAGCTATCGCGGACCCGATGGCGGGCTGGTCCGCGACCAGGCCACCCTGGCGCGGATCCGCAAGCTGGCCATTCCGCCCGCCTACACGGACGTCTGGATCTGCCCCAGCGCGCTGGGCCACCTGCAGGCCACCGGCCGCGACGCGCGCCGCCGCAAGCAGTACCGCTACCACCTGCGCTGGCAAAAAACGCGGGGCGAGGGCAAATTCGAACGCCTGGTCGACTTCGGCCGCGCCCTGCCGCGCCTGCGGCGGCGCCTGCGGGAAGACCTTCGCGAACCCGGCTTCCGCTTCCCCCGGGTGATGGCGCTGGTGGTGTCGGTGATGGCGCAGACCCTGATCCGCGTCGGCAACGATGAATATGCGCGAAGCAACCGCTCCTACGGGCTGACGACGCTGCGCAACCGGCACATCGATTTCCTGCGCGGCGGCCGCGCGGTGCTGAAGTTCCGCGGCAAGGGCGGGCAGGACCACGAGGTCGCGCTCGATGATGCGCGGCTCACGGCCCTGGTGCGCCGCTGCCAGGAACTGCCGGGCCAAGCGCTGTTCCAGTATCGCGACGACGAAGGCGCGCTGCATCCGGTGAACTCGCAGGACGTCAATGAATACCTGGGCTCGGTGATGGGCGCGGGCTTCACTGCCAAGGACTTCCGCACCTGGGGCGCGACGCTGCTGGCGTACCGCCTGCTGGCGGCGACACCGCTGCCGGCGCCGGGCCGGAGCGGGCAGCGTTCCGAGCGTTCGCTGGCCACGGCGCGCAATGGCGTGGTGGCCGAAGTCGCCGAGGCGCTGGGCAATACGCCGGCAGTTTGCCGCAAGGCCTACATCGACCCGCGCGTGTTCGAGGCCTGGCAGGACGGGGGGCTGCATCGCGCCGCGGCAAAGGCGCGCGGGGCCCGGCAGTGGGAACAGTCCCTGGTCGCGCTGCTGGCCAGAAGCACACGGCGCATCCTGGCCATGGGCTGAGGGACTACCCCGGCGACGACCTTCGTCACAGCACTACCCGGCACCGGACCGGAGCTACACTCGACGCAACGCAGGCAGCGCAGGGCAGGTTTTCGTGATTCCAGGCTGGATCCTGCTGATGGTGTCGGTCGGCTATGTCGGGCTGCTTTTCGGCGTGGCCTGGCTGGGTGACCGCAAGCCGCTCTACCCGGGCCGCGATTGGCTGCGCCCGGTGGTCTATTCGCTGGCGCTGGCGGTGTACTGCTCGTCATGGACTTTCTATGGCGCGGTGGGTACGGCGGCGGAAACGGGCCTGGGCTTCCTGCCGATCTACCTCGGGCCGATCCTGCTTTTCGTGTTCGGCTGGCGCATCCTCGAGCGCCTGGTGCTGGTGGCGCGCGAGCACGGCACGGTGTCGATTGCCGACTTCCTGGCGGCACGCTACGGCCGCGCGCAGAACATCGCGGCGCTGGTGACCCTGATCGCGGTGATCGCCGCCATCCCCTACATCGCCCTGCAGTTCAAGGCCGTGGCGATGAGCATCGACGTGCTGTCGGGCGTGCAGCGCGACGTCCCGCGCGCGCCGCTGGCCGACCCGGCGCTGTACGTGGCGCTGCTGCTGGCGCTGTTCGCCATCCTGTTCGGCACGCGGCAGATCGACGCCACCGAACACCACCACGGCATGATCCTGGCGGTGGCGCTGGAGTCGCTGGTGAAGCTGGTGGCCTTCGTCGCGGTCGGCGTCTATGCGCTGGGCCACCTGCCGGGCAGCGAAGACGTGCTGTCGCGCTTCCAGGCGGCCACCCGCGATTTCGTCGCTCCGGGCATCCCGCAGGGCTTCATGGCGCAGACGCTGCTGGCGTTCGCGGCCATCGTCTGCCTGCCGCGGCAGTTCCACGTGGCGGTGGTGGAATGCGGCGACGTGGCCGACGTGCGGCGCGCGCGCTGGCTGTTCACCGGCTACCTGGTGCTGATTTGCCTACTCGTGCTGCCGATCACCGCGGCAGGACAGTTCGCGCTGGCCGGCAGCGGCGTGGCGCCAGACACCTATGTGCTGGCCCTGCCGTTGTCCCAGGGCAATACCGCGCTGGCGCTGGCGGCGTACGTAGGCGGCTTCTCGGCCGCCACCGGCATGGTGATCGTGGCCTCGGTGGCCCTGGCCACCATGGTCAGCAACGACCTGGTGATGCCGCTGCTGTGGCGCGGCAGCCTGACCGACGCGCGGCAGCGCGAGAACCTGGGTGCACGCGTGCTGTGGGTCCGGCGCATCACCATCGTCGCCATCGCGCTGCTGGCCTACGCCTACTACCGCGGCGCCGGCAGCAGCGACACCCTGGCCACCTTCGGCCTGCTGGCCTTCGCGGCGGTGGGGCAGTTCGCGCCGGCGCTGATCGGCGGCCTGTACTGGCGCGGCGCCAGCCGCAGCGGCGCGTTCGCCGGGCTGCTGGTGGGCTTCGCGCTGTGGCTTTACACGCTGCTGTTGCCGACGCTGTCGCGCGCGGGCTGGTTCGACACCCGCTGGATTACCGATGGGCCGCTGGGCATCGGCTGGCTGCGGCCCGAGCAGCTGTTCGGCCTGGAAGGCTGGGACGCCCTGACGCACGGCACGTTCTGGTCGCTGCTGGTCAACATCGGTGCGCTGCTGGTGGTGTCGGCACGGTGGCGGCCCAGCCTGGACGAGCGCCTGCGCGCCACGCCTTTCCTGGACCCCTATGCGCAGCGGCCGCTGGCGGCGAGCGGCGGCTGGCAGGGCAGCCTGAGCGAAGGCGACCTGCTGCAGTTGGCCTCGCGCATCGTCGGCGAACGCCATGCGCGCCGCGCCTTCGCCGAGCACTCCGCCGCGCAGGGCCGCGACCTTGCGCCCGGCACCTTGGCCGATCGCGCCATGATCCAGTTCACCGAGCGACTTCTTGCCGCTTCCATCGGCGCCGCCTCCGCGCGCCTGACGCTGACCGCGGCCCTGCGCGGCTCGGGCATGGAGCTGGGCGAAGTGATGTCGCTGCTCGACGAGGCCAGCCACGAGCTGCGCTTCAACCGCGAGATCCTTTCCGCCACGCTCGAGAACCTGTCGCAGGCGGTAAGCGTGGTGGACCGCGACCTGCGCCTGGTGGCCTGGAACCGGCGCTACCAGCAGATGTTCGAATATCCCGACGGCATGCTGTACGTCGGCCGGCCCGTGGCGGACCTGATCCGCTACAACGCCGGGCGCGGCGAGATGGGCCCGGGCGAAAGCGAGAGCCAGGTGGACAAGCGCGTGGCTTACCTGCGCGAAGGTTCGCCGCATGTGTTCGAGCGCGTGCGCGCCAATGGCCAGGTGATCGAGATGCGCGGCCAGCCGCTGCCGGGCGGCGGCTATGTCACCACCTACAGCGACGTCACCGACTACAAGCGCGCCGAACAGTCGCTTCGTGAAGTGAACGAGACGCTGGAGGCGCGCGTCGAGCAGCGCACCCACGAGGCCGAGCAGGCCAACCAGTCGCGTACGCGCTTCCTGGCCGCCATCAGCCACGACGTGCTGCAGCCGATCAACGCCGCCCGGTTGTTCACCTCGGCGCTGCGCGATACCGATGAAGGCGCCGAGCAGCAGCGCCTGGCCGAGCGGGTGGATGCTTCGCTGCGCGATGCCGAGGAGCTTCTGGACGGGCTGTTGGATATCTCGCGCCTGGACGCGGGCGCACTAAAGCCAGAGCTGTCGGTGTTCCGGCTGGACGAACTGATCGCCGGCGTGGCGGACCAGTACGCGCCGCTGGCCGCCGGGCGCGGCCTGCGCTTCCGCGTGCGCGGCGGCCACCTGGCCGTGCGCAGTGATCGTCGCCTGCTGCGGCGGGCGCTGCAGAACTTCGTCGCCAATGCGCTGCGCTACACCAAGCAGGGCCGCGTGTTGATCGGCGTGCGCCGCCGCGGCGGGCAGGCGGATATCCAGGTGTGGGACAGCGGTCCAGGCATTCCACCGCACCACCTCGCCCAGATCTTCGAGGAGTTCCGCCGCTTCGAACAGCCGTCGCCCTGGGGCGAGCGCGGCCTGGGCCTGGGCCTGTCGATCTGCCAGCGCGTGTCGCTCATGCTCGACCACCCGATCAGCGTTCGGTCCTGGCCGGGCCGCGGCAGCATGTTCGCGATCCGCGTGCCGGTGGCCGACACCGCCGTTCCCACCGCGCCGCCGCGCGCACCCGCGGGCGACATCACCGGGCTGCGCGTGCTGTGCCTGGACAACGACCGCGAGATCCTCGACGGCATGGAAGCGCTGCTGGGCCGCTGGGGCGTGGACGTGCGCGTGGCGGACACCGTGGCCGTCGCGCTGACGCTGGCGCAGGCCGACGCGCCCGACGTGCTGGTGGCCGACTACCACCTGCACGACCAGGTGGATGGCCTGGACGCGCTGCAGATGCTGCGCGGCGTGTGCGGGCCGCACACGCCGGCGGTGCTGGTGACGGCCGACGGCAGCGACACGCTCAAGCGCGCAGCGCGGGACCTGGGCATTCCAGTGCTGACCAAGCCGATCAGGCCTGCAAGCCTGCGGGCATTCCTGGCCGCGCAGCAGCGGCGCACGGGATCGGTGGTTGCCCGCCTGCCATGACGCCAGGGGCCTCGCCAGCGTCCGGCACTGTGGGTGAAGTGTTCCGGGTTTTTCTTCGTCTGGGGCTGACGTCATTCGGCGGGCCCATTGCGCACCTGGCCTATTTCCGCGAGGAGTTCGTGAAGCGGCGCGGATGGCTTGAAGAGGCGCAGTTCGCGCAGCTTCTGGGCCTGTGCCAGTTCCTGCCGGGGCCGGCCAGCAGCCAGATGGGCTTCGCGATCGGATTGTTCCGGAGCGGCTGGCGCGGCGCGCTGGCCGCGTTCGCGGCGTTCACGCTTCCCTCGGTGCTGCTGATGTTCGGCTTCGCCGCGCTGGCGCCGCACCTGGGGTCGGGGCTGGGCGCCGCGGCAGTGCACGGTCTGAAGCTGGTGGCGGTGGTGGTGGTCGCCCACGCGCTGGTCGGGATGGTGCGCCAGCTGACGCCGGACCTGCCGCGCGCTTTGATCGCGGTCGGCGCGGCGGCGCTGGTGCTGCTCGCCGGCAAGGCCTGGACGCAGCTGGTGGCGATTGCCCTCGGTGGTTTGCTGGGGCTGTGGCTTTGCCGGCACGTGGCGACACCCGCAGCGCTCGCGCTGCCGCTGCGCTACGGCCGCCGTGCGGGATCGGTGGCCCTGGTGTTGTTCCTGGTCGGCCTGGCCGCCGCACTGGCCTGGCAGGCCACCGGCCCGCCCACGGCCGGCGCCTTGGCGGCGGCGTTCTACCGCTCCGGCGCGCTGGTGTTCGGAGGTGGGCACGTGGTTCTGCCGCTGCTGCAGCAGTCGGTGGTGGACGCCGGCTGGATTGCCCCCGACACCTTCCTCGCTGGCTACGGCGCCGCGCAGGCGGTGCCCGGTCCGATGTTCTCGCTGGCCGCGTTCCTGGGCGCCGAAGTGCCGGTGGGCCTGCCCGCAGCCGCGGGCGCCCTGATTGCGCTGCTGTCCCTTTTCGCGCCGGGCTTGTTGCTGCTGGTGGCGGTGTTGCCGATGTGGGCAAGCCTGGCGCGGCGGCCGTGGGCCGCGCACGCGATGGCTGGCGTCAACGCGGCCGTCGTGGGCCTGCTGGCGGCGGCGTTCTACGACCCGGTCTGGACCCAGGGCGTGCGCGGCCTGCTCGATCTCGGCATTGCACTGGTCGGACTGGGCCTGCTGATGGCGACGCGCATCGCCGCCGCGTGGGTCGTGCTGTGGTGCGTGGCCGCGACCGTGGCCGCAGCCGCGGTGGCCGTGTGATCCCCGCCCGGCGGACGGGGCTGGACCGGGACAGGCCCGATCGCCTGGCCATCGGCCTTACGCCGCCATCGGGAGATGCGGGTAGTCGGCCTGCCGGCTCTGGAACGACAGGATGTTGGGCTTGCAGACCACTCCCTTGTCGATCTTCATAGCGCGACAGTTCCGAAGGGTCGGATGGAGAACCGATCGGGGATAGAAAGCCAGCTTCGTGCAGCGCAGCGTCGCGGGGTGCGATGCGATGACCGCCGGAGGCCCGGGATGGTCGGGAAGTTCGCCGTATCGCGAAAACAGATGCGCGAAACGGGACGCCAAAATTTATGGCGTGCGGCAAACCTTGGCATTCCCGCCGACAGCAGACGGAAGTACGACTCACCCCGGCATTCCCTCTTCAATTTCGGGCGTACACTTGTGCTTGGTTTGTCACCGATCCAGGTCTTTGATTCCTGGCGGACGGGAGCTGGAATTTGACATCGACGGGCAACCATACCCGGATCGCCTTTCCGCCTCCCGAGGTGCAGCCCGATCCGAATGCGCAACTTCGTACCGATGACGAATCTGGGGAGGCGCCATGAGCAGTGTGGAATCGGGATCCGGCGGCGAATCGGACTGGGGCTCGCGCCGGCACGTCCATACGCTGCTGCTGATGGCCGTCACGGTCGCCGGTTTTTATCTGTGCTTTCTCGTGGTGGCGCCATTCGTGCCCGCCATGGCTGGTGCATTGGCATTGGCCGTGCTGTTTGCACCACTTCACCGGTGGCTGGAGCGGCGTCTCGGCGCTGGCAACATGGCGGCAACCATCAGCGTGCTGGTGGTAGCGCTGATCGTGGTCGCGCCGGCACTGGTGGTTGCCAGTCGGTTGATCAGTGAGCTTGGCCGGGGCGCGGATTCAATCCAGAAGATGGTTGAATCGGGCAGCTGGCGCGCTGCGTTCGACAATCACGCGCTGCTGGTGCCCATCGGTCATTGGCTGGACAGGCAGGTCGACCTGGGCGCCATCATCACACCCGTCGCCGGCTGGTTGACCAGCACCGGCACATCCCTGGTCCAGGGTTCGGTGGTCCAGGTGATCGGCGTCGTGCTGACCTTCTACATGCTCTTCTACATGCTGCGCGATCGCGCAGCCGCAATGCAATCGCTGCGCGCACTCTCGCCGCTGTCGCCGCCGGACATGAGCCAGCTGTTTTCCAATGTCACCGACACCGTGCATGCCACGGTCTACGGAACGCTGGTCGTGTCCGTGGTCCAGGGCGCACTCGGCGGCTTGATGTTCTGGTGGCTTGGGTTGCCCGAACCCCTGGTATGGGGCGTGGTGATGGGTTTGCTGGCCGTGGTGCCGGTGCTGGGCGCCTTCGTCGTCTGGGTGCCGGCAGCCATCTTCCTGGCGCTGGACGGCCACGTTGGCAGCGCGGTGCTTCTTACCGCCTGGGGTGCCATCGTCGTCGGCGGGATCGACAACCTGCTGTATCCCATGCTGGTGGGCACCCGGCTGAAAATGCATACGCTCGTCGCCTTCGTCTCTATCGTAGGCGGGCTCATCATCTTCGGGCCGTCCGGCTTGATCCTGGGCCCGGTGGTGTTCACCGTGACCCGGCTGCTTCTCCAGGTGTGGAGGCGGCCACCCCTCGAGGCTCCGCTGAGCCCGTTGGACCCGTTGGACCCGGCCCCCAGACGCGACTGACTGCCGCTGGCTACAGCGTGCGCGTGACTTCCGCGCCCAGCCCGGACAGGACGGTCGCCGCCCGGTCAGCCTCCTCGGTCGACAAGGCATGCACGGCCAAGGTGAAGTGGCGCTGCGCCATCGCGTCCTGGGTGGCGATCACGTAGCGGTCCTGGTCGGGCCGCAGCGCCACCAGGCCGCCAAGCATCAGGCCGGCAATGGCACCCAGGAAGGCGAAGACTACTCCAGCAATCAGCGCCGAGCTGACGATCAGGGTCACGCCGAGCCACATCAGCACGGCCCAGGCGACCACGCCCGCCACAAGGCCGGCAATACCGAACCGCAGATGGGCGATCACGATGGTGCGCCAGATGCCTTGGCCTTCCGGCTGCAGCTTGATGTTGGGATTGGGCTCAACGGGCGTGACCAACTTTACCTGGGCAGGCTGCAGGCCCGCGCCGGAAACAACGGCGTCCACCGCAGCGCGGGCAGCCGCTTCACTGGCGAACACAGCGGCCAGCTTGGTGTTGGAAACCTCGCCGGTAACGGGATTGTCGGACATGGCGCAGGCTCCTCGGGACAGAGCTTGAGCTTGCCACGCCGGGATGGCGCGGGACTGAGCGGGAGATGACTCGGCGCGCGTCGGGCACATTGCATGTTCGTGCGCGATGACGCGGCGTATTTCGCCCGACGCTCAGGCCACGACTGCTGCTTCCGGATCGACCGCAAGACGCCCCGCCAGCAGCACCGCCTGGGTGCGGTTGTTGGCGCCCAGCTTGCGCAGGATGGCGGTCATATGGGCCTTGATGGTGGCTTCGGAAACGCCCATGGCGTGGGCGATCTGCTTGTTGAGCAGGCCGCTGCCCAACATGCCGAGCACGCGGAACTGCTGGGGCGTGAGATCTCGAATGCGCTTGGCGATGTCGGCTTCCTCTGGCGCCACGCCGCGGGCGTCGTCCGATTGCGGTGGCGCCCAGTGGCCGCCGTCGAGCACCGCGGCGATGGCGATGCCGATGGTGGCCGTGTCGGACGACTTGGGGATGAAGCCGGCAGCGCCGTGTTCCAGCGCGCGGCGCACCACGCTGGGCTCTTCGCGCGCCGAGACGACGATGATGGGAAGCTGCGGCTGGACGCCGCGCAGGTGCACCAGCGCGCTGAAGCCGTGCGCGCCGGGCATGTTCAGGTCGAGCAACAGCAGGTCGGCCTCTGGATTCGCCCCGGCGCTGGCGAACAGCGACTCGGCGTCCACCGACTCCACCAGCGTTGCCTGCGGCAGCAGCTTCGCCACGGCGCCCTTGAGCGCCTCGCGGAACAGCGGATGGTCGTCGGCCACCAGGATGGTGGGCGCGGACGGCAGCATGTCAGTGGCCCAGGCGATCGCGCACGAGGTGGTCAACGACGCCCGGGTCGGCCAGCGTGGACGTGTCGCCCAGCGTCTCGCGCGCCACGCCTTCCGGGCCCGCCTCGGCGATCTTGCGCAGGATGCGCCGCATGATCTTGCCGCTGCGGGTCTTGGGCAGACCCGGCGCCCACTGCAGCCAGTCCGGCGCGGCGATGGCGCCGATGTCGTGGCGCACGTGGGCGACCAGTTCCTTGCGCAGCGCGTCGGTGGGCTCTATGCCCTCCTTGAGCGTCACGTAGGCGTAGATGCCCTGGCCCTTGATGTCGTGCGGCGCACCCACTACCGCCGCTTCGGCCACGGCCGGGTGGCCCACCAGCGCGCTCTCGACTTCAGCCGTGCCCATGCGGTGGCCGGAAACGTTGATCACGTCGTCCACGCGACCGGTGATCCAGTAGTAGCCGTCGGCGTCGCGGCGGCAGCCGTCGCCGGTGAAATACATGCCCGGGTAGGTGCTGAAGTAGGTTTCGATGTAGCGCTGGTGGTCGCCGTACACCGTACGCATCTGGCCCGGCCAGGAATCGAGCAGCACCAGGTTGCCCTCGTTGGCGCCTTCCAGCACCACGCCTTCGGCGCTCACCAGCGCGGGCCGCACGCCGAAGAACGGCAGCGTCGCCGAACCCGGCTTGGTCGGCACGGCGCCGGGCAGCGGCGAGATCAGGATGCCGCCGGTTTCAGTCTGCCACCAGGTGTCCACGATCGGGCAGCGGCCTTCGCCGACCACGCGGTGGTACCACTCCCAGGCCTCGGGATTGATCGGCTCGCCCACGGTGCCCAGCAGGCGGATGCTCTTGCGCGAGGTGCGCAGCACGGGCCCGTCGCCCTCGCGCATCAGCGCGCGGATGGCGGTGGGCGCCGTGTAGAAGATGGTGACCTGGTGCTTGTCGCAAGCCTGCCAGAAGCGGCTCGTATCGGGGTAGGTCGGCACGCCTTCGAACATCACCGTGGTGGCGCCGTTGGCCAGTGGCCCGTAAACCACGTAGCTGTGCCCGGTGACCCAGCCCACGTCGGCGGTGCACCAGAACACGTCGTCGGGCTTGAGGTCGAACACGCACTCGTGCGTGTAGCTCACCCAGGCAAGGTAGCCACCCGTGGTGTGCAGCACGCCCTTGGGTTTGCCGGTGCTGCCGGAGGTGTAGAGGATGAACAGCGGATCCTCCGCGTCCATCGGCGCCGCCTCGTGCGTGGCCGGCTGCGAATCGACCACCGCGTCGTACCAGCGGTCGCGCGGCATCTGCATCGGCGCGCCGTGGCCGGTGTGGCGCACCACCAGCACGGTTTCCACGGTGCTGGTGCCGGGCTTGGTCAGGGCTTCATCCACGTTGGCCTTGAGCGGGATGGTCTTTCCGCCACGCAGGCCTTCGTCGGCGGTGATCACCAGCTTGCTGCCGCAGTCGGCGATGCGGTTGGCGATGGAGTCGGCCGAGAAGCCGCCAAACACCACCGAGTGGATCGCGCCGATGCGCGCGCAGGCCAGCATGGCCACGGCGGCTTCGGGGATCATCGGCAGGTACAGGGTGATGCGGTCGCCCTTGACCACGCCCAGTGCGGTAAGCGCGTTGGCAAGCCGGCACACCATCGCGTGCAGCTCGCGGTAGCTGATGCGGCGCGCCGGGGTTGCCGGGTCGTCGGCTTCCCAGACGATGGCGGTCTTGTCGCCGCGCTCGGCCAGGTGGCGGTCCAGGCAGTTCACGCTGACGTTGAGCTGGCCGTCGGCGAACCAGCGCACGTGGAAGTTGCTGCGGTCGAAGGACGTGTCCTTGGCGCGCGTGTAGGGCCGCGACCAGTCGAGTCGTTGGCCGACCTTCATCCAGAAGGCTTCGGGATCGCGGAGCGATTCGCCGTACAGCCGGTCGTAATCGGCGCGCTTGAGCGCGGCGGCGGCTTCGAAGTCATGCGGGACTGGGACGATGCGTTCGGACATGGGAATTCCTCCGGGCCAGGCTCAGGCCTGATGCCAAGACTACTCGGGTTCGCCGGCGATTCCGGTGCGCCCCTCGCGGCCATGCATTAGACATTGGTCTAGCACGGCCCCGCCTTCGACCAATGGGTAATGGCGACCGCCGCGCGGCCCGGCACAGACGCCAGCGGCCAATGTGGCAACGGTCGCAATTCCGGGAGGGAAGCATGAGCCGAAATACCCTCAAGCGTCGCACGCTGCTGCCACTCGCGGTCTTGCTCGCGATCGCCGCGCCGGCACAAGTCTTGGCACAAGACGCCAGCGGGCAGGACCTCGAAGCCCGCATCGCCCAGCTCGAGCAGCTTGTGCAGGGACTGAAGACCGAGCTCGATGCACAGAAGGCCGCCACCGTTGCCGCCACGACGACCTTGCCGGCCGGCCCCCAGCCCGTGCAGGCCAGCACGTTGATGCCGGCCGCCAATCCCGGGACACGGTTTGGTTTCGGCGGCTTCATCGAGCTCGACGCCATGCTCAGCGACACCAGCGACGGCGAGTTGACCGACGACAGCGCCGGCCGATTGCTTTACCTGCCCAGCACCACGCCGGTGGGCGGAAGCAGCGAAGCCGGCCCGGACCTGGACGTGCACGCGCAGTTCTCGCGCTTCTGGTTCGCGGCCGACACCGATATCGACGGCCACAAGGTCAAGGGCTACATCGAGGCCGACTTGTTCGGCAACGCCAACGGCAACGAACAGTCCACCAACACCTACGGCCTAACCCTCCGCCATGCGTACGTGGGCTGGGACAAGTGGCTGGCCGGCCAGACCTGGTCGAACTTCCAGGACGCCGCCGCGCTGCCCGATGCGGTGGACTTCATCGGCCCGACCGAAGGCACCGTCTTCGTGCGGCAGGCCCAGCTGCGTTACACCAGCGGCCCTTGGTCGGCCTCGCTTGAGAAACCGGAAACCACGGTGACGCCCTACCTGGTCGGCGCCCGCATCAGCAGCGACGACAATTCGCTGCCCGATGCCACCGTGCGCTACCTGCACAAGGCCGACTGGGGCCACTTCACCGTGGCGGGCCTGGTGCGCCAGCTCAAGTACCAGACACCGCTGCTGGACGAAAGCGACTCGGCGTTCGCACTCAGCGTATCGGGCAAGTGGAACATCGGCGCCAATGACGACATCCGCTACATGGTCTCGTACGGATCGGGCATCGGCCGCTACCTGGGCCTGGGCCTGGGCAGCGACGCGCTGCAGGCAGCCGACGGCTCGCTGCAGGCGCTTGACGGCCGGGGCGGCTACATCGCCTGGCGCCACGCCTTCAACCCCAGGTTGCGCGGCAACCTGTTCGTTTCCGCCGCGTCGTACGACAACGACCCGCTGATCAGCGGCCTGGCGGTGACCAGATCGGCCTGCTCCATCCACGCCAACCTGGTTTACACGGTATTGCCCAAACTCGAGATCGGCGCCGAGTTCATCCACGGCACCCGCGAAATTGAAAGCGGGCTGGACGGCGTCCTTCGCCGCCTGCACATGCACGTGAAGTACAACTTCTGACCCGGGGGACAACCTGATGGCCACCATCGCAACCGCAACACACGACGCCAACGGCAAGCCGTTGACCGCCGGGCACAAGAAAGTGATCTTCGCCTCAAGCCTGGGCACGGTTTTCGAGTGGTAAGACTTCTACCTGTACGGATCGCTGGCCGCGATCATCGCCGCGCAGTTCTTCAGCGGCGTGAATGAAACCACCGGCTTCATCTTCGCGCTGCTGGCGTTCGCGGCCGGCTTCGCGGTGCGTCCGTTCGGCGCCATCGTGTTCGGGCGCCTGGGCGACATGATCGGGCGCAAGTACACCTTCCTGGTCACGATCATCATCATGGGCATCTCGACTTTCCTGGTCGGCATCCTGCCCAACTACGGCAGCATCGGAATGGCCGCGCCGGTCATCCTTATCGTATTGCGGCGGCTGCAGGGCCTGGCGCTGGGCGGGGAGTACGGCGGCGCTGCCACTTACGTCGCCGAGCATGCGCCGCACGGCAAGCGCGGGCTGTACACCAGTTTCATCCAGACCACGGCCACCATCGGCCTGCTGCTGTCGCTGGTGGTGATCCTGACCGTACGCGAAACCGTCGGGGTCGAGGCGTTCAACGCCTGGGGCTGGCGCATCCCGTTCCTGCTGTCGATCGTGCTGCTGGCCCTGCTGGGCGCAACGGCCGGCCAAGCGGTGGGGTGGTACGCGGGCCAGTTCTACGCCATGTACTTCCTCACCCAGTCGCTGAAGGTGGACAGCACCACGACCTGGATGCTGATCGGCGGCGCGCTGATCATCGGCACGCCGTTCTTCGTGTTCTTCGGCTGGCTGTCGGACAAGATCGGCCGCAAGCCGATCGTAATGGCCGGCTGCCTGATCGCGGCGCTGACCTACTTCCCGCTGTTCCAGGGCCTGACCCACTACGCCAACCCGGCCATCAGCGAAGCCAGCGCCAGTTCGCCGGTGGTGGTGGTGGCGGACCCGTCCACCGGCAGCTTCCAGTTCGATCCGATCGGCAAGAAGAAATTCAACAGCTCCTGCGACATCGCCACCGCGGTGCTGGCCAAGGCCGGCGTGCCCTACAAGGTGGAACCTGCCGCGGCCGGCACGGTGGCGACGCTGCGCATCGGCCAGACGCCACTGGCAAGTTACGAGGCCGGCGGCCTGGCGGCGGCGGACGCCGCGGCGCAGGGCGCGGCCTTCACCGCGTCGCTAAAGGCGGCATTGGCGCAGGCGGGCTATCCGGAGAAGGCCGATCCCGAACGCATCAACAAACCCATGGTGCTGTTGATCCTGACGATATTGGTGCTGTACGTGACGATGGTCTACGGGCCGATCGCGGCCTGGCTGGTGGAACTGTTCCCAACCAGGATCCGCTACACGTCGATGTCGCTTCCCTACCACATCGGCAACGGCTGGTTCGGCGGCTTCCTGCCCACCATTTCCTTCGCGCTGGTGGCGGCCACGGGAAACATCTACTACGGGCTGTGGTACCCGGTGGGCATCGCACTGATAACGTTCGTGATCGGCTGCCTGTTCCTGCATGAAACCAAGGACGTGGACATTACCAAGTAGGCCGCCCGTCCCGGGCCGGGGCCCTGCCCGGCCTGTTTCCTCCGCCGGCGCCTGGTGCGCCGGCGTTTTCTATTCACCAATCGGTGGGGCGGTAGTCCTTCAGGAACTGGCCCCAGGCGTGGTGGCCGGTGTTGAAGCCGTCGATGATCGGGTCGACGATGCGCGCGGCGCCGTCAACGATGTCCAGCGGCGGGTGGAAGCGTTCTTCCCTGGTCTTGCGCGCCGCGATCTCCACCGGATCCTCGTCGGTGATCCAGCCGGTGTCCACGGCGTTCATGTGGATGCCGTCGCCGTGGTAATCGGCGGCCGAGGTGCGCGTCATCATGTTCAGCGCGGCCTTGGCCATGTTGGTATGCGGATGCCGGGTGGTCTTGAAGTTGCGGTAGAACTGCCCCTCCATCGCAGAGACGTTGACGATGTGCTTGTCGCGCTCGGGCGTGCGCAGCATCAGCGGCTTCAGGCGCGCGTTGATGATGAAGGGCGCCACTGCGTTCACCAGCTGCACTTCCAGCAGCTCCACCGCCGGCACTTCATGCATCAGCAGGCGCCAGGAGTTGCGGCCGCGCAGGTCCACCTGCTGCAGGTCCTGGTCGAGGCGGCCTTCGGGGAACAGGTGCTTCTGGCCCAGCAGCTCCTCGGCCAGCAGCGGCACCTGCGACAGCTCGGCGGCGCGGGTGATGCCGGGCGCGGCCAGGCCGCTGACCAGGGTCTGCCCACCGGGCAGGATGTCGCCCGCGCGCACGCCCTCGTAGCTGCCCAGCAGCTTGCGCACGTGTTCGGGCATGTCGCCGTGCGCCGCGGTTTCGCCGGCCATCATGTGCGAGTAGAACTCGGGCGGGCGGCGCACGGTCTGGCAGGCGTTGTTGACGATGAAGTCCAGGCGGTCGCGCGTGGCCACCAGCTGCTGGCAGAACGCCTCCACGCTGGGCGTGTGGCGCAGGTCCAGGCCGAACACCTCCAGCCGGTGGCCCCATTCGCCAAAATCGGGTTCCTCGGCATAGCGCGCGGCGGAATCGCGCGGGAAGCGCGTGGTGACGATCAGCGCGGCGCCGGCGCGCAGAAGCTTCAGGCCGGCCTGGTAGCCGATCTTGACGCGGCCGCCGGTGAGCAGCGCCACGCGGCCGGTGAGGTCGGCGGTCTCGGTGCGCTTGTGGAAATTGAACTCGCCGCAGGCCGGGCACATCTGGTCGTAGAAATGGTGGATGCGCCGGTACTTTTCCTTGCACACGTAGCAGTGCTGCAGCTCGACCGATTCGCGCGCCGGATCGTCGGTGATCTGGTCCACCGGCGCCTTGGAGGGCGGGAAATAGTTGGGCGTGGTGAACACCGGCTTGCGCCGCAGCTCGCGGATGCCGGTGGCGTTGAGCACCGCGTCGTCCACTTCGTTTTTCTGCGCCACCTTTTCACGCCTGAGTTCGCGCCGGCGCTTGCGGTGGTCGATCGGATCGGGGTTGTGGAAGCGGCTGACGGCCGCCTTCAGGCGCTTCTGGTCGACCTTGGGCAGGGCCTCGAACCCAGCCTTGTCGGCCGCGACGGCCTCAAGCAGGTCGGCAGCGGCCCGCAGGCGCTCGAGCAGGGCGGCGGCGCCGGGCGGCGGCGGGGTGTGGGTGTCGGTCATGGCGGATCGAAGGCAGGCTGGCGCGGAGGCGTCCGAGGGGGCGCATTGTCGCATTTACACCCGCTGCACGTCCCCCGCCTGCAGGTTTCAACGCACCAGCGGCAGCTGGCGGCCGGCTACCCGCTGGGCACCGCGTCATGCAGCCTGCCTGCCGGGAGATGCGGTTTGCATGGGTCCCGCGGTTAATACGCACGCGCCTAGACTGGCGTTCAAGCGCCGATCGGCGCGATCGCAACGGAGAACGATATGGAAAAGATTCCCGCAGGAACCTGGATCGTGGTGGCCGACGGCGCCGGCGCGCGCGTCTTCACCAACGTGGGCGACGACAGGAAGCTGAGCCTTCGCCAGGACGACCTGCTTTCCCAGGACGACGTGGAAGGCGGTCCCAGCAAATTGCCCAAGGACCATACCGACGCCGACATCGGCGAAGCGGCGTTCTCTCAGCAGCTGGCCCAGCGCATCAACGCCGCCGCGCTCAAGAACCAGTTCGAGCACCTGGTGCTGATCGCCGACCCGCATTCGCTGGGGCGCATGCGCCCGCTGCTGCACAAGCAAACCCTCTCCCGCCTGGTGGGCGAGCTGGCCAAGACGCTGACCAACTCCCCGATCGAAGACATCGAGCGCGCGCTGTCCTGAGCAACGAGTGACGCCGGGGAAGGACGTGGTCCTTCCCCGGCGGCTGCCTCAGGCCCGGGCCGGCACCATCGAATAGCCCTTGAGCCGCACCGAGAACTCCTCAAGCTGGCGGATTCCCGAGGCTTCGGCCTCGGCGCACCAGGCGCGCAGCGCGTCCATCTTGGCTTCGGCGGCCGCGCTCTTGATCTCGTAGATCGCCAGCAGACGGGAACGGAACTCCATCAGGCGCGCGGTCTTGGGCCGCTCGGCGATCCAGGCGCTGAAGCGGGCCCGGTGGGCCTCGTCGAGCCACTTGCCCTCGCTGCGGAACGCGCGGCGCAGGCGCCGCGGCAGGTCGACGGCTTCAGCCTGGAGGTGCGGCTTGAGCACGATCTGGAAATAGTCGGTGGCCACCTGCCAGCGGTGCGCCATCACCGCGCGCATCGTGTCCGCATCGGGCACGTGGATGTTCGGGCGAACGTCCAGTTCGGGCGCCACGCGAAGTACCTTGGCCAACCCCAGCGCACGCAGCCCGCTGATCACCGCCCAACCAATGTCGAACTCATACTTGCGCAGCGAGAACTTCGCCGAGCTCGGGAAGGCGTGGTGGTTGTTGTGCAGTTCTTCGCCGCCGATCCACACGCCCCAGGGCATGAGGTTGGTGGCGGTGTCGGCGGTGTCGAAGTTGCGGTAGCCCCACCAGTGGCCCAGGCCATTGATGACGCCGGCGGCCCAGAACGGCATCCACATCATCTGCAGGGCCCAGATCGCCACGCCCGGGATACCGAACAGCGCCACGTTGATGAACAGCATCAGCGTCGGACCCATGAACGGCACGCGGCTGTAGACGGCGCGCTCGATGAAGTCGTCCGGGGATCCCTTGCCGTACTTCTCCAGCATGTCCTTGTCCAGGCGCGCGCTCTGGTAGAGCTCGACGCCGCGCCACAGCACCTTGTGGATTCCCTGGAAGCGCGGGCTGTGCGGGTCTTCCGCGGTTTCGCACTTGGCATGGTGCTTGCGGTGCACCGCCGTCCATTCCTTGGTCACCATGGCGGTGGTGAGCCAGGACCAGAAGCGGAACCAGTGGGCAACGACGGGATGGAAGTCCACGCCCCGGTGCGCCGCGCTGCGGTGCAGGTACAGCGTGGTGCTCATCATGGTGAGCTGGGTGACGACCAGGAAATAGGCCGCCATCTGCCAGTAGCTGGCCTGCGTGAATCCACGCGCCAACCAGTCGAACAGTTCGAGGGACATGGGTTACTCCGAAGGATCAGGCGCGGGGCGCGGTATCAGGTGCGGATGATGCCCGCCGCGTCGAGTATCGTCACCCTGCGTCAAGGTATGGTGTTCAGGCGGCGCCGGGACAAGGGGCGATGATGAACCAGGGTTCATTCCCGCAGCCCCAGCCTTGACAAGGCCGACGGCAAGCCACCCGGATGTCCAGAAACGGACACGTCTGACGTGTTAACTGGGATGGAGCCTTGCCCCCCCGCGCGTTCCATCTGGTCGCGCACGCCAAACGGAATTTTCGGGCAGACTTCAGCCAGGCACGCCGGCGGATGGGGATCCGCCCACGTGAAGATTTCCGGTGGCACCAGACCAGGGGGAAACCATGGCGCAGCCGCTCGGCCCTGATCCGACCCGTCACCGGACGTTCCTCGAGTACGGCCGTTACGTGCATCTCAAGCTCGCAGGCGCGCTGGTTGCCGCTTCCCTGCTGGCCTATGTGCTGCAGCGTCCGTCCACCGGACCCTACGGGGGTACGTGGCTGGGCTACACGCTGGGCACGCTTGGCGCACTGATCGTCCTGCTGCTGCTCTGGCTTGGGGTGCGCAAACGCCAGTATGCCGCCGGGCCGGGGACGCTGATGGGTTGGCTGTCCGCGCATGTGTACCTGGGCGTCGGCCTGGTGGTGGTGGCCACCCTGCACGCCGGCTTCCAGCTGGGCTGGAACGTGCATGGCCTGGCCTACGTGCTGATGCTGGCGGTAGTGGGCAGCGGCATCTACGGCGTGGTCGCCTACGTTCGGCTGCCGCGGCGCATCACCGACAACCTGGGCGAGGACACGCTCGACACCCTGATGCTCAAGATTGCCGACCTCGACCGTGATGCACGCCGGGTTGCACTCGAGCTGCCCAATGAGGTCAACACCCTGGTGCTGGCGTCCAGCCAGGCCACGCACGTGGGCGGAGGCCTGCGCCAGCAGCTGCGCATGCAGCACCCCGATTGCCCCACGACGCTGGCCCTGGTGCAGCTGATGGCCCTGGGCGTGCGCCTGCAGGACGACCAGTCCCAAGCCCATCGCACGCTGTGCGAGCTGCTGGTGCGCAAGCAGGCGCTGCTCACGCGCGCACGCCGTGACGTCGCCTACCGGGCACGCATGCAGCTGTGGCTCTACCTGCACGTGCCGCTGTCGATCGCGCTGCTGGCGGCCCTGGCCGCGCACATCCTCGCCGTCTTCTTCTACTGGTAGGGCGGCCCATGATTCGTTGCCAGCTGGTCACCGTCACCCGCAACCGCGCCGGCAAGGCCCAGCGCGACGCGCGCACGGTGTCGGGCGAGCCGCTGCGCATTGGTCGTGGCGCCGAGTGCGCCATCCACCTGCCCGACCCGCGCGTAAGCCTGCACCACGCGGCCGTGCGCCGGGGCGACGACGGCCAGCTTTACCTGGAAGCCGAGCGCCACACGCTCAAGGCCGGCGGCCGTTTTGAACAGCGGCTTCGCCTGCAGCCCGGGCAAGTGGTCATGATCGGGCCCTACCGCTTCGAAGTGGAGGCGCCGGACGCGGCCCACGAACTGGCACTGACGGTGGAGCTGACCGAGCCGCTGCCCGACGACCGCGAACGGCTGGCGTCGAAGTCCCGGGTCAGCCTGGCCCAGGCCGGACTGTCCAAGCGGCGCGTGGCGCTGTGGCTAGGTGGCCTGGTGCTGCTGCTGTTCGCGGCGCTGCCGGTGCTGTACGCGGTTTCGCCGCAGGTCCGCATGGCCACCGCCCACCTGCCCTTCGGGCTGGACCAGTCCTGGGACCCGGGGCCGATCTCCGCCGGCCACGTCGGCTTCGGCGACGACTGCAGCCAGTGCCACCAGGTGCCCTTCGTACAGGTACGCGACCAGGCCTGCACCGCCTGCCACACCGGCATCGGCCCGCACATCGCCCAGGCCGGGATGCAAGACGCCGTGTTCGGCGAGGTCCGCTGCGCCAGCTGCCATCGCGACCACAAGGGGCTCGAAGGACTGGCGCGCGGCGATGGCGCGCAGTGCGTGGACTGTCACCGCGACGTCCAGGCGGCCGCCGCCGGATCGATGCTGGCGGACATCCATGATTTCGGCGACGACCATCCACCGTTCCGGCTCAGCCTGGCCCAGGCCGACGGCAGCGTGGTGCGCATGGCCCAGGACGACCCCGCCGCGCGCGAGGAGTCGGGCCTGATCTTCCCGCACGACGTCCACCTGGCCCCCGGCGGGGTGGAGAGCCCCGACGGCGAACGCAAGCTTGAATGCGCCAGCTGCCACGTGCCTGACCGCGCCGGCGTGCGCTTCGAGCCCGTGACCATGCAGGCCCACTGCGCCGACTGCCACCGGCTGGACTTCGAGCCGGCGGTCACCACGCGGCAGGTCCCGCACGGGGATCCGCGCGCCGTGATGACCACGCTGCGCGAGTTCTACTCCGCCATCAGCGTGGGCGAGATCCCGCTCGACGTGATCATGATCGACGGCATGATGCGTCGGCCGCCCGGCAAAGCCGACGCCCAGGAGCGGCGGCGCGCAGCACAGTGGGTGGAAGAGAAATCGCTGGCGATCGGCCGCGAACTGTTCGAGGTGCGGGTGTGCCAGACCTGCCACGAGGTGTCGTACGACGCCTCGGCTACGGATGCGCCGTGGTCAATCGCCCCGGTGACCGCCAACCCGCACTGGCTGCCCAAGGCCCGGTTCGACCATGCCAGCCACGGCAGCTTTGAATGCAGCAGCTGCCATGCCGCGGCCGATTCAGCGCTGAGCAGCGACATCAACCTGCCCGACATCACCAGCTGCCGCACCTGCCATGCCGGACAGTCGCCGGCGCCCGGCCAACTCGCCAGCACCTGTGCCACCTGCCATGGTTTCCATGCGCCCGGCTTGTCCAGTGGCCTGCCGCCCCCCTCCCTGGCCACGGAGAAACGCTGATGCCTGCCCTGGTTGCCCGCCTTTGCCTGGCCTGCCTGCTGGTACTGCTGCACGGCTGCGGCAGCGGCGGGGGGGGCGACGGCATTGGTTGCACCACCAACT
>QBLY01000004.1:100733-200685 GCA_003241895.1 Lysobacteraceae bacterium
CACCAACTGCGGCCCACCGCCGCCCGGCCCACCGCCTCCGGGACCGACCACAGCGCTGACCGCAACCGACGTGCAGCAGGTAATCCGGCAGGCCGTAGGCGAAGCGCAGGCGCGCAGCGCGCGCGCCACCGTCGCGGTGGTGGATCGCTCCGGCAGCGTGCTGGCGGTGTTCCGCATGACCGGCGCCGCCACCACTTTCCGCATCAGCAGCGGCCGCGGCGTAACCGGCGGCCTGGAAGACGTTGCCGTATTGCCCGACGGTTTCGCGGCCATCGCCAAGGCCATCACCGGCGCCTACCTTTCCAGCGCCGGCAATGCCTTCACCACCCGCACCGCCGGGCAGATCGTCCAGCAGAACTTCAACCCGGGCGAACTGTGGCAGCCCTCCGGGCCGCTGTTCGGCGTGCAGTTCTCGCAGCTCCCGTGCTCGGACCTGATGCAGCGCGAAAGCGACGGCCCGCTGGGGCCCAAGCGGTCGCCGCTGGGCCTGGCAGCCGATCCGGGCGGACTGCCGCTATACAAGGGCGGCCGACTGGTCGGCGGCATCGGCGTGATCGCGGATGGCCTGTATTCGCTCGACTTGAACATCACCAACCTCGACAGCGACCTGGACGAACTGGTCGCGGTGGCGGGCAGCACCGGCTTCGCGGCGCCAGAGGATCGCCGCGCCGACCGCATCACCCTCGATGGCCGCTCTCTGCGATTCACCGACAGCGAAACCCTGGCCAGCACCCCCGCCAATGCGCCGGCCTTCGGGGCGCTGCCCGGCACTCTGGTCGCGGTGCCGGGCTACGCGCCGGCCGTCGTGCAGGCGGGCACCACCTTCGGAACGGCGGCGTCGGGCGTGCGCGCCGACGCCGGCTTCTTTGCCGACCTCGAAGGCAACGTGCTGGTCAACGCCGCGAACGCCAACCGCTTCCCCGCCATCGCCGGGACCGACGGCGGCCTTACCCAGGCCGAGGTGATCGAACTGATGCGCAGCGCGCTGAAGGTGGCCAACCGCACGCGGTCGCAGATCCGGCGGCCGCTGGGCTCGGCGGCCCAGGTGAGCATCAGCGTGGTGGACACGCAGGGCGTGCTGCTGGGCCTGGTGCGCTCTGCGGACGCGCCGGTGTTCGGCGCCGACGTGTCGGTGCAGAAGGCGCGCAGCGCCGCCTTCCTGTCGCGCATGGACGCCGGCGCGCAGCTGCTCGCGCTGCCGCCCGCCAACTACATCGCGCCGCCGGCGGCGTCACCGATCAGCGCTTACGTCGTGACCCTGCGCAACTTTCTGGGCGATCCGTCCGCGCTGGCCAACGGCACCGCCTTCAGCGCGCGTGCCATCGGCAACCTGTCGCGGCCGCTGTTCCCGGACGGCATCGACGGCATTGCCGGCACCGGCACCGGCCCGCTTTCGAAGCCGCTGGCGGGCTGGAGCCCGTTCAATGTCGGCCTGCAGCTGGACCTGTCCTACAACGCCATCGTCGCCGCCGCCGGCGGTGACCTGTCGTTCGGCTGCACCGGTCTCGCAGGCCTGCGCAACGGGCTGCAGATCTTCCCCGGCGGCATGCCGGTGTATCGCGGCAGCGTGCTGGTGGGCGCCATCGGCGTGTCGGGCGACGGCGTGGACCAGGACGACATGGTCGCGTTCCTGGGCGTGGCCAATGCCGGCACTGCGCTTGGCGGCAGCATCGGCCACGCCCCGTCGGCGCGGCGCGCCGACACCCTGGTGCCGCAGGGCGCGCGCCTGCGCTACGTGCAGTGTCCGCAGGCGCCGTTCATCGACTCCGCCGAACAGAACGTGTGCGCGGGGCTCTGAGGCCATGACCCGCGCCCACCGCCACGCCCTGACGCCACGCCGCCGCGCAGGGGCCTGGCTGCTGCTCGCGGTGCTGCCGCTGGCGACCATGGCGCAGGACCAGCCGGCGCAGGAGCCGGCGCAGGAGCCGGCGCAGGAGCCGGCGCAGGACCAGGACGCCGAGGGCGTGGTGCGGCAGCGCCCGCAGGGCCGCCCGCTGGACTACCCGCTGCCGGACATCGACCCGGCGCGCGTGTCGCCGCCGCAAGCCGCCGTGCGCCGCGAGACCCTGCCGGTGCCGGACCGCTGGCGCATCATGGAAAGCCTGGGCGCCGAACGCCGGTGGTGGGACCCGTACAACCCCAACGTGCTCAAGGGCGACCTGCCATTCGAGCCGTTCAAGCGCTGGGGCAACGACTGGTTCCTGGTGCTCACGGGCGTGTCGGACACGCTGGTCGAAGCACGCCGGCTGCCGACGCCGGTCGGTGCACAGTCCAGCGAACGTCCCGGTTCGCTCGACGTCTTCGGGCAGGGCCGGCAGTCCACTTTCAACCAGAACCTGATCGTCGCCGCGGCCGTGATCAAGGGCAACACCACCTTCAAGCCACCCGACTACGAGTTCCGCGTGGCCCTGGCGATCAACTACAACCGAAGCCAAGCCCAGGAAGTGCGGGTGCTGCGGCTGGACCCCGGCGACGGGCGCGTTCGCATCGACCAGCACGTCGGGCTGCAGGAATTGTTCTACGACAAGCACCTGCGCAATGTCTCGGACCGCTACGATTTCGACAGCCTGCGCGTGGGCGTGCAGCCGTTCATATCGGATTTCCGCGGCTTCGTGCTGCAGGACAACGCCTTCGGGGTGCGGGTGTTCGGCACCCGCGACAACAATCGCTGGCAGTACAACGTGGCGTGGCTGCGGCGCATGGAGAAGGACACCAACAGCGGGCTCAACGACGCCGGGGTGTCGCTGCGCCGCGACGACACGCTGGCCTTCAACCTCTACCGGCAGGACTTCCCGGTGCTGGGCCACACCACCCAGCTCACCGTGATGCACAACGACAACCGCGAGGGTGGCCGGGTGCTGCGCAACAGCAACGGCTTCCAGGAGCGCCCCGCCATCCTCGGCGACGCGCGCGGACACGATTACCGCGTCACCTACCTGGGGCTGAGCGGCGATGGCCACTTCGGGCGCTGGAACCTCAGCTCTTCGCTTTACGCCGCGCTGGGCCGCGACGAGCGCCACCCGCTGGCGCAGCGCGAGAACCGCATCGAGGCCTACTTCGGTGCCGCCGAACTGTCCCGCGACTTCGACTGGCTGCGCGTGCGCGCCACGGCCATCGCCGCCAGCGGCGATGAGAACCCGTTCGACGGCCGCGCCACCGGTTTCGACGCCATCATGGAGAATCCGCAGATCGCCGGCGCCGACACCAGCTTCTGGATCCGCCAGGCGGTGCCCCTGGTGGGCGGTGGCGGCGTGGCGCTGTCGGGCCGCAATGGCCTGCTGCCCAGCCTGCGCTCGTCCAAGGAGCTGGGCCAGTCGAACTTCGTCAATCCCGGGCTGACCCTGTTCGGAATGGGTGCGGACGTGGACGTGTCGCCACAGGTGCGCGTGGTCGGCAACCTGGCCAAGCTTGATTTCGTCAACACGTCTTCCCTGTCGGTGCTGCGCGGCCAGGGCGCGATCAGCCGCGATATCGGCGTGGACCTGTCCGCCGGCGTGCAGTACCGGCCGCATATGAACCAGAACCTGGTGTTCAACGCCTCCGCCGCCGCGCTGTTCCCGGGCAAGGGCTTCCGCCAACTGTATGCCGAACGCGGCACCCAATACTCACTGCTGCTCAACCTGGTGCTGACCTACTGATGGCCATTCCAAGCCGACGCCTGCTGAGCCTGATCATGGTCGGGTGCCTGATGGCGGGCGGCCTGGCCGCGGTGATCGCCGCCGACAAATCGGTGCCGGTGGCCCGGCAGTACGTGATGCATGCGCCGGCGCCGGTGGCGCAGACGCGCATCGAGGCCAGCGCCAAGTCGGATGGCTGCCAAAGCTGCCACGCCACGCCCGACCACGCGACCATGCACCAGAACCCGGCCGTCATCCTGGGCTGCACCGACTGCCACGGCGGCAATCCGCAGGTGGCGCAGCCGGCCGGCAGCGTGTATCGGGGCGATGGCCACGCCGCTTACGTCGTGGCCATGGAGAAGGCGCACGTGCTGCCGCGCTACCCGGCGGACTGGCACGCACCGTCGTCGGCCAATCCCGCGCGCAGCTACACCCTGCTCAATCGCGAAGCGCCGGAGTTCGTGCGCTTCGTGAACCCCGGCGACCTGCGCGTAGCGCGCTTTTCCTGCGGCGCCTGCCACCTGCCGATCATCCAGGCCAGCGAACGCAGCCTGATGGCCACCAGCGCGATGTTCTGGGGCGGCGCCGCATACAACAACGGCATCCTTCCCTACAAACGCTACCTGCTGGGCGAGTCCTACACCGCCGACGGCCAGCCGGCCCTGCTCAAGGCGCCGGTGCCGGTGGACGAACACATGGTGGCCAAGGGCCTGCTGCCGCAGCTGCTGCCCCTGCCGGCCTGGGAAACGGTGCCGCCGGCGGATGTATTCCGGGTCTTCGAACGCGGCGGACGCGTGATACCGACGCAGTTCCCGGAAGTGGGTTTGCCCAACGTCACCGGGCAGATCCAGCGCCTGGACGAACCCGGCCGCCCGGACATCCGCCAGTCCAACCGCGGCCCCGGCACCGGCAGCCGCATCGCGGTGCCGCTGATCAACATCACCAAGACGCGGCTCAACGATCCGCACCTGTGGTTCCTGGGCACCAACGAGCAGCCCGGCGACTATCGCTCCTCGGGCTGCACCGCCTGCCATACGCCCTATGCCAACGACCGCGACCCGCGGCACTCCGGGCCGTACGCCTCGGCCGGGCACCAGGGCCAGAGCCAGAGCGCCGACCCGACCATCCCGCGCGGGGAATCCGGGCATCCGATCAAGCATGCGTTCACCCGCGCGATTCCCTCGTCGCAGTGCATGACCTGCCACATGCACCAGCCCAACATCTTCGTCAACAGCTACTTCGGCTACACCATGTGGGACTACGAGTCCGACGCCGAGGCGATGTGGCCCAAGCAGCAGCGCTACCCGACCGATTCGGAGATGCGCGAGATATTGGACCGCAACCCCGAGGGGGCCGCGGTGCGCGGCAACTGGAGCGACCCGGCATTCCTGCGCCAGGTGTCGGAGCTCAATCCCCAGCTCAAGGACACCCAGTTCGCCGACTACCACGGCCACGGCTGGAACTTCCGCGCGGTGTTCAAGCGCGCACGCGACGGCACCCTGCTCGACAAGGACGGCCTGGAAGTCGCCGACACCGACCCGGAGCGCTTCAAGAAAGCCGTGCACCTGAGCTCGTCGCACCTGGACGCGGGCATGCACTGCGTGGACTGCCACTTCGGCCAGGACACGCACGGCAACGGCCACATCTACGGCGAAGTGGCCGCCGCCATCGAGATCGGCTGCAAGGACTGCCACGGCACCACGCGCGAGTACCCCAGCCTGTTCACGTCCGGCCCCGCCGCCGGCCCCCAGGGCACCGACCTGAAGCTGCTGCGCACGCCCGATGGCGGCCGCCGCTTCGAATGGCGCGAGGGCCAGCTGTTCCAGCGCTCGGCGGTAACGCCCGGGCTGGAGTGGGAGATGAGCCTGGTCAAGGACGCGGTGACGCCAGGCAACGCCCACTACAACGCGAAGGCGGCGCGCGCCAAGACCATGAGCTCGGGCGCCGCCGGACGCATCGACGGCGCCTGGGGTGCCGCGGTGGCCCCGTCCGACTACGCCCACGGCGACGACGAGATGACCTGCCACTCCTGCCACACCTCGTGGACCACCAGCTGCTCGGGCTGCCACCTGCCGATCGAGGCCAACTGGAAGACCGAGCGCCTGCACTACGAGGGCGGCGAGACGCGCAACTACGCCACCTACAACCCGCAGGTGGTGCGCGACGACGTGTTCTCCTTGGGCCGTACCGGCACCATCTCGGGCAGTAAGATCACACCGGTGCGCTCGAGTTCGGCCCTGGTGCTTTCGTCCACCAACGCCAACCGTGAACGCATCTACGTGCAGCAGGCGCCGGTCTCCGCCAGCGGATTCTCCAGCCAGGCCTTCGCGCCGCACTACCCGCACACCGAACGCAAGACCGAAACCAAGACCTGCACTGACTGCCACGTCTCGGAAGCCAACGACAACAACGCCATCCTGGCGCAGCTGATGCTGCAGGGAACCAACTTCGTCAACTTCATCGGCCTGCATGCCTGGGTGGGCGAAGAAGAAGGCATCAGCGCAGTGCAGGTAACCGAGTGGGATGAACCGCAGGCGGTGATCGGCAGCTACCTGCAGCGTTACGCCTACCCGGATTGGCATGCCGCGCACTTGGCGCGCGGCCGCGAGCTGGCGGTGGCCACCGGCCACGCCACGAACGGCCAGGCGCGCTGCGTCGCGGTGCGCGGCGAGTATCTGTTCGTGGCCGAGGGCAAGGGCGGCATGCGCGTCTACGACGTGGCCTCGGTGGCCAACAAGGGCGTGTCCCAGCGCATCGTCAGCGCGCCGTTCTCGCCGCTGGGCCAGGACACGCACGTGCCCAGCCGCGATGCCACCTGCGTGGCCCTGCCCACCAACCAGCCCATCGCCCCGCTGCGCAACCAGGGCGAGCTGATGCGCGTGACAAACCAGGAACAGCCCTTCCACCCGATCTACCACTACGCCTTCGTGGTGGATGCGCGCGAGGGCCTGATCCTGGTGGACGTGGACACGCTGGCCGACGGCGAACCGCGCAACAATTTCCTGAAGCGCGCGCTCACCTGGGACGGCGACGGCGTGCTGGCCGGCGCGCGCCACGTCACTGTCGGCGGCCACTTCCTCTACATCGCCGCCGATGCCGGCCTGGTGGTGGTGGACGTGGACACGCCGCTGTCGCCGCGGGTCGCCGCCGTGCTGCCGATGCGCGACGTGCGCGCCACGGCGCTGCAGTTCCGCTACCTGTTCGTGACCAGTGGCGCAGGACTGCAGGTGGTGGACGTGACCCACCCGGCCACGCCCCGGCGGGTGCCGGGCGCGAACGTGGCGCTGGACGACGCGCACGGCATCTACGTGGCGCGTACCTACGCCTATGTCGCTGCGGGCCGGCAGGGCCTGGCCATCATCAACGTCGAGCGGCCGGAGCAGCCGCGCCTGCTGACGCTGTTCACTGCAGGCGGCAAGCTCGATGACGCCCGCGACGTGGTGGTGGGCTCCACCAACGCCTCGCTGTTCGCCTACGTTGCCGATGGTCGCAACGGCCTGAAGGTGGTGCAGCTCACCGCGCCCGACACCCAGCCCAAGTTCTATGGCTTCTCGCCCGAGCCGCGGCCGCAGCTGGTGGCCTGGCGCGGCACCGACTCGCCGGCGCTTTCGCTGGCCAAGGGCCTGGACCGCGACCGCGCAGTGGACGAAACCGGCGGCCAGATCGCGGTGTTCGGCCGCATTGGTTCGCGGCCGCTCAATGCCGATGAAGTGAAGAAGTTCTTCCTCAATCCTGACGGCAGCCCGTGGACCGTCCTCGATTGGGACCCGGGCACGCCACGCTCGCCCGCCAACGCCGCCGGGAGCCCGCCATGAACCGCCTCTTGCGCCGACTTTCCCCGGCCCTGCTGCTGTGCGCAAGCCAAGCCTGGGCGCAGGCGGCGGCGCCGCTGCCCTACCAGTCCACTGACCAGTCGCTGGGCACGGTGAACTGCGCCAACAGCCTGTGCCACGGCTCGATCACGCCCTGGCATGAATCACCGGTGCTGCGCAACGAGTACGTCACCTGGTCGCGGCTGGACAAACATGCGCGGGCCTACCGCGTGCTGCACAACGAGCGCTCGCGCACCATCGTCCGCAATCTCGGGCTGCCCACGCCGGCGCACGAAACCAAGCTGTGCCTGGACTGCCACGCGCACAACGTCCCCGAGGCGCAGCGTGGCGAACGCTTCAACCTGTCCGACGGCGTCACCTGCGAGGCCTGCCACGGCCCGGCGGAGCGATGGATCCAGTCACATGTCGAACCCGGCGCCAGCCATGCCGGCAATCTCGACCGGGGCCTGTACCCGACCAGCGATGCCGACAGCCGCGCCAAGCTGTGCCTGTCGTGCCACTGGGGCAACCAGGACAAGTTGGTGAACCACCGGCTGATGGGCGCAGGCCATCCGCGCATGAGCTTCGAGCTGGAAACCTTCACCGCCATCGCACCGGCCCACTTCCGCGTGGACGCCGACTACCTGGCCCGCAAGCCCGCCGTGGACGGGGTGAAGGTATGGGCCATCGGCCAGGCGCTGGCGGTGCAGGAAATGATGGACCTGCTGGTGGACCCCAAGCGTGGCCGCGACGGCCTGTTCCCCGAGCTGGTGCTGTTCGACTGCCACGCCTGCCACCACCCGATGTCGCAGGCGAAGTGGCAGCCGCGTGGGCAGTTCGGTGCACATGCGGGGCCCGGCACGGTCCGGCTGAACGACTCGGGCATGCTGATGCTGCGGGCGGTGGCCCGCGAAGTGGATCCGGCGCTGGGCCTGCGCGTGGGCCGGCAGGTGTCGCGCCTGCACCTGGCCGTCGCCGGCCAGGGCGACGCCATCGCCGAAGCGCGGGCGCTCAAGCGCCTGGCGGCCGAAGTGGCGCTGCGCATCGACACCCACGCGTTCTCCGCCGCATCGCCCGGCCACATCGCGCTGGCGCTGGTGGACGAAGGACTGGCGGGCGGCTACGCCGACTACGCCGGCGCCGAACAGGCGGCGATGGCGATCGGCAGCGTCGTGGACCACATGCACAAGCGCGGCCTGGCCGCCCCGGCCGGCGCGCTCAACGCCGCATTGGAACGCCTCAACGCCGCGCTGGCGGACGACGAGGCATACCGTCCGGCCCAATTCCAGCAGCGCCTGCGCGAGATGCGCGCGCTGCTGGTCGCGAAATGACCCTGCAGATGCCCTGGAGAAAACCAGCATGAGCGGCAAGTTCCGGATCGCCATCATCGGCTCGGGGCCCGCGGGCCTGTCGGCCGCTGCCCACGCGGCCGAGCTCGGGCTTTCGCACGTGCTGCTCGAGGCCGAGAAGCACGCATCCAATACGCTTTTCAAGTACCAGAAAGGCAAGCACGTGATGGCCGAGCCGGGCGTTCTGCCGCTGCGAAGCCCGCTGGCGTTCGAGGCCGGCACGCGCGAGAGCATCCTCGAGGGCTGGAACCAGTCGCTGCACCAGCACCAGGTCAACGTGCGCTATGGCGCCAATGTCACTGGCGTCTCGGGGCAGCGCGGCGATTTCCAGATCACGCTGGCCGACGGCGGCACCGTGCAGGCCGAGACCGTGGTCCTGGCGATCGGCCTGCAGGGCAACATCCGCAAGTTCGGGGTGCCCGGCGAAGACCTGCCCAACGTGCAGTACCAGCTCGACGACCCAGATGAATACAGCGCAGAGACCATCGTGGTGGTCGGCGGCGGCGACGCCGGCATCGAGAACGCGCTGGCGCTGACCGCCGGAAACCGCGTCTTCTTGATCAACCGCGAGGAGGAGTTCAACCGCTGCAAGGAAGGCAACCTGGGCCTGCTGAAGGCGGCGATCGCTGACGGCCGGATCGAGCCGCGCTCGAGCACGGCGGCGCAACGCATCGAGACCCAGGCCGAGGGCGAGCTGCCGCTGTGCTTCGTGGCGCGCACGCCCAAGGGCGAGGAGCGCATACCCTGCCACCGGGTCATCGGGCGATTGGGCGCCAGCCCGCCGCGAGCTTTGGTGGAAAGCTTCGGCGTGGTGTTCCCCAACAAGGACCGGGACGCCGTGCCCGCGGTGTCCGACCACTACGAATCCAACGTGCCCGGGATCTACATCATCGGCGCACTGGGCGGCTACCCGCTGATCAAGCAGGCGCTCAACCAGGGTTACGAGGTGGTCGAGTACATCCTGGGCAACCCGGTGGAACCGGCGGACGAGCCGCTGCTCAAGGCCAAGTTCGCCGCCTACCGGGGCGCAGCCACGGTCAGCGAGGCGATCGCCCGGATACAGGCCGCGGTGCCGCTGCTGTCGGGCCTGACCACGCTGCAGCTGCGGGAGTTCCTGCTCGACAGCGAGATCCACCTGCCCCGGGACGGCGAGACGGTGTTCCTGCGCAACGACTACACCAACTCGCTGTACTGCATCGTCGAAGGCGAAGTGTCGGTGCTGCCCGAGCTGGTGGACGACGACGAACGCCGCATCCGGCTCGGCACGGGCGCTTTCTTTGGCGAGATGGGGCTGATCTCGGGCCGCCGGCGCAATGCCTCGGTGGTGGCCGGGCCCGGCTGCATGCTGGTGGAGACGCCGCGCCGGTCGATGCTCAAGCTGCTGGGCTCGGTGGCGTCGGTCAAGCGCATCCTGGACCAGGAATCGGTTCAGCGCGCGGTGCAGGCGTTCCTGGGCGTGCAGGTGTCCGACACCGAGCTGCATTTCCTGGCCCAGGGCGCCGAGATCCGCAGTTACGCCGCCGGACAGGTGCTGTTCGAACAGGGCCAACAAGCCGACGGGCTGTACCTGATCCGACGCGGCTCGGTGACCATCTCGCGGCTTCTCGGTGGCCGGGAAATCGTGCTGTCGTACGTGGCGGCCGGTAACTACGTGGGCGAAATGGCGCTTATTTCCAGCGCGCCGCGTTCGGCCACGGTGCGCGCGGCGGTGGCTACCGAGGCCGTGGTGCTGACGTCGGCGCGGGTGAAGCGGGTGCTGGCGGGCAACGAAAGCCTGCGCGCCGAAGTGGACGCGATGGCGCTGGGCCGAATGCAGGACAACCTGGGCATGGAGCAGGACGCAGCGCCCGGCGACCTGATCAACTTCCTGATGAAGCAGGGCCTCGGTGAAGCCACCGACGTGCTGCTGATAGACGCGTCGCTGTGCGTTCGCTGCGACAACTGCGAGAAGGCGTGCGCCGACACCCACGGCGGCACCTCGCGCCTGGACCGCGAGGCCGGCCCCACCTTCGCCCAGATCCACGTGCCCACCTCCTGCCGGCACTGCGAACATCCGCACTGCATGAAGGACTGCCCGCCCGACGCCATCCACCGCTCCCGCGACGGCGAGGTGTTCATCAGCGACAGCTGCATCGGCTGCGGCAACTGCGAGCGCAACTGCCCCTACGGCGTTATCCGGATGGCGCCCGTACAGGGCGAACGCCGCGGTGGCGGCCTGCTGTCTTGGCTGCTGCTGGGCCTGGGCGACGAACCGGGCACCGAACCCAAGGCCGTGCCTGACGCCAAGACCAAGAAGGTCGCGGTGAAGTGCGACATGTGCAAGGACCTGCCCGCCGGTCCCGCCTGCGTGCGCAGCTGCCCCACCGGCGCGGCCATCCGCACCACGCCCGAGCGCTTCCTGGACTTCGCCGCGCAGCGCGAGGCGCGCTAGACCGGGTTGTCGCCCGCCTCACGGGCCGGCCGGCGGCGCGCGGCCTTGGGCTTGGGCTTGGGCTTGGGCTTGGGGGATTGGTCGCCAGGTGCGGGCGCGGGGAGCGCTGTCGCCAGGGGCTCGGGCACGTCGCGCACGTGGATGTCCAACTGCGGGTAAGCGAAGGCGATGCCGCTCTCATCGAAAAGCTCGATCAGGCGCGTGTTGATCTCGTCGCGCACCGCCAACCGGTCACCAAAGGTGCCCACGAAGATGCGCAGCTCGAACTCGAGCGTACTGGCGCCGAAGTTCAGCAGCCAGCTGGTGGGCGGCCGATCAGACAGCACCCGCGGGTTTTCCGCGGCGGCCTGCTGCAGCAGGCGATGCACCAGCTTGGGGTCGGTGCCGTAGTCCACGCCGACCGCGATGGTGATGCGGGTGGCTTCGTCGCTCAGCGTCCAGTTCACCAGCTGGCCGGTGATGAAGGTCTTGTTGGGTACCACGATTTCCTTGTTGTCGAAGTCCAGCAAAGTGGTCGCGCGCGTGCGGATGCGCGTCACGGTGCCGTCGAGATTGTTCACCGTGATCACGTCGCCCACCCGGAACGGCCGCTCGAACAGCAGGATCAGGCCAGAGACGAAGTTGGCGAAGATCTCCTGCAGGCCGAAACCCAGGCCCACCGTCAGCGCCGCCGCCATCCACTGCAGCTGGCCCCAGCGCAGGCCCAACAGGCCCACGCCGACCACCACGCCCACCAGCACGATGACGTAACGCGACACGCTGGTGATGGCATAGCGCGAGGCCGCGTCGATGTTCACTTTCGACAGCAGCCCGATCTCGATCAGGCCCGGCAGGTTGCGTGCAGCCACCACGGTGAACGCCAGAACCAGCATCCCCAACATCACCGCCATCAGCGTCACCGGTACCTGGACGTCAATGCCGTCCAATCCGGTCTCGGTGCTCGACCACAGCGCGAACTCGTCAAACCGCGCGAAGGCGGGCAGCACGCCGGACCAGACCCAAGCCAGCCCCACTACCAGCAGGGTCAAGGTGATGGCGCGAAGCAGGCTGCGGGTATGCGCATTGACCTTTTCCAGCGTGAGCGCGTCTTCCGATTCCGCTGCGATCGCCTCGCCACCGTCGACGCTCTCGCCGCCGCCCTCGGCCAAGGCCTGGGCCTCGGCCTCGCGTCGCTGCTCGAGCCGACGCAGGGCCAGCCGCCGCTCGCCGAGCACGAACCAGCGCAACAGCATGCCGCGCACCACGGCTACCGCCGTCACCATGCCGACGCTGGCGAACATCGCGTTGAACACCATGCCGGCCGAGTAGACATAGCCGTCCATCGCCAGCACCGCGCAGGCGATCAGTGCAAACGGCAGCAGTACGCGCAGCGTCCGGCGCCGCCGGGACGGCTCGACGCTGGCGCCGCGCCGGTGCGTGAGCTGGTCCGGAGCCAGCACGCGCCACAGCATCCACGCGCTGAGCAGCGAGGCCGCGACCATCGCCACACGGGCCTGCACTGCGATGGCAAGCTCCTGGTTGCGCAGGAAGGCCAGCGAGGCGATCAGGAACAGCGGCAGCAACCCCGCCATCAGGCGCGGCGTCCAACGGGCCAGCGCCTCGCGCCGCGGCCGGCTCCAGCGGAAGTGCGCGTGCGCCAAGCCGCGCTCGCGCACCAGCCAGCGCAGGAACGCCAGGGTGAATGCGGGCATCGCGACGCTGGCGAGGGCCCGGCCCAGCGAATCGCTGTACTTGCCGGGCGTGCCCAGGTCCTGCAGCAGCGTGCCCGCCACCAGCAGGGCCAAAGCCCATGGCAGCGCCGCCACGATGGTCCAGCCCAGGGCCAGCAGGGTCGGGCGCAGGCGTACTTCCCGCTTCGCCGGCGCCAGCGCATCCAGTCGGCTGCGCGCACGGTGCTGCAGCACCAGCAGCGCCAGCACCAGCACCACGCCGGCCACGGGACCCCACGGCGACTGCTGGAACGAGCGCTGCGCCAGCTCGAAGGTGGTCGCCAGGCGCGACGGCTTCACCAGGTCGTGCAGTCCCGCGGGAACCCTGGCCAACCACGCGCTGCCCACGGGGGGATGGCTGCGGATCCACAGCAGGTGTCGATCCAGCGTCTGGCGCAGCTGGAGGTTGGCTTGAATACGGGCCTTGAGGCTGCGCTCGCTCTGTTCGAGCGCGCTGACGTGGCGCCACATCAGCGGTTCCAGCCGGTCAGTGAGGTCCAGGCGCTCGCGCAGAAGGTCTTCGAGCAGGTTGGGCTGCGCTTCTTCGCGGGCCTGCCCGTCCTCGTCCACACCCGGCGCACCGTCGTGCAGACGCTCGGCGGCGCGGGCGGGATCGCCCAGTTCGCGCTGGGTTTCGTTCAGGCCGATCATGCGCAGGCGCAGTTCGCCCAAGGTCTGTTCGACCTCGGCCAGCTCCTTGTCCAGCACGGCTTCGGGCTCAAGGCGCCGCAGTTCCGCCCACAGCCAGTTGCCGACCTCTTCGCTGCGGCCACCCAGCTCCACGCGCGCGAGGCTGTCGCGCAACCCGGCCAGGTCGCGTGCCAGGGCTTCGTCCTGCCGGCCCACGTAACGCCGGCGGTCGGCGAGACTTTCGTTGGTCTGGACCATTTCGTTGGCCAGCGCTACGTTCCCGACGGCTGCGCTGGCCACCAGCGGTGCCTGCGCGGCGTACGCCTTGGCGCGCTCGGTGACCGCTCCGGCGAGCTGTTCAAGCTCTTCGCGACCGAGGGCGGCGATGCGCTCCTGCAGCAGCGCCAGCCGGGGCGTGCGCAGGCCCAGGTCGTGCCGCAGGGTGCGCAGCTCCAGCTCCAACAGCCGCTGGCGGGTGCCGGCCAGGTCCTGTTGGTCCTGGCGCAGCGCCAGATCCGCCATGACCTGGCGACGCTCGGCGGCGTTGCGCTGGCGACGCGCCTGGGTGAGCTTCTCCGGCTCGCCGTCGGTGGCGGCCACGGTAGCGGCGAGTTCGTCCGCGCGACGCTGCAGGTCGGCGATCGCTCCTTCAGGCCCGATGGTCTGCCCCAGCGACCGCGACAGGTCGGACGTTACGGCTTCGATGCGCTCGCGCAGCTGGCCGATGGCGGTCCGCTCCTGCTCGAGCGAGGCCTCAAGCGTTTCGATATTGGTGGTGCGCGGCAGCTTCGCGCGCCAGTCGGCCAGGGACTTGCGCGGATCCGCAGCCAGCCGGGCTTCCAGCGCCGCGGTACGCGCCGGGGCGCTGGCGGCTTCGGTGCGCAGCGCTTCGCGCCGCTTTTCCAAGATGCGCGACTCCTCCTCGGCGGTGGCCGCGGCTTGGGTCAACTCCGCCAGCACTTTCTCCTGCGCATTCGCATCGCCGCTTCCGCTCGAGCCGCCCAGCCCCAACGGCAGCGAGGCCAGTGCGATGGACGGCGGCAGGCACGCGACCAGGGCGCAAAGCGCCGCGGTCCGGCAGAAGGTCACGAAGTAACGGGAGGGGATGCGCATGGCGCAAGGCTAGCCCTGACGGGCGCAGGCGGCAATTCGCCGCCTTCACGCCGCTCTGGGACAATGCCGGCATGCCCGAACTGCCCGAAGTCGAAACCACCCGCCGCGGCTTGGCGCCCCACGTCGAAGGCCGCACGGTGACCGGGGTGGTGCTGCGGCGGCCCGACCTGCGCTGGCCGATTCCGCCCGAGGTGGGGGCGTTGCTGCCCGGCCAGCGCGTGCTGGGCGTGCGCCGGCGGGCGAAGTACCTGCTGCTGGACACCGCGCCGGGCAGCGCGCTGCTGCACCTGGGCATGTCCGGCATGCTGCGCGTATTGCCGGCCGCCACCCCGGTGCAAACCCACGACCACGTGGACATCGCGCTCGATTCGGCCTGCGTGCTGCGCTTCACCGACCCGCGCCGCTTTGGCTGCCTGCTCTGGCAGCCCGCCGGGGAAACCCACGACCTGCTCCAGCACCTGGGCCCGGAGCCGCTGTCGGAGGACTTCGACGCGGAATATCTCTACCAGCGAAGCCGCGGCCGCAAGGCCCCCATCAAGGCCTTCCTGATGGACCAGGCCGTGGTGGTGGGCGTGGGCAACATCTACGCCGCCGAAAGCCTGTTCCGCGCCGGCATCGCCCCGCGGCGCGCCGCCGGGTCGGTCAGCCGCGAGCGCTACGTCCGGCTGGTGGCGGCGGTGAAGACCATCCTGGCCCACGCCATCACCCGCGGCGGCACCACCCTGCGCGACTTCCTGAACCCCGACGGCGCGCCGGGCTATTTCGAACAGGAGCTGTTCGTCTACGGCCGCGAAGGCGAGCCCTGCAGGACCTGTGGCCGCACCCTCCGCGACGGCCGCATGGGCAACCGGGCCACCGCCTGGTGCGCCGGCTGCCAGCGGTGACGTGATCCCGGCGCGTCCGGCGCCGGCCAACGCCGCGGCGCCCAGGACCCCGATCACGCCTACTGGCCGCAATGCAGCTATATTGGTGCCATCCCGCGCAGACGGGACCCGGGGACCCATGAACGAAACGGCGGACATCACCCAGTGGCTCAGTGCCGCGCGCGGGGGCGACAAATCGGCGCTGGACCGCGTGCTGGCGACCCTGTATCGCGAGCTGCATGGCGCGGCGCCAGCTGGGCGGCCAGCAGAACGGCCACACGCTCGACACCACCGCCCTGGTCCACGAGGCCTACCTCAAGCTGGCCGGCCGCGCCGAAGCCGAGTTCGAGGACCGCGCGCACTTCTTCGCCTATGCCGCCAGCGCCATGCGCTCGGTGGTGGTGGACTACGCGCGCCAGCGCATGGCCGTGAAGCGCGGCGGCGACCTGCACCGGGTCACCGACCTGCCCGAGGATGCCGGCGGCGGCATGCGCCTGGACGAGGACATGCTGGGCCTGGACGTGGCCCTGAACAAGCTGCACGACCTGGACCAGCGCCTGGCCCAGGTGGTGGAAATGCGCTATTTCGCCGGCCTGTCCGAGACCGAGATCGCCGGCCTGCTCAAGCGCTCCGAGCGCAGCGTCCGGCGCGACTGGCAGAAGGCCCGCATGTTCCTGCTGGCCGCGCTGCAGGGCTGACGCCGGGGCCTCCCCGTGGACCCTGAACGCTGGAACCGGCTGTCCACCCTGCTCGACGAGCTGCTTGAGCTTGATCCGCCGGTGCGCGCCCGTCGCCTGGCCGAGATAGTGGGCGTGGACGCCGGGCTGGGCGACGAGCTGCAGCGGATGATGTCGCTCGAGGACGAGCGGCCCGACTTCCTGTCCCAGTCGGTGGTGGACGCGGCGGTGTTCGCGCCGCAGCCGGGCCAGTCCATCGGGCCCTACAAGCTCGAGACCCCGATCGGTGAAGGCGGCATGGGCCAGGTCTGGCTCGCCATCCGTGACGACGGCCTGTACCACCGGCGCGTGGCCTTGAAGCTGCTGCGCCCGGGCCTGGGCGATGCCGGCCTGCGCACGCGCTTCACCCGCGAACGGCAGATCCTGGCCCGCCTGGGCCACGCCCATATCGCCCGCCTGCTCGATGCCGGCGTCAGCAGCGACGGCCAGCCCTACCTGGCGCTGGACTACGTGCAGGGCGAACCCATCACCGACTACGCGCGCAAGCTGTCGCTGCACCCGCACGATCGCCTGCGCCTGTTCCTGCAGGTGTGCGCGGCGGTAAGCCACGCACACGCCAACCTGGTGGTGCACCGCGACCTCAAGCCGTCCAACATCATGGTGACGCCGGCCGGCGAGGTCTGCCTGCTGGACTTCGGCATCGCCAAGCTGCTGGACGAATCCGCCGACGGCAACGACGTCATCACCGGTACCGGCACGCGCGCGTTCACCCTGCACTACGCCGCGCCCGAGCAGCTGCGCAACGGCGTCATCACCACCATGACCGACGTCTATTCGCTGGGCGTGGTGCTCTATGAACTGCTGGTGGGACGCAAGCCCTACGACCCAGCCCGAGCCAGCGACGCGGCCTGGGAAGAGGCGATCCTCACGGGCGACGCGGTGCGTCCGTCGGTGGCGGCGCAGCGCCTGGCCCGCGAGAACGGCACGCCGCATCCGCGCCGGCTGGCGTCGGAGCTGGCCGGCGACCTCGACAACATCCTGCTCAAGGCCTTGGCCAAGGCGCCCGAAGACCGCTACGTTTCGGTGGAGGCGATGGCGCAGGACCTGCGCCGGCACCTGGGCGGCAAGCCGGTACTGGCCCGGGCACAAAGCCTTGGCTACCGCACCCAGAAGTTCGTAAGCCGCAATTCGGTGGGCTTGATCGTGGCCATTTCCGTGGTGGGCCTGATGGTGACGGCGCTGGGCTTCATGTACTGGCAGGCCAGCAAGGCCATCGTCGAGGCGCAGCGCGCGCAGGCGATGCAGGACTTCGTGGTGGCGCTGTTCGAGAACACCGACCAGGCCGGCAGCGGCGAAGGCCTGGACGTGCGCCTGCTGCTGGACGCCGGCGTGCGACGCGCCGACACCGAGCTGATCAGCCAGCCGCAGGCGCGCGCCGAGCTGCTGGGCCTGGTGGTGCGGCTGCGCCAGGGCCTGGGCGACGACCGCCAGGCGCTGGACCTGCTGGACCGCCAGTCGCAGGTGCTGGCCGCGCTGGCGGGTGAAGCGCCGGCGCGCATCGGCATCGAGTCAGCCGCACTGCGCGGCCGCAGCCTGCGCGCGCTCGGCCAGCCCGAGGTTTGCGTGCGGGCGCTGGCGCCCTGGATGCCGGTCAGCGAACAGCAGGCGTCCGAACAGCCGCGCACGGTGTCGGAATTCCTGTCGCAGTTGGGCCGCTGCCATCGCCAGCTGGGCGGCCTGGACGTGGCGCGCGACCTGTTCGGCAAGGCCCTCGCGATGCGCAGCGGCCTGGCCGACAGCAAGGCGCTGCAGGCCGAAAGCCAGACCGACCTGGCCGGCGTGCTGGCCGATGAAGGCCGCCACGCCCAGGCCATCACCGCCATTCGCGACGCGCTGACGCTGCTGCGCGAAAGCGGCGGCGACCGCAATGCCCTGGGCGTGGAAATCTGGCGCGACCTGGGCAACCTGCACCGCATGGTCGGCGACCCGCTGGAAAGCGAAGCCTCGTATCGCCAGGCGCTGGAAATCGCCCTCAACCGCTTTGGCCCCAGCCATCCCGCCAGCACCAGCGTGCAGCGGCCGCTGGGCGCGATCCTGATCGAAGCGGGCAAGCTGACCGAAGCCGAGCGGCTGCTGCGCCAGGCGCACGAGCGGTTGCTGGTGCGCTTTGGCCCCGAGCATGCCGAAGTCGCGGCGTCCTGGCAGACGCTCGGCCAGCTGGCTCTCGAACAGGGCCAGCTGGCCCAGGCTCAGGACGCACTGCAGCGCAGCCTGCAGCTGCGCCGGCGCAGCAACGACCTGGGCGCACGCGGCTCGGTGCTTTGCGACCTGGCGCGTACGCGCCTGGCCCTGGGCCAGGCCGAAAGCGCCGAGCTGCTGGGGCATGAATGCCTGCAGCAGGCGATGGCCTTCGACCCGGTGCTGGCGGCCCGATCCGAACGCCTGCTCGCCGAGGTCGCACGCGTCCAAGGCAACCCGCAGGCCGCCGCGGCGCTGCTGGCATCGGCCAGACAGCGCCTGCTGGCCGCGGGCATCGATCCGGCGTCACGGGCGCTGGCCGTCATCCAGCTGGCGAATGCGCGCCTGCTGATCGACGGCGGCGACCTTGGCCAGGCACGCGCCGCGCTGGACACCCTGCAGGCACAGCCGCAGCGGCGCGGCATCGAATGGGACGACGTGGCCTGGCGCACCGATGCGCTGGGGGCTCGCCTGCTGTGCCGGCAGGGCAAGGCCGATGATGGCCGCGTCCTGGCCACCGCGGCGGTGGCCGCCGCCACCGCACGCCAACCCGAGCGCCAACGCACGCTCGATGAAATCGCCGAGATCTCCAGCCCCTGCGGCCGCGGCTAGTCGCCGCTCTTGCCCAGCGGCAGCTGCGGCTGCTGCAGGTCGATCACACCCTCGCCGGCCATGACCTTCTTGAACTCGCCGCGGCTCACCGACACGTAGCGCTCGTTGCCGCCGATCTCCACCTGCGGGCCATCGGACAGCGCGTGGCCGTGTTCGTCCACGCGCAGCACCATGGTGGCCTTGCGCCCGGTGTGGCAGATGGTCTTTATCTCCACCAGGTTGTCGGCCCAGGCCAGCAGGTACTGGCTGCCTTCGAACAGCTCGCCGCGGAAATCAGTGCGCAGGCCATAGGCCAGCACCGGCACGCCCAGGCGGTCGACGATCTCGCTGAGCTGCCAGACCTGCGCCTTGCCCAGGAACTGCGCCTCGTCCACCAGCACGCAGTGCAGCGGGCCTTTGACGGCGATGTCGGCGGCCGCCAGGGCCTGCAGGTCGTCGTCGCGGCCGAAGAGGGTGCCGCGGGCCTTGAGGCCGATGCGCGACGCCACCACGCCCTCGCCGAAGCGGTCGTCGAGCTGCGGGGTGAGTATGAGCGTGCGCATGCCGCGCTCGTGGTAGTTGTGCGCGCTCTGCAGCAGGGTGGTGGTCTTCCCGGCGTTCATCGCCGAGTAGTAGAAATAGAGCTTGGCCAAGGCGGTTTCCGGCGAACGGGGTGCCGCCATTATCGCCGGGCCGGGGCCTCCGTGGGGGCCGCGACCCGGCGCGGGGCGGTCAGCGCGGGCTGTCGTCCTGGTCTTCGCTCTCGGGGCTGGCGTCCGCGGGCACGGTGAGCTCGCCCACCGACTGCAGCTCGCCGATGTCCACGCTGCCTTCGCCGAACTCCTTCCAGTCACCGTCCTGCATGCGCAGGTACAGGTTGGTGTTCCAGAACTTCTCGTCGTAGAAAGCCGAGCCGTCGATGTTGCGCGAGCCGTTGGGGCCCGGGATGGAGATCTTGAGGTTGCCGACGAAGCCGGTGCGGCTGCCGGTGACCTTGCGCTTGCCTTGGCGCAGCTTCTGGTCCAGGCGGGGCCTGGCGGCGCTGTCGGAGTACTGGGCGTGGAGTTCGTCGCCGATCTCCAGCGCGCGCGTACGCTCGGCCTCGGTCATCTCGCCCCAGTACTTCTCGCGCTGCACCAACATCATTTTGTAGGCACGCTCGGACGCCAGGTCCATCCAGACGTACGCGGCCGGGCGATCGACCGCCGCGCCCTGACCCTTCCACAGCATCTCGGCGATCATGCCCTGCGAGGGCTTGTCGGCGTAGCGGGCGGCGCGGCGGAAATAGACCATCGCGTCGACGTAGTTTTCCTTGCGGTACTCCGCCAGGCCCAGCAGGCGGAAGCGCAGGTCGGGGTGGTAGCTGAGGAATCCCGACGAGGTCATCACCAGTTCGTCGGTGCTGACGGGCGCTGCGCCCACGGCCGGTGCGGGCATCGGCAGCACGAAGGCAAGGCCGAGGGTGAGCAACAGGGGGCGAACAAGCTTCATTGGTGGCTCCGGGCCAGTGGGGGCAGCGTGACTATAGTGGGGATGGCGCGTGACGGTAATCGGTCGCAAGTCACGGTGGTGCGACGGGCGTGGTCCATCCCAGCAGCGCCATCGCCAACTCCCACTCGCGGTCGCCCGGCGCGCAGACGCTGAGCAGGCGGCCATCGTCGGGGTGCGGGAACGACAGCTGCCAGGCGTGCAGCAGCATGCGGTGCACCCCGCGCATGCGGAACGCCTGGTTGTGGCGACCGTCGCCGTGGCTGGAGTCGCCGATCATGTGGTGGTGGATGTGCTTGAGGTGGCGACGGATCTGCCGGAAGCGCCCCGTCTGCGGCGTGCAGCGCAGCAGCGCGTAGCGCGACGTCGGGTGCTGCGCGCTGGGGATGTCTAGCTCGGCCGTGGCAAGCACGCGGTAAGCGGTGGTCGCGGGCTTCTTCTGCGGCTTGCCCGGGCCGCCGTCCAGCGGGTGGTCGATCAGGCCTTCGCCGGGCTCGGGCCAGCCGCGGCACACGGCCAGGTAATCCTTGCGGAAGGCCTGCGACATCAGGCTCTTGCCCAGCGCCGACGCCGTGTCGCGGTCGAAGGCCAGCAGCAGGCATCCGCTGGTGGCGCGGTCCAGCCGGTGCACCAGGAACACCGGTTTGCCGAACTGTTCGCGCAGGCGGTCGGCGGCGAAGTCGGTTTCACCGCGGGCCAGCGCGCTGTCGTGCACCATCAGGCCGGCGGGTTTGTTCACCACGGCCAGGCGCTGGTCGGCGAACAGGATGTCGAGGGCGAGGGTCACGTGCGGCCAGGGCGGGGAGCGGGCGGCGATTCTCTCACGGCGCTGCGGTCGCGGGCCCCGCAGCGGAAGGACGCGGCGCCTTCGGGCGAACGTCGAGCGGTTCTCTTACACGCCACCCTCACGCCGCGACGGCCGGAACGCTGGCGATGGCTGCGATGAATCGGCATCCTTGGGCTCGGTCCGGGGAATGGACCGCGTCCTGTCCTGATGGAGCCCTTCATGTCGATCCGTTCGCTTGCCCCGCTGCTGGGCACCCTGCTGCTGACCTTTTCGCTGGCCGCGCCGGTGCGCGCGCAGCCTGCCGCGCCACCCAAGGGCGCGGTCGAAGTCGCGTCCGTCGAAGGCATCACCGAATACCGGCTTGAAAACGGCCTGCGCGTGCTGCTGTTCCCCGACGCCACCAAGCCCACGGTCACGGTGAACCTCACCTACCTGGTGGGTTCGCGCCACGAGAACTACGGCGAAACGGGCATGGCCCACCTGCTTGAGCACCTGCTGTTCAAAGGCACGCCCGACAACGACGACATCCCCGGTGAAATGCGCCGTCGCGGCATCCGCTACAACGCCAGCACCTGGGTGGACCGCACCAACTACTTCGGCAGCTTCGCCGCCGGCGAAGACAACCTCGACTGGCTGCTGTCGCTGGAAGCCGACCGCATGGTGAACTCGCACGTGCGCCGCGCCGACCTCGACAGCGAGATGACGGTGGTCCGCAACGAGATGGAATCGGGCGAAACCAACCCGGTGCGCGTGCTGCTGCAGCGCATGTCGGCCACGGCCTACCTGTGGCACAACTACGGCAAGTCCACCATCGGCGCCCGCTCGGACGTGGAAAACATGCCGATCGAGCGGCTGCAGGCCTTCTACCGCACGCACTACCGCCCCGACAACGCCACCCTGCTGGTGGCCGGCCGCATCGACCCGGCGCAGACGCTGGCCAAGGTGGTGGCCGCCTTCGGTCCGCTCAAGCGCCCGGCCGAGCCGGTGCAGGCCACCTACACGCAGGAACCCGTGCAGGACGGCGAACGCGAAGTGGTGGTGCGCCGCGTCGGCGACACGCGCCTGATCGGCCTGAACTACCACCTGCCGGCCGCAGCCCATCCCGACAGCGCGCCGCTGGAAGTGCTGGGCCAGGTGCTGGGCGACACGCCCGGCGGCCGCCTGCACAAGGCGCTGGTCGAACCCGGCCTGGTGACGTCGGTGAGCGCCAGCGCCTGGCAGCTGGCCGAACCCGGCACCATGCTGATGCTGGCCCAGCTGCCGCGCGACGGGGACGACGAAGCCGTCGCCGCCGAACTGATCAAGCAGGTGGAAACCGCCACCGCCACGCCCTTCACCGCCGATGAAGTGGCCAAGGCCAAGACCCAGCTGCTCAAGGACGCCGAGCTGCTGTTCAACGACGCCAACGCCACCGCCACGGCGCTGTCCGAGGCCATCGCCTCGGGCGACTGGCGCCTGTTCTTCCTGCACCGCGACCGCATCGAGGCGGTGACCGCCGACGACGTCATGCGCGTCGCCAAGGCCTACCTCAAGCCCAGCAACCGCACGCTGGCGCGCTTCATTCCCACCGACGCGCCCGATCGCGCCGAAATCCCGGCCACGCCGGACGTGGCCGCGCTGGTGGCCAATTACAAGGGACGCGCGGCCGTGGCCGCGGGCGAGGCTTTCGATCCCACGCCCGCGAACATCGACAGCCGCACCGTCGTGTCCAAGCTGGCCAACGGCACCGAACTGGCGCTGCTGGCCAAGCAAACGCGCGGCGACACGGTGTCGATCAGCATGGCGCTGCGCTTCGGCGGCCTGGACGACGTGATGGACCGCGAGGGGGCGGCCAGCCTTGCCGCGGCCATGCTTTCACGCGGAACGAAGTCGATGAGCCGCGAACAGATCAGCCGCCGCCTGGACGACCTGAAGGCCCGGTTGAACATCAACGGCTCCGCCCAGTCCGTGGCCGTGGGCGCCAGCACCACGCGCGAACACCTGCCCGAAGTGGTGGCCCTGATCGCGGAAATGCTCAAGACCCCGTCTTTCCCCGAGACCGAGTTCGAGCAGCTGCGCGGGCAGTTCATCACCGGCATCGAATCACAGCGCAGCGAGCCGCAGTCGGTGGTGGGGCTCGCCAGCAGGCGTCACTTCGGCAAGCAGTGGCCCAAGGGCCACCCCTACTACGCCGCCACCGTCGAAGAGGCCTTGGGTGATCTCAGGCGCGTGACGCTTTCCGAACTGCGCACCTACCACGCGGCGTTCTATGGCGCGGGCAATGGCGACATCGCGGTGGTCGGTGATTTCGACCCGGCGCAGGTCGCGGCGCTGATGCAGCAGCACTTCGGCGACTGGACGTCGGCCAAGGCCTTCGAGCGCATCCCGATGCCGGTCGCCAACGCGCCGGTGGTGGTGCAGATGGACGAAACGCCGGACAAGGCCAATGCCGTCATCCTGCAGTTCGCCCAGTTCCCGGTGTCCGATTCGCACCCCGACTACGCGGCGCTGGTGGTGGCCAACAACATCTTCGGCGGCGGCGGCATGAAGTCGCGCCTGGGCGATCGCGTACGCCAGACGGATGGCCTGAGCTACTCGGTCGGCTCGGGCTTCAACGCCGGCATCCAGGACGAAGCCGCCAGCCAGCAGCTGTTCGCCATCGCCGCGCCGGAGAACATCGCCAAGGTGAAGCAGGCCTTCGCCGAGGAAATGGCGCGCCTGGTGAAGGACGGCGTCACCGGGGCCGAACTCAAGGACGCGGTGGACGGCATCCTCAAGGGCCGGGTGCTGGGCCGCGCCGAGGACGGCGCCCTGGCCGGCCAGCTGCGCAGCAACCTCTACTACGACCGCACGCTGGCCTGGAGCGCCGAGCTCGAGGCGAAGATGGCGGCGCTGACCAAGGCCGACGTGGACGCGGCCATCCGCAGGCACTTCGGCACCGCCGGCTACTCGGTGTTCGCCGCCGGCGATTTCGCCAAGGTCGCCGCCGCACAGCCCGAGGCCGCCACCACGCCCTGAGCCCGCGCAGCTTCCAGCGCAACGAAAAGGCCCCGCTCAGGCGGGGCCTTTGTTTTCAACGCGTCTGGACGAGGGACTTCAGGCAAGCCGGCCCTCAGCTGAAGACGCCGTCGTACTGCTTGCGCAGCTCGGCCTTCTGGACCTTGCCCGTGCCGCCCACGGGCAGGGACTCTACGAACACCACGTCGTCGGGCACCCACCACTTGGCCACGCGCTCGGACAGGAAGGCCAGGATCTCGTCCTTCCCCAGCGACTGCCCCGGGCGGCGCACGATGAACAGCAGCGGGCGCTCTTCCCACTTGGGATGCTTCACGCCGATCACCGCGGCCATGGCCACGTCGGGGTGGCCCATGGCGGCGTTTTCCAGGTCGATGGAGCTGATCCATTCGCCGCCGGTCTTGATGACGTCCTTGGTACGGTCGCGGATCTGCATGATGCCGCCGGGCTCGATGGTGGCGATGTCGCCGGTGGGGAACCAGCCGTCCACCAGCGGCGACGCTTCGCCCTTGTAGTAGCCGCTGGCGATCCACTGCCCGCGCACCAGCAGCTCGCCCTGCGAGGTGCCGTCGCGCGGCAGGGTGGCGCCGTTCTCGTCCACCACCTTGATCTCGACCCCGAACAGCGACTTGCCCTGGCGCGCGACGATGGCGTGCTGCTCGGCCGGCGGCAGCAGCTCGTTCTCCGGCGTCAGGCAGCCGATGGTGGCCACCGCCGTGGTTTCGGTCATGCCCCAGCCGTGGCGGACTTCCACGCCGTATTTTTCGGCGAACTTGGCGATCAACGCGGCCGGCATGGCCGAACCGCCCACGGTGGTGCGGCGCATGGTGCTGAAGCGCAGCCCGTGCTGTTCGACGTGCTGCAGCAGGCCCAGCCAGATGATCGGCACGCCCGCCGTTACCGTGACGCGTTCAGCCTCCATCAGTTCATGCAGGCTGGCGCCGTCCAGGCGCGGGCCCGGCAGCACCAGGCGCGCGCCGGCGATCGGCGCGCCGTAGGGAATGCACCAGGCGTTGATATGGAACATGGGCACCACCGGCAGCACGGTGTCCTTGGGCGACAGCGACATCACGCCGGGCAGGCAGCCCGACAGCGCGTTTAGCACGATCGCGCGGTGCGAATACAGCACGCCCTTGGGATGGCCGGTGGTGCCCGACGTGTAGCACAGCGCCGCGCCGGTGCGTTCGTCGAAATCGGGCCAGTCGAAGCGGTCGTCGTGGGCCGCGATCAGGTCCTCGTAGCACAGCACGTTGGCCACGCCGTCCACGGCAACGGTGTTGTCGCCGTCGCTCAGGCACACCCAGGCCTTCACCTTCGGGCAGTGCGCGGCGATGCCCTTCACCAGCGGCGCGAAGGTGGTGTCGAACAGCACCACCTCGTCGTCGGCGTGGTTGATGATGTAGACCAGCTGCTGTGCCTGCAGGCGCGGGTTGCAGGTGTGCATCACCATGCCGCTGCCCGAGACGGCGAAGTAGGCCTCGAGGTGGCGGTGGTTGTTCCAGGCGATCGAGCCGACGGCGCTGCCCGGCCCCAGCCCCAGCGCCTTGAGCGCGTTGGCCAGCTGGCGCGAGCGCACGGCGCAGTCGGCATAGGTGTAGCGGAACAGCGGACCGTGGGTTTCGCGCGACACCACGTCCACGCTGCCGAACTGCGCCGCGGCGTGTTCGATGATCCCCGAGATCAGCAGGGGGCGGTCCATCATCTGGCCGGGCTGGAACATTCGGGCAACTCCTGGGGCGTCATGGCGTCGCCGGACAACGTGCGCTGGCGCGCCTGGCGGTGTCAAGGCGCGCGGCGTAGGCGTTGCCTGAAGAAGGCCTCGGGGCGCGAGCCCCGCTTCGTCAGCGGCGCGGCCAGGCCGCCAGGAAGGCGCCGAAGGCGCCGAGGCTGGCGATACCGGCCGCCGCAGGGATGCCGAACATGCGCGGCCCGCCCGCATCCAGCCCCACCAGCACCGCCGCCACCACCATCAGCCCGGTGCCCAGGATGGCGTACACGGTCTGGCGCTGGCCGGCCTTGGAAATGCGCGCCAGCTCGGCCAGGTCTTCGCTGCGCATGTGGATGCTGTGCTGGCCGCGCACCTGCTGGGCCAGGAAATCGTGCAGCAGGCGCGGCATGTCGGGGGCGTGCGTGATCAGCTCGGGCAGGCGCTTGCGGAATTCCTCGCCCAGGCGCGCGGGGCTGTAGCGATCGCGCAGGATGCGTTCGAGCACCGGGCGCGCTTCGGCCCAGATGTCGAGCTTGGGGTCGAGCTGGCGGCCCACGCCTTCGATGTTGAGCAGGGTTTTTTGCAGCAGGATCAGCTGGGGCTGCAGGGTGAGCTCGTAGCGCTGGGCGGTCTTGAACAGCTTCACCAGCACCTCGCCCAGCGATATCTCGCTCAGCGGACGGGTGAAGTAGGGCTCGCAGACCGAGCGCGTTGCGGCCTCGAGTTCATCGATGCGGATGTGCGAAGGCATCCAGCCCGCCTCGATGTGCAGTTCGGCGATGCGGCGGTAGTCGCGCTGGAAGATCGCCATGAAGTTCTCGGCCAGGTAGTACTGGTCGCGGCGGTCGAGCTGGCCGACGATGCCGAAATCGATGGCGATGAAGCGCGGGTTTTCCTTGCGGTCGGCGTCCACCCAGATGTTGCCGGCGTGGGCGTCGGCGTGGAAGAAGTTGTCGCGGAACACCTGGGTGTAGAACACGCGCACGCCCTTGGCCGCCAGCGCCTTGCGGTTGATGCCGGCGGCGTCCAGCGCGGCCACGTCGTCGGACGGGATGCCGCGCACCCGCTCCATGGTCAGCACGGTTTCGGTGCTGTAGTCCCAGAACACCTCGGGCACGTACAGGTCGTCGCTGCCCAGCCAGGTGCGGCGCATCTGGCTGGCGTTGGCGCCTTCGCGCTGCAGGTCGAGTTCGGCGAACAGCGTGGCCTCGATCTGCGACACCACGTCCTGGGCGCGCAGCTTCTCGGCGTTGGGATGGTGGCGGTCGGCCAGCGAGGCCAGCGTGCGCAGCAGGGCGATGTCGGCATTGATGCGCTTGCGGATGTCCGGGCGCAGCACCTTGACCACCACTTCGCGGCCGTCGTGCAGGCGCGCCGCGTGCACCTGGGCGATGGACGCCGAGGCCAGCGGGATGAGTTCGAACTCCGAATAAACCGCCGACACCGGCTGGCCGAGCGCCGCCTCGATGGCGGCCTGCGCCTGTTCGCCGGGGAACGGCGCCACGCGGTCCTGCAGCAGGGTGAGTTCCTGTGCGATGTCATTGGGCAACAGGTCGCGGCGCGTGGACAGCACCTGGCCGAACTTCACGAAGATCGGGCCCAGCTCCTGCAGCGCCAGGCGCAGGCGCTGGCCGCGCGGAAGCTCGCCGGCGCCGCTGCGGCGCGGGGTGATGGGCTTGAGCAGCCACAGCCAGCGGCCAAGGACCGTGGGCTTGAGGAAATCGTCCAGCCGGTGCCGCAGCAGCACGCGGGCAATGCCGACCGCGCGCAGCGTGGACGTGACGCCGCGCGAACCGCCGCGCACCAGGTCCACGGTGGTGCTCATGCGGCGGGCCCCGGATCGAGCCGGCCAAAGCGGGCGGCCAGGCGTTCGGCGCGGTCGCGCAGGTCGTCCACGTCGTCATGGAAGGCGGCCAGCTCGGCCTTGCCGACGATGTCGCGGGACTCTTCGGTGAGGTAGTCGGCGGCGTCGCGGCTGAAACCCTTGGCGAAGCCGGCGCCCGCCTGGAAGGCTTCGCGCAGCACGCGCGACACCTGCGGGCCGATGATCGGACCCAGCAAGTCGGCGAAAGGTTTGTCCCAGTCGGGGTCGAACGATTGCGCCAGGTGCTGCACGGTGCGGGCCAGTTCGGCGTCGCCGTTGATGCGCACCTTGCCCACCGGCGGCGCGCCGGGCGTGCGCAGGAAGGGCAACTGCGACAGCACGCCGGAGATCGTGGCGCGGATGCCCAGGTCGGGTTCATCGGTGGACGGACCCACCTTCAGGCGGCCATCGGCCACGGTGATGTCCAGGGCAACCGGCGGGGCCTCCAGGGCCAGGCCGATACGACGACCGCCCAGGCGCGCGAGCGCCTGGGCGGTGTCGGGATCCAACGCCACGAGCCGGTTCAAGGCCTGTTCCAGCGCACGGCCAGCCAGGGGCTTGAGGGCATCGAAGGGAGAAGCGGCACGGTCCGTCATGCCGCCATTCTAACGGGGTGGCGTGAAGGATCGGCTAGTTGGGAGCCGGCGCGAACGCCGACCTATCCCTTCTTGAGGAAGGAAACGACCGCAAGGATCAGGAAGACCACGAACAGGACCTTGGCAATGGTGGCTGCCATGCCCGCAAGTGAGCCGAAGCCGAGGACCGCCGCGATGATGGCGACGACGAGGAATACCAGCGCGTAATGGAGCATGGATGCTCTCCTTTTTTGGGGCGCCTGCGGCGCCGGATGGCGGCAGGCAAGATGAAACTAACCCCGGCAACCTGACTCGCCCCTGACACCCGGCCGCGGGTTTAGCGATCCGTTCAGAAAAGTGAGCGTGGGGACCGGTTCACCGCGCCGACCACCATTGGGCCAGCCGCCGCAGGCCTTCGGCCGTGGACACCGCGGGCACGTAGCCGAAGTCGCGCCGGGCGGCCGAGATGTCGTACCAGTGCGGGGTGGACAGCTGCTCGGCCAGGAAGCGGGTCATGGGCGGCTCGCCGCCCAAGCGCAGGATGCGCCAGACCACTTCCAGCACCGCACCGGCCGCATACGCCACCGGGTACGGGACGCTCGCCTGCACGGGCGGAACGCCGGCGGCGGCCAGCATGTCGTTGACGATCTGTCGCACCGGCCGGGGTTCACCGTTGGAAATGAAGTACGCCTTGCCGGCGCAGGCGGCGCCGGGCCGCAGCGCGGCGAAGGCATCCAGGTGCGCCTGGGCGGCGTTGTCGATGTAGGTCGTGTCCATGCGGTTGTGGCCGCCGGCGATGAAGCGCAGTCGCCCCGCGTTCGCGCGCTCCACCAGACGCGGCAGCAGCTGGGTGTCGCCCGGCCCCCAGATCAGGCGCGGGCGCAGGGCCACGGTGGCCAGCGCGGCGTCGTTGGCGGCGAGCACTTCCTGCTCGGCGATCAGTTTGGTGGCCGGGTAAGGCGCCTTGAAATGCTCGCCGTAGGGCGTGTTGGCCTCGTTGCCGCCTTGCACCGGCGTGCGGCCGCTGTGGGTGACGCTGGGCGTGGACGTGTAGACCAGCCGGCCGATACCGTGCGCACGCATCGCCGCCAGCACGCTGCGGGTGCCGACCACGTTGGCGTTGAAATAGCTGGCGTGGCTGCCCCAGGCGCCGGCTTTGGCGGCATTGTGGAAGATGGCCTCCTGGCCGGCGAACGCGGCGTGCACGGCGGCGGCATCGGCCAGGTCGCCGCGCACCTGGCGCACGCCCATCGCCTCGAGCGCCGGCGAGAAGCTGCGCTGGAAGCTGCTCACCTCATGCCCCTGCGCCACCAGCGCCCGGCACAGCGCCTGCCCCAGGAACCCCGCCCCGCCGGTTACCAGCACCTTCATGCCGGGCTCCGGGACTGGGCCCAGACGGCGAGCTGTTCGCGGCCGATCTTGGCGTTGTGGCGGATGTCCACCGGGAAGCCCGGGTGCACCAGGAAGGTTTCGATGCGGGCGGTATGCACGAAGCCCAGGCCCTGGCGCCGCAGCTGTTCGATCACGCGCGGATGTTCGGAGCGCGGCAGGCCGGCGCGCATTTCCACGCACAGCACCGGCCGCTGGCGCCCGGGCTCACCCACGCCCACCAGCGCCGTGCGCGCCACGTCGGGGTGGGTGTTGAACACCGGCTCCACCTGTTCGGTGTACAGGCCACCCAGTCCGGTGCGCACCCGGTGCGACTTGCGGCCGCAGAACCACAGCCGGCCCTGCGCATCCAGCCGACCCAGGTCGCCCATGCGGTGCACGATGCGCACGCTGCCGTCGGCCAGCGTTTCGCGGATCTTCGCCAGCACGGTGGCCTGGGGACGGTTGAAGTATTCGTCGGTGACGGTGGGCCCGGCGACGGTGATTTCGCCGATGGCCTCGGCGCCCAACTCCACTACGTCCTTCCAGTCGGCGATGGCGTCGTCGCTGATGGCGATCAGGCGTACGTCGTTCGGCGGCACCGGGCGGCCGACGCAAGTGCCGGCGCCCTGTTCGGTGGCTTCGCGGGTGGCCTGCAGTTCGCGGCCTTCGATCACCGCCACGGGCAGGCATTCGGTGGCGCCGTAGGGCGTCCAGAACTGCGCCGATTCGGGCAGCAGCTGGCGCATCTTCGCCACCACGTCGGCCGGCACCGGCGCACCGGCCGACGTGACGCGGCGCAGGCCCGGCAGCGGCGCGCCGTGGTCGGCCAGCACGCGCATCAGGGCCGGCGAGCCGAACAGCTGGTCCACGCCGAAGGCCTCGATGGCGTGCAGCAGCTTGCGCGGATCGGCCTTCGCGGGCTGCGTGGGGTCCATGTCGGGGATGATCGAGCTCACGCCCAGCGCCGGATCGAACAGCGCGAACGGCGGGAAGGTCGGCAGGTCCACGCCGCCGGGCGCGATGCCGAAGGCGTCGCGCAGCATGTCCACCTGCGCCACGAAATGGCGATGGCGATACACCACGCCCTTGGGCACGCCGGTGGATCCGGAGGTGAACAGGATGGCGGCCACGTCGTCGGGCCGGGTATCGGCCAGCTGCGGGCCAGCGCCCTGGCCCGCGGCCTCGACCTGCGCCAGGCCCACGCCGCCCCAGAACCAGCGGCGCCCCGCCGTGACAACGGTGGTTGCGCTGCGCGCCCAGCCCAGCACCAGGCGCGCAACCTGCGCCAGCGGGATGCCGATGAAGGCCTGCGGCGCGGCTTCGTCCAGGCATTGTTTCAGCGCGCGCTTGTCGATGCCCGGGTCCACCAGCACCGGCACGGCGCCGGCCTTGAACAGCGCGAACATCAGCAGGAAAAACTCGGGCGACGGCCGCACCATCACCACGGCGCGGGTGCCGCGCACGATGCCGTGGCGGGCAAAGCCGGCCGCCAGCGCGTCCGATCGCTGGTCGAGTTCGCGGTAGGTCAGCGTGACGTCATAGCGCGCCAGGCCACCGGCGCCGCGCGAGCCGGGGCAGCGCATCGCGATGCGGTCGGGCGACTGCGCGGCCAGGCGCGGCAGCGCGGCGGCGATATTGCAGGTGTCGGTCATACGCCAGCCGCGGCCGCAGGCCGGTCAGTCGAGCAGGTTGCGGTCGAGGAAATCGCGAATGCGCGGCACCAGCACGGCGTGCTTGTCTTCCAGAACGTAGTGGCCGGCATCTTCGTAGATCTGCTTCTCGGCCTTGGGCAGCGCGGTTTCGAAACCCTTGAGGAAATGCTGGTCGAACACGAAGTCCTTCAGGCCCCAGCCGATGAAGGCCGGGCGGTTGCCGAACTCGGGCAGCCGGCGGCCGGCGTCCTCCACCAGGTCCCAGGCGCGGTCACCTTGCTTGAGCGGGATGTCCTGCACGAAGCGCACGGTGGAAATGCGGTTGGCCCAGCTGTCGTAGGGCGCCAGCAGCGCACTTTTCACGGCCGGGTCGAGCTTGGTGACCACGCCGTCGGTGGCCGCGCCGGACGCGAACGCATTGGCGCCGCGGATCAGCCACTCGCCCAGCGCCCAGTTGCGGCCCAGCTTGAGCTGCCAGGGCAGCGGCTTGTCGGGCGGCAGCGGGAAGGCGCTGGTATTGAGGACGACCAGGCGTTTCACGCGCGCGGCGTGCTTGAGCGCCCAGCCGAAGCCGATCATGCCGCCCCAGTCGTGCACGGCCAGGGTGATGTTGTCGCCCAGGCCCAGATGGTCGAGCAGCCGGTCCAGGTCCTGCACGCGGTTGCGCAGCGTATAGCCGTAGTCGGCGTCGGCGGGCTTGTCCGACAGGCCCATGCCGATGTGGTCGGGCACGATGCAGCGGTAGTCGTCGCGCAGGCCCAGCACCAGGTGGCGCCAGTAGTACGACCACGACGGGTTGCCGTGCAGCATCACCACCGGGTCGCCCTCGCCCTCGTCCAAGTAGGACTGCGTGAGCCCGTTGGGGTGCATGAAGGACTTCGGGGTGAAGGGATAGTCCGGGAACGGACCCTTGGCGAGGACGCGGGCCTGTTCGGCGCTGAGGGTGGTCGGGTTCATGGGGCGGGATTCTACGCGAGCACGCCGGGCCACCACCAAACCCCGGGGCCCAGCCCACAGACGCGCCCCCTGCCCAATGGGTATGGTGGTGGGCACCCCGAGCCGCCCGGAGCCCCCCGAATGAAACGCCGCTTTGTCTTGGTCGCCGCGCTGGTGATTGCCCTGGGCGCCGTGGGGTGGGTGGTGGTGCAGAAGCTGCGGGGCCCGGCGATGGACGGTTACCAGGTGGTCTCGCGCCCGCTGGTGCAGACGGTGGTGGCCACGGGTCGGGTGGTGGCCGTGTCGCGCGCGCAGGTGGGCAGCCCCATCACCGGCGTGCTGCTGGAGCGGCGGGTGCAGGAAGGCGACGCCGTGAAGCCCGGAGACGTACTGGCCGTGCTGCGCGCGGACGACCTGGAGGCCGCCGCGCGCGAAGCCGAAGCCGCCCTGGCCCAGCTGCAGCAATCCACCCGGCCGCAGGCACAGGCTGCGCTGCGCGAGGCAGAGGCCCGGCTGGCGCAGGCCAACCGAGAAGCCACCCGCCGCCGCGACCTGTTCCAGCGCCAGCTGATCGCCCGCGAAGCGATGGAACAGGCGGTGCAAGCCGAAACCATCGCCCGCTCGGCCGCCGAGCAGGCGCGCCTGGCCGCCAGTTCGCTGGCCGCGGGCAACCCGAACGAAGCCGCGGCGCGCGCCCGCGTGGCGACCGCCCAGGCGCAGCTGGCCAAGACCATCATCCGCGCCGAAGTGGCCGGCACCGTGCTTACCCGAAACGCCGAGCCCGGCGACCTGGTGCAGCCGGGCCGCATCCTGTTCGAGATCGCCCGCGCCGGCGCCACCGAAGTGCTGGTGCCGCTGGACGAGAAAAACCTGCAGGTGCTGGCGCTCGGCCAGCCGGCGATGTGCATCGCCGACGCCTACCCGTCGCGGCCGTTCCCGGCGCAGGTGAGCTTCATCGCGCCCAGCGTGGACCCGCAGCGCGGCTCGGTGGACATCCGCCTGACCGTGATGCCGGTGCCCGATTTCCTGCGCCAGGACATGACCGTGTCGGTGAACGTGGAAACCGGGCGCCGCGACAGCGCCGTGGTGGTGCCCAATGACGCGCTGGGCCAGGTCCAGGGCGACCGCGCCGAGCTGTGGCTGGTGGCCGAGGGCCGCGCCACGCGCCGCCAGGTGACGCTGGGCCTGCGCGGCCTGGCCCTGACCGAGATCACCCAGGGCCTGAAGCCCGGCGATTGGATACTGGCCGACGCCAAGGCACCGGTCGAAGAGGGCAGCCGCGCCCGCGTCAAGACCGGCACTGTCCCCGCCGATGCCACCGACACCTCCGATCCGGCCACGCGCAAAGAAACGCCGGCCAAGTTCGACTGACGCCGATGTGGATCGAGTGGACCATCGCCACCAAGTTCCTGCGCGAGGGCAAGGCGCAGAGCACCCTCATCCTGGTAGGCATCGGGGTGGGCGTGGCGGTGATCGTGTTCCTGACCGCGCTGATCACCGGCCTGCAGGACAACATCATCCAGCGCACGCTGGGCACCCAGGCGCACATCAAGGTGCAGCCTACCGACGAGGCCAACCGCATCCTGCCGCCTGCGGACGGCAGCGTGCAGCTGGTGCTGGAGAACAAGCGCGCCCAGCGCCTGCGTTCGATCAACAACTGGCAGCAGGTGCGCGACGTGCTGGACACGCTGCCGCAGGTGACGGCCGTTTCGCCGGTGATCTCGGGCCCGGCGTTCGCGCGCCGCGGCGAGGCGCTGGAATCGGTGGCGCTGGTGGGCATCGACGCCGAGCGCTACCAGCGCATCATCCCGATCCAGGACGACGTGATCGCCGGCGTGTTCCGCATCGGCGCCGGCGACACGGTGATCGGCAAGCAGCTGGCGGCCGACCTGGGCCTGCGGGTGGGCGACAAGCTGCGGCTCGACGGCGGCCAGGGCCGCGAAAGCGTGGTGCACGTCGCCGGCATCTTCGAGCTGGGCGTGCGCGAACTGGACGCACGCTACGTGTACCTGGACATGAAACAAGCGCAGTCGCTGCTCAACCTGCCGGGCGCGGCCACGATCATCGACGTGACGGTGGACGACATTTTCCAGGCCCAGCCGGTTGCTGCGCGCATCGCCCGGCTCACCGGGCTGAAGGCCGAAAGCTGGATGGAAACCAACGGCCAGCTGATGAACGCGCTGCGCTCACAAAGCCTGTCCACCCAGATGATCAGCGTGTTTGTGGCGCTGAGCGTGGCCCTGGGCATCGCCAGCGTGCTGTCGGTGAGCGTGGTGCAGCGCACGCGTGAGATCGGCATCCTGCGCGCCATGGGCACCACGCGCCAGCAGATGCTGCGGGTGTTCCTGGTGCAGGGCGCGCTGTTCGGGCTGGCCGGTTCGCTGGTGGGCGGGGTGGCGGGGTATGCCCTGGTGGGCGCATTCAACAACTTCGGGCCGAAACTGTTTTTCATACCGGTGAACCCGTGGCTGCTGGTGGGAGCAGCGGTACTGGCCACGGTGACCGGCATCGTGTCTGCGGCGATCCCGGCGCGGCGCGCCGCCGGCCTGGACCCGGTGGAGGCCATCCGCCATGTCTGAGCATGACGGCGACCAGGAAGTGCTTCGGCTGCAGGGCCTGAAGAAAAGCTACAACGTCGGCAAGCCCACTGAAGTCGAAGTGCTGCATGGGCTGGACCTGCGGCTGCAGCGCAAGGACTTCGCTGCGCTGGTGGGTGCGTCGGGCTCGGGCAAGAGCACGCTGCTCAACGTGATCGGCCTGCTGGACAAACCTACCGCCGGCGAACTGTTCCTGCTGGGCGAGGCCACCAAGGGGATGGACGATGGCCGCCGCACCGCGCTGCGCGGCAACGCGATCGGTTTCGTATTCCAGTTCCACCATCTGATCCAAGCCTTCACCGCGCTGGAGAACGTGCTGATGCCGCTGATGGTGGCCACCGGGAAACCCACGCGCGAACAGCTCGGCCGCGGCCGCGGCCTGCTGGCCGAAGTGGGGCTGGAAGGGCTGGAACACCGCAAGCCCGACGAACTGTCCGGCGGCCAGCAGCAGCGCGTGGCCGTGGCCCGCGCCCTGATCAGCCGGCCGTCGCTGCTGCTGGCCGACGAACCCACCGGCAACCTCGACAGCAAGTCCGCCGCCGAAGTGTTCGAACTGTTCCGCAAGTTCAACCGCGAGTTCGGCTGCGCCGTGCTGCTGGTGACACACGACGCCCGACTGTCGGACCAGTGCGACCGCACGGTGACGCTGGTGGACGGCCGCATCGAAAGCGACGCTGCGAACCCCGCCTGATGCCCCCAGCAGCGCGAAGAACGGCATAAAGAACCGCATAAAGAACGGGGTCAGGTTCACTTATCGGGGAAGCGCTCCGGCGGTTTGCCGTGACCGGTCCCGATAAGTGAACCTGACCCCGTTCTTTACGCGGTGCCGCCGCTCTTCACCAGCAGCTTGGCGAACTGCCGCGGCTGCGAGCGCAGGTACTGCGGCGGCGCGCTGACCGACGCGCCCAGGTGCGCGGCCGCGTGCCAGGGCCAGCGCGGGTTGTAGAGCATGCCGCGCGCCAGCGCGACCATATCCGCGTCGCCGGTGGCGACGATGGCCTCGGCGTGGTCGAAGTCGGTGATCATGCCCACTGCCACCACGGGGATGCCGACCGCCTGCTTCACCGCGCGCGCCAGCGGCACCTGGTAGCCCGGACCGACCGGGATGGCCTGCGCGGGATGCAGGCCGCCGCTGGAGACGTTGATGGCCGCGCAGCCGCGCGCCTCGAGCGCGTTCGAGAACGCCACCGTCTGTTCGATGTCCCAGCCGCCCGGCACCCAGTCGGTGCCCGACAGGCGCACGCTGACCGGGCGCTCGGCCGGGAAGGCGGCGCGCACGGCGTCGAACACTTCCAGCGGGAAGCGCATGCGGTTCTCGAGCGAGCCGCCGTACTCATCGTCGCGGTGGTTGGACAGCGGCGACAGGAATTCGTGCAGCAGGTAGCCGTGCGCGGCGTGGACCTGGATGGCGTCGATGCCCAGCCTCGCCGAGCGCTGCGCGGCGTTCGCGAAGGCGTCGCGCACCGCGTCCATGCCTTCGCGCGTCAGTGCGGTGGGCGCGTGGTCGGCATCGTTGAACGGCAGCGCCGAGGGCGCGACGGTTTGCCAGCCGTGGGCATGGTCCGGCGCAAATTGCTTGCCGCCCTGCCACGGCAGGTCGGTGGAGGCCTTGCGGCCGGCGTGCGCCAGCTGGATGGCGATGGGCATGGCCGACCAGCGACGGATGCCGTTGAGCACCGTAGCCATCGCCGCTTCCGTGGCGTCATCCCACAGGCCGACGTCGCCGTAGGAAATGCGGCCCTCGGGCAGCACGGCCGTGGCCTCGATGGTGAGCAGCGCCGCGCCCGACTGCGACAGCTGCCCCAGGTGGATCAGGTGCCAGTCGGTCATGCCTCCGTCCACGGCCGAGTACTGGCACATGGGCGCGATGACGATGCGGTTGGCGAGCAGCAGGGAGCCGACGCTGATCGGCTCGAAAAGTTGGGGCGTGCTCATGAGGTCCAGGCTTCCATGGTCAGTTCGAACGAGCGCACGCGCTGGGCGTGGTCGAAGATGTTGGCGGTCAGCAGGAGTTCGTCGGGGCGATGCCGTTCGACGAAGGCCTGCATCGCCGCGCGCACCGTGGCCGGCGAGCCCACGGCGCGGCAGGCCAGCGCGCTGTCGATCATGTGCTTCTCGGCGGGCATGCAGTAGTCGTTGATGGCGGCGGCGCTTTCCAGCGGGGGCGGCACCAGGCCGGGCCGGCCGCGGCGCAGGTTCACGAAGGCCTGCTGCTGGGTGGTGAACAGGCGCGCGGCTTCGTCGTCGGTGTCGGCCGTGACCACGTTCAGCGCCAGCATCACGTGCGGCTGCGCCAGCCTTGCGGACGGTTTGAACTCGCGGTGGTAAACCGCCAGCGCCTGGTCCAGCGCATCGGGCGCGAAGTGCGAGGCGAACGCATAGGGCAGGCCCAGCGCCGCGGCCAGCCGCGCGCCGAACAGGCTCGAACCCAGGATCCAGGCTTCGATGTCCACGCCCGCGCCAGGCACCGCCTGCACGGCCTGGCCCGGCTGCGCGGGTTCGAAGTAGCGCAGCAGCTCGACCACGTCGGACGGGAATTCCTCGGCGTTGGCGTAGTAGCGCCGCAGCGCCTGCGCCGCGGCCTGGTCGGTGCCGGGCGCGCGGCCCAGGCCCAGGTCGATGCGGCCCGGGTACAGGCAGCCCAGCGTGCCGAACGCCTCGGCCGCCTGCAGCGGCGAATGGTTGGGCAGCATGATGCCGCCGGCGCCGACGCGGATGGTCTGGGTGCCGCCCGCGACATGCCCGACCAGAACCGCGGTGGCCGCACTGGCGATGCCGGGCATGTTGTGGTGTTCGGCCAACCAGTAGCGCCGATAGCCCGCTCGTTCGCCGGCGCGCGCAAGGTCGAGCGCATTGGCGAAGGTCTGCGCCGGCGTGCTGCCCACGGTGACGGGGGCGAGGTCGAGGATGGAGAGCGGAGTCATGGGCGCGCCACGGAGAGGTTCCCCTTGAGATGGGGTTCAGGACGGGCCTGTACAAGACGCCCGGAGCGCATGGATAGCCACAGTCCTTGCCAACCGATGCTTCTGACGCGACGCGCGTTTCGATCGTGCTTGATGAAACACAAGGCGCGAGGTCCATCCAAGGTCAGGCGGGTGAAAATCGTTGGTGCGGACGCGCGAATCCGCAGCTTCGCACAGCCGCGAAACGCGCCCTTGATTTCCATAATCGGCGCGTGCGATTGTCGGCCAGGAACGGACTGGAGAGACGTCATAATGAAGACGGCGGGTTGGCGCAGGTATGCGCCGCACGCGGCGGGCTCGATCGTGCTGGCGTTCCTTGTCGCATGCACCGGAGCGCCCCGGCATTCTGATGCACCCAGCCACGTCGGCGCCGCGAAGGGCGAGGCCATGGTGGCAGCGGCCGATCCGCTGGCCGTGGACGCCGGACTGGAAATGCTGCGCGCGGGCGGCAGCGCCATTGATGCGGCGATCGCGGTCGAGCTGACGCTGGGATTGGTGGAGCCGGAATCGTCGGGGCTGGGGGGCGGCGGTTTCCTGATCCACTTCACTGCGAACACCGAGGCGATGGACGCCTACGATGGCCGCGAGTGGGCGCCTGCGGGCGCTGGCGCGGACCTGTTCATGCAGGATGGAACGGCGCTGCCGTTTGAGCTGGCGCAGGCCAGCGGCAAATCCATCGGCACGCCTGCGCTGATTCCGATGTTGAAGCTGGCGCACCAGCAGCACGGAAAGCTGCCGTGGGCCAGGCTGTTCGAGCCGGCGATCAGGCTGGCGGAAAATGGCTTCGTGGTCGGGCCGCGCCTGAGCCGAAGCCTTGCCGGCAACAAGGCCATCTTCGAGGCCGACCAACAGGCGCGGGCGATCTATCTCGACGCTTCGGGCACGCCTTGGCCGCAGGGGCACCTGCTGAAGAACCCCGAATACGCCCGCACGCTGCGCGCCATTGCATCCGACGGGCCGCGCGCGCTCACACAAGGCGCCATTGCGGACAGCATCGTGGCTGCAGCCCAGCGCCAGCCGCGCGCGGGAACACTGACGTTGGCGGACCTGCAGGCCTATCAGCCGCGGCGGCTTGATCCGCTCTGCGCGCCGTACCGGGTCTATCGCGTCTGCACGATGCCTTCGCCCAGTTCGGCCAACGCGATGCTGTCGATCCTGGGTCTTTACGAACGTGCGCGACCCCAACCGGAGGGTCCGCGCAATGTGCAGGACTGGGCGGCGTATGTTTGGGCGAGCCGTCTTTCCTATGTCGACCGCGATCACTACATGGCGGATGACCGCTTCGTGCCGGCGCCGACCCGAGAGCTGATCGCCCCGGCCTATCTCGACAGCCGCGCGAAGCTGATCGACCTGGCACAGGGCTCCGCCACCGTGCCCGTTGGCGCGCCTGCGGGAGAGGCCTTGCGCAATCGCTGGGGCAGCGAGGCGATGCAGGAACATGGCACCACGCATCTTTCCGTCGTGGACCACGCCGGCAATGCCGTGTCGCTGACGGCGACCATTGAATCCGAGTATGGCTCGCATCGCATGGCGGGCGGCTTCTGGCTCAACAACCAGTTGACGGATTTCTCGCTTGAGCCGGTGATCGATGGAAAGCCGGTGGCCAATGCGGTCGCGCCGCGCAAGGCACCGCGTTCGTCCATGTCGCCAGCGATCATCACCGACAGGGACGGCAGGCTGGTGATGGTGGTCGGCTCGATGGGCGGCAGCACGATCATCGCTTCGGTCTCGCGCACGATCATCGGAGTGCTGGACTGGAAGCAGACGCCGCAGGAAGCGGTCGGCACGGCGGCTGTCTTCGCGCGCACGCCCGACATTTCGTTCGAAACGTCACGCCTGCCGGAGGCAACGGCCGATGCGCTGCGCGCACTGGGCTGGCGCATGGTGCCCGAGGACCTTCACAGCGGCACGCATGTGATCCAGGTGACGCCGCAAGGGCTGGTCGGCGGCGCCGATCCGCGCGAAGAGGGCAAGGCCGTGGCGCTGCCGGCGGCACGTTAGGGTTCGGAGCCAGCAGTCGGACAACGCCCGCACGCGCCTACCCCCGAAACGTCTGCAGGTGCACGCTGGTTTCGCTGGCGCTGACGCCTTCGATGCCGCGGATGCGCTCAAGCGTGGCCGACAGCTCGGCCAGGCTGGCCACCCGAAGTTCCGCCAGCAGGTCCCAGCGGCCATTGGTGTCGTACAGCGCGGCGATGCCGGGCTCGCCCAGCAGCGCACGGATGACATGGTGCTGGTTGCCCTCCACCGCGATGGCGGTCCAGGCGCGGATTTCATCGGGCGTGGCGTCGGGGCGCAGGCGCAGGGTGTAGCCGGCGATCACGCCGTCGCGCTGCAGCCGGGCCATGCGGTTGGTGACGGTGCCGCGCGACACCCCCAAGGCCTTGGCCAGGTCGGCCACGGCGGCGCGGGCGTCGTGGCGGAGTTTGGCGATCAGGCGGTGGTCCAGGTCGTCCATTTGATCATTCCGGCAGCCGAGTCTGACTATTTAGCAGCTATTTGCTTATTAAGTGACATCTTTGCCGTTTCGCACTGCCGCCTGTCCCGGGAAAATAGGGTTTACCGAAACCCCATCTTCCGGAGACCCACCATGGCCATGACCCAGCTGACCACTCAAGACCTGACCCGCATCGTCGCCGCCCACGGCCTGCCGACCCTGCTTGGCCGCCTGGTGGACTACCTGGAGGCCGACTTCCGCCGCTGGCCGGACTTCGACAAGAGCGCGCGCACCGCCGCCCATTCCGACGTGGGCGTGATCGAGCTGATGCCGATCTCCGACGCCAGGGACTTCAGCTTCAAGTACGTCAACGGCCACCCGGGCAATACCCGCCTGGGCCTGAGCACGGTGGTTGCCTTCGGCGTGCTGGCCGACATGGAAACCGGCATGCCCAGCCTGATCAGCGAACTCACCCTGACCACCGCCCTGCGCACCGCCGCCACCTCGGTGATGGCGGCCAAGCTGCTGGCGCGCAAGGACGCCAAGACCATGGCCCTGATCGGCAACGGCGCCCAGAGCGAATTCCAGGCGCTGGCCTTCCACCACCTGCTGGGCATCACCGAGGTGCGCGTGTACGACGTCGACCCGGCCGCCACCGACAAGCTGGTGCGCAACCTGGCCGCGGCCGCGCCCGCCCTGCGCGTGGTGCGCAGCGCCGGCGTCGCCCAGGCCGTGCGCGGCGCCGACATCGTCACCACCGTCACCGCCGACAAGGCCAACGCCGACATCCTCACGCCCGAGATGATCGAGCCGGGCATGCACATCAACGGCGTCGGCGGCGACTGCCCCGGCAAGACCGAACTGGCCACCGGCGTGGTGGACATGGCGTCGGTGTTCGTGGAGTTCGAGCCGCAGTCGCGCATCGAGGGCGAGCTGCAGCAGATGCCCGCCGGTTTCCCGGTGACCGAACTGTGGCGCGTGCTGACCGTGCAGGCCGCCGGCCGCCGCAACGCGGCCGAAGTCACGCTGTTCGATTCGGTGGGCTTCGCGTTGGAGGACTATTCGGCGCTGCGCCTGGTGCGCGACTGCGCCAAGGAGCTGGGCCTGGGCCATGAGTCGGGGCTGGTCCCCAACCTGCGTGATCCGAAGGATTTGTTTGGTGAGTTGGCGGCGGGGCGCGGGATCCAGAAAGCCGCCTGAAGAGGCTGCCCCAAGGGGCGGGTCGAATGGCCCGCCTGGCTGTGTGCGAGTTCCGAGGATATTGCCCTACCGTGCCCGTTTAGGTTGCTCAGCCCGCTGGTGTTGACCGGCTCGAATCGGCCAGGAGCGGCCGTTCAACGCCTTGGGCTAAGCCCCGCCGTAGGCGTCACCTTGAATCAGTTGTTAGGCACGAGCGGGTTCGGCAACACGCCTGAACTCCCGCATTGCCATAACCACGAGCGCGATGCCTGACACCCCAGTTCCAACCAGCGCCCAGCTCGGCGATTCGCCTCGCACCAGGGCGAGAACTGCCCCGCCGCCAAGAAGCGTAGCCCACGGCATGCCGACAACGGCCAGACCGGCGCCAATGTACTGTCGCTGACGGAAGAGGTGAACCAGCGCTTGGGCTATCAGAACCACAGCGAGGCTAGCCACCGAGATGTTTATTACGGCCAAGCCCTGCGAAGCGGGGAGGCCAGCCGGGCGCCCGGATTCACCAGTAACTGCCAACGTGATGATGGCGATGCCAAGAAGCAGCATGCCGGGCCATGTCCAGACGGGGTGGGCGGTGCTGCAAGGCTGCTCCTCCTGAAGGTCGATTAGCTTGGCCCCGTAGGTGGCCGCGAGGCATACGGCTGTGCCCAGAGATGCAACTCCTTCTGCCTCAACACGCTGAACAGTGCGGAGGCTCAAGCCGGATGCGACGGCGAGTTGATCTTGAGACCACCCTCGCTCGGTGCGCAGGCGACGTACGGTAGAGGACGAGATCTTCATTTCATGCTCCATGGCAATGCTCCCGAGGCTGTTGGACCCTTTGGAGCGTGCGACCTAGGCCAATCTATCGTTACGACAAACTCCTGCCATCACCCGCCAATTGGCCGCCAATCAGTTCTACCGGAACCAGACTAACGAACATACGGGCATCAACGTCCGGCTTTACATCTGAACAGTGCGACGCCTTTTTCCCCGCAACGCGTTGATTTTTAGCGAGCTTAGGCCGGCCTTGTCCGGCAATCAATCCCATAGAACCCCAGACGGCCTCAGCCTGTCGAGATCAGCCGTCTTACGGCCAATTCCAATGGGAAACCATGGCGATCAACTGGATCGCGACCGGCTGCTTTGGGTCGAAAGGGCCTGGTCGGCTGTCAGCCCATGGCGATGGTTCAACGTCGAGATGAGGGGGCTCCGAAATTGTTCGGAGGGTGCCACAAGCGTAGTTCTTGGGACCGCTGATTTACCGGCGCGCGGGGTCGAGCGCAGACGCCGGAGGATACAGTCCCAGAGCCTGCGCAAGCCACACCGCGCCCAGGATGGATGCCGGGAAGCCCAAAGCTGCAAACAAGTAGCTGACGCCATGGCCGTCAGGCCAGCCTCCGAGCTCGTGCAGCTGCCCAAGCAGCCACCCCGTGCCCGTGACGAACGCCACCGCGGCCACGACGCGCAGTGCGCGCCGGGCAGGCGGGGCGGCATCCAGCGGCCATCCACGCCATTCGAACCAGCCGATACAGGCCAACGCGCCTGCGACGCTCCCGGCCTGATAAGGGTCAAGGGGAGCCACCATCAAGGACAGCCCGCAGAGCGCCATCGCCACCATGGCGGCGAAGAACCAAGCCCGACCTGCGCGGACCCCTCCGGCCTGGGTCATGCGCATCAGCAAGACTGCCGCGCCGGCCGCGGCGGCGCCTGCAGCCAGTCCTCCCAGCACATCGGCAAGGAAATGCCGCCCCAGGTACAGGCGCGACAGGGCGATCAACAGCGGCCAGGCCAACAGGAGCCAAGCCCAGCGCCGTCGCTGCAGCGCGAACAGGCCTATCAGTGCGAAGGCCCAGACACTCGCACCCGCCACATGACCGCTGAGGAAACCGTAATCGTGATCACCGGTGCCGCGTGCGGCGGCAATGCCGGCCTCCGACGGCAGTCCCCAGAACGTCTTCGCGGCGCCGTCGGCGACCAGATAATTACCTTCACGACCCTTGTCCAGAACCCTGGCGTCCACCTCGCTGGGACGCGGCAGCGCGAAGCCCTGCTTGACCGTGTCTGTGACCATGCCCGCCAGCACCAGCGCCAGCATGACGCCCAGCATGGGCCGCAACCGGAACCCGAAGGCCAGAACCAGCAGCACCATGGAATAGACCCACGAGCGGCCGGCTTCCGACACCACCTGCATCCAAGCCAAGACCCACGGCGAATCGAACTGCTGCAGCCAAAGGTTGGTGTCCACTTCAAACATGGGGCACTCCGCGACGTTCAAGGGCGCACAGTGTCCCCGTCGGGTGCCACTTTGCCACGCGCACAGTGACAGGGCGATGGCCCGCAGTGACAAGCGGCGACCTCGGCGGGACGAGAGGCCGGGCTAGAATCCCGCGATGGGATTGAGCGACGCAACGACACCGCCCGCGCAAGCGGATTTCTGGAGCCGCCACCTGCCATGGCGTCGCCCCATTGAACTTGCGGGCTGGCTGTTGGCCTTCGGTGGAGGCGCACTGGCCAACGTCATGCTTCGCATGATCGATGCCCGGCGTGACGGTGGCCAAGCCGAAACCTGGAAGTACGTGACTTGGGAGGGCAGTTCCGCCTTGGCCTCGCTGGCACTACTTCCGCTGTTGTTGTGGCTGTGCAACCGATGGCCGCTGCACCTGGAAAACTGGCTCCGGAGATTGCCGCTCTACGTGGCCGCAAGCCTGGCTTGGTCTGTGCTGCATGTGGTCGCCATGGTAGGAGTCCGCATGCTGGTGTACCCCACCCAGGGCGACACCTACGAATTCGACTGGATCACGGGACTTCCGTACGAGTACCTCAAGGATGCCAGGACCTTCGGACTGGTCGTGATGTTGACCCACGGCTATCACTGGCTCTGGCGGCGTTTGCAGGGAGAGATCCATCTGCTGGATGCGCCGGACCACGGCATCCCGCCGCAGGCGCGCGGCGAGCCGGAACGCTTCCTGGTGCGCAAACTGGGCCGCGAGTTCCTGGTCAGCACCCACGATATCGAGTGGCTGCAGGCTTCCGGCAACTACGTCAACCTCCGCGTCGCCGGACGCGACTACCCGCTCCGTATCACGATGGCGGCGATCGAAGCTCGGCTGCAGGTCGCTGGTTTCGTCCGTGTCCACCGCAGCTACATCGTGAACCTGGACTGCCTGGCATCCATCGAACCGACCGACAGCGGCGATGCCTTGTTGCGTATGAAATCCGGCGACTTCATACCATGCAGCCGTCGCTACCGAGACCGGCTTCGCGGCAGTTAGAGAATGAAATCCGTTCGAAAGTGCCTGCCACGAACCGTTCCGAGTCCGAGCTGGGGTGACCGCCATCGACCGGCCGCTTTGGGTCGGCAAGCGCCTGTCGCATCTATTTCCTCGGGGTCGAGAAGCGCCTGTCGCAATTGGCTCCTCGCGGCCAGGAGCGGACGGACACCGGATTGGAAGCCTGACTGCGATTCTTCTCCAGCACGGAAACCCTGCATGTGTGATCCAGCGGCCCCGGCGGGTCGGTTTCGAAAGAAAACCGACCCGCCGCCCCCCGGACTTGAGGAGATGGCTTGGGCGCGGTGGGGCTACTCCTTCCCCGTCATCGGCACGGGGTCATAATCCGGGGTGTCGAGCGCATTCAGCGGTGCCGTCACCTTGTAAGGCACGCCGATCTGGCGGTTAACGGCAAAGAAAGTCAGCGTTTGATCCAGGATCGACGGGACGGTGATCAGGTCAAGTTCCGGAAGGCCGAAACCGCGCAGCCCATATGCGGCGTCGGGTGAAACGATCCCCGGTGCCTCGGCCGCGTGCCGCGCGCGATACCATTCGGAAAATCGGGCGGGATCCTCAATCACGGTATAGGTTTGCTGCTGCGCAAGGTGATTGACGGCCTGGGCACACAGCAACGCCTGGTCGGGCGCGCAAATCCAAGAGGCAAGCCCCATCAATTCGGGTGCTGATTGCACTGGCGTCCCGTCCACATAGATCGCGGGGGCCCCATCATCGGCGTAGCCCAACGAGATTTCAGGAAGATCGATTGTCATCGTTCGCAACTCCTTGTCGTGTTCTGGAAGGCGGCTTTCGTTGGGTGATATCCATGCCCTTGTCGACCCAAGTCTTGCGCGCCATTGGGGATAAATAACCCGGTGGATCCGTCCGCCACCACATGACGGCTGCACAGTGTTCCGCCCGGCCTCATCGCCGCCTGTCGGCGTTTGTCAGCGCCAGCAGCTGAGTCGTTTCAAGTTTGCGATGTCCGCGGTCTTCAAAGCGGCTGCGTGCCCTCGCCCAGGATTTCGAGATACGCCTGGTAGACGTAAACGCGATGGCGCCGCTGGCCGGTCAGCTCGTTCACGATCCCCATTTCCGCCAGGGTGGATATCGCAGAACGAATGGTGGGAGCGCTCATCGCCACATGCGGACGAACCTGGGCCACGCCCGACACGACCCGTCGCGCCAACTGGTCGAAGACCAGACCGACGCTGCCGGCGCGCGCGCCCAGTCCGCCGATGCGGGCACGGTCGGCGGCCAACAGCGCGAGGAGGCGCTGGGCAGTGTCCACCGCTTGCGTGGCCGTTTCGGCCACACCGTCCAGGAAAAAGCCCAGCCAGCCCTCCCAGTCGCCTTGGGTGCGCACGGCGTTGAGGCGCTCGTAGTACTCCGCGCGGTGTTGCTTGAAGTGCAGGCTCAGGTAAAGGCCGGGTTCGCGCAGCACGCCCTCCACGCAAAGGATCAGCGCGATCAGCAGGCGGCCCAGGCGACCATTGCCGTCCTTGAAGGGATGGATGGTTTCGAACTGCACGTGGGCCAATGCCGCCTTGATCAAGGGGGGCGCTTGATCGGATGGCAGGTGCAGATAGTTTTCCAAAGCCCCCAGCAGCGCCGCCAGCGCATCCGGCGGCGGCGGCACGAAGTGCGCGGTCGCTGGAGTCCTGCCGCCCACCCACACTTGTCCAGAACGGACTTCACCCGGCTGGCTGGAAGCGCCGCGGCCGCCCTGCAGCAGCAGGGCGTGCATCTCGCGAATCAGGCGCAGGGACAGCGGGAAATCGTCTTGGCGCAGCCGCCTGAAGCCATGGTTGAGTGCCGCAAGGTAGTTCGAGACTTCCTCCACGTCGTCCACGGGCACGCCGGGCGCCTCGTTCAGTTCGTACAGCAGCAGATCGGCCAGGGACGACTGCGTTCCTTCAAAAGGATTGACTGGGCGGGCCCTCACCCCGGCCCTCTCCCGCTTTGCGGGAGAGGGAGCAAAGCAGCTACCAGACGACTTCGGCCATCGAGCAGTTCAGCCCCGAGCCGATGCCCAGCAGGGCCACGCGGTCGCCCTTCTTGAGGCGGCCCATTTCCCGCAGCTTGCTCAGCACGATCGGCACCGAGGCCGGGCCGATGTTGCCGTGCTCGGCGAAGATGGTGAGCACTTTCTTGGGGTCGATGCCGAAGGCCTTGATCATGGCCTGGGTATGGACCTGGCTGACCTGGTGCACCACGAACTCATCGAGCTCGTCCACCACCCAGCCCAGCGCCTGGCGGGCCGAGGCGAAGGTGAGCGTGGCCAGCTTCAGGCCTTCGATCAGCAGCATGCGGGTGTCGGTGACCATGCGATCGAGGTTGCCGCGGCACAGCGTGTTCCACTGCGTGGCGGCCTTGGTGACGCCGCCGCGGTAGCGCGGGGCGTCGGGCGTGAGCTCGCTGCGGCTGAGCACCATCGCGGCCGCGCCGCAGCCCAGGGTAAGGGTGGCGAGCTCGTTGCGGAACTGTTCCTCGGTGACGTTCGGGCCAAGCATGCGCTCAAGGGTTTTCTTGTACGCGAGGTTGGCGGTTTCGCCGTCGACGATCAGCGCGTAGTCGATTTCGCCGCGCTCGATCATGCGGCTGGCGATGTCCATGCCGTTGAGGAAGGCCAGGCAGGCATTGGCCACGTCGAAGTTCTGGCAGTTCTCGCCCATGCCCAGGTTGCCGGCGACGATGGACGCCGTGGACGGCTCCAGGTAGTCGCGGCTCACCGAGGTGTTCACCAGCAGGCCGATCTTGCTGCGGTCAACGCCGGCGTCGGCCAGCGCCTTCTCGGCGGCCAGGGTGGCGGCGTCGCTGGCCTGGGTCTCGTCGTCCCAGAGGCGGCGGGCCATGATGCCGGCGATGTCCTGCAGCACATCGGTCTTGATGCCCAGCCGATCCATGGTGGGCTTGAGCTGGGCGTTGATGTCCGCCGAGCTCAGGCGGTGCGGCGCATCGATATGCGCAAGGCCGGCGATGGAAACGTGCTGGAACAACATGGACGGGTTCGCCTGAGGGGAAACCCGTCAAAGTTACTCGTTTCGGGCCCCCGCCTCAACATGTGGCGGCGCCCGGATGTGAAGAAACGGGGTCTGGGCCTCAGTCCTGGATGGGGTAGGTCTCGGCCGCACCGTCGCTGGCGGGCTTGGCGGCCGGGGCGCGGCCCACGGTGGCGCCGGCGCCGCAGCGGTAGGCCAAGAAGCGCTGTTCGCCGTCTGTGGGCTCGCCCTTGGGCTGCACGGTGTCGGCCTGCAGGCCCGGGGCTTCGTTGCGGGCCAGGGTCTCGAGCTCGTCGCGCACCCGCAGCTCGTTGCGCTCGTAGGGGCCCAGGCTGTCCTTGACGGACACGGAGATTTCGCCGCGCTTTTCGCAGGCGCCCAGGGTCTCGGTGGCACCGGCCACGCGCACCTGCTTGCCGCCCTCGGCCATCTTCACGAAGGTGCAGCCGCCCAGCGAGGCGGCGATGACGGCACAAAACAACAGCTGGCGCATGGCGCTTCCTTGAAAAAAGAACACGGGCGGGATTGTCGCCCCGCCCGTGCTGAACCGGCAATGAGTACGAGCGCTTACTGCGCGCTCGCCGCCGGCTTGGCCGCGACGGGTTTGCCGTCGGCGTCCACCACGCTGACCTCGCCGATGTCCAGGGCGCGGATGCCGGCCTCGATCTTCGACAGGTCGCCCACGATGACCCAGGTCAACGCATCGGGCTTGATGGTGCGCGCCTGGGCCTGGACGAGGGCCGGGGTGAGCGCTTCGATCCTGGCGCGGCGCTGCTCGACGTAGTCGTCCGGGCGGCTGAAGCGGACGATGCCGCCGATGGCCGCCATCACCGAACCCGCTGTCTCGTAGGAGCCCGGCAGGCTGCGGATCTCGTTGGCCTGGATCTTGGCCACTTCCACGGCGGTCGCCGGCTCGGTGCCATTGGCATACGCGGTGATCTCGCGCTGCAGTTCGGCGATGGACTCGCTGGTCTTGTCGATCTGCACGTTGGCGTAAGCGCCCCACGGACGCTGGCCCTTGGCACTTTGCAGGAAACTGTAGCTGCCGTACGCCCAGCCCTTGTCCTCGCGCAGGTTCATGTTCAGGCGCGAAGTGAACTCGCCACCCAGCACCGAATTGGCGATCTCAAGCTCGGTGGCGTTCGCATCCATCGTGGATGGCGCCAGCTGCCCGACGAAAACGGTGGCCTGGATGGCGCCGGGCTGGTCAACCAGATAGACGCTGGGCTTCGACGGCAGCGAGACCGTCGGGATGACGATCGGCGCCGGCGCAGCGCCCTTGCCCTCCCAGGTGCCCAGGTGCCTTTCAAGCACGGGCAGGATATCGGCCAGCGTCGTGTCCCCGGTGACGATCAGCGTGGCGCCCTCCGGACGGATCCAGGCGTCATGGAACGCGACCAGGTCGGCGCGCGTCAGCGACGCGATGGATTCCTCGCTGCCCGTGCCGGTGAACGGGATGGCATACGGGTGGCCCGCCCCGTACAGCAGCGGCGGCAGCAGGCGCTGCGACGCCGCGTTCGGACGCGCCTTCTCCTGCCTGATTGCGGCGATCCAGGCCTGGCGGACCCGCTCGATTTCCTTTTCGTCGAAACGCGGCTGGCGCAGCATCTGCGCGTACAGCGCAACCGAAGCGTCGAGGTTTTCCTTCAGCGCCGACAGGAAGGCGCTGCCGCCGTCGAGCGAGGCGCCGGCGCCGATATTGGCGCCGAGGCTTTCGGCGCGGTCGCCGAACGACAGCGCGTCGAGATCGCCCGCGCCTTCATCGAGCATGCCGAAGGTGAAGCTGGACGTGCCCAGCTTGCGGCCGACGTCGGCGGAATAGCCGCCCGGCAGCTCCAGGCTCATCGCCACCACCGGCACGTCGTGGCGCTCGGCCAGGATGACGTTGATGCCGTTGCTGAGCTTGCCGCGGTGCAGGACGGGGAAGGACAGGCCCGGGAACTCGGTGGTCTGCGGCACGCCCTTGCTGCGGTCCACGTCGGTGGCGACGGTGGTGTACTTGGGGTTGGCCGCCGGCACGGGAGCCATGTCCGGGTGCGACTTGGATTCTTCTTCCACCGTGGCCACGCGCTCGCCCGGGACGTACACGATGGTGTGATCGCCGCGCGCGAGCCACTTCCTGCCGGCCGCGGTGATGTCGGCGGCGGTGGCGTTTTCGATCACGTCCAGGCTCCCGCGGAAGCAGCCCGGATCGCCGCTGAACACGGCGCATTCGGCCAAGGCATCGGCCTTGCCGCCGAAGCCGCCGATACGCTCGATGCCGCGGATGAAGCCGGCCTTGAACACGGTGCGGGCCTGCTCGAGCTCCGAAGCCGTCGGGCCGTCCGCGAGCAGCTTGGCCATTTCCTCATCCAGCGCCTTCTCGACGGTGGCCACGTCCACGCCCTGCTTCACGTCCACCTGGATGAAGAACAGGCCACCCAGCAGGTTCGGCCAGGCCGCCGTGGAAACGTTGTCAGCCAGCTTGTCCTGGAAGACCAGGCGCTTGTCCAGGCGCGAGCTGCGCGAGCCGCCCAGCACCTGCGACAGCAGCTGCAGGCGCTCGACGTCGGCCTGGCCGTACTCGGCGGTGTTCCACGCGCGGTAGATGCGGGCCTGCGGCACCTTGTCGGTCATGGTTTCGCGGGTGGACGCGGTGCGCGGCGCCGGGTCGACCCCGGGCTGGGTCATGGTCGGGCCGGCGGGGATGTCGCCGAAGAAACGGGTGGCTTTTTCCCTTGCGGTGGCGACGTCGATGTCGCCGGCCAGCACCAGCACCGCGTTGTTGGGGCCGTACCAGGTCTTGAAGAAACGCTTCACGTCGTCGAGCGAAGCGGCGTCGAGATCGCTCATGGAACCGATGACCGACCAGCTGTAGGGATGGCCCGCGGGATAGCTGGCCTTGAGCAGGCGATCGTAGAACTGGCCGTAGGGCTGGTTTTCACCCTGGCGCTTTTCGTTCTTCACTACGCCTCGCTGCTCGTCCAGCAGCTCCTGCGTAACGGCACCGACGAAGTGGCCCATGCGGTCCGACTCCATCCACAGCGCCATGTCCAGCGCGGTGGTGGGCACGTTCTGGAAGTAGTTGGTGCGGTCGGAGCTGGTGGTGCCGTTCTGGCTGGTGGCACCGGCCAGTTCGAACGGACCGAAGTATTCGTCCGGGTAGTTCTCGCTGCCCTGGAACATCAGGTGCTCGAACAGGTGCGCGAAGCCCGTGCGGCCGGGCAGTTCGTTCTTCGAGCCCACGTGGTACCAGACGTTCACCGCGACGATGGGCGCCTTGCGGTCCGTGTGCACGATCACGCGCAGGCCGTTGGGCAGGGTGAACTGTTCGAAGGCGATGTCGGCGCGCGCGGCGGCGGGGGCCGCCGTCTGGGCCTGGGCAGGCGGGGCATGCAGCGGCGAGAAGCCAGCGAGGGCCAAGCCAAGGGCCAAGGCGATGGCGCTGGCGCGCGGGCGACGGATCGAGGTCATTCGGGGTACCTTGCAGGGACTTCCGGACATGCCGGGGGACCCGAATCCTAGCCTGCATTGACGGCCCATACACTAGGCCAAAGGCCATAGTCGACCATGCACAAAACCTCATCTCATCGCGCGCTCGTCACGGGCGCAAACCGCGGGCTCGGACTGGAATTCGTCCGGCAACTGTTGGCCCGCGGTGGTCGGGTGGTGGCAGGTTGCCGCAGCCCGGCCGGTGCGGATGCGCTGCAATCGCTGGCGGCCGCGCATCCGGGCAGGCTGCACGTACTGACGCTTTCGGTGGACTCGGACGCCAGCCGCCTGGCGTTCGCACGCGAAGTCGCGGATCTGTTCGAGGGCCTGGACCTTCTGGTGAACAACGCCGGCATGCTGGCCTCGCGCGAGCAGTTCGGTGAGCTCGACGGCCAGGTGCTCGAGAAGACGCTGGCTACCAACACGGTCGCGCCCCTGATGCTGGTGCAGGCCCTGGCGCCGCTGCTGCAGCGCGGTGCGCGCCCTCGCGTGCTCAACATCAGCTCGGCGCTGGGCTCCATCGCGCGCGCCGATGGGTTCTACACACCCACCTACCGCATCAGCAAGGCCGGCCTGAACATGGCGGGCGTGATGATGGCCCACGCACTCAACCCGTCGGGCATCGGCGTCATCACCGCCAGCCCGGGCTGGGTGAAAACCGACATGGGCGGTGGCGACGCGCCGCTCAGCCCCGACGAGTCCGTCGCCAGCCTGCTGCGCCTGGTGGACGAACTGCCCGGCGTTCCCGCCGGCGAGTTCCTCGACCGCACCGGGGAGCCGCTGCCATGGTGATCCGACTTGTTGCCGCAGTGCTGGTCCTGGCGGCGCTGCCGGCGCAGGCGGCGCTGACGTTCGAAGAGGGCGTGGCGCGCGACCCGGACAGCAGCAGCCTGCTTTACCGCGAACAGCACCTGGTGCGTCGCATGGATGGCAAGCCGACCGAGCGCCTGGTGATCTATCGCTGCGCCGACGGCACGCCGTTTGCGCGCAAGCGCGTCGACTACCGGCGGTCGGTGCAGGCGCCCGAGTTCAGCTTCGAGGACGTGCGCCTGGGCTATGGCGAAGGCCTGCGCCGCGCGCAGGGCATCGACACGGTCTGGGTGCGCGACAGCCGCAGCGCCAGTGAGCGCAGCGCGGCGCTGGATGATCCGGCGGCGCGGCTGGTGGCCGATGCGGGCTTCGACGAATTCATCCGCCGGCAGTGGACGCCGCTGGTGGCGGGCAGCTCGGTGCCGCTTCGGTTCGCGGTGCCGTCGCGGCTGCAGACGCTGGGGTTCAAGGTGAACCGGCAGGCTTCGCTGCAGGTGGGCGGGGAGCCGGCGGAATTGTTCCGGCTCAAGCTGGGCGGGATCCTGGGCTGGATCGCACCGTCCATCGACGTCGCTTACGGCCGCGACAGCCGCCGGCTGCTGCGCTTCGAGGGCTTGAGCAACCTGCGCACGGACGACGGCCGCTCCCAGCTGGTGGCCCGCATCGAGTTCCCGACCCCCGCCGTGGCGGCCGCCGAAAGCCAGTGGCGCACGGCCGAGCGCCAGCCGCTGTCGGGCTGCCGCGTCCGCGCCTGAGGGCGGACACCAGCGGATTCGCTGCGCGATCCCAATCGCCGCGGCGATAATGGCGGGATGATCAACGTCATCCTGTTCGAGCCCGAGATCCCGCCCAATACCGGGAACATCATCCGCCTGTGCGCCAACACCGGTGCGGGGCTGCACCTGGTTGAGCCGCTGGGCTTCGACCTGGACGACGCGAAACTGCGCCGCGCCGGACTCGACTACCACGAGGCCGCGCGCGTGCACCGGCACGCATCGCTGGACGACTGCATGGCTTTCCTCGGCCAGCCCCGGCTGTTTGCATTCAGCGCGCGTTCGGAAAAAAGATTCGACCTCGTGGCCTATGCGCGCAATGACGCGCTGCTGTTCGGACCCGAGACGCGCGGGCTTCCCGACGCCGTGCTTTCCCGCGTGCCCGGGCCGCAGCAGCTGCAGCTGCCGATGCGCGCGGGGCAGCGCAGCCTGAATCTTTCCAATGCCGTGGCGGTTGCCGTGTTCGAGGCATGGCGACAGTTCGATTACGACGGCGCCAGGCTCCATGACTGATGACACGGTGCGGCAGAAAAAGGCGTTTCGTTAATCGTGCGTTAGGTTGCGATCCCCATACTGCCGCCTGCCCAGACCCTTGGGCGACCCCACAAAAAAGGATCCACACCATGAAACGCTCCCTTATTGCCCTGGCCCTCGTTGCCCTGCTGCCCCTGTCCGCCCACGCTGACGACAAGCTCAGCTACACCTTCGTCGAAGGCGACTACCTCTCGACCAACTCCGACGGCGGCCTCGACGGCAACGGCTTCGGCCTGCGCGGTTCCTACGAGTTCGGTGATTCCGGCTTCTACGGCTTCGGCGGCTATTCGAAGGTCGACCTCGACGGCACCAGCATCAACGCCGACACCACGGACCTCGGCCTGGGCTATGCCCACTCGATCTCCGACAACGCCGACCTGATCGCCGAGATCGCGCACACGCGTTCGGACCTCGATATCGTCAAGCTCGACGGCTTCCGCACCTCGGTTGGCGTGCGCGGTTCGTTCAGCGACAAGCTGGAAGGCTCGCTGAAGGCCAACTACTACGACGGCAATGACTTCAACGGCGACTTCAGCGGCACCGTCGGCATGCAGTACAAGTTCACCCCGACCTGGGGCGTTACCGGTGACGCCGAGTTCGGCGACAACGGCGAGGTCTACACGATCGGCCTGCGCGCCAGCTACTGATCCATCGCGCCACGCAAAAAGGAAGCCCGGCTCCGGCCGGGCTTTTCTTTGGTTTCGCTTTGCCGGCTGCCACGCTTCAGGGTTCGAAGAGGCCTTGCGGATATTCAGGTTTCTGCTCGCGCGAAAGCAGCATCTTCAGCCCTTCGGCCGGCGTGATTTCCTCGTGCAGCACGCGGTGCACCAGGTGGGAGATGGGCAGCTCGATGCCGTGGCGGTCGGCCAGGCGCATCACTTCGTCGGCCGTCTGCACCGACTCCACCACCTGGCCGATGGCGGCCACCGCTTCCTTGATGGACTGGCCGCGGCCCAGGGCCAGGCCCAGCCGGCGGTTGCGCGACAGATCGCCGGTGCAGGTCAGCACCAGGTCTCCCAGCCCCGCCAGGCCCATCAGGGTTTCCGCGCGGCCGCCCAGCGCCACGTTCAGGCGCAGCATTTCGTTCAGGCCGCGGGTGATCAGGCCGGCGCGGGCGTTGAGCCCCAGCTGCATGCCGTCGGCCACGCCGGTGGCCACCGCCAGGACGTTCTTCATGGCGCCGCCCAGCTCGGCGCCCAGCATGTCGTTACCGGTGTAAGCGCGGAAGGTCGGCCCGTGCAGCGCGTCGGCAACCAGGCCGTTGAAGGCCTCGTCGTCCGAATGCACCGTGACGGCCGTGGGCAGCCCCTGCGCCACTTCCTTGGCAAACGAAGGGCCGGTGACCACGGCCAGCGGCACCGCTTCGCCCAGCATCTGCGCCGCCACTTCATGCAGGAAACGGCCCGAACCGGGCTCGAAACCCTTCGTGGCCCACGCCACGCCGGCATGGGCGCGGCGCAACGGCGCCAGCGCATGCAGGGTTTGTGCAAAGGCGTGGCTGGGCGTCACCACCAGCACCAGGTCGGCGCCTGACACCGCCCGGGCCAGGTCGCCGGTGGCGACCAGCGACTCGGGCAGCGGGATGCCCGGCAGGTAGCGGGTGTTCTCGTGGACGCTGTTGATGGACCCGACCTGGTCCGCGTCGCGGCCCCAGATCGTGGTCCGGTAGCCGTTGCGCGCGATCAGCGACGCCAAAGCCGTGCCCCAGGACCCGGTCCCGAGGACGGCGATGGACGGCTTGTCGGTGCTCACCCGCGCTTGGCCAGGATCAGGCGTTGCCGATCTCGGCGGGCGCAGCGCCCTGCTCGGCGCGACGACGCAGGCCTTCGGCGTAAAGCGCTTCGAAATTGATCGGCTGCAGGTAGAACGGCGGGAAACCGCCCTGCGCAACCAGGTCGCCCAGGAACTGGCGGGCATACGGGAACAGCACGTTCGGGCAGTACGTGCCCAGCATCATGTCCAGCGTGCGGTCGTCGAAGCCGGCGAGGGCGAACAGGCCCGCCTGCTGGATCTCGGCCAGGTAGACGGTCTTGTCGGCCAGCTTGCAGGTCAGCGTGATGCCCAGGACCACTTCGAACAGGCCCTCGCCAACGCGGCCGACCTTCTGGTTGAGGTTGAGTTCAAGCTGCGGCTGACCCGGCTCGCTGAAGACCTGGGGCGCGCCCGGCACTTCGAAGGACACGTCCTTGACGTAGATCTTCTGGATCGAGAACTGCGCCTGGTCGGCGCCTTCGGCGCCATTGTTCTGCTCGGCCATTACGGCAACTCCATTGTTGGATCGTGGGGATGAGCCGGCGATTATCGCACGCCGGCGTGAACTCAGGCCTTGCCCTTGGCCAGCGGCAGGCTGGCGCCGGTCCAGGCGCCGATGCCGCCGTCGAGCACGCTGACCTTCTTGAAGCCGGCCTTCACCAGCTTCTGGGCCGTGCCCGAGGCGGTGGCGCCAACGGCGCACACCAGCACCACTGGCGACTCCTTGGATTTGGCCAGCAGCTTGCCCTCGGGATCGACCTGGCTGGGCAGCAGGTGCCTGGAGCCGATGATGTGGCCCTTCTCGAAGTCACCCAGGCCGCGCAGGTCCACCACCAGGGCGTTCTCGCGGTTGATCAGTTCGGTGAGCTGGGCCGGGCTGACGCCCTTGAAGCCGCGGAACAGCCGCATGACCTCGGTAACCACCAGCGCCAGCGTCAGGCCGGCGAGCACGAGGGACAGCATCAGGTTCTGTTGGGCGAATTCGAGCAGGCGATCCATGGCGGGCGGGTGGTTCCTACGGCGGGGCCGGCATTATGGGCGCCGCCGGGGCCGCGGGCCAAGCATGATCAGCGGGCGTCGAGGTCCGGCAGGCCGCTCACCAGCCACCAGCGCTTGGCCTGGGCGTCCCAGCGCCACTGCTGGCGGTCGGTGATGATGCGCTCGACCTGGGTGTTCTTGTTGACCAGGCGCAGCTCGACCACCTGTTCATACCGGCCTTCGCCCGGCTCGGAGGCGGACTTCACTTCGTAGCCGGCCACCTGGAACTGCTTGTACCGTTCGGACTCCAGGTCGGTCATCGGCCTGGTGCGGAGGGTTTCCGGGTCCACGAAGGCCAGGGCGGCGTTGAAGTCGCTCCAGCGCACGGCACTGACGTAGCTGTACAGGGCCTGGTCGCGCGGATTGCGCTGGGCCCCCATCGAACCGCAGGCCGTCAGCAGCAGCAGGGCCAGGACCGGGGCGAACACGCGCAGGGGTTTGCTGTTCATGGCCGCATTATGCACAAAGGCGGCAGCGTGTCTCAGGCTGGGCGCAGCGCGGCGAAACGGCCGCTGAGCTCGGCCACCACGTTGCCTTCGGGGTCGTGCAGGGTGGCCAGCATGGCGGCGCGGGCGCGGCCGCGGGCGCGCAGGCTGCGCAGGAAGGCGGTCCAGTCCACGTCGGGCTCGAACCGCGCCTGGGCCTCGAGGTCGGCGTAAAGCGGCTTGAGGTAGCGCACGTGGCTGTCGGCCACGTAGACCTCGCAGGGCAGGCCTTCGGCTTCCAGCTTCAGGGTCAGCAGGCCCCAGGCGGCCAGGGTCATGACGCCGGCCATGCTGCCGCCGAACGCGCAGCCCTTGTCGTTGACGTTGGCCGCCAGCGGCGCGCTGAGCGCAAGCACGTCGTCGCCATGGAACACGGCCTTGACCTGCATGGCCGCCACGGGCGGCATGGCCAGGTAGTGGGCGTTGAGTGCGTCGAGTCCTTTCATGCGGTGCTGTCTTCCCGGGGGTGTGCCAAGCTGCGCGCCATGGACAAGGCAGGGTCGGCGCCAACATTGGCGGGATGGTACGTCATCTCGCTGCGCCCTTCGGGCGGCCACGCGCCGGTGCGCCGTGCGGCCGCGGCGCTGGGTGCGCGCCTGCTGCCTGTCTCTACGCTCAAGCTGGTGCCGGTGGATGCAGGCCCGGCGCTGGCGGCGGCGCTGGCGAGCCCATGGGTGGTTTTCACCAGTCCGGCCGCCGTCGCTTTCGCCCAGGAAGCGCAGGGCGTGCAGACGCTGCGCGCGCGTGCCGGCCAGCGTTGGCTGGCGGTGGGCAGCGGCACCGCCATGGCGCTGCGCAGCGCCGGCATCGCCGAAGTCGCCATTCCCGAACGCCGTGCCGACTCCGAGGGCCTGCTGGCACGGCCCGAACTGCAGTCGCTGCCGGGCATCGACGTCGGCCTGGTCACGGCGCCGGGCGGTCGCGGCCTGATCGGCGAGACGCTGGCGCAGCGTGGCGCCCGGGTGCACCTGGCGGCGGTTTATCGGCGCACGGCGATCACGCCGTCGCCGGCCCGCCTCCGGCGGCTGGACGATTTGCCCGGCATGAGCGCGCTGCTGGTCAGCAGCGCCGAGGCCTTTGATGGCCTATGGTCGCGACTGCCGCCGCCCGCGCGTGCGCGGCTGGCGGCAAGGCCGGTCGTGGCCAGCAGCCCCAGGCTTGCGGCGATGCTGGCGGCGCTGGGCTTTGCGGCGATCGTGCTGGCGCAGGGCGCGAGCCCTTCGCGCCTGCTGGCGGCGCTGGCCGCAGATGTCGGCTCGGGGCGCTTCCGGTAGAATTGACGCCTGTTTCGCGTTCTCTTCGGGTAATGGACACCGTGCTCGAGCAATCACCCGATTCCCCCCCGCCGCGCCGCGCCTTTGGCGCCCTCGGATGGCTGCTGGCGCTCGCCGTGCTGGCGGCCGGCGGCTATGGCGCCTGGCGCGGCTGGCAGCTGCTGACGCCGGTGGCCCAGGACGGTCCCGACCTCAGTCCCGAAGCGCTTGATACGCGCTTGCTGGACGCCGAGCAGACCGTCATCACCCTGCGCCGCACGCAGCAAACCCTCGACCAGCGCCTCACCGACACCACGGCGCGCACCGGCCTGCTGCGTGACGAAGTGCTGGGCGTGGGCCAGCGTGCCGCCATCCTCGAAGACAGCCTGCGCGAACTTTCGGCCCAGGCCGGCGAAGGCCGCGAAGCGCTGCGGCTGGACGAAGCCGAACTGCTGTTGAGCCTGGCGCAGGCGCGGCTGGGCATCGCCGGCGACCTGGAAGGCGCCATCCGCGCCACCGCGCTGGCGCGTGAAGTGCTCGAGCCGATGACCGACCCGCAGTTCATCAACCTGCGCCAGACCCTGGGCCAGGAACTGGCGACCCTGCGCGCACTGCCGGCCGACCCGCGAACCCTGGCCGCCGGCGAGCTCGACGCCCTGGAGTCCGTCCTGCCCCGCCTGGCCAGCCGGGCGCCGGGCGCCCCCAGCGCCGCCGGCGGGCAACGCCCAGGCTGGCAGCGCGTGATGGATGCCGTGGTGCAGGTGCGGCCCAGCAGCAGCCAGGACCTGATTTCACCGTCCGACCGAGCCACCGGCGAAGCCGCCCTGGGCCTGGACCTGGCGCTGGCGCGCACCGCGCTGGACCGCCGCGATGAAGCCACCTTCCGCGCCAGCCTGCAGCGCGTGGACGGGTGGCTGCAGCGGCTGTATGCCGACGACGCCACGCTGCGCGAGCGGCGCGAACGGCTGGCCACGCTCGGAGTGCTGGCCCTGGCGCCCGACCTGCCGATGCAGGGCGCCAGCCTGCAGCAGCTGCGCGACCTGCGCCGCAGCCGGAACGCCAGGCCGTGAACCTCTACCGCAACCTGCTCTGGTGGCTGGCGCTGGCCGCACTGGGTGCGCTGGGGTGGAGCTGGTTCGCGCAGGACATGGGCGACGTGGTGGTGCGCTTCCGCGGCCTGACCTACACCACCACGCTGGCCTACCTGGTCCTTGCCTGGGGCCTGCTTTGGTTCTCACTGTGGGGGCTGTGGTGGCTGCTGCAGCTGCCGATCCAGGCGTGGCGCCGGCACGCGCGCCAGCAGGCCCGCAACCGCCTGGTCAGCGGCCTGGAGGCCTTGCACCAGGGCCGCTGGCAGCGCGCCGAATCCCTGCTGGCCAAGGCGGCGCAGGATGGAGTAGTGCGCACGCCGGCGCTGTTGGCGGCGCGCCGTGCGGCCCTGGCCGCGGGCAATGTCGAAGGCGCCGCCCTGCACCAGGCCGCCCTGCTGGCACACGATGCGTCCAGCGCCGCGCTTGAACAGGCCGTGACGCTGTCCGGGCTGGGCCGGCACGACGACGCCCTGGCCGCACTCGCCACCCTCGCCAACCCGCTGCCACCGCGGGCCCTGCTGATGCAGGCGCGCGCGCTGGCGGCCACGGACCGGGCGCAGGACGCCTTTGCCCAGCTCAATACGCTGCGACGGGAACAGGCACTGCCGCCTGAGCAGCTCGCGGCACTGGAGCTGGACCTGGCCGCGGCCGCGCTGGACCAAGCCCAGGCCGACACCCTGCTCCAGCGCTGGAACGCGCATCCGCTGCGGCTGCAGCAGGCGCCTGCCGTGGCCGCCGCCTTCGCGCTGCGGGCCACCGCGGTGGGCTTCGAGAAACAGGGTGCGCAGGCGCTGGCCGACGCCATCGACGCGCACTGGGACGAAGCCCTGGTGGCGCTGTACGGCCGCCTGCCCGCCAGGCCGGATACGCCCCGCCTGGACCACGCGCAAACCTGGCTGCCGGCACACGGCAACAGCCCGGCGCTGCTGGCCACGCTGGGCCGGCTGTATTTCCAGCACCAGCAGTGGGCCAAGGCCGAAAGCTACCTGCATCGCGCCTTGGCGCAGGGCGCGGGGGCCGAAGCTTGGGAGGCGCTGGGCGACACGCTGGCCGCGCAAAACGACAGCGCGCGGGCCTCGCTGGCCTACGCCAACGCCCTTCGCATTGGCCGCAGCGAAACCATCCTGGTGCTCGACGGCCGCAGCCTGCGCGAACAGATCGCCGACCAGGCCGTCCCCGAACTACGCAACGAACACGGCATCCCCCTGCTGCCCCGCTGAAAGAACGGGGCGAGGTTCTTTCAGCGTTCGACGATGGCGGCGACGCCCATGCCGCCGGCGGTGCAGATCGAGATCAGGACGCGGCCGGAGCCTTTTTCCTTGAGCAGCTTGGCGGCGGTGGCGACGATGCGCGCGCCGGTGGCGGCGAACGGATGGCCCAGCGCCAGCGAACTGCCGACCACGTTGAGCTTGCTGCGGTCGATGCTGCCCAGGGCGCCGTCGGCGCCGAGTTTGGCCTTGCAGAACGCTTCGTCTTCCCAGGCCTTCAGGGTGCACAGCACCTGGGCCGCGAAGGCTTCGTGGATCTCGTAGAAATCGAAGTCCTGCAGCGTGAGATTGTTGCGCTTGAGCAGCTGCGCCACGGCCCAGGCCGGCGCCATCAGCAGGCCTTCGCCGTGCACGAAGTCCACCGCGGCCACTTGGGCATCCACCAGCCAGGCCTGGACCTCGAGGTCGTGGGCTTTGGCCCAGTCTTCCGACGCCAGCAGGGCGGCCGAAGCGCCGTCGGTAAGCGGGGTGGAGTTGCCCGCGGTCAACGTGCCCTGGCCCGAGGTCTTGTCGAAGGCGGGCTTGAGCGTGGCGAGCTTTTCCACCGAGGTGTCGGGGCGCAGGATGTTGTCGCGCTCCAGGCCCCGGAACGGCACCACCAGGTCGTCATAGAAACCGCGCTCGTAGGCGGCGGCGGCGTTCTTGTGCGACGCGGCGGCCAGCGCATCCTGCGCCTCGCGCGGGATCTGCCACTCCTTGGCCATCAGTTCGCAGTGTTCGCCCATGGACTTGCCGGTGCGCGGCTCGCCCACGCCCGGGAACTCGGGCTTGAATTCCTTGAACGAGAAACCCTTGAACGCCTTGAGGCGGGCGCCGAAGCTGCGCGCCATGTTCGCGTCCAGCAGGCGCCGGCGCAGGCGCTTGTTCACCACGATCGGCACGTCGGACGTGGTGTCCGAACCGCCGCCGATGCCGGCCTCGATCTGGCCCAGGGCGATCTTGTTGGCCACCAGCACCACCGTGTCCAGGCCGGTGCCGCAGGCGCGCTGGACCGTGATGCCCGGGGTGGCGGGCGACAGGCCGGACGACAGGGCGGCTTCGCGGCCCAGGTTCCAGTCGCTGCTGTGCTTGAGCACCGCGCCCATGGCCACTTCGCCCAGCACCTCGCCATGCAGCTTGAACTTTTCCACCAGTGCGCCCAGCGTCTTGATCGACATGCCCAGGTTGCCCACGTCGTGGTACGCCGTGTTGTTGCGGCAGAAGGGGATGCGGACGCCGCCAATGATGGCGACTCGACGGGTGGGCAACATCGGCTTCACTCCTGACGGTAACGGTACGCGGGTATGATGGGATGATAACCCGACGCCACCGTATGCTCATGCAAAAACCCTCCCTCAGCTGCCTGGGCGCCTTCGCCATTGAACTCTCGCCCGGCGCCGACGTGGGCCAGGCCGTGCTGTCTCCAGAGGCGGCCGGGGCGCTGGCGGTGCTGGTGGCGCGCGATTTGGGCAAGCTCGTGCCCGAAGCGGCGGCGCTGGACCTGGGGCTGGTGGCGGCGCTTTTCGACCCGGTGGAGCTGCTGCGCCCGGGCTATCCGCTGCATGCCGAACTTGAACGCCTGGTGGCGCGCGTTCCGGGCGCCGCCGGTGGCCGCGTGGTCGGCTTCGGCGCCGGGCCCGAAGGCCTGCCCGGCGCGCTCAAGCCGGCGCCGGCGCACGCCCAGGGCCCGCTGCGCCTGCTGCCGCTGCTGGTGCGCGGCGACGCCGCCGCCATCGCGAAGGTCGGTGACCGCATGGAAGAGGTGCTGCTGGACACCGGCATGGCCGGCGCCGATACGGCGCTGCTGGCGCAGGAAGGCTTCGCCACCCGGGTCGAGCACGCGCGCCTGCTCACCCTCAACGACCTTGCCGCGATGATGGCCCTGCAGTACGAACACGCCGGGCTGGCACCGCTGTGGCCGCTGGTGGAGGCGGCGCTGCTGTCGCCCGGCCAGGAACAATGGCTCGATGCGCCGCCCGAGCCCCTGGCGCGCTACGCCACCGGCGAAGTGCGCCTGGCCATGCTCGACATCGACGCCTGGGCCGAAGGTGGCTTCGCCCCGGCCGGCCTGGATGCCGACCGCCTGCCGCGCGCGTTCGAGCATTTCCAGATCCGCCAGCGCCAGCTGGCCGCGGTGCTGGAAGCCCACGGCATCCCGGTGACGTTCGACCATTGCCCGGCGGGCGTCGATCCACGCAGCGTGCTGCGGGCCTGAACCCCGTCCCGCGCGAGGCATCGCGCAGGTAGTGGCGGCGCCGCACATGGTCGACAATGCGGCATCCCTGGAGTCCGCCATGCATCCCGCCGTTCGCCCGTTCGCCCCCTTGATCGCGGTGGCCCTGTCTTTGGTCCTGCCCATGCAGGCCGCGGCGCAAACCGGCAACGAGTGCGGCGTGCGTGCCGCCGGCGACACCCGGCCGCGCATCGGCCTGGTGCTGGGCGGCGGCGGCGCCCGCGGCTTCGCCCACGTGAGCGTGCTCAAGGAGCTCGAACGCAAGCGCATCCCGGTGGACTGTATCGCCGGCACCAGCATGGGCGCCCTGGTCGGCGGCCTCTACGCCTCGGGCCTTTCGGCCACTGACGTCGAACGTGAGATGCGCGCGCTGGACTGGCCGCGCTTGTTCAACGACCGCCTGGATCGCCCGCAGCGCACCTTCCGCCGCAAGCGCGACGACGACCTGGCGCTGATCCCGGCCAAGCCCGGCATCGGCAGCGAAGGCCTGAAGATCGCACCCGGCGTGCTGTCGGGCGAACGCGCGCTGCTGCTGCTTGAACGGCTGACCCAACCGGTGGCGGTGCGCAGCAATTTCAACGACCTGCCAATCCCGTTCCGGGCCGTCGCCACCGACCTCAACACCGGGCAGGCCGTGGTGCTGGGCAGCGGCAACCTGGCGCTGGCGATGCGAGCCAGCCTGTCCATCCCCGGCATCCTGAAACCGGTGATCCTGGACGATCGCGTGCTGGTGGACGGCGGCCTGGCCAACCAGGTGCCGGTGGACGTGGTGCGGGCGATGGGCGCCGACGTCGTGATAGCGGTGGACGTGGGCACGCCGCTGGCGACGCTGGACGAAAGCGCCGGGCTGTTCGACATCATCGACCAGATCAGCAGCTTCATGACCGTGGGCAGCGCCCGCAGCCAGGTGGAGACGCTGGGACCGGACGATTTCCTGATCCTGCCGCCCTTGGGCAACCAGGTGTCCACCTCGGACTTCGACAAGCTCGACCTGGCGATGAAGATCGGCGAGCAGGGCATGGAAGCCATGGGACCGCGGCTGGCGGCGCTGGCGATCGCGCGCGGCGACTTCAAAGAGGTCGTTGCCGCGCGTCCCAAGCCGTCGGACACGGTCCCGGTGATTGATTTCGTGCGCCTGGACAACCGCAGCCGCTACTCCGACGAGTACCTGCTTTCGCGCATCGACATCGCCCCGGGCCAGCCGCTGGACACCGAGGGGCTGCAGGAAAACCTGCAGCGTATCTATGGCTTCGACACGCTCGACCTGGTGACCTATCGGCTGGTGGAGGAAGACGGCAGCACCGGCGTGGTGGTGAGCGTGGTGCCCCACAGCTACGGTCCGAACTATCTTGAAACCGGGCTGAGCCTGTATTCGGACTTCAACGGCGATTTCTTCGTGAACCTGCGCCTGGGCGTGCTGCGCGCACCGGTGAACCCGATCGGCGGCGAGCTGCGCGGCCTGCTGCAGATCGGCGACGAGCCGGGCCTGCTGCTGGACTACTACCAGCCGCTGGGCACCGACAGCGACTACTTCACCAACGCCTCGCTGAGCTACGAAAGCCCGAAGTTCCGCCTGTTCGACGACAACGGCCAGCGGCTGGCCAACTACCGCGCCCCCAGCTGGGGCGGCGAGCTGGTGCTGGGCCGTGAGTTCGGCAATTACGGCGCGGCCACGCTGGGCCTGCGCCGCCGCGCCGGCAGGGCGGCACTGGACGTTGGCGACCCGATCCTCGACGGCCTGAAGTACGACATCGGCGAGGCCGAGTTCGCACTCACCTTCGACCGCATCGACAACAGCTACATCCCGCGCGCCGGCACGCTGGCCACGCTGAGCCACGTGGTGTCGCGTCCGTCATTGGGCGCCGACGTCGGCTTCCAGCAGACCAACCTGGACGTGCTTCACGCGCAAGCCATCGGCAAGCACTCGGGATTCGCCGGCCTGCGCTACCACGCCTCCAGCGACGACCCGGTGCCGATCCAGAGCCTGTTCCTGATCGGCGGCCTGACCCGCTTCGCCGGCTACCGGCCCACCGAGCGCGCCGTGCCCAACTACGCCCTGGCCTACGGCGGCTACACCTACGAACTGGGCCGGGTGCTCAGCCGTTCGGCCGTGCTGGGCGGCACGCTGGAGTACGGGCGCATCTGGAACACTGGCCAGAACTTCGACGACGGCGAAGACGAACTGCACGCCAGCGTGTACTTCGGCTTCGACTCGTGGCTGGGCCCGCTGCAGTTGGGCTACGGACTGCGCGAGGGCGGCGAAGGTATCTTCCTGCTCGAGCTGGGCCGCAAGCGCTGAGCCTGCCTCAGGCGCCCGGGCCCCAGTAACCCAGCGCGCGCCGTATCTGCAGGCCGCGCAGGAAGGCGCCGAACGGCCGTCGCCGCAGCGGCCCCAGCGCGCCGGCCAGCAGCGCGCCGGTCGCCGCCAGCACGCGCACGGACGACTGCCCGTCGCGGTACGGATGGATCTGGTCGGCATACGCGGCGATGGCCGCCTGCAGCGCGGCATTGGGCGCGAAGGCGCGCGCCAGCATCGCAGGCAACTTGGCCGGGTCGTCGAAATCGATCATGTGCGGCTTGGGCGCGCGGTTTCGGAAGGTCACCACCGGCTTTCGCTGCACCACGAACTCCGACACCACCGACGTGGTGTCGGCCAGCAGCACGTCGGCGGCGCGCTGGGCGCTTACCAACTGCTCGGTCTCGAAGAACGCCGCGTTCGGGCCGGCCAGCGCGCGGTAGCGTTCGAACAGGGCCGGCGCGCACTTGGGATGCAGGGTGAGCAGCCAGTAGCGGTCGCCACGCGCCACTTCAGCGGCAATCACGTCAAACAGATGTGGCGCCGCGCTGAGCCGCTCGGTGAACGTGGACGCAAACATCACGATCGGCCGGCCCCGGGCCGGCGCGCGCAGCGACTGCGTGGCTGCGTCCTCATCGCCAAACAGCGGGTCGAGCTTGGGCCAGCCGGTTTCAACCACTGCAAAATGCCCGTGCCGCTGCGCCAACTCACGGAACGGCGCCGTGGTGGCCGGCCCCTGCGTGCAGTAGAGGTCGAACAGTCCACGCACGCGGAAGTGGCCGCGCGCATCCTCGCGTTTCTCGACGTTGAATCCGTGGAAGAGCTGCACCTTGGCGCCGGCGATGAAGGGCGGCACGTCGTTGGCCGCGCTGAACACGGCGCGCGGTCGCAGCGCCACGGCCTGCGCCACGCTGACCGCATGCACGGGGGCCGGCAGCATCGCAGCCGCGGCGCCCTGCACCAGCAGCGCATGCACGCCGTGACCCTGCGCAAGCAGCGCGCGGGCCAAGGGCTGCAGGATCGGCAGCGCGTAGCGTTCGGTTGCGTACAGCACGTAGTCCGACATCCTGCCTCCCGATCCGGCGTCGCCGGCGCGATGCGGCATTATCAGGCCGTGCGCGGCCAAGCGGCCAGCTGCACAAGACCGAGTCGTAGGCGCGGATTATGGCCACGCACGACGATGCGCGCGGCAGGCGCGCCAGCCTGGCCAAGCTGGTGCTGGCGCCGGCTTGGCGCTTCTGGCGCGGGTTTGTGCTGCGCGGCGGCTTCCTGGACGGCTGGCACGGCCTGGTCTATGCCTATGTGCGCGCCAACTACGTGCGACAGAAAACCATGATGCTGTGGCTGCTCGAACACGGGCAGCCGGTGGTTGACCCGGCGCAGCCGCATCCGGACACGCGGCCGGACGCCCGTCGCGCCTGAGGCTTGGCGCAGCCCGGACCATTCGCCATTAGTATAAGCAGACCGTCCGTGGGAGCCTGATTGGCATGAGTGATCCGCAGCGCCATCGATTGCCGGACTGCGGCCTGGTGGTCGGCGTCACCGGCCACCGCGACCTGCGCGAGGAACAGCTGCCCGAACTGCGCGACAAGGTGCGCGACTTCTTCCTGGGCCTGCGCCGCGACTACCCGCGCATCCCGCTCACCCTGCTGTCGCCGCTGGCCTCGGGCGCAGACCAGCTGGTGACGCAGGTGGCGCAGGCGCTGGGCGTGCGGGTGGTGGCGGTGCTGCCGGTACCGGTGGCCATGTATCGCGACGACTTCGACGAACCCGGGTCGCAGGCGGCGTTTGACGACCAGCTGGCCAAAGCCGAATTGCTGGAGCTGCCGATCCTGCGCGCCAGCGATCCGGCGGCGGTGGCGAGCGGGGGCCACGCCCGCGACCTGCAGTACGCACAGGCCGGCATATTCGCATCCAGCCACTGCCATGTCCTGCTGGCGCTGTGGGACGGTGAACCCTCCGGGCTGCTGGGCGGCACGGCCCAGGTGGTGGCGTTCCATCTGCAGGGCGACATGCCCGAGGCGATCGACCGCCGGCAGTCGGCGGTGATTTCGCTGGGCCTGGGTGAAGAATCCCTGGTGCACCACATTCCCGTCTCGCGGCGCGGCGGTGCCGATATCTCCGGCCCCCCGCGCTGGCTCACGTCGGGCGGCGAGCTGCAGGAGCATGCGGCCATCCCGCCGGCGTTCGACCAGATATTCCAACGCCACGCCGAGTTCCTGGCCGACCGTGAGCGCTATGAGGACGATATCCGCGAAACCGTGGACCAGCAGGGTTCGGCCTGCCCGATCCAGCGCCAGTTCGTGGCGGCCGACTGGCTGGCCACGACTTATCGCCGGCGGGTCAGCCGCGTGCTGCTCGCGACCTACCTGGTGACCGGGCTGATGGGCTTCTCGTTCATCGCCTACGCCGACATCGTCGCCCAAGACCTGATGCTTTACGTGTTCCTGGGGCTTTTCGCCGTGGGCGTGGCGATCAACGCGGTGGCGCAGCGGCGCGAATGGCATCGCAAGTACATCGACTACCGCGCGCTCGCCGAGGGGCTGCGCGTGCAGTCGTACTGGCGCCGCGCCAGCATCGTCGACAGCAGCCGGCCTTCGTTCGCGCACGACAACTTCCTGCAAAAGCAGGACGTGGAGCTGGGCTGGATCCGCAACGTCATGCGCGGCGCCAGCGTGGACGGCATGCTGGTGCCGCTGGTGCCGGGGCAGGACGGACTGGCGCCGGTGATCGAAGAGTGGATTGGCGTGCACGGGTCCACCGGCCAGCTCGACTACTACCTGCAGACCGCGGCGCAGCGCGCCGTACACCATCGGCGCACCGAGCTGCTGGCCTCGACCTGCCTGTGGTCGGGCATCAGCCTGAGCCTGCTGCTGGCGCTGTTCGCGCGCCTGCTAGACGGCCAGCTGCAGAACCTGATGGTGGCGGCGATGGGTGCGCTGTCGCTCACCGCGGCGGTGCACGAGGCCTACGCCTACAAGAAGGCCGACAAGGAGCTGATCAAGCAGTACCGCTTCATGGCACGTATCTTCAGCGCCGCCCAGCGCCGGCTGGCACAGTGCCGAAACCAGGAGGAACAACGGCAGATCCTGCGCACGCTCGGCGAGGCGGCCCTGGCCGAACATGCCGAGTGGACGCTGATGCACCGCGAGCGGCCGCTGGAGCACTCCAAGCTCTGACGATCCGGGGATCGAGGCTGATGCAGGCTCAGCGCGGCGTGGCGGCCTCGTACATGCGGTAGCCCGCGTCCACCATGCCCAGCGATTCGTAGGTGCGCTGCGCATTGGCGTTGTCGCGCTCGACGTAAAGGCGCAGTCCGCACACCGCGGAGTCGGCCTGCGCGCTGGCCAGCACGTGCGCATACAGCGCCGCGTACACGCCCTGGCGGCGGTGCCCGGGCGCCACGTACACGCTCTGGATCCACCACCAGTCGCCGTTGCGCCAGTCGCTCCACTCGTAGGTGAGCATCAGGGTGCCGGCGGCTTCGCCGCCGCGTTCGGCGACGAAGTAGGCGCCGCGCCGCGGCTGCTCGAGCACGGCGCGGATGCCGCGCTCCACCGTGTCCGGGTCCAGCACCTTGTGCTCGGTTTCCAGGGCCATCGCGCAGGCCCAGTCGCGCAGGCGCGCCACGTCGCCCGCGCCGGCGGGACGTACCCGCGGCGCGGGATTCACTGCGCCGGTTCCGGGCTGACCGGGGCCATGGTGCTGGCCTCGATGACGCCGCAGGCGATGCGCCCGCCGGCATTGCCGGTCGGCTGGGTGGTGTAGTCGTCGGCGTCGGCATGCACGATCACGCCGCGGCCGATGACGTCGAGCTCGCCGCCGCCGCCGACCTGCAGGCCTTCCAGCCGCTGGTCCACCGCGGCCACGCCGTCGCTGTCGGCCACCTGGTTGGGGATGTCACCGGCATGGTGCTCGCCGCCAGTGGCCCGGTTGCCGTGGGCCGCAGCCGCCGGGTTGAAGTGGCCGCCGGCGCTGGAGGCATCGGCGGCCGTGCAGTTGCCAAACTCATGGATATGGAAGGCGTGCGTGGAGCCGGGCTTGAGGCCGGTAAATGCGCCGGTGACGTGCACGGCGCCGTTTTCCACGGCGAACACCAGCTCACCGCCGACGCCGCTGTCGCCCACCGGCATCAGCGAAGCGCGGGCGGACAGCGCGAGCTGCAGGGCCGGGTCCGCAGGTACCGGCTCGACGGCGGCGGGTGGCGACGTATCCATCGGCGCCATGGGCGCGGGCGCCTCGGCCGGTGTGCAGGCGGACATTGCCGCGGCGGCAGCGAACAGGAACAGGGCAGGACGAATGGTCATGGTGTTTCCTCCGGGACAGGCCGGCAGCATGCGCCATGCGGCATTAAACCAAGGTCAAGAACGCCTGGTGCGGCTGGGGCGGCTGGCGCCCAGCTTGCGGGTGAGGGTGTTGCGGCCCAGGCCGAGGCTTTCGGCGGCCCGCTGGCGGTGGCCGTCGCTGGTTTCCAGCGCGGTTTCCAGCAGCACCTGGTCGAAGCGTTCGCGCAGCGCGGCATGGATGCCTTCATCGCCCCGGGCCAGCGCTTCGCGGGTGGCCTGGGCCAGCAGGCGCGGCCAGTCCTGGGTGTCGCGGCCCTCGCTGCCGCGCAGGGCCGAGCCCAGGTCGCGCAGGCCGATGCTGTCGCCCGGCGCCAGCGCCACCAGCCGCCAGCACAGGTTTTCCAGCTCACGCACGTTGCCGGGCCAGTCGTGCTTTTCCAGGCGCTTGAGCGCGTCCGGCTGCAGGCGCTTGGCCGGCGTTCCCAGGCGCCGCGCGGCCTGCGCCAGGAAGCGGGCGGCCAGCGCCGGGACGTCGGCCTTGCGTTCGCGCAGCGGCGGCAGCCGCAGCCGCACCACGTCCAGGCGGTGCAGCAGGTCGGCGCGGAAGCGGCCCTCGCGCACCAGGGCGTCGAGGTCCTGGTGGGTGGCGGCGACCACGCGCACGTCCACCTTGATCAGCTCGCGGCCGCCGACCCGGAAGAACTCGCCCTCGGCCAGCACGCGCAGCAGCCGCGTCTGCAGCATGGCCGGCATGTCGCCGATTTCGTCGAGGAACAGCGTGCCGCCGTCGGCCTGCTCGAAGCGGCCGACGTGGCGCTTGTTGGCGCCGGTGAACGCGCCCGCCTCGTGCCCGAACAGTTCGCTTTCCAGCAGCTCGGCGGGAATGGCGGCGGTGTTGAGCGCGACGAACGGCTTGCGGGCGCGCGGCGATTCGCGGTGCAGCGCGCGCGCCACCAGCTCCTTGCCGGTGCCGGTTTCGCCGGTGACCAGCACCGACAGCGGCGCCTGTGCCAGCCGGCCGATGGCGCGGAACAGCTCGCGCATCGCTGGCGCGTCGCCCACCAGCGCGTCACCCATTTCGGGCTCGGGCGTGGGCGCGGCCTCGGTGCGCTCGGGCAGCGCGCGTGCGGCCAGGGCCACGGCTTCGTCCAGGTCGAAGGGCTTGGACAGGAATTCGTGCGCGCCGCCGCGGAAGGCGCCGGCGGTGCTGGCGATATCGGTGTAGGCCGACATCACCACCACCGGCAGGTCCGGCCGGCGCGCCTTGAGCGCATCCAGGAACGCCAGGCCGTCCATGCCGGGCATGCGCACGTCGGTGAACACCAGGTCGGGGTCGGGTCCGCCCTCGAGCGCCTGCACCGCGGCATGGGCGTTGTCGAACGCCTGCACGGCGTAGCCGGCGTCACGCAGCGCCTCGGCCAGCACGAATCGCACGGCGCGGTCGTCATCCACCACCCACACCCGGGCCGAATCAAGAACGGGGTCAGGTTCACTTCCCCGAGCGAGGCCTGGCCTATCCACGACGGCGTCGCCGGGGAAGTGAACCTGACCCCGTTCTTGATTCAGTTGTCATGGGGTGCCTCGGGGTCGTCGGGGACGGGGATCAGCAGGGTGAACACGGTGTGGCCGGGGCGCGAGCGGTAGCTGAGCGAACCGCGGTGTTCGCGGGCCACCTGCTGCGCCAGCGGCAGGCCCAGGCCACTGCCTTCGGCGCGGCCGCTCACCAGCGGCAGGAAGATACGCTCGGCCAGGTCGTCGGGGACGCCGCGGCCGTCGTCGGCGATTTCCACCCTCACCACCAGCTTGTGCGCGGCGTCGCCGATCAGCAGGTGGTGCTCGGCGCGCGTGCGCAGCTGCACCTGCGAAGCGCCGGACTCCAGCGCGTTGCGCACCAGGTTCCACAGCGCCTGGGCGAGGCGGTCGGCGTCGCCGGGGAATTCGGGCAGCGAGGGGTCGAAGTCGCGCGCCACCTTGATGGCCCAGCCGGCCTCGGCTTCGGCCAGCTGGCGCACGCGCTCGAGCACGGCATGGATGTTGGTGGGGTGGAAGTCGCGCGGCGGCGCCGGATTGAGCAGGCGCTCGACCAGCGCGGCGAGCCGGTCCACTTCACTGCCGATCAGTTCGACCAGCTCGTGCGCATCCTCGCCTTCCACCCGCCGACCCAGCAGCTGTGCGGCGCCCTTGAGGCCGGCCAGCGGATTGCGTATCTCATGCGCCAGCCCCTTGAGCGCCGCCGAAAGCGCCGCCGGCAGCAGCGTGGCCGGGTCTTCGCCCGGGAACTCTTCGGCCGGGTGCGCCTCCAGCCGGAGCCCGCCGTCGTCGCTGCGTGCCAGCCAGAGGTCAGCGAAACGTTCGCCATTGCCCGGGAAGCCAAGCCGCGCGCGGCGCACGCGCAGCGCTTCGCCGGTTTCGGGCAGGCGCGGCAGCAGTTCGGCCAGACGGCCGCCTTCGGCGTCCAGATCGGTGATCGACATGCCCTGCAGCCGGCGCGCGCTGACGCCCAGCCAGCTGGCGAAAGCCGGGTTGCTGCAGGTCAGCCGGCCATCGCCGCTGGCCCACGCCAGGGGCGTGGCGAGGCTGTCGGTGGCCGGAGGTTCGGGAAGCGTCATGACGCCAGCATAGTGGAGACGTGCCGGGCGCGGCAGCGGGTGCTGGCGCCCAGACCCGGAACGCATCGGGCAAGTCGGCGTCGGGCACTTCGCCCGATGGTCGAGCGCATCGCACGATGCTGGGAGGTTGCAGCGCCGCCGCGCTGTCTGACGGCGATGGCACGGGTATTGCAGCCCTTCCCCCACCGCCGGACGCCGTGCGGCATTGGAAGGGAGCAGCGCAATGAACAGCCACCACCGCGACGGGCCGTCAGGTCCGGATTCGAAGAAGAATGCGTCCTCGGACGCGAAGGTCGCACCCGCATCGCCGCCACAGGGCACCACGACCGGATCCAGCGGCTACCCGGAGAAACACGGCCCCCGCTTCGATCCCGACGGCTGGGGCGAGGCGAACGCGGCCCGCAGTGATCGTGCGGGCACCGCAGGGCCCGGCTCGCAGGGCCATGCCGCCGGCGAGCGCAGCTTCGACCACGGCCCGGACGACGAGGCGCCAGACCAGGACCCCACCGACGCGGACCTGACCGAGCCGGGCGAACGCGGCGCCGCCGATGCCCGTTCGCCTGCGAATGAAAAAACCAAGCCGGGATCGCCCGACGACGACGCTCCCGATCCCTCACCCAAGCCGCTGAGCCGCGACGGAAGCCAGCGCGACTACGGCCAGGGTGGCGGCCAGGGCTATGTGCACAGCGGCAAGCCCGGCGCGCCGGATCCAAAGGGCGAGTAGCCCAACGCGTCCCGCAGCCCCGGGGCCTCGTACGCCATGGGACGAGAGCAGGCCGCTGCCGTCAGAACGCCACCTTGAAATCCGACGTGCCGGCGGCACGCGCGAAGCGGCTGCGCACCGACAGCGTCCGCGCCTCGGGATCAACGGCTATTGCGTAACCGGGTGACGCGGCGGCGGAGTGCAGCTCGGCCGGCCGCACATCGGTGCCCACGGCAGAATGCGCTGCCAACACAAGCCGCAGCCTGGCGGCATGGTCAAGCAGGCGGCCCTGGTAGTCGCCGTAGGCGGGCAGGGCGATTTCCGCGAGCACGCAGCTGATGAGAGCGGCGTAGCAGCGCACGTCGTCGCGCGACACCGGCTTTTCCGGTGACACTGGCACCGACCCGGCCAGAACCGCATGGCGGTAGTCGTCGGTGCAGGGCGCGGCGAGGGTGTGGGCCATCCAGGCGTCCTGCAACCTGCCATCCATCAACACCCAGCGCGAGAACAGGGCCGCCGGGCTCCATCGATCCGCCGGCGCCTTTTCCTGCATGGCCGTCAGCGCTGCACCCTGCCGGAACTCTCCGCGCATCGCGTCGCAGATCAGCACCTCGCTGGGCTGCACCGGCACCAGCGCGGGTGCGCACCCGGCGGGCAGCGGCACCCCCGGGTATTCGCGACGCAGGTCCAGCAGCAGCGCCACGGAGCCCTCCGCCAAGGCCGGGAAAACCATCTTGCCTACCAGGTCGTGTGCGTCAGCATTGAACCGTCTGGCGCCGGCGAGGGTGCGGCAGGTGCGGGCCAGGGCCTCGGGCACGCGACCGTCCACCGCATCGAAGGCCGCCTGCGTCAGCGACAGCCGCAGTGCGCTGTAGGGCGGGAACGGCGCGTGGTGGGACGGCGGATAAGGGTTGCGCAGGTGGTCGGCCGCCAGCGCCTGGTCCACCAGCGCCAATCGTTCGGACTGGCCGGCCACGAGCTCGCGCATGGCGCCGGTATCGGCTTTTACGAGGGCAAGGCAATTGGCGCCTCCCAGAGTGCACAGAGAGCTTGAGTACGTCAGCGGCGCGCGCACGGGATAGCGCGCTGCAACGCTTGGAACCCAGGTTTCGATCTCGCCATCGATGACGGAATCACCCTGGTCCGCCAGCCACCGGCTGTAGTTGCGCACTTCGGCGGCCATCTCGGCGTCCATGGCGTCCTTGGGGACCTCAAAGTCGGACAGGGCGAGCGCCGCAAAACCACTGCGGCCCGTGGCCGGCGGCGGCGGCACGCCGGCCAGCGCTACCGCGGCGCGCTCCTCTTCACCGTAAGCGGTCCAGCGCAGGAACTGCACGGCCAGCAAGAGCAGCACCAGCAAAACCAGCACAGAAAACAACCCCCGCCGCAGCCACTTCAGCATCTTGCACCCCGCCCTGGTCGACCCACGATGCTAGTCACCAACGCAGTCGCGGCACAATAGGGGAGCAACACCGGCTAGCTCGATTGAGCGCACACTGCGCTCAATCACCGGGGTCATCGGCCTTGCGGGAGGAGCACAACCATGGATATCGAGATATTGAAGCAGGCCGTGCAGGACTCCCGCGACGGCATCACCATTTCCGAGGTGCGCGACGGCGGCAACCCGCTGATCTTCGTCAACCCGGCCTTCGAGCGTATGACCGGTTACGCTTTCGAGGAGATCACGAACGTCGACTGCCGCTACTTGCAGAACGGCGACCGCGACCAGCCGGCAATCGCCGCCATCCGGCACGCCATCGCCGCGGGGGAGTATTGCCTGGTGACGCTGCGCAACTACCGCCGCGACGGCACGATGTTCTGGAACGAGCTGAGCCTGTCGCCGATCTTCGACCGCAACGGCCGGGTAACCAATTTCATCGGCATCCAAAAGGACGTGACGGCCCGGGTCCTGATCGAGGAGAGGCTGATGGGGGAGAACCGATCCCTTGGACTGGCGGCGGAGAATTTGGCGTCGCTGGCAATGAAGGACGGGCTGACCGGCATCTACAACCGCCGTTTCTTCGACACGCAGTTGGAGATCCAGGAAAAGATAGCGCTGCGGACCAAGGCGGAACTGACACTGATCATGGTCGACATCGATCATTTCAAGGAGTTCAACACGCAGTATGGCCACCCGGGCGGTGATGCCGTCTTGCGCACGGTTGCCCGCAGCCTCAACGAGTCCTTCACCCGGGCATCGGATTTCGTCGCCCGCTACGGTGGCGAGGAATTCGCCATCCTTTCCACCGGGCTGTCGGTTGACAATGCCAGGCGGTTTGGCGAGGCGCTGTGTGCCCGGATCCGAAACCTGAAAATCCCGCACGCGCGAGCGCCCCGAGGTTTCCTCACCATCAGTGCGGGTTATGCCGTTCAGTCGTACAACGACTCCGACTTGCCTGCTGCCTTGGTCGAGCGGGCGGACAAGGCGTTGTATCTGGCGAAGTCCCGCGGGCGTGACCAGTGTGCCGGCGAGGCTTGAAGCCGGCGGCGCAACTGCAAAACCCGACGGCAGCGCGGCGGCAGGCAAGAAAACGGCCCGGGTTTCCCCGGGCCGCTGGCTTCCGACGATCGCTCTTTGGGGGAGGGATCAGAGGCCGTAGTACATCTGGTATTCCAGCGGGTGCGTGGCCGCGCGGAACTTGGTCACTTCGCCCATCTTGAGCGTGATGTAGCCGTCGATGAAGTCGTCGCTCATCACGCCGCCCACCTTGAGGAACTCGCGGTCCTTGTCCAGCGCGTCCAGGGCCTGGTCCAGGCTGTGGCAGACGGTGGGGATGTTCTTCTCTTCTTCCGGCGGCAGGTCGTACAGGTCCTTGTCGCTCGGCGCGCCGGGGTCGATCTTGTTACGGATGCCGTCCAGGCCGGCCATCATCAGCGCGGTGAAGATCAGGTAGCCCGAGTTCATCGGGTCCGGGAAGCGCATCTCGATGCGGCGCGCCTTCGGGTTGGACACGTACGGGATGCGGCACGACGCCGAGCGGTTGCGCGCCGAATAGGCCAGCATCACCGGCGCCTCGAAGCCCGGCACCAGGCGCTTGTAGCTGTTGGTGGTGGAGTTGGCGAAGGCGTTGATGGCGCGCGCGTGCTTGAAGACGCCGCCGATGTACCACAGCGCCATCTGGCTCAGGCCGCCGTAGCCGTCGCCGGTGAACAGGTTCACGCCGCCCTTGGCCAGGCTCTGGTGCACGTGCATGCCGCTGCCGTTGTCGCCCACCATCGGCTTGGGCATGAAGGTGGCGGTCTTGCCGTTGCGGTGGGCGACGTTCTTGATGATGTACTTCATCATCATCAGCTCGTCGGACTTCTTCACCAGCGAGTTGAACTTGGTGCCGATCTCGCACTGGCCGGCGTTGGCCACTTCGTGGTGGTGCACTTCCACTTCCTGGCCGGCGGCCATCAGCAGCTTGCACATCTCGGCGCGGATGTCGTGCAGCTGGTCGGTGGGCGCAACCGGGAAGTAGCCACCCTTTACGCCCGGACGATGGCCGCTGTTGCCGCCTTCGTACTTCTTCTTGCTGTTCCAGGCGGCTTCCTCGGAGTCGATCTCGAAGAAGGTGTGGCCCATGTCGTTGGCGAAGCGCACCGAATCGAAGATGAAGAACTCGGGCTCGGGACCGAAGTAGGCCTGGTCGGCGATGCCGCTGGCCTTGAGGTAGGCCTCGGCGCGCTTGGCGATGCCGCGCGGGCAGCGCGAGTAGCCCTGCATGGTGGCCGGGTCGAGCACGTCGCAGACCAGGATCAGGGTCGGGTCGGCGGTGAAGGGGTCGATCACCGCGGTATCGGGATCGGGCAGCAGCACCATGTCGGACTCGTTGATGCCCTTCCAGCCCGAGATGGACGAGCCGTCGAACATCTTGCCGTCCTCGAACAGCGCCGGCTCGACGATCGACACCGGGAAGGTGACGTGGTGGTGCACGCCGCGCACGTCGGCGAAGCGCAGGTCGATGAACTCGACCTCGTGGTCCTTGATCAGCTTTTCGATATGGGCGAGCGACATGCGGCTTACTCCGGGAGCGTTGGGATGCCTTGAGAATTGCAAGGTGCGTGCCAACCAGAGGAAATGCGGCAAGCTATTGATTAAAAAGAATTGCAATTACGGGCGCCGGATTCAGATGCATTTATCTGGTGCGTTAAATTCCTTTATTGCACCATGGTGGTGCTTTAATGCATGCCGTGAGTGCCCAGGCGATGCCGGCCGCTGGACGCCGCGCCCGCCAACGCCCAACGCCCACCCCGCGGGTATCATTCCCGCCTTACCCCAGCACTGGCCTCGCCTTGAACGACCTGCTCGCCTCCCTGCTGCTCGGCATCATCGAAGGCGTCACCGAGTTCCTGCCCATTTCCAGCACCGGTCACCTGCTGATCGCCCAGCACTGGCTGGGCGCGCGCTCCGACCTGTTCAACATCGTGATCCAGGCCGGCGCCATCCTGGCCATCACCTTGGTCTACCGGCAGCGGCTGTGGTCGCTGGCCACCGGGCTGGGCCAGGTGGAACACCGCACGTACGCGCTCAAGATCGCGGCCGCGTTCGCGGTGACCGCGGTGGTTGGCCTGCCGGTGCGGCTGCTGGGCTGGGAACTGCCCGAAACGGTAACGCCAGTGGCCTGGGCGCTGATCATCGGCGGCGTCTGGATGCTGGCCGCCGAACGGTATGCGGACGGACGGCCGGCATCGTCGGACATCACCTGGACCATCGTGGTGGCCGTGGGCCTGGCCCAGGTGGTGGCGGGCGTGTTCCCCGGCACCTCGCGTTCGGCGGCGGCGATCTTCATCGCCATGCTGCTGGGCCTGACGCGCAAACCGGCGGCGGCGGAGTTCGTGTTCCTGGTGGGCATCCCGACCATGTTCGCGGCCAGCGCCTATGCCCTGCTGGAAACCTACCTGCACGGCGGCGCCGGCAGCGAAGACTGGGCCGGCATGGCCGTGGCCTTCACCGCCGCCACCGCCACCGGCTTCCTGGCGGTGCGCTGGCTGCTGGGCTACATCGCCACGCACCGCTTCGCGCCGTTCGCCTGGTACCGCATCGGCCTGGGCGTGGCGCTGCTGCTGGGCCTGCCGGCCGGCAGCTGAGGCGGCTCAGGACAGCGGGTAGCCCAGGCGCACAGCCACCGGGGCCAGGCGCGCGAAGGCCTCGGTGAACTGGCCGGCGTAGTTGCGCCAGTGGCCGGCCGGGAACTGCGAGGCGTCGCCCTGCAGGGCCACCAGTGGCTCGGTCAGGCCCAGCAGCGTCTCGATGGCAGCGGCGGCCTGGGCGGCATCGCCGTCCAGGCGGGCCAGCACGACCTTGTCGGGATGGGCGTCGCGGTGGTCGGCCAGGGCCTCGAGGCTGGCGGCCAGCCAGTCCGCCGCCATCGCCGCTTCCGGCGCCACCACGAACTCCTGCACGCTGCCGTGCACCATCCAGTTGAGCAGGGCGTCGCGCGGGTCGGCCAGCAGGGCCAGCACGCGCGCGCCGCGCAGGCTGGCCAGCGTGTAGCCGTCCAGGTGCGGCAGGAAGTCCACCACTTCGGCCGGAACGCGGCCAGCCGCGATCACGCCCTGGGTCCAGGTGTCGGCGGTACCGGCCTCGGCGTCGCCCGGCGGCCAGCGGACCATGCCGAAGCCGTCACCCGGCGCCTGGTCGCCCAAGCGGTCCAGCCGCAGGCGCGAGCCCAGCGGGTTGACGAGCGAACCCAGCACGGCCTCGGCGCGCACGCCCGCCGGTGCCCACACCAGGATGCCGTCGATCTCGCCTGGCGCGGCGAACTGCGCCGGCACCTGCAGCGGCGGCGGCAGCTGGTTGCCCGGCAGCGCGATTACGCGGCGCCAGCGCTCCGCCGCCTCGTCATAGCGACCCATCAGGTCGAGCGCCATGCCGGCCCAGCCGTTGAGCGCGCGCAGCACGTCGGTGTTGCCGGCAGCCGTGCCGGCGAGCATCTGGTCGGCCTGGGCCAGCGCCTTCTCCGGCTCATCGGCCAGGCGGGCCTGGATCTTGATCATGCCGCTGACGTACAGCAGCGGCTTGAGCGCCAGTGCGCGATCGGCCCAGGCTTCGGCCTGCGCCATGTCGCCGCGGGCCAGGAAATAGTTGGCGATCATCTCGATGCAGGCGGCGCTGGCCGGGTTGGCCTCGTGCCAGCGATCAAGCAGGGCCTTGGCGTCTTCGTGCAGGCGACCGGAGATGTTCAGGCGCAGCATCCACAGCTCGTCCGCCGTCGGTGACCTGGCAAGGGCGGTTTCGGTGCGCGCCAGCGCCTCATCCAGGCGGTCGTTCTCGGCCAGGATCATCACCGCGAAACCCAGCGTGACCACGTGGTCGGGGTGCTGGTCGAGCATCGGCAGGTAGTCGTCCAGCGCCTGCAGCGCGCGACCGCTGGCGGCCAGCAGCTCGCCGCGCACGCCGCGCACGGTCAGGTCGGCCGGGTTGCGCTGGATCATCTCGCCCAGCACTTCCAGCGTGCCCTCGACGTCGCCCTGCTTGCGGCGGGCCTGGGCCAGCGCGCGCAGGGTGGCCAGCGACCGGGTCGGGTCCAGGCGCAGCGCATTGGAAAAGGCCTGCTCGGCGAACGACCACATGTCACGCGACAGGTAGGCCTTGCCCAGGGCCGCCTGGGCCTCGTGCAGGTTGGGATCGGCCTGTACGGCGACGGTGAAGCAGCGCAGCGCGAGATCGGGGTTGCCGCGGGCCTGGGCCAGGTAGCCCTCGGCGATGATCACCTGCGGGTGGTCGGCGTTCACGCGCTGGGCAAGGCGCAGGTTGCGCTCGGCCTCGTCGAGGTCGCGTGCGGCCATCGCCAGGTGGATCAGCGTGACGTAGGCGCCGAGCTGGTTGGGGTCGAGCTGCAGCGACTGCTTCAGGCCCGCCTGCGCCGCTTCGGGATTGCCTTGGGCAAGGTCGAGCGAAGCCAGGCTGAAATACAGCGCCGACTGGTCCGGCGACAGCGCGATGGCGCGCTCCAGCGCCACGCGGGAGCCGGACAGGTCGCCGCTGTGGCGCAGGCAGATGCCAAGCAGGTGCTGGGCGGCGGCATTGTCGGGTTCGGCGGCGACGAGGTCGCGGGCGGTATTGAGGGCGGCGGCGTAATCGCCCCGGCGCATGGCCTCGGTGATGTTGGCGAGCATGGGAATCTTCGGCTAAACGGAAGCCGCGATTGTAACGCGAGCGGCGCTGTCGGCCGCGGCCACCAGCCGGGCCGTGACCCAGCGCTCGGCGTAGCCACTCAGGCTGATGCCCTCCAGGAAGCCGCAGTGGCCGCCGAAACGGGCGATTTCCAGCCAGGAGTGGTCCGGAAGCTGCAGCGCCGGGAACCCCGCCACCGGGATCACCGGGTCGTCGGCGGCCGCCAGCACGCTCACCGGCACCTGCAGGTTGGCCAGGCGGTTGCCGGCCACGGCGTAGCCGTCGAAATAGTCCTCGACGTCGGCCTTGGCGGTGTGGCGTTCCACCAGCCAGCGGGTCAGCCCGCGCATGTTCTGGGCCAGTACGGCGTCGTCGAAATCGTGCTGCTGCGGGAACAGCGCGCGCTTGCGCAGCAGCGAGCTGCGCCACTTCTTCATGAAATACCAGTGGTAGAACGGCGAACCGGATTCAAGCGCGCGCATCACCGCCGATGGGTCGATGGCCGGGCAGACCGCCGCCGCATGGACCAGCGGAATGCCGGCCGCAGGCGCCGACAGCGCCAGCCGCAGCGCGAAATTGCCACCCAGCGAATAGCCCGCGGCCACCATCGGCCTCGCCGGGAACCGGCGCGACACTGCCAGCGCCGCCTGCACCACTTCCGACAGCCGGCACGAGTGGAACAGGCCTTCGTTGAGGTGGTGGGTGTCGCCGTGGTCGCGGAAGTTGAGCCGGAACACCTCGAACCCGCTGGCCAGCAGGTGCGCGGCGGTATGGCGCATGTAGCTCGATTCGCTGCTGCCCTCCCAGCCGTGCAGCAGCAGGGCCAACCCGCGCGTGTCCTGCCCGGGCAGGTGGCTGTGGAAGCCCTGCAGCCTTACCCCGTCCTCGACCTCGATGATGTGTTCGGTGGTGAGGGCGCCCATGCGGATCAGCGCGCGCTGGCCGCTGACGCGGCGCAGCGGCATCGAGCTGAGCACCGACTGCACGTGCGGGTTGCGCAACCAGCGCGGCGGGCGGTATTCACCCGGCATGGCTCAGCCCGCCATCGCCGCGATGATGCGCTGGCGACAGGTTTCCGCCATGCGCCGGCGGCCGTCTTCGCTCGATGCCACCGGCTCGAGGAAGTGCACCTCGGCCACGCGGCCCGGCTCGCCCAGCAGGCGCAGGAAGTTCTGCAGGAAATTTTCCTTCTCGCCGAAGGCCACGACGGTCTGGGCGTCGCCGCGCAGGCCGTACTTGAGCGCCACCGGCTGCGCCGGCACGCCGGCCAGCACGGCCGGCTGGAAGATGCGCGCGTGGAAGGTACCGATGGCGTCGCCGCGGGTGGTCTTGCCTTCGGGGAACACGCCCACGGCCAGGCCCTGCTGCAGGCGCTCGACCATGGCGTGCATCACGCCGTGCAGCGAATCATTGCTGCCGCGGTGGTGGTAGATGGTGCCGCCCCGGCTGGCCACCCAGCCCACCAGCGGCCAACGGGCGATCTCGGCCTTGGCCACGAAGCCCATCATGCGCTGGCTGTGCACCAGCTCGATGTCGATCCAGCTGACGTGGTTGGCCACGAACAGGGCCGCGCCCGGCAGCGGCGTGCCGTAGCGGCGCAGCCGGAAGCCGAAGATGCGCATCAGGGTGCCCGACCACCAGCGGATCACCAGATGGTCCAGGCGTTCCCCACGCATCTCCATGCGCGCCGAGATCGGGTTGATCATCAGCAGGGTCAGCGGCAGGCCCAGCACGATGTGCAGGACCAGCAGCGGCGTGCGCCAGAGGTAGCGCAGCGGGCGGCGCCAGTCGCGCGGCAAGCCGGCGGTTTCAGTGTGTGCGGACATTGCCCGCATTGTGCAGCAGCCGAGCCGAGTAAACACCCGACGCGGGGGTATCGTCGCCGTCAGCGCCCGACCACGGCCGCGGTCATTCGCGAAATGCAGGCCAGGCGGCCCTTGGCGTCTTCGATCCGGATTTCCCAGACCTGGGTGGCGCGACCCAGGTGGATCGGTCGCGCGGTGCCGGTGACCAGGCCTTCGGTAACGGCGCGCAGGTGGTTGGCGTTGATCTCGATGCCGGCCGCCTGCTGCTTGGCGCCGGGGTCCAGGCAAAGGTAGCCGGCCAGGCTGGCCAGGGTTTCGGCCAGCAGCACCGACGAGCCGCCGTGCAGCAACCCGAAGGGCTGCACGGTGCGGGCGTCCACGGGCATCGTGCCGCGCAGGTAGTCCGGGCCAAGCTCGGTGATGGTGATGCCCAGGCTTTCGCCGGCGGTGCCGGCGAGCAGCTGGGTCAGCGCCTCCGGCGAAGGGCGCTGCCGGAACGGGTCGGTCACCGGAGGATCAGCGCACGCGCATCGGGCCCGGACGGTAGGCGCTGGTGTAGCCGCGGCGCGCGTAGCCGGAGCTGTCGCCGTAGCCGCCGCCCATTTCGCGGTTGCGGCGGCGGTGCATGCGGTCCACCAATTCGTCGCGGCGCGCTTCGAGCCAGTCGGCGCGGCCCAGCGTGGACGGGTCGATGCCGCGGTGGTCGGCGCCGTTCTGGCGGTACTCGCAGAACTCGTCGTAGGCCTCGATCTCGTGCTTGAGCTCCTTGACGCACATCTCGATGGCGATCGCATCATCGAAATAGCCCAGCACCGGCACGCTGTCGGGGATCACGTCCTTGGGGTCGGCGAAGTACACCAGGGCCGACAGCACGCGCTGGCGGTCTTCCTCGGACAGGTGCCAGCCCTCGTCGGTGGCCATCGCGATCAGGGCGTCGAGACGGTCCAGGCGCTCGGCGATGAAGTCGGGCACCTCCACCTTGCCCGCCTCGATCAGCAGGGCCGATGCCGCCGAGATGATCTCCTCGGTGGTCTTGCTGCCGGCGGAAGCGCGCGCCGATTCCAGGGCTTGGGTGAAGTGGGCGAGGTCGCGGTCGGAGAGTTCGAAGCTGATGGCGAGGGGCATGCGGGGTGTCCGGCAGTGGTTTGCGAAGACAGCCAGCCTAGGCTGGGGCCGGTTCCGCGTCAATCCAACGGCATCGGGGCGAAATCCGGACGGCCGGCGCGCTAAAGGATCGGCACCAGTCCGGCGCCAAAGGCCGTGAGGATGCGGGTGTAAACGGTTTTGAGGGGCAGGTCGACCTCGGGGAAGGCGCCCACGTCCTCGTAGCAGTCGAAGAAGCCGGGCTCCCCCGGTGGGATTGGGTTGCAGCCGGGCTTGAGTTCGTAGCTGGTGGCATATGGGAAAGGCCACAGGTCGAAGATCGGCAGCTTCTCGGAGAGCTTGCCCAGGCTGTAGTTGAGCCCCGACAGCAAGGGCAGCTTCTCTTGGGCGGCAATCAGCCAGGCGTTGCCGGGCTGCATGTCCAGCCGGATGCTGGCCGACAGGGCCACGGCGAACTCGTGGTCGTACACCACCAGCATGGACTCGGTGTTGTAGTGGTCCGAACGCGGGTCGAAGTTGTGGCTGCCCACCACGCCGATGCGGTCGTCCACCACCAGCGACTTGGCGTGCAGGCCCACCCGCACGCCTGCCCGCTTTAGCGGCACCGGCCCGCTGGCCGAGCCGCGCGAGCCCGATCCGAACATCGGCAGCGAGGCCGCGCGCACTTCGCCCAAGGCGCCGGTGGCGTCGACGTTGATGGGTGACTCGGCCGGGTAGGGCTTGTATTCGTGGATGCGGAAGCCCAGCTCGCGCAGGTAGAGCCGTTTGTACTTGTGGCTCATCGCGTACACGGGGAAAGCGTCGGTGGCTGCAAGCGAGTTGGTTGACACCAGGACGGTCGGGCGATCGGGCCTGGCGCGCAGCTCACGGAACAGGCGGCGCGCAGGGCGCGACAGCACCAGGTACGGCGTCTGCAGCACCAGCTCGGTGCGGGTGCCGGCCACCAGGTCGCGCATGGCCAGCGACGCGTCCTCCCCGGCGGGCTGCACGCCTTCGTGCTTTTCGGGCAGGTCGGCGTAGAAGTCCACCCGGCCCACGGCCTGCAGCAGCGGCTCGAGGCGGCGGAACACCGCATCGCCGTCGCCGGCTTCGGCTTGCATGGCCCGCGCGCGCAGCGAACGCTCGGCCCCCGGCACGAGCAGCGCGTGCGGCGGCACGCCTTCGGCGCGCAGCAGGCGCTGGGCGACGTCGTGCAGCCGTTCGGACGGCAGGGTGCGCTCGTAGGTCCAGAAGGCCTCGAAGTTCGCCGCCATGGCCTTGGCCACCGGGCCGGTCACGAGGATGTCGCGGTCGCGGTAGTTGTAGCCTTCGGCCCAGTCGAAGTAGCGGTCCTGGATATTGCGGCCGCCGGTGATGCCGGCGCGACCGTCCACCAGCAGAAGCTTGGTGTGCATGCGCTGGTTGAACTTGGTGAAGCAGCACAGGATGCCGGCGGCGTACTGCAGGGCCTGGGTCTTGGCCTCGTCGAAGGTGGGGTTGTACAGGCGAAGCTCGAAATTGCGGTGCTGGCCCGCCAGGGTGGCCTGCAGGTTCGGGTCAGGCAGGCCGTAGAGCTGGTCCAGCAGCACGCGCACCTTCACGCCGCGCCTGGCGGCGGCCAGCAGCTCGTCCAGCACCAGGGCACCGCTGTCGTCGGCGTCGAAGATGAAGCTTTGCAGCTCGATGGTCTTGCGCGCCGCGCGGATCAGGTGCACCCGGGCCAGCAGGGCGTCCTGGCCGCGGTCGAGCAGCGCCACGTAGTGCCGCGGTTTGCCGGGCGCGGAGTCGGCGATGGCGTGGCCGCCCAGCGCCAGCAGCGGCGACGCCACCGCGCAGTCGACCCCCTGCCGGCAGCCGACCACGTCGCTGCGGCCGGCGTGCGCCAGGTCCACGGCGGCCTGCTGTTCGCGCTTGGACAGCGACGAACAGCCCGCGAGGGCGATGAGCACGGCGGCGGAGAAACCAAAACGCAGCAAAGGGGTCATGGGGGCAACTTCGCGCAGCGGCGCCGGTGTGTCGAAGGTATCGCCAACGGCGGGCGCAAGAATGAACAGGGCCCCAGCCGGCAATGCCACCGTGGCCAAGGGCGGCCCGGCGGCCGACGCGCGCCGCCGTCAGGATTCGGTGGTCTTGCGCAGCCGCACCCTGATATCAAAGGCCACTTCGTCACGCAGCCACACACGCTGGCTGGTCATGCCGAAGCTGCGGCGGCTGATGACCCCCAGCACGCGAAGGTCGCAGCCATGCCCGGGCCGCTTGCAGGTGCTGGGCGCCAGCGTGAAAGTCACCGCGCGGCTGAGCCCGCGCAGGTCCAACTGGCCCTTCAGGGGGCCACCGCTGGCCAGCAGCGCCCGGTCGAACGGCTGGGAAGTGAAGCGGATCTCGGGATGGTTCTCAACGTCCAGGAAGTTCTTGGAGCGCGTGTTGCGCAGCATCCACGCGGGGCCGTCGAGCTCGAGGTCGCGGGCGTCCACCCGCACCTGCACGCGCCAGCGGCCGTCCGGCTCGGGTTCGAGTTCGCCGTCGGTGTGGCTGAACTTCCCGGGCACGTCGCCCGAAAGCCGCAGCTTCACGCCGAAGCTGGCGGCGGAGTGCGCCGGGTCGAAGCTTTCGCGGGTTGGGGCAGCCATGGCCATGCCCACCAGTCCGGCCAGGCAGAGTCCGCCGAGCCAGGACCGGATCATCGCGTCACGGCCACCAGAAGGCCGCCAGCTGGGCAACGCCGGGTTCAAGCGCCGCGTCGGCGGGCAGCGACAGCACGGCGATGCCGCCGGCCGGCATGCCGCGGAAGTCGCCCGACTGCCCCGAGCTGAGCAGCGCCGCCAGCTGTTCGAAGCCCGGGTTGTGGCCCACCAGCAGCAGGCGTGCGGCGTCACGGTTCTCGTCGATCACCTGCATCAGGCGGCCCGGCGTGGCGTCGTAGATGCGCGGCTCGTGCCGGGTTTCCACGAAGCCCAGGACGGCCATGGCCTGCTCGGTGGTTTCCCGGGTGCGCAGCGCCGAAGAGCAGACGACGCGGTCGGGCGTGTAGCCGTGCTCCTTGAGCCAGCGCCCGGCAGCCTCGGCCTCGGCCTGGCCCTGCAGCGACAGCGGCCGGTCGAAGTCTTCCTGGCCCGGGGCGGGCGGTTCAGCGTGGGCGTGGCGGAGCAGGATCAGTTCGCGCATGGCAATCCTTGGCGGCGGGAAGGGGCGGGCAGGTCAGAGCGACTTCTTGAGCCAGCGCAGCAGCGGGGCCCAGTCCTCCTGGTGGCTGCGGATCTGTTCGGAGTGGTAGTCGAAAAGGCTTTTGCCCAGCGCGGCCATCAGCACGTAGGCCTGGGTGTCGCGCAGTTCGCCCACCACCGGGTAGGGCCAGGACTTGAGCTGGGCCACGGCCTGCTGGGACGCGCTGGTCCAGGGTTTCAGGCGATTGGCGAGTATGCCCACCGGCAGCTTGCCCTTCTTCACCCGCGGATGGGCCACCAGCGTGTTGAGGAAGGGCACGGTGGCCTCGAGGTCGATGGCCGAGGGCAGCACGGGCACGATGACGGCGTCGGCGCGGTCCAGGAAAGCGGTGAGGTCCTCGCCCATCGCGCCGGCCGGTGCGTCCACCACAAGGCGCTGGATGCCTTCGGGCAGCGACTTTTCCCAGCCGCGGCGGGGGCCGTCGAGCGGCAGTACGGCGGTGTCGAGGTGGGCGCGCTTCTCGCACCAGTGGGTGGCCGACTTCTGCTTGTCGGCGTCCAGGATGGCGGTGGCCTTGCCTTCGACCGCGAAGTAGGCGGCAAGATTGGTGGACACCGTGGATTTGCCGACGCCTCCCTTCGAACTGGCGACCAGGATCGTGCGCATGGCGTAGCTCCGCGACCGAAGAGACCTCACTCTAACCCGCCTTGCGCGGCCTGCGGAAGGCGACCGAGCAGAAACTCTAATGCGGTGTGTGACCTTGGGGTGGACCCGTTAACGACGCTGTCGCTGCCGGACACGGTTCCCACATCCCACCAGCGGAGGGCGCATGCCTGCACCCCCGGTCCCGGGCCTGCATTCCCCGGATTTCGAGCGCGACAGCTGCGGTTTCGGGCTGATCGCCAACCTTGACGACCGTCCCGACCGCGGGTTGGTGGACGCCGGCCTGCGCGCGCTGGCGCGGCTGACGCACCGCGGCGCAGTGGGCGCCGACGGCCTGAGCGGCGACGGCTGCGGGCTGCTGCTGCGGCGGCCGCAGGCGTTCCTGGCGGCCATTGCGGCGGAAGCGGGCCTGGCTTTTGGCCGAGACGACGCCTGTGGCACGGTGTTCCTGCCCTGGGACGAGGTCGCCGCCGGTACGGCGCGCAGTGGGCTCGATGCGGCATTGAGGGAAGCGGGACTCACCGTGACGGGCTGGCGCGAAGTGCCGGTGTCGCGCGCGGACTGCGGCGAAATCGCGCTGCAGGGCCTGCCCCGGATCGAGCAGGTGTTCGTCGGTCCCGGCACCGGCATGGACGGCCCGGTGTTCGAACGCGCGCTGTTCCTGGCGCGACGCGCCGCCGAACAGCAGCTTGCCGGCGAAGCAGACTTCTACGTGGTCACCCTTTCGGCGGTGACCCTGGGCTACAAGGCGATGGTGCTGCCCGACGCGCTGGTGCGCGTCTTCCCCGACCTGGCGCGGCCGGAGTTGGCGTCGTCGGTGGTGGTGTTCCACCAGCGCTTCTCCACCAACACGGCGCCGGCGTGGAAGCTGGCGCAGCCGTTCCGCCTGCTGGCGCACAACGGCGAGATCAACACCATCGAAGGCAACCGGCACTGGGCCCGCGCGCGCGCCGCGCACTGGCACTCGCCGGCGCTGGACCTGGCCGCGCTGACGCCCCTGGTGAGCGAGCACGGCTCGGACTCGCAAAGCCTGGACAACATGCTGGAGCTGCTGCTGGCCGGCGGCATGGACCTGCTGCAGGCCATCCGGATCCTGGTGCCGCCGGCCACCGCGTCGCTGGAATACAAAGACCCGGACCTGGCGGCCTTCTACGAGTACTACGGCCTGTCGCTGGATCCCTGGGACGGCCCGGCCGGCATCGTGATGTGCGATGCGCGCTTCGCCGCCTGCACGCTCGACCGCAACGGGCTGCGGCCGGCGCGCTGGCTGCTCACCGCCGACCGCACCCTGGTGGTGGCGTCGGAGATGGGCGTATACGACGTGCGCGACGAAGACGTGGTGGCCAAGGGCAAGCTCGGGCCCGGCGAAATGCTGGCGGTGGACCTGCAGCGCGGTGAACTGCTCGACACCGACGCCATCGACGCGGTCAACAAGGCTCGCGCACCGTTCAAGGCCTGGCTCAAGCAGGGCGTTACCTACCTCAGCACCAGCCTGGTGGACCCGTCGCTGGCCGCCGAACCGTTCGATGCGCACACGCTGCGGCGCTTCCAGAAATATTTCCAGCTCAGCCGCGAGGAGCGCGAAGCCGAGCTGCGCGTGCTGGCAGAAACCGAACAGGAAGCCACCGGTTCGATGGGCGACGACACGCCCGTGGCGGTGCTGTCGCGCCAGGTCCGGCCGGTGTACGACTATTTCCGCCAGGCGTTCGCGCAGGTGACCAACCCGCCCATCGACCCGCTGCGCGAACAGGTGGTGATGTCGCTCACCACCCAGCTGGGGCCCGAAGGCAACGTGTTCGAAGCCGATGCCCGCAGCGCCGTGCAGGTGATGCTGAACTCGCCGGTGCTGAGCCAGCGCAAGCTGCGCCAGCTGCTGTCGCTGCCGCAGTTCGCCAGCGCGAACGTGCTGCTGCCTCTGTATTTCGGCGCCGACCAGTCGCTGGCCGACGCGCTGCGCCAGCTGTGCACTCAGGCCGAGGCCGCCGTGCGCGCCGGCGCGGTGATCGTGCTGCTCAGCGACCGCTACCCCGAGCGTGGGCTGGCGGCCGTGCCCGCGCTGCTGGCCACCGGCGCCGTGCACCACCACCTGGTGGCCGCGGGCCTGCGCTGCCGCGCCAACCTGGTGATCGAAACCGGCAGCGCGCGCGACGCGCATCACATGGCCTGCCTGATCGGCGTGGGCGCCACGGCGGTGTACCCGTACCTGGCGTACCAGACGCTTTCGGCGCTGGGCAAGGCCGGCATCGTCGACGGCAAGCAGGGCAACGAGCCGGCCGAACTGGGCCGCAGCTACCGCCGCGGCATCAAGAAGGGCCTGCTCAAGATCATCTCCAAGATGGGCATCAGCACCATCGCCAGCTACCGCGCGGCGCAGCTGTTTGAAATCGTCGGCCTGGCCGATGAAGTGGTGGCGCTGTGCTTCCCGGGCATGGTGAGCCGGCTGCAGGGCGCGGGCTTCGCCGAGCTGCAGGACGACGCGCGCCAGCTGGCCGCGCGCGCCTGGCTGGACCTGGAAGACATCGAGCCGGGCGGCCGCCACAAGCTGATGGTCGGCGGCGAATACCACATGTACAACCCCGACGTGATCGCCAGCCTGCAGCGCTCCGTGCGCAGCGGCGACGAGGCCGACTACCGCGTTTACGCCGACCACGTGGACGCGCGCCCCGCGTCCGCGCTGCGCGACCTGCTGCGGCTGCGCGACGACGTGGCGCCGATCGCGCTCGACGACGTCGAGCCGGCCGAGGCCATCCTGGCCCGGTTCGATTCGGCCGGCATGTCGCTGGGCGCGCTGTCGCCCGAGGCGCACGAAGCGCTGGCCACGGCGATGAACCGCCTGGGCGGCCGCAGCAATTCCGGCGAAGGCGGCGAAGACCCGGCGCGCCACGGCACCGAAAAGCGATCGAAGATCAAGCAGGTGGCCTCGGGCCGCTTCGGCGTCACCCCCGAGTACCTGGTGAACGCCGAGGTGCTGCAGATCAAGATCGCCCAGGGCGCCAAGCCCGGCGAAGGCGGCCAGCTGCCGGGTCACAAGGTCAACGCGATGATCGCGGCGCTGCGCTACGCCAAGCCCGGCATCGGCCTGATCTCGCCGCCGCCGCACCACGACATCTACTCCATCGAAGACCTGGCCCAGCTGATCTTCGACCTCAAGGAAGTCAACCCCGACGCGCTGGTGTCGGTGAAGCTGGTCTCGCACGCCGGTATCGGCACCATCGCGGCCGGTGTGGTGAAAGCCTATGCCGACCTGATCACGGTGTCGGGGCACGACGGCGGCACCGGCGCCTCGCCGATCTCGTCCATCCACCACGCCGGCACGCCTTGGGAAATGGGCCTGGCCGAAGTGCAGCAGACCCTGCGCCTGAACAACCTGCGCCACCAGGTGCGGGTGCAGGCCGACGGTGGCCTCAAGACCGGCCTGGACGTGATCAAGGCGGCCATCCTGGGCGCGGAAAGTTTTGGCTTCGGCACCGCGCCGATGGTGGCGCTGGGCTGCAAGTACCTGCGCATCTGCCACCTCAACAACTGCGCCACCGGCGTCGCCACCCAGGACCCGCGCCTGCGCGCGAACCACTTCACCGGCCTGCCGGAAATGGGCATGAACTTCTTCCGCTTCGTGGCCCAGGACGTGCGCCAATGGCTGGCGAAGCTGGGCGTGGCGCGCCTGGAGGACCTGATCGGCCGCACCGACCTGCTGGTGCAGGCGCCGGGCGACACGCCGCGCCAGCGCAAGCTCGACCTGTCGCCGATCCTGGCAGCCGCCGACGCCAGCAGCGGCGGCGCACGCTTCTGCACCCAGGCCCGGAACGCGCCGCGTGACCCTGGTGCGCTGGCGTCGCGCATGCTGGCCGACATGGGCGAAGCCATCGCCGCCTCGCGCGGCGGTGAATTCCACTACGACGTGCGCAACGACGACCGCAGCATCGGCGCCCGCCTGTCGGGCGCCATCGCCCGCCGGCACGGCAACGCCGGCATGGCCGACGCACCCATCACCGCGCACCTGCGCGGCAACGCCGGCCAGAGCCTGGGCGCCTGGAACGCCGGCGGGCTGCAGCTGCACCTGACCGGCGACGCCAACGACTACGTCGGCAAGGGCATGGCGGGCGGGCGCATCGTGCTGCAGCCACCCGCGGCTTCGCGCTTCGTGGCGCGCGACACGCCGATCATGGGCAACACATGCCTGTACGGCGCCACCGGCGGCGAGCTGTACGCCGCGGGCCGCGCCGGCGAGCGCTTCGCCGTGCGCAACTCCGGCGCGCTGGCCGTGGTGGAAGGCGTGGGCGACCACGGCTGCGAATACATGACCGGCGGCGTGGTGGCCGTGCTTGGCCGCACCGGCCTGAACTTCGGCGCCGGCCTCACCGGCGGCATCGCCTACGTGCTCGACATCGACCGCGACTTCGTCGACCGCTACAACCACGAACTCATCGACGTGCTGCGCATCACCCCGGAAGGCATGGAACACCACCGCCACCATCTGCGCACGCTGCTGCGCACGCACGTGGACCTGACCGGCAGCGCCTGGGGCGCCCAGCTGCTCGAGGAATTCCGCGACGTCGCCGGCCGCTTCTGGCTGGTCAAGCCCAAGGCCGCCAGCCTGGAATCGCTGGCTGAAGAACTCAGGCGCGCCGCATGAAGGCCAATCCCTTCCAGTTCCTGGAAATGCCGCGGCGCATGCCGCGCGAACTGCCGGCGCCGCTGCGGGTCATGGGCTGGCAGGAAATCTACGGCGGCTTTTCCGCGCCCGAGGCGGCCGACCAGAGCGGCCGCTGCCTGGACTGCGGCAATCCCTACTGCGAGTGGAAGTGCCCGGTGCACAACTACATCCCGAACTGGCTGATGCTGGTGAAGGAAGGCCGGCTGTTCGAGGCGGCGGAGCTGGCGCACGAAACCAACCCGCTGCCCGAGGTCTGCGGCCGCGTCTGCCCGCAGGACCGCCTGTGCGAAGGCGACTGCACGCTCAACACCGGCTTCGAGGCGGTCACCATCGGATCGGTGGAAAAGTACATCGTCGACGAAGCCTTCCGCCAGGGCTGGCGCCCCGACCTGTCGCACGTGGTGGCCAGCGGCAAGCGCGTGGCCATCATCGGCGCGGGTCCGGCCGGCCTGGCCTGCGCCGACCGGCTGGCGCGCGCGGGCATCGAGGCCCACGTGTTCGACCGCTACGAGGAGATCGGCGGGCTGCTGAGCTTCGGCATCCCGGCCTTCAAGCTCGAAAAGCACGTGATTCAAACCCGGCGCGGCGTGCTTGAGGCGATGGGCGTGCGTTTCCATCTTGGCGTTGAAGTGGACGCGGCCATGGGCCACGACCTCATGCGCGACTACGACGCCGTATTCCTCGGCACCGGCGCCTACACGGCGGTGGACGGCAAGCTGCCCGGCCAGGACCTGCCCGGCGTGCTGCCGGCGCTGCCCTTCCTGGTGGCCAATGCGCGCCGACTGCTGGGCAAACCGCACCGCGACGACCCGCCATTCGACCTGTCGGGCAAGCGCGTGCTGGTGCTGGGCGGTGGCGACACCGCGATGGACTGCGTGCGCTCGTCGCTGCGCCTGGGCGCCGCCGAAGTCACCTGCGCCTATCGTCGCGGCGAAACCGACATGCCCGGCTCACGCCGGGAAGTGAAGAATGCGCGCGAGGAAGGCGTGCGCTTCGCATTCAACCGCCAGCCGCTGTCGATCGAAAGCGGCCTGCGGGTGGACGGCAGCCTCCAGGCCACCGGCGTGCGGCTGGTCGAAACCCGCGCCGCGGCCGGTCGCGGCAGCGCCACCGAGCATCTGCCCGGCAGTGAATACCTGCACGAAGCCGACGTGGTGATCCTGGCGTTCGGCTTCCGCGCCAGTCCCGCCGCCTGGTGGGCCGACTTCGGCGTACAGCTCAACGCCGACGGCCGCGTGGTCACCGACGGCCTGCCCGGCCGCACCGGCCACGCCAAGGTGTTCGCCGGCGGCGACAACGTGCGCGGCGCTGACCTGGTGGTGACCGCCGTGCACGACGGCCGCGAAGCGGGCGTGGCCATCGCCCGCCACCTGCTGGGCTGAGCCCGCCATCCCGGCCACGCCGGCCGCTCCGGTATCATTCGCCCTCAACGCGAAGGACCCACCATGAGCGAACTGCAGGACCTCACCTCGTTGATCCGCGCCAACACGGCGCTGATCGTCATCGAGACGCCCGACGAGGGCCGGGTGGTGGACCTGTTCATGCACGTGCTGATGCAGGTGTGGCGGCCGCTGTTCCGCTGGTCGATCACCGAAGGCCTGCGCCGGGTGGACCTGCACGGCGAAGACGCGCCGCTGTCGCCGCCCGACGCCACCACCACGCTGCGCACCATCCGCGCCATGGACCAGCGCGGCATCCACCTGCTGCTCGATTTCCACCCCTACCTGGGCTACGCCACCACCCAGCGCATGGTGCGCGAACTGATAGACCGCCGCGACTGCAAGGAACACACGCTGGTGCTGGTGGGCGCCAAGATCGAACTGCCCGCCGACCTCGAGCACCTGGCGGTGCGTTTCTCGCTGCGCCTTCCCGACGAAAAAGCGCTGCTCAAGCTGGTGCAGGACGAGGCCGCGCTGTACGTGCGCGAGCACGGCGGCAAGCGCGTGGAGGTAGACCAGGACGCGCTGAAGATGATGGTGCGCAACCTGCGCGGGCTGTCGTTGACCGAAGCCCGGCGGCTGGCGCGGCACCTGATCTTCCGCGACGGCGTGATCAGCCAGGGCGACCTGCCCGAGCTGGCCAAGCTCAAGTTCGAGCTGCTCAACAAGAGCGGCCACCTGCACTTCGAGTACGACACGGCGCACTTCTCCGACGTCGCCGGCCTTGCGCGCCTGAAGGCCTGGGTGAACCAGCGCCGCGCGGCCTACACCAGCGAAGCGCTGCCGGTGGGCCTGGATCCGCCCAAGGGCATGCTGCTGCTGGGCGTGCAGGGCTGCGGCAAGTCGCTGGCGGCCAAGGCGGTGGCGGGCGGCTTCGGCGTGCCGCTGGTACGGCTGGACTTCGGCACGCTGTACAACAAATTCCACGGCGAAACCGAAAAGAACCTGCGCGACGCGCTGTCGTCGGCCGAGCAGATCGCGCCCTGCGTGCTGTGGATCGACGAGCTTGAGAAAGGCCTGGCGGCATCGGGCAGCAGCGAGGACGGCGGCGTGTCGCGGCGCGTGCTGGGCTATTTCCTGACCTGGATGGCCGAACGCAAGTCGCGCGTGTTCCTGGTGGCCACCGCCAACGCCGTGCACGACCTGCCGCCCGAGCTGCTGCGCAAGGGCCGCTTCGACGAGATCTTCTTCGTGGACCTGCCCAACCACGCCGTCCGCGCCGAGATCTTCCGGCTGCACCTGGCCAAGCGCGAAGTGGACTGGGAGGGTTTCTCGCTGGATGCGCTGGCGGGCGCGGCCGACGGTTTTTCCGGCGCCGAGATCGAACAGGCCGTGGTCAGCGGCCTGTACTCGGCCCACGCGGCGCAAACGCGCCTGGACGAGACCCGCCTGCTGGGCGAGATCGCCGCCACCCGCCCGCTCAGCGTGCTGATGGCCGAACAGGTGAACGGCCTGCGCGAATGGGCCCGAAGCCGCACCGTGCCCGCCGACTGAGCACACCCCCAACAAACCAGCCGCCAACTAAAAAGGGGTCAGAGAATATATTCGCTTTAAACGAATATATTCTCTGACCCCTTTTTAGTTGCCTAGAACCAGCGGCGCGTGCGCGCGCAGTAATCGAGGTACGGCTGGCCGAATTGGCCGGCGAGATAGCGCTCTTCGCGGCCGATCACGTAGTAGCGGATCACGAAGATAACCGGCACCAGCAGCAGCAGCGGCCACAGCGCATTGCAGGCCAGGGCCAGCGTGGCGTAGGCCAGGGCCATGCCCAGGTACATCGGGTTGCGGGTGTAGCGATACACGCTTTCTTCCACCAGCGCGGTGTCCTCGCGCCAGGGCCGCGGATCGTTGCCGCGGCGTCGGAAGCTGCGCAGCGAACTGGCCAGCAGCCACACCGCCACCAGCCCGATGGCGAACGCGTGCAGGTGCACCCAGGTTTCGCGCGACGCATCCACGATCGGCATCGCCACCCACCAGTAATCCAAGGCGAAGCCCGCGACCAGCCCCGAAAGGTAGATCAGGGGCGGCGGCAAACGCACGCCCGGGCCTTTGGTTTGCTGTGTCATGGCGGTCAACTCCAGTGCTGCAGCAGCCAGGCCCAGGCAGGCAGCGTGATCAGCGACAGCAGGATGCCATACCCCACCATGGCCGCCGCCAAACCGGGCGCCAGGCGATGCGAAATCGCCAGCGCCGCGGCGGTGATCATCGGCGGCATGGCCGACTCCAGCACCACCGCATCGTGCTGCACGCCCTGAAGGCCGAGCATCGGGGCCATGGCCAGCGCCAGCAGCGGCATCACGGCCAGCTTCAAGGCCAGGCCCACGGCCAGCGGCTTGAGTTCGTCGCGCGGCAGCTTGAGCTGCAGGCTCAGGCCGATGGCCAGCACCACCAGCGGCAGCAGCGCGTCGGCCAGCCGCTGCAGGCCGCCGGCGACCCATTCAGGCGGCGCCTCGGGCATCACCGTCAGGCCCAGCACCAGCGCCAGGAACGGCGGGAACGTGGCGACGCGGCGCGCGATCAGGCCGACCGTGGGCTTGGCGTCGCCACCGTAGCGCGCCAGCACGTACAGGCCGAACGTGGACAGGATCAGGAAGGCGCCGAACTGGTCGTAGATGACCGCATACGGCAGCGCGTCTTCGCCCAGCAGCGCGCGCACCAGCGGGTAGCCCAGGAAGCTGGTGTTGCCCAGCGCCACGCACAGCAGCAGCACGGCGTGCTCGTCGGGGCGCAGCTTCAATGCGCGCGTGGCCAGCGTCACCAGCGCCACCGTTGCCGCCAGCAGCAGCCAGGGCACGGCCGCCACCGCCAGCACTTCGCGGCCGATCTCCAGCCGCGGCGCATAGATCAGCACCGACGCCGGCAGGCAAACGTACAGCACCACCTTGTTGAGCACTTCGGCGGCGTTGTCCGGTAATACGCGCAGGTGTTGGAACACCAGCCCCAGGGCCAGCATCGCCAGGATCAGCGCGAAGGCATCGAACGCCATCCGCGGGCCTCAGCCCAGCGGTACGTCGAGCGGCTGGGCGCCGTCGAGCATGAAGCGCGCGTTGAACGCCACCGTTATCCGCTCGCCTTCGCCCTCGAACGGCAGCACTTCGTGCAGCATCCACGAGGGGAAGATCACCAGCTGGCCCGGCTCGAGCCGCAGTGACCGCGGGCTCATGGCATAGGGCGGCTTCATGTTCGCCAGCGCCATGTCCAGGTACATGGTGGCCGTGGCCTGCGGGTTGATGAAGGTGAGCCGGCCGCTGTCGCTGGCCGGGTCGTCGCCGTCGTGCTTCACGCAGTAAACGCCCGACCACGAGTGCATGGCGTGGTTGTGCGCGCCGAAGAAGCCGCCGCGGCGCGTGATGTGGAACCAGGACTGGTGCTGGATGTGCAGCTTCATCAGCATCGCCCGGTCGTAGCCGTTGAGCTCGCCGATGGCGCGGTACAGGCTGGCCCAGCAGAAGTCGCGCAGGCGCGCACAGGCCGGCTGCGGCCAGTCGAACAGCCGGAAGTTGCTTTCGAACAGCTGCTTGTTGCGCGAGACGATGGGCTCGGGATTGCGGTACTTGTCGCCCTCGGCCTCGCGGGCCAGGAACAGGTCGCGCAGCTGGCGGTTGAGCTCGACGTGGTCGTCGAGCTTGGCGTGGATCATGGGAACGGAGAAGGCGGGCGTGATCTCGAACATGGTCGCGTCATTGGATGCCGGGGAATTCTCCCCGCATCAGACCGTCATTCCCCGGGGGCGTCAATGCCGCGCGCCGGTCGGCGCGCGGCAGGCGCGAGGCTCAGGCCGGGGTGGCCGCCGCCTTCTGGCTGGCGATCCACTCGCGGATCTTGACCTGCAGCACGCCCATCGGCAGCGCGCCATCCACCAGCACCTGGCGGTGGAACGCACGCACGTCGAAGCGATCGCCCAGCTCGGCCTCGGCCTCGTTGCGCAGCTCGCGGATCACGCGCTGGCCCACCTTGTAAGACAGCGCCTGGCCGGGGATCACGATGTAGCGCTCCACCTCGGCCACCACGTCCGACTCGGCCATGGAGGAGTTGGCCAGCATGTAGTCGATCGCCTTCTGGCGCGACCAGCCGAAGTGGTGCAGCCCGGTGTCCACCACCAGGCGCATGGCGCGCAGCTGCTCGTCGCTTAGCCGGCCGTACCACTGGTAGGGGTCGGTGAACAGGCCCAGTTCCTTGCCCAGCGACTCGGCGTAAAGCGCCCAGCCCTCGGCGAAGGCGGTGTAGCCGCCGAAGCGGCGGAAGGCCGGCAGCGACTCCACTTCCTGCTGGATCGAGATCTGGAAGTGGTGGCCCGGCGACGCCTCGTGGACGGACAGGGTCTCGACCAGGAACTTGGGTTGCGCCTTTAGGTTGTAGGTGTTGAGGTAGAACACGCCTGGCCGCGAACCATCGGGCGTGGGGGACTGGTAGGACGCGCCGGCATCGCTCTGCGCGCGGAAGGCCTCGACCTGGCGCACTTCGTAGTCGGCCTTGGGGAATACGTCGAAGAGCTTGGGCAGCAGCGGGTTGATCTTCTTCTGCACGTCGCGGTAGGCCTGCAGGGCCTCTTCGGGGGTCTTGAAGTAGAACTGGTCGTCGTTCTTGAGGAACTCGAAGAAGGCGGGCAGGTCGCCCTTGAAGCCGACCTGTTCGCGCACCGCGTTCATCTCGCCCAGGATCCGCGCCACTTCGTCCAGGCCGAACTGGTGGATGGCTTCGGGGCTGAGGTCGGTGGTGGTGTTGGAGCGGACCATCAGTGCGTACCAGGCGCGGCCGTCGGGCAGGTCGCTCATGCCGACCGTTTCACGCGCGGCGGGCAGGTACTCGTCGCGCAGGAAATCACGCATCTTGGTGTAGCCCGGCACCAGCACGTCGGTAATCGCGGCGCGATAAGCGGCCGCGAGGCGCTCGCGTTCGGCCAGCGGGAAATCGGCCGGCATGTCCTTGATCGGGCCCCAGAACACGCTGTCCTCGGGCTTGGCGAGGATGTGCGCGGCGAACTGCGGGACGATCTTCTCGACCACCGGCCGCGGCTGGGTGACGCCCGCCGCCATGCCTTTGCGCAGGTTTGCGATGACGCCGTCGTTGAGCACCGGGAAGCGGGCGATACGGGCCAGGAAATCGTCGTAGTGCTTGACCTCGCGGAACGGCTGGATACCCTGGCCCGAGCCCAGCTGGGCGAACAGGCTGCCGTGGTTTCCGAACTGGCTTACGGCCAGCATCCAGCCCGGGAAGCGGTCGGACTCGAGCGACAGTTCGCGGTCGCTGACGAACACGTCGCGGCTCAGGCGGTGCTGGCCGGTCAGTGCGTCGCGGTCGAGCGCCTGCACGCGGGCCAGGAAGTCGCGCTCACGCGCCTGGCTTTCGGCGCGGTAAGCCTCGGACGTGAAGTCGGGCAGCTGGTCGTTGTAGCGCAGGTCGCCCAAGGCCGTGGCGAAGATCGGGTTGGCCTTGAGCTCGGCCTCGTGCCACTGCGCCAGCAGCGCATCGAGCTGCGCGGCGACTTCCGCTGGATCGGCGGCAACAGCGGCGGCGGCGGCGGGCGCAGGCTCGGCCGCGCGGGCCCAGCCAGGCACGGCCAGCAGGCAGGACAACATCAGTACCAGGACGCGCATAAGGGTTACTTCGCTTGGCGGCAGGGGGGAGTGCGCTATCTTCTCGCAGTCCTTGTCCGGAGCCTACCGATGAAAGTCATGCCTGCCGCGTTTGTTTGCCTTGCCACCCTGCTGGTGGCGCCTGCCCAAGGCGCGGACCGCATCACCGGGCAGGCCTTCGCCACCCGCTCGGAGGTGTTCGCACCCGAGGCCATGGCGGCCACGTCACATCCGCTGGCCACCCAGATCGCGCTCGAGACGATGCGCCAGGGCGGCAGCGCGGTGGACGCGGCCATCGCCGCCAACGCCGCCCTGGGCCTGATGGAGCCCACGGGCAACGGCATCGGCGGCGACCTGTTCGCCATCGTCTGGGACCCCAAGACCCGCAAGCTGCACGGCTATAACGGCTCCGGGCGTTCGCCGCGGGCGCTCAGCCTGGCCTGGTTCAAGGAACACGGGTACACCGACATCCCGCCGCACGGCCCGCTGCCGGTGACCGTGCCGGGGGCGGTGGACGGCTGGTTCGCGCTGCACGAGCGCTTCGGTAAGCGGACGATGGCGCAGAACCTGGCGCCCACCGTGGCCTACGCCCGCAAGGGGCACCCGGTGCACGAGGTGATCGCCTACTACTGGGGCCGCAGCGTGCCGGTGCTGTCGAAGTGGCCGGGCTTCACCGAGCAGTTCACCATCGACGGCCGCGCACCGGCCAAGGGCGAACTGTGGCGCAACCCCAACCTGGCCAACACCCTGGAAACCATCGGCCGCGACGGCCGCGACGCGTTCTATAAAGGTGACATCGCCCGGCGCATCGACGCCTACTTCAAGGCCAACGACGGCTTCCTGAGCTACGAGGACCTCGCCGCGCACCAGGGCGAATGGGTGGAGCCGGTGAGCACCAACTACCGGGGCGTGGACGTGTGGGAGCTGCCGCCCAGCGGCCAGGGCATCGCCGCGCTGCAGATCCTCAATCTGCTTGAAGGCTATGACTTCTCGAAGATAGCGTTTGGCAGCGCCGAGCACGTGCACCTGTTCGTGGAAGCCAAGAAGCTGGCTTTCGCCGACCGCGCGCGCTACTACGCCGACCCGGCCTTCCACCCCGCGCCGGTGTCCTGGCTGATCTCCCAGGAGTACGCCGCGCAGCGCCGCCAGCTGATCAACCCCGAGCGCGCCGCACAGGCGGTGGACGCCGGACGCCAGCTCAACCAGGGCGACACCATCTACCTGGCGGTGGCCGACAAGGACGGCATGATGGTGTCGCTGATCCAGTCCAACTACCGCGGCATGGGCAGCGGCATGGCCGTGCCGGGCCTGGGCTTCATCTTCCAGGACCGCGGCGAGCAGTTCGTGCTGCAGGCCGGCCATCCGAACTCGTTCGAGCCGGGCAAGCGGCCGTTCCACACCATCATCCCGGCGTTCATCACCCGCGACGGCAAGCCCTGGGTGAGCTTTGGCCTGATGGGCGGCGCCATGCAGCCGCAGGGCCACGCGCAGATCGTGATGAACCTGGTGGACTTCGGCATGAACCTGCAGGAAGCCGGCGACGCCCCGCGCATCCAGCACGACGGCAGCACCGACCCCGCCGGGCAGATGGTGGCCATGGCCGACGGCGGCGTGGTGAACCTGGAAACCGGGTTCAGCTACGAAACCATCCGCGCGCTGATGCGCAAGGGCCACACGGTGGAGTTCGCCGACGGCCCCTACGGCGGCTACCAGGCCATCGCCCGCGACAACGACAGCGGCGTGTACACCGGCGCCAGCGAAAGCCGCAAGGACGGGCAGGCGGCCGGTTACTGACCCGCTCACCGACCGGTGCTGCGGCTACCTGCGGCGCCGCGAATGCGGCAAAGAGAAAGGCCCGCCGAAGCGGGCCTTTCCTGTTTGCGTGCCGCGGCGTGGATCAGTTGGTGCCGGGGCGGACCATCACGTGGTTGCTGACCGTGCCCGAGTTCGGGTTGACGATCTGGTACAGGCCCTGGATCTGCTTGTTCGGGCCCGACACGGTGACGTTGAGCGTGGCGCGCGGCGCGGCGGTGAAGCCGGT
>QBLY01000050.1 GCA_003241895.1 Lysobacteraceae bacterium
CTGTGGCGTTCGCCAGCCAGCGCCAGCGCACTTGCGCTGGGCCTGGCCGAATTGGCGCGCCGGCGCGATGGCCTCGTGCTCGCCATCACCCGCGACAGCCACGCCGCGCAATCGCTCGAACACGACCTGAAGGTGCTGGCGGGCGACCTGCCGGTGCTGCACTTCGCCGACTGGGAAACCCTGCCCTACGACCTGTTCAGCCCGCACCCGGACATCGTGTCCCAGCGCGTGGCGGCCCTGTACCGGCTGCCGACCGCTCGCAAGGGCGTGCTGGTGGTGCCGGTGGCGTCGCTGATGCAGCGGCTGCCGCCGCCCAGCTGGATCGCCGGCAACACGCTGGACCTCAAGAAGGGCCAGAAACTCGACCTCGACGCCGAGAAGCGCCGCCTCGAGGCCGCGGGCTACCGCAACGTGCCGCAGGTGCTGGACCCGGGCGACTTCGCCGTGCGCGGCGCGCTGCTCGACCTGTTCCCGATGGGCTCGGACCTGCCCTATCGCATCGAGCTGTTCGACGACGAGATCGACTCGCTGCGCACCTTCGACCCCGACACCCAGCGCTCGGACCATCCGGTGGATTCGGTCCGGCTGCTGCCGGCGCGCGAATTCCCGCTCGACGCCGACAGCGCCAGGCGCGTGCGCGAAACCCTGCGCGAACGCTTTGAATTCGACCCGCGTCGCTGCCCGCTTTACCAGGACCTCAAGGAAGGCGGCGCGCCTGCAGGCATCGAGTACTACCTGCCGCTGTTCTTCGACCACACCGCGTCGCTGTTCGAACACCTGTCGGGCGACACGCTGGTGGTGGTGGGTGAAGGCGCGCCGGAGGCGGCCGAGGCCTTCTGGGCCCAGACCATGAACCGCTGGGAGCAGCGCCGCCACGACATAGAGCGGCCGATCCTGGCGCCCGAGGAAATATTCCTCAAGCCCGAGCAGTTGCGCGCCACCTGGAACCAGGCGCTGCGCATCGAAGTCTGCGGCCCGCTGCACCCCCAGCGCGACAAGGCGCTGGCGATGGCCGAACAGCCGGCGCCGGCGCTGGCCTGGAGCCAGAAGGGCAGCGAGCCGGGCGCGGCGCTGCTGGGCTTCCTGCGCAGCTACCCCGGCCGGGTGCTGGTGGCCGCCGACTCCGCCGGCCGCCGCGAGGCGCTGCTCGAGCTGCTGGCCTCGGCCGACATCCGGCCGGCGCCCGTCGCCGGCTGGGATGCTTTCGTAGCCGGCGACGAGCGCTTTGCGATCACCGTCGCCGCCATCGAGGACGGCTTCGCGCTCGACAAGCCGGCGCTGGCGATCCTGACCGAACGCCAGCTGTTCCCCGACCGCGCCGAACAGAGCCGCCGCCGCAAGCGCGGCGCCGCCCGCGATCCCGACAGCGTTCTGCGCGACCTGAGCCAGATCACGATGGGCTCGCCGATCGTGCACGAGGACCACGGCGTGGGCCGCTACCAGGGCCTGGTGACGCTGGAAAGCGGCGGCATCAGCGGCGAGTACCTGCAGATCGAATACGCCAAGGGCGACAAGCTCTACGTGCCGGTGGCGCAGCTTCAATTGGTGAGCCGCTATTCCGGCGCCTCGCCCGACCTGGCGCCGCTGCATTCGCTGGGCGGCGAACAGTGGGACAAGGCCAAGCGCAAGGCCGCCGAGAAGGTGCGCGACGTCGCCGCCGAACTGCTGGAGATCCAGGCGCGCCGCCATGCCCGCGTCGGCCTGGCGCTGCAGGTGGACCGGGCGATGTACGAACCGTTCGCCGCCACCTTCCCGTTCGAGGAAACGCCCGACCAATTGGCGACGATCGACGCCGTGATTTCCGACTTGGGTAAACCCCAACCCATGGACAGGGTGGTCTGCGGCGACGTCGGCTTCGGCAAGACCGAAGTCGCGGTTCGTGCCGCCTTCGTCGCCGCCACGGCCGGCAAGCAGGTCGCTATTCTGGTTCCCACGACGCTGCTGGCCGAACAGCACTATCGCAACTTCCGCGACCGCTACGCCGACTGGCCGCTGCGGGTGGAAGTGCTCAGCCGCTTCAAGTCCGCCAAGGAAATCAAGGCGGCGCTGGCGCAGCTGGAGGAAGGCAAGATCGACGTGATCGTCGGCACCCACCGCCTGCTGCAGGGCGACGTGAAGTTCAAGGACCTGGGGCTGGTGGTGGTGGACGAGGAGCAGCGCTTCGGCGTGCGCCAGAAGGAGGCGCTCAAGGCGCTGCGCGCCGAAGTGCACCTGCTCACGCTGACCGCCACGCCGATCCCGCGCACGCTCAACATGGCCATGAGCGGCCTGCGCGAACTGTCCATCATCGCCACGCCGCCGGCGCACCGCCTGGCGGTGCAGACGGTGATCACGCCCTGGGACCCGGTGCTGCTGAAGGAGGCCTTCCAGCGCGAACTGGCCCGCGGCGGCCAGGTGTACTTCCTGCACAACGAAGTGGACACCATCGAGAAGATGGCGCGCGACCTGCAGGAGCTGGTGCCCGAAGCCCGCCTGCGCATCGCCCACGGCCAGATGCCCGAGCGCGAACTTGAGCAGGCCATGCTCGACTTCCACCGCCAGCGCTTCAACGTGCTGGTGTGCACCACCATCATCGAGTCGGGCATCGACATCCCGAGCGCCAACACCATCATCATCAACCGCGCCGACCGTTTCGGCCTGGCGCAGTTGCACCAGCTGCGCGGCCGGGTGGGCCGCTCGCACCATCGCGCCTATGCCTACCTGGTGGTGCCCGACAAGAAAACGCTCACGGCCGACGCCGAGAAGCGCCTGGAGGCGCTGGCGTCGCTGGAGGAACTGGGCGCCGGTTTCACCCTGGCCACGCACGACCTGGAGATCCGAGGTGCGGGCGAGCTGCTGGGCGAAGACCAGAGCGGCCAGATGGCCGAGATCGGCTTCTCGCTTTACACCGAACTGCTGGCGCGCGCGGTGGCCTCGATCAAGTCCGGCAAGCTGCCCGACTTCGACCCCGCCACGCGCCACGGCGCCGACGTCGAACTGCACATCCCGGCCCTGATCCCCGAGGACTACCTGCCCGACGTGCATGCGCGCCTGACCCTTTACAAGCGCATCGCCGGCGCACGCGACGACGAAGCGCTCAAGGAGCTGCAGGTGGAAATGGTGGATCGCTTCGGCGTGCTTCCCGAACAAACCAAGCAGCTGTTCGCCGTGGCCGAACTCAAGCGGGCGGCCACGCCGCTGGGCATCCGCAAGCTCGAACTGGGCCCGACCGGTGGCCGCGTCACCTTCCTGCCCCAGCCCACGCTGGACCCGATGTCGGTGATCCGGCTGATCCAGTCCCAGCCCAAGGTCTACGGCATGGACGGCCCCGACAAGCTGCGCATCCGGATGGAGCTTCCCGACGCCGCTTCGCGGCTGCGCACTGCACGCGGGCTGCTCGCCCTGCTGGCCAAAGGCTGATTGGAAATGTCGACCTGGCTCCTGCTGCTCGCCCTGGCCCTGCCCGCCACCCCGCCGGCC
>QBLY01000051.1:0-337 GCA_003241895.1 Lysobacteraceae bacterium
GTGTAGTCGAAGGTGCCGGGCTGGTCGGGCACGGGGGTGCCGGTGAGTTCGAGCGACAGCCATTCGCGCGTGTCGCCGCCGGTGACCTTGCGCTCGGCCTGCAGGGTGGCGATGTCGGGCCAGTTGCCCTCGTTTTCGATGCTCAGGCGCAGGTAGCGGGCCTGGGTGGGGGTGATGTCCAGCTGCAGGCGTTCGATGCGCAGGCCGTTTTCATCCAGCGCGACCAAGGGCAGGCCGTTGCCGACCAGTTGCCAGTCGCTGAAATCGGTGGACGCCATGACGCGCACGCGCAGGTTGATCGGCAGCGCGGCGCCTTCGGCCAGCTGCACGTGCATGC
>QBLY01000051.1:347-3136 GCA_003241895.1 Lysobacteraceae bacterium
CGTAGTTTTCGGTGGGCTGCAGCGGGCTTTCGCTGGTGCTCAGGTTCAAGCCGCGCAGGCGGCCGTCCATGTCGCGCTCCAGGCGCAGGTCGAGGCTGTCGGGCTGGCCGGGGGCGGGCTGGGGCAGGCGCAGCCACGCGAGGGGTTCGCGGCGATCTTCATCTTTGCGCTCGGGCGGCCAGGGCGCGAACGCCACGGCTTCGCCGCTGGCGTTGAACACGGCCAGGTCGCGCAGGTCGCTGCCTTTCACGTTGGCCAGTACTTCTGCGTCGAGTTCCAGCACGTAGGCGGCAGCCTCGCCTTCGGTCTGGATGGGCCACTGCCAGGCGTAGTCCTGCGGGGTGGCGGCATGGGCGCCGCCGGTGGCCAGCAGGCCGATCATCAACAGGGTGCGCATGCGCTTACTCCGAACGGGGTGGGGTGGGGGCGATGCGGCCGACGACGATCAGCAGCAGGCCCACGACGACGAAGGACACGATGCCGGCGATGTTGCCGACGAACTGCCGGTCCACCAGCAGCAGCTTGATCAGCACCACGCCCAGCAGGCCGGCGCCCAGCCACCACAGCGGGCGGTCGAGGCGGCGCGAGCCGAGGATCCACGCGGTAACGCCGGCCACGCACCAGGCCACGGTGATACTGGTCTGGGCCAGGCTTTCGCTGAGCAGCGCCGGCGACCAGGGCAGGTCGGCCAGCTGGTGGCAGGCGCGCAGCACGCCCATGGTCAGGGTCAGCAGTGCGGCGCCGGCCCAGACGAGGTTGCCCAGGCTGCTTTCGCCGTCGCGCGTGCGCAGGGCGTGGGCGCCGATGCCCAGGCCCAGCAGCAGGAACAGCTCCAGCGGGTTGAGCACCGGCACGTACATCAGCGGCGTGCTGTTGCCGGGCATGAACTGGCCCACCAGCCACGCCAGGCCGAGGCCGAGGCCGGCGATGCCCAGCCACACGGGGCGCCAACGCGGGAAGTCTCCGGACACAGGCCAACCGGCCAGTGCCGGCTTCGACCAGGCCAGGTAGAACATCAGGCCCAGCGGCGCCATCACCGCCGGCAGCAGCCAGCCGTCGGCCAGCCCGGCGCGGTCCCCCAGCACGCGCGACAGCGTGAGGCCGGCGGCCGAGGCCACCGTGACCAGCCAGGAAATATGCGCCACCGGCAGGCCGCGCGAGGGCGGCTCGCGCAGCGCGGCCAGCGTGAGCAGCGCCAAGGCCAGCACCAGCCACCACAGGGCCAGCGGTGCGTCGAACAGCGTTAAGTCGTAGTGGTCCTGCGAAGCCAGCGACAGCGGCAGCATCAGCACCACCGACGCCACCAGCGGCCATGACAGCCGCGGCCAGGCCACCGGCCCGCGCAGCAGCGCTGCCAGCACGGCGGTCACCAGCGCAAAGCCGCCGTAGTAAAGCGCGTCGTACTGCGGCGACAGGTTTACTTCGATCTCGCGCAGGCCCAGCAGCGTCCACCAGCCCAGGCCGCCCAGGAACAGGATGACCTGCAGCGCCACCGACCTGCCTTCGCGGTGGTAGAGCCAGCTCGCGGCCAGCCAGCTCAGCGTGAGCAGGGCGAGGTTCAAGGCGTGGCCGTTGAGCAGGAAGCTGTCGGGCGTGCCCAGGTTCCAGTCGAACAGGCTGACCACCCATGCGCAGCCCGCCAGCACCAGTAGCGCCAGGCCGCTCCATCGGGTGAGGCGGCGCGCCTGGCGCAGGCCCAGCCAGACCATGCCGGTGCCCTGCAGCGCCCAGGCCGCGGACGTCCAGCGCGCACTCAGCGCCAGCGGTATCGCCAGCGTGGCAAACACCACGCCCATGCCGGCCGCGCTTTGCGCCAGGTCGCGAAGGCGCGCGCTGCGCTGCGCCCACAGCGCCAGCCCCGCGAACACGGCGGCCACGAACACCGCGCTGGCCGCCAGGCCGAAGCGGTCGTCGCCCAGCAGGCCCACCTGCATCGGGAAGGCCAGCAGCGGCGTGCCGAACAGCAGCGTGCCGTCCACCTGGCCGTTCTTCTTGCGGCCGGCCAGCGCGTACAGCACCGGGATGGACACATAGAACAGGAAGAACAGGATGAGGAAGGGTTCGACCGTGGCGAACTTGTCGGGCTGGTAGTACTTCGCGCCCCAGGCCGCGCCGATCATGAAGGTGAACACGAAGCCCACCAGGTTCAGCGCACGCCACGGACGGTGCCAGGCAATGGCGAACACGGCGGCGTTCAACACCGCGTAATAGCTGAAAAGCGCAACGTGGTTGCCGCTGCCCGTGGACAGCAGCACCGGGGCCAGGTAGCCGCCCGTGAAGCCCAGCACGGCCAGTGCGGGCGCGTCCTGCTTCACCGCCAGCACGCTGGCGCCGGCTACCAGGATGATGATCAGCACGAACGCGGGCATGGCGCCCAGCACGTCGTAATTGCGGAACGCCGCGAACACCACCAGCAGCAGGATGCCGATGGCGCCGCCCTGCAAGCTCAGGCCGAAGGCCGGCCGCTCAGCCGCGCTGCGCAGGCCCCAGACCAGGCCGGCGATGGCGGCCGCGGCGATGGCGGCCAGGCGGAACTCGATCGGCATGGTCAGCCAGCCGGCGTCGGCGGCGTATTTGATGGCCGCGGCCACGCCGAACATCAGCACCAGCACGCCCAGCTTCACCGGTACGTTGCCTTCGAACAGCCAGCCCTTGGCGACGGCGAAGGCTTTTTCGAAGACGTCAGGTTCTTGCGGCTGGCGCTGGTAGGGCGCCCGCGTTCCTGGCGCGGCATCGGCCGCAGGTGCGGCGCGTGCGGGAATGGGCGGCGGCTCGCGGCGGGTGGGCAC
>QBLY01000052.1:0-2709 GCA_003241895.1 Lysobacteraceae bacterium
TGGAGGACGCGCCCAAGCCCGCCATCGAGGAAGCCGCCCCGCCCCCGCAGCCCCTGCCTGCGCCCCAGCCCGAGGTGTCGCCTGAGGAAGTGCAGCCCACCCCGCAGGAGCAGCCGCCCGAGCCCGACACCGTTGACCAGGAGGCCGTCGCCCGGCTGGCGCTGGAGCAGCAGCAGGCCGAGGAGTTGGAGGAACAGGAAGCCCGTGTCCGCCAGGAACAGATCGACCTCACCGAGCGCGAGCGCCAGGCCGAGGCCGAACGCAAGCAGCGCCTGCGCGAGCAGCTGGACGCCGTGCGCAAGCAGCGTGAGGCCGCCGAGCGCCTCACCAAAATGGAAGAACAGCGCCTGCAGCAGCTGGCCGACCGCCAGGCCGCCCCGGCCCCGCAGCCCGAGCCGGCGCGCGAAGCGGTTCAGGCGGGAGGCAACAATGGCGTGGATACTGACCTCAGGGCGCGCTATGCGCTGGCCATGCTGCAGACCGCCCAGGCCAACTGGAACCGCACCCTGGCCCCGGAGCGCACGCGCTGCGAGGTCCGCTTCACCCAGATCGTGGGCGGTGAAGTGATCGACGTGTCCTTCCAGCGCTGCCCGTTCGACGATCAGGGCCGCGAATCGGTGGAGCGGGCGCTGCGCCGCGCGCCGATGCCGTACGACGAATTCAAGACCGTGTTCGAGCGCCAAGTCACCCTGACATTCTGCTATCCCGAAGAGGCCTGCCAACGATGAGACGTTTCCTTTCCTTCCTGGCGCTCGCGCTGCTGCTGCCCGCCGGGCTGGTCCGAGCCCAGGGCCTCGACATCGGCATCGTCAGCGGCAACGAGTCCGCCCTGCCCATCGCCGTGGTGCCGATGCCCTACCTGGGCACCAGCGTCGCGCCCGACACCGACATCGCCGCCGTCATCCGCGCCGACCTCAACCGCTCGGGCCAGTTCCGGGCCCTGGCCGAACAGGACGTGATCGAGAAGCCCATCCGCGGCAACGAGATCAAGTTCCCGACCTGGCGCGTGCTCAAGCAGGACTTCGTGGTGGTGGGCCGGGTGATGGACAACCCCGACGGCGGCTACCGCGTGGAGTACGAGCTTTACGACGTGGCCAAGCAGGAGCGCCTGCTGGGCCTGGCCGTGGGCGGCCGGGCGCGCGGCATGCGCGACGTGTCGCACCAGATCGCCGACCAGATCTACGAAAAGATCCTCGGCGTGCGCGGCGCCTTCTGGACCCGCATCGCCTACGTCACGGCCAATGGCCTGGGCGCCAACACCCAGTACGCCCTGATGGTCGCCGACTCGGACGGCTTCAACCCCCAGACGGTGGTGAAGTCCAAGGAGCCGCTGCTGTCGCCGGCCTGGAGCCCGGACGGCCGCAAGCTGGCCTACGTGAGCTTCGAGCGCGGCAATTCCACCATCTACGTGCAGGAAATCACCACCGGCGCCCGCGAGGTGCTGGCCAGCTTCCGCGGCATCAACGGTGCACCGAACTTCTCCCCGGACGGCCGCCGCCTGGCCATGACCCTGTCCCGGACCGGCAACCCCGAGATCTACGTGATGGACCTCGCCAGCCGCAACCTCACCCAGATCACCCGCCACTACGGCATCGACACCGAGGCCGTCTGGACCGCCGACGGCCAGAACCTGGTCTTCACATCCGACCGCGCCGGCAAGCCCCAGCTGTACCAGGTGCCGGCCGCGGGCGGCGACGCCACCCGCGTCAGTTTCCAGGGCGACTCCAACGCAAAGGCCAGTATTTCCTTTGACGGCAAGAAGATAGCTATGGCGCAGGGCGGCGGAAACATATATCGTATTGCCGTTCTTGACCGCAGTTTTGGCGGAGCGGGGCGCTGGCAGACCTTGTCGCCGGGCAACCTCGACGAGTCCCCCAGTTTTGCACCGAATGCCAGCATGCTGCTGTACGCCACGAAGGAAGGTCGACGTGGGGTGCTGTACGCCGTTTCGGCGGACGGTCGTGTGCGACAGCGTTTGGTATTGGCTGATGGTGACGTCCGGGAGCCCGCCTGGTCACCATTCCGGCAGCGGTGAGTTAGGACGGGCCGTCAAAAAAAAATAGATCCACTACTGCATCCGATTAACCTGCACCAGTCATTCAAAAGGGTTCCCCATGAATAACACCACCCGCGTGCTGCTTGCCGCCTCGATCGTCCTGGCCCTCGGTGCCTGCACCAAGAAGGTCAAGGAAGAGAACACCGCCCCGGTCACCACCGGCCCGGCCACCACCGCCCCGGTTTCCGACGGCCGTTACACCCCGGCCGACCTGGACACCGATTCCTGCCTGCGCCAGCGCACCGTGTACTTCGACTTCGACCAGGACACCCTGCGTCCGGAGTTCCAGGCCGTGATGGCCTGCCACGCCAAGTACCTGAACGACCGTTCGGAGTCGCGCGTCACCCTCGAAGGCAATGCCGACGAGCGTGGCACCCGCGAGTACAACCTGGGCCTCGGCGAGCGCCGCGGCAACGCCGTCTCCGGCGCCCTGCAGGGTGCCGGTGGTTCGGCCGGCCAGATCACCGTGGTTTCCTACGGTGAAGAGCGTCCGACCTGCAACGACACCGCCGAGTCCTGCTGGCAGCAGAACCGTCGCGTCGAAATCGTCTACACCGCGAAGTAAGCGATGCGACGTCAGCGCATCCTTTGCGTTGTGACCGTGGTGGCGGCCCTCGTGGCCGCCACTCCGGCGATGGCGCAGCGCCAGAGCC
>QBLY01000052.1:2719-2972 GCA_003241895.1 Lysobacteraceae bacterium
AGCCTCGGCGAGCGGGTCACCCGCCTCGAGAACTCGGCCAACGTCGAGAACCAGACCGCCGGCCAGTCCAACCTGGACCAGCAGAACCGCATGGTGCAGCTCCAGACCGAAGTGCAGTCCCTGCGCAACGTGGTGGAAACCCTGCAGAACGAAATTGAACAGCTCAAGCAGCGCAACCGCGAGCAGTACCTCGACCTGGACGGCCGCCTTGGCCGCCTCGAGGGCAATCCCGCCGCGTCCGCCGCCCCCAAAT
>QBLY01000053.1 GCA_003241895.1 Lysobacteraceae bacterium
GAAGCAGGTAGTCCAGCCGCCGCCGGTGGCCGTGGCTTCCGGGATGTTTTGCTGCACGCCAACGGGCGCGTAGGCGGGCTGGGCGAAGGCGGTGCCGGCGATCATCAGCCAGGCGGACAGCGCCAGAAAGGCGCTTTTGGCAAGCCGGCGAGCCGGGCTTGACGCGGTTGTATGGTGCATTCGGATAAACCCCTGTTTATGAATGAATGGCCGGATGGCCGCCGACGCCACGCTCTATGGTTCTTTCGCCGTTAACGAATTGTACACAACGCGGACCCGGACGCCAGTGAGCCGGCCCAAAACAGGCGGGCAACGGTCCTTGTTCAGTGTTCGCCCTGGCGGAGCTCAATCCAGGGCCAGGGTCTGGGCGTGTTCCCGGGTGGCGGCGAATTCCAGGTCGGGCCAGCGCTCCTGCGTCAGCTGCAGGTTTACGCGCGTGGGGGCCAGGTAGACCAACTGGCCGGCGCCGTCGAGGGCAAGGTTCATGGCGGCCTTCTCGCGGAACTCCTCGAGCTTGGCGGGCGTGCCGCCCTTGATCCAGCGGGCCGTCGACACCGTGATCGGCTCGAAGCCGGCGTCCACGCTGTATTCGTCCTTGAGCCGGTAGGCCACCACCTCGAACTGCAGCGTGCCCACCGCGCCCAGGATCAGGTCGTTGCTCATCAGCGGACGGAAGAACTGGGTGGCGCCCTCCTCGGAAAGCTGGGCCAGCCCCTTCTGCAGCTGCTTGAGTTTGAGGGGGTCGCGCAGGCGGGCGCGACGGAACAGTTCGGGCGCGAAGTTGGGGATGCCGGTGAAGCCGAGCACTTCGCCCGAGGTGAAGGTGTCGCCGATGGAGATGGTGCCGTGGTTGTGCAGGCCGATCACGTCGCCCGGGTAGGCCGTCTCGACGATCTCGCGGTCGCTGGCCATGAAGGTCAGCGCGTTCGCCAGCTTGACCTCCTTGCCCAGGCGCACGTGGTAAGCCTTCATCCCCGCCTCGTACTTGCCCGAGCACACGCGCAGGAACGCCACGCGGTCGCGGTGCTGCGGGTCCATGTTGGCCTGGATCTTGAACACGAAGCCGGTGAAGGTTTCTTCCTCCGGCGCCACGATGCGGGTGGTGGTGCCGCGGGCCTGCGGGCCCGGCGCATGTTCGACGAAGAAGTCGAGCAGCGGCTGCACGCCGAAGTTGTTCACCGCCGAGCCGAAGAACACGGGCGTCTGCCTGCCGGCCAGGTAGGCGTCCTTGTCGAAGGCGTGCGACGCGCCCTGCACCAGTTCCAGCTCGTCCTTGAGGTCGGCCAGCATCTGAACGCCGATGCGCTCGGCCAGGCCGGGCGCGTCGATGGACGGGAAGATGGTTGAGTCCTGGCGGGTGAAGTTGCGGCCCTGTTCGTAGATGTGGACCTCGCCGGTGACCAGGTGCACCACGCCGCGCAGGCGCTGGCCCATGCCGATCGGCCAGGTGATGGGCGCGCACTGGATGCCCAGCACGCTCTCGATTTCGTCCAGCAGGTCGATCGGCTCCTTGCCTTCGCGGTCGAGCTTGTTGATGAAGCCCATGATCGGCGTGTCGCGCAGGCGGCACACCTCCATCAGCTTGATGGTGCGCTCCTCGACGCCCTTGGCGACGTCGATCACCATCAGCGCCGAGTCCACGGCGGTCAGCACGCGGTAGGTGTCTTCGCCGAAGTCGGCGTGGCCCGGCGTGTCGAGCAGGTTGACGATGCAGTCTTCGTAAGGGAACTGCATCACCGACGAGGTGACCGAAATGCCGCGCTCCTTCTCCAGCGCCATCCAGTCGGACGTGGCGTGGCGCGCGGCCTTGCGGCCTTTCACCGAGCCGGCCATCTGGATGGCGCCGCCGAACAGCAGCAGCTTTTCAGTCAGCGTGGTCTTGCCGGCGTCGGGGTGGGAAATGATGGCGAACGTACGGCGGCGCCGCGTTTGCGTCAGGAAATCGGACATGTCAGAGGGTGCCGCAGTTCTGGCGCAGGTCCAGCGCGGTGGCGATGTCGCGCCAGTCGAAGGCGCCAACGCCGCGGTCGTCGTGGGCGGCGTACAGCACGCCTTCGGGGAAGCGCCGGGTGGCCACCGAATGCAGCGAGATGCCGTCGGTCAGCGCGACCTCGTTGCCCTTGAAACTGCCGCGGAAGTCCAGCGACACCCGGTCGAACAGGTGGAAGACCGTGCGGTCGGCGGACTGGTCGGCGGTGATCCAATAGCCGCTGCCATCGGCGCAGGCCCACAGCGCCACGCCTTCGGCCTGGGCCTGGAAACGCTCGGGTGGCAGGTCGCGGCCGGTGTAGCTGCCGTCCATGCGGTATTCGCGCAGGGTGGTGCCCACCCGGGTGTCTTCCTCGGCGATCAGCAGGCGGTCGTGCATCGGGTCGCCGGCGATGGATTCGACCATGCGCAGCGCGCCCGCGGGCGTGGTGTCGCCGAACTGGCCAAGCAGGGTGGCCTGGGGCATATCGCCATCGATCCGCACGCGGTAGCGCTTCACGCGCTGGTCCAACTGGTCCATCGGCGGCACCAGTTCGGTGCGGAAGTCGGCCATGAAGCTGTCGGTGACCATCAGCTCAAGTTCGCCCGGCGCGGTTTCATGCAGCCACAGGCCGTAGGGATTGAGCAGTTCGCCCTGGCCGAACAGCGCCACCGGCTGGAAGTCGGGCAGGCGCAGCACCTGCACCCGTCGGTTGTCGCGCTCAACAACGAACACCAGGTCGGCGTACACCGCGATGCCATTGGGGCGGTTGAACTGCCCCGGGCCATCGCCGGGGCCGCCAACGGTGCGCCGCAGATCGCCGGTGTTGCCGTCGTAGACCACCAGCTGGTTGCTCTGTTTGCCAGTGGCGATCAGCCAGGTGCCGCCGTCGGGGGCGTTCCAGGCGGCCACGGAGTCGATTTCATGTTCGGGCAATGCCGCGGTCATGAACGCCTCGGCCACCGAGATGGCCGGGATGTTTTCGCGCGCTTGCGGGGGCG
>QBLY01000005.1:0-11997 GCA_003241895.1 Lysobacteraceae bacterium
GAGGGTGGGTTCAGCGCGTCCACGCGGGCCGCCAGGTCCGGCCACGGGGCCAGACCGGTGCGCTGGCTGCGCAGCCACGCGGCCAGCTCCGTCACTTGTTCGTTGGAAAGCGAGTGCGCGAAGCCCGGCATCATCACGCCGGGCAGGCCCTCTTCCACGCCAACGCCGCGCAGGATCACCTGCAGCAGGTTGGACGGATCGGAGGCCGAAAGCGCGCTGTTGAGGCCCAGCTCGGGTCGCAGCAGCAGCGGCATCGGGCCGCTGTTGAAGTGGCAGGAGCCGCAGGCCGCGGCGTAGAGTTGCTCGCCGTGCGGGGTCGGTTGGCCGATGACGGGCGTGCCGCTTGCCAGCGCCTTGGCCAGCGTCGCGGTGGTGGCGGCCGCATCAGCCGCAGGCCCGAACCGGTCGGCGAAGTACACGGCGATCGCACGCACGTCCGCTTCCGGCAGCTTGGCCAGGCCGGCATGCACCACCGGCGACATCGGGCCCACGGCCACGCCGTGCAGTGCGGTGCCGCCGTTGCGCAGGTAGGCGAACAGTTCGTCCTGGCTCCAGGCCACGGCCGCGGTGTTGGCGGCCTTGAGCGGCGGCGCGTACCAGCCGTCGATGGCGGCGCCGGCGTAGCGCTCGGCTTCGCCCGTGAGTTCAGCACCCAGTCCATTGCGCGGGCTGTGGCAGGCCGAGCAGTGGGCCAGGCCTTCGGCCAGGTAGGCGCCGCGATTCCACTCGGGGCTGCCGCCGGTGACCGGGCCGTAGGCGTTGTCGCGGAAATACAGCAGCTTCCAGCCCGCCTGCAGCACCCGCAGGTTGAGCGGGAAGGCGATGTCGGGCGCTTTCGCCGGCGCATTCACCGGCGGCAGGCTCATCAGGTAGGCGTAGATAGCGCCGATGTCCTGGGCGCTGACCTGGTTGAAGTGCTGGTAGGGGAAGGCCGGGAAATGATGCGAGCCGTCGCGCGAGACGCCCTGCTGCATCGCGCGCAGGAAGGCCGCTTCCGACCACTGGCCGATACCGGTGTCGGCGTCGGGCGTGAGGTTGGTGGAGTAGATCGTGCCGAACCCGGTCTGCATCGGATAGCCGCCCGCGTAGGGCGCGCCACCGTTGGCGGTGTGGCAGGTGGCGCAGTAGCCGGCCGCGGCGAGCACTTCACCCTGGGCGATGCGTTCGGGCGGGAAGCTGGCGGCCGCGGGCGCGACGATCGCGTCGATGGACGGGCGGTAGGCCAGCACCAGCAGACCAAGGACCGCAATCGCGGCCAATCCCAATAAGCCCAGTACAAAGCGCTTGAACACGATGACCTCCGCAGGCGGGGTGGTGATGGCGGCACATCGTGCCGCCGGGCGCACCCGCTGCAGGAACCCCGATCGTGGCGGCAGCTTCTGCAGCTGGCCAGCTCCACTCTACGCCCATTCATGTTGACGCGATGCTCAAGCCCGGCAGATCGGATGCAGCCCTGAGGGAGGATCAGGCGTCAGCTTCGGCTTCGGCGGCATCCCTGAGCGTGGACAGCACTTGTTCGCCGTAGCGCTCGAGCTTGGCGGCGCCAACGCCGCTGATGCCGCCCAGCTCGCCCATCGAATCGGGGCGGCGCTCGGCGATCGCACGCAGGGTGGCGTCGTGGAAAATGACATAGGCGGGCACCGACTGCTCGCGCGCAAGCGAGGCGCGCAGCGCCCTCAGCGCTTCGAACAGCGGCAGGCCGGCTGCCGACAGCGGCACCGCGGCCGGGCTGGCGCCGCGGCTGCTGCGCCGTTCGCGCTCGCGGGTGCGCGCGGATTCTTCGCGTAGCGCCACTGTCTGTTCACCCTTGAGCACGGGACGGCTGGCGTCGGTGAGGCGCAGGCTGCCGTGGCCCTCAACGTCCACTTCCAGCAGGCCCATCGCGATGAGCTGGCGGAAGACGCCTTTCCATTGGCGCGCGTCGAGGTCGCTGCCGATGCCGTAGGTGCTGAGCTTGTCGTGGCCCAACTGGCTGATGCGTTCGTTGCCGGCGCCGCGCAGGATGTCCACCAGGTGGGTGACACCGAAGCGCTGGCCGCTGCGGTATACGCACGACAGCGCCTTCTGCGCCGCCACGGTGGCGTCCCAGGTGCGCGGCGGCTCCAGGCAGTTGTCGCAGTTGCCGCAGGCCTGCGGATAGGCTTCGCCGAACGCATCCAGCAGCACCTGCCGGCGGCAGCGGGTGGACTCGCAGTAGCCCAGCAGGGTGTCGAGCTTGCGGCGTTCGAGCCAGCGGCGTTCTTCGCCGGCGTCGGAGTTCTCGATCATCTGCCGCAGCATCACCATGTCGCCCAGGCCGTAGCAAAGCCAGGCCTGCGCGGGCTCGCCGTCGCGGCCGGCGCGGCCGGTTTCCTGGTAGTAGCCTTCCAGCGACTTGGGCAGGTCCATGTGCGCCACGAAGCGCACGTCGGGCTTGTCGATGCCCATGCCGAAAGCAATCGTGGCCACCATCACCACGCCGTCCTCGCGCAGGAAGCGGCGCTGGTTGCGCGCGCGCACCGCGGCGTCCAGGCCGGCGTGGTAGGGCAGGGCGTCGATGCCCTGCTGCGCCAGGAATTCGGCGGTTTCCTCGACCTTGCGGCGCGAGAGGCAATAGACGATGCCGGCGTCGCCGCGGTAGGCGCCCAGGAAATCGAGCAGCTGGCGCCGTGCATTGTCCTTCTGCAGCACGCGGTAGCGGATGTTGGGGCGGTCGAACGAGGTGATGAACTGGCGCGCTTGATCCAGCCCCAGGCGCTCGGCGATCTCGCGGCGAGTGGGCGCGTCGGCGGTGGCGGTGAGGGCGATGCGCGGCACGTCCGGCCAGCGTTCGTGCAGCAGGTTGAGCTCGCGGTACTCGGGCCGGAAGTCGTGGCCCCACTGCGACACGCAGTGCGCTTCGTCAATCGCGAACAGGGCGATGCGGCTGCGGTCGAGCAGGCGCAGGAAACGGTCGGTGAGCAGGCGCTCGGGGGCCACGTACAGCATGTCCAGGTCGCCGGCCAGCAGCCGGGCCTCGACCGCTGCCGCGGCTTCACCGGTGAGCGAGGAGTTGAGGAAGGCGGCGCGCACGCCCAGCTGTTCCAGCGCTTCCACCTGGTCCTGCATCAGCGCGATCAGCGGCGAGACGATGATGCCGGTGCCCTCGCGCAGCAGCGACGGCACCTGGTAACACAGGGACTTGCCGGCGCCCGTGGGCATCAGCACCAGGCAGTCGTTGCCGGCGACGATATGCTCGACCACGGCGGCCTGTTCGCCCCGGAAATCGGGGTAGCCGAAGACGCGGCGGAGGACTTCGTGGGCGGGGGACGTCATGCGGCCAGTTTACCGGGCCTGCGGGTAAAGGCGGGCGGGGATGTTCGCCACGCGTCGCGTGCGAACTCCGCCCGGCCACGGCCGGGCGGAGCCGCAGGGCTTCACTGCAGCAGCGAACGCAGCATCCAGGCGTTCTTCTCGTGGATGTTCAGGCGCTGGGTCAGCAGGTCTTCGGTCGGGCTGTCGTCGGCGTCATCGGCGATTTCAAGCACCTTGCGGCCGGTGCGGCAGACGGCCTCGTTGCCGGCCACCAGCTGGCGGACCATTTCCTGCCATCCCGGCGACTCGGGCGCGCCCGGGTCTTCCTTGATGCTGGACAGCTTGATGAACTGGGCGTACGAGCCCGGCGCGTTGAAGCCCAGCGCGCGGATGCGCTCGGCGATTTCGTCCAGCGCGGTCCACTGCTCGGTGTACTGGTTCATGAACATCACGTGCAGCGAATTGAACATCGGCCCGGTGACGTTCCAGTGGAAATTGTGGGTCTTGAGGTAAAGCGTATAGCTGTCGGCCAGGAAGCGGGACAGGCCGTCGGCGATCTTGCGCCGGTCCTTCTCGCCGATGCCGATGTCGATCTTGGGCGCGCCCTGCGGGGCGGCGAGGGGGGTGGAAGCCTTCTTCGATGCCATCTCGGGGTCTCCTGTGCAGTCCAGCGCAGACTGTACGCCCTCACTTGTTTCGCGCAAATGAACGGGCCGGGATTGTTACCATTGCCACGGATGGAACAACGCCCCGCCCCGATCCCGCGTTTCCCCGCCGACACCGTGCTCAGCCGCGACCATGGCCGCCTCCGCAGGCTGCTGGGCGCCTTGCGTAAGGCGCCGGAGGACGCGGCTGCGCGCGCCGCCTGGGACAAGGCCGTGGCCGCCTCCGCCGCCACGCGCACGCGGCGCGCGGCGCAGGCCCCGGTTCCCACCTTCGACGACAGCCTGCCGGTGGCGCGCGAGGCGGAAACGCTGGTGGCCCTGATCCGCAAGCATCCGGTGGTGATCCTGGCGGGCGAAACCGGCTCGGGCAAGACCACCCAGCTGCCCAAGCTGTGCCTGGCCGCGGGTCGCGGCAGCGCCGGCATGATCGGCTGCACCCAGCCGAGGCGCATCGCCGCCCGCGCCGTGGCGCGCCGCGTGGCCGAGGAGCTGCAGGTGCCGATGGGCGGCGCGGTGGGCTACCAGGTGCGCTTCACCGAGAACGTCGGCGACGACACCTACATCAAGTTCATGACCGACGGCATCCTGCTGGCCGAAATCCAGTCCGACCGTTTCCTGTCCAGGTACGACACCATCATCGTCGACGAAGCGCACGAGCGCAGCCTCAACATCGACTTCCTGCTCGGCTACCTCAAGCAGCTGGTGAAGACGCGGCCCGACCTCAAGCTGATCATCACCTCGGCCACCATCGACACCGACCGCTTCGCCAGGCATTTCGACGGCGCGCCCGTGCTCAACGTGGAAGGCCGCGGTTTCCCCGTCGAAGTCCGCTACCGCCCCGCCCAAGAACCTGACCCCGTTTCTGCTCCCGCTCATGCGTCCATGGCGGAGGCGATTGTTGCGGCGGCGGACGAGATCACGCGCGAGGATCCGCTGGGCGACATGCTGGTGTTCCTGCCGGGCGAGCGCGAGATCCGCGACGCCCACGCGGCGCTCGATCGCCGCAAGTACCGGTCCACCGAGGTCATTCCGCTGTATGCCCGGCTTTCGGCGCGCGACCAGGACAAGGTGTTCAACCCGGGGCCGGGGCGGCGCATCGTGCTGGCCACCAACGTGGCGGAAACCTCGCTGACGGTGCCGCGCATCCGCTACGTGATCGACCCCGGCGCGGCGCGCGTGAAGCGCTACAGCCCGCGCGGCAAGCTCGACCGCCTGCACATCGAACCCGTCAGCCAGGCCAGCGCCGACCAGCGCAAGGGCCGCTGCGGCCGCATCGCCTCGGGCATCTGCTATCGCCTGTATTCGGAAGACGACTTCAACGCGCGCCCGCGCTACACCGACCCGGAAATCCTGCGGGCCTCGCTGGCCGGCGTGATCCTGCGCATGCTGACGCTGGGCCTGGGCCGGGTGGAGGACTTCCCCTTCATCGACCCGCCCGACCCGCGGGCCATCGCCGATGGCTGGCAGACGCTGACCGAACTGGGCGCCGTGGACGCCGGGCGCAAGCTCACGCCGATCGGCCGGCAGATGTCGCGCCTGCCGGTGGACGTCAAGCTGGCGCGCATGCTGGTGGCCGCGCACGGCCATGGCAGCCTGGCCGAGATGACGGTCATCACCTCCTTCCTGGGCATCCAGGACCCGCGCGAGCGCCCGGCCGATGCCCGCGAGAAGGCCGACAACGCCCACGCCGAGTTCGCCGACCCCAACTCCGAGTTCGTCGGCATCCTGAACCTGTGGACGGCGTATCGCACCGCCCACGAAGACCTCACGCAGTCGAAGCTGCGCGACTGGTGCGAGCGCCGTTACCTGGGCTTCCTGCGCATGCGCGAGTGGCGCGAGCTGCACCGCCAGCTGCTGCTGGCCTGTGAGGAAGTGGGCTGGGATCCATCGCCGCGCGAGGTGCCGCTGCCCGGCAGCAAGCAGGCGCTGGCCTTCCACGCCTCGCTGCACCGCGCGCTGATCGCCGGGTTGCCGGCGCAGGTCGGCCATCGCACCGAGAAGGGTTCGTACGACGCGCCGCGCCAGCGCAAGTTCCAGCTGTTCCCCGGCTCGTCGCTGGCGAAGGGGCCGCCGGGCAGGAGCCCAAGTGCCCCGGAGACCATGGATGGCCGAAAGGGGCCGCCGGCCTGGGTGCTGGTGGCCACGCTGATCGACACCGCGAAGGTGTGGGGCATGATGGCCGCGCGCATCGAGCCCGACTGGGTGATCGCCGAACTCGACCACCTGCTGGCGCGCAAGCACTTCGACCCGCACTGGTCGCGTGCGCAGGGCCGGGTGATCGGCAGCGAACAGATCAGCCTGTTCGGCCTGGTGCTGGCGCCGAAGAAGCCGGTGCACTACGGCGGCCTGTACCCGGTGGAGGCGCGCGAGATCTTCGCCCGCCAGGGCCTGGTGCCGGGTGAAGTGGATACCCGCAGCCCCTTCCTGAAGCGCAACCTCGCCACGCTGGAAAAGGCGCGCGAAGAAGAAGCCAAGCTGCGCCGCGCCGGCCTGGTGGCCGACGAGGACTGGCAGGCGCGCTGGTACCTGGACCGGCTGCCGGCGGAAACCAACAGCGTTGCCGCGCTCGACAGCGGTTACACGAAGTCCACGCCGGAACAAAAGCGCGCGCTGGAGTGGTCGCTCGCCGACCTGCTGCCGGGCGAGGGCAGCGAAGCCGAGCGTTTCCCTAAGTTCTTCCCGCTGGGCGACGCGCGCCTGGCGCTGCACTACCGCTTCGAACCCGGCCACGCCGAGGACGGCGTCACGCTGGACGTGCCGCTGCACCTGCTCAAGGCGCTGGACGCTGCGCGCCTGGGCTGGCTGGTGCCGGGCCTGGTGGAAGAAAAAGCCACGGCGCTGATCCGGGGCCTGCCCAAGGCGCTGCGTCGCAACTATGTGCCGGCGCCCGACTTCGCGCGCGCGTTCGCCGAGGCTTATCCGCAGGCTGAGGCCGACAGCCTGCCGGGTACGCTGGCGCGCTTCCTCACCAAGGCCACCGGTGCGCCGCTGGCGGCGCTGGATTTCGACGAGGCCGCGCTCGACGCCCACCTGCGCATCCACCTGCGCCTGGCCGAGCGGGACGGCAAGGTGCTGGCGACCTCCCGCGATTTGGACGAGCTTCGCCGGCGCTTCGGCGAACAGGCCGAGCGTGCGTTCGCCGAACGCGCCGGCGAAGACCTCGCCTGCGAAGGCCTGCTGCGTTTCCCGGCGTCCCCCGTCCCGGCCCAGGTGATGGGCGCGGCCGGCGTGCCGGCCTATCCGGCGCTGGTGGACCAGCGCGAATCGGTGGCGCTGAGCGTGTTCGCCGATGCCGCGCAGGCCGCGCGCGAACATGATGCCGGCGTGCGCCGCCTGGCCTCCATGGCGCTGGCGGAAAAGCAGCGCCAGGCCCGCAAGCAGCTGCCGGTGTCACCCAAGCTGGCGTTGCTTTACGCCGCCATCGAACAGTTCGCGCAGGCGCCGGGTGGATCGCCCGCCCACGAACACCTGCGCACCGACCTGGCCCAAGCCGCGCTCAATGCCGTGCTGGCCGAATCCTTCACTGGCGTGCGCGATGCGGCCGCGTTCCAGCAGCGCGTGGACGCAGCCGGTCGCGGCCTGTTTGCCGAGGCGATGGCGCGGCTGCAGCTGGCCGAAGCCATTTTGGGCGGGGTGGCCGACATCAAGCCGCGGCTGGAATCCAAGCTGCTGGGCTGGGCCAGCGGCAACCTCGACGACCTCAAGGCGCAGCTGTCGGGCCTGGTGCCGCCGGGCTTCCTGCGCGATACGCCGGCCGATGCCCTGGCCGAATACCCGCGCTACCTCAAGGCGCTCTCGCTGCGCGCCGATCGCGCGCTGCGCGACCCGGTGCGCGACCAGGGCCGCATGCTCGAACTCAAGCCTTTCACGGACGCGCTGGCCAATGCACGGCGCAGCGGCCGGATCGCGGATCCGGCCTGGCAGTCGCTGCGTTGGGACCTTGAGGAGCTGCGCGTGTCGATGTTCGCTCAGGAGCTGGGGACGCGGCGCCAGGTATCGGCCAAGCGCCTTGCCCGCCAGCTCGAAGCGCTTACTTGATGCGCTTGACCCGGGCGCGGGCGTTGTAGCCATCCACGCGCAGGAACCAGACGCCCAGCGCGCCCTGCTCGATGGTGACGCCCGGGTTTTCCACGGACACGCTCAGGCGCGTTCCGCTGTCGGTGACTTCCCAGACCTGGCCATTGGCCAGCGTGAAGCGGTCGCCCTTGCCCTTCCAGCCCTTGAACGGGCCCTGGATGGAGGACACCACGGCGCCGGCGGCGCTGGTGCGGCTTTCGAAGCCGCGCACGTCCTGGGACGCGGTGGCGGCGACGGATGACTTGCCGGCCAGCCAGCTGTTGAGCTGGGCCAGTTCTTCGGGCGTCAGCTTTTCCAGGCCCGCGGCCTTGAACTCGGCGTAGGTCATGCGCTCTTCGAGCGTGGAGAACTGCTGGGCGAGGGCGGTACCGCCGGCCAGGGAGATCAGGACGAGGGCGACAACGATCAATCGACGCATGGGAGGCTTTCCGGACTGGTTAAACTGGCCAGTATTCGTGTGCGAGTCTACATGCCCGGGGAACGAAGGCGCCACTTGATGCCCTACACCGTGCCACCGCTGCGCCTGGCGCCCTGGTTGGCCGCCCACGGCCCGCCCACGCCGCTGCTGGCGGGGCTGGCCGAGGCCGCGCGGGCGTTGCCCGCATGCGCGGCCGAGCAGTTGGCCGTGCGCGTGCTGGCTGCGCTGCAGCCGCTGCGCGCGGACCCGGAAGTGCTGGCGGCGGCCGCGCTGCACCTGTGGCCCGAGCTGCGCGCGGCCCTGCCCGCAGCGGTCTTGGCGTCGTCCCCGCGCCTGGCGCCGCTGCTCGACGGCCTGGCGGCGTCCGGGCAGGTCAGCGCACTGCACCACCAGCGCCAGGGCAAGGGTAGCGCCGAGGGCCTGCGCCGGCTGCTGTTGGCCCTGGTGCGCGACCTGCGCGCGGTGCTGGTGCTGCTGGCGGTGCAGCTGGTGCAGCTGCGCGATGCCGCCGCGCTGCCAGCCGATGAACGCCGCGCGTTGGCTGAGCTCACCGCCGACATCCATGCGCCGCTGGCCAACCGCCTGGGCATCTGGCAGCTCAAGTGGGAGCTCGAGGACCTGGCGTTCCGCTGGCTGCAGCCCGAAACCTACCAGCGCATCGCCCGCCTGCTGGACGAAAAGCGGGGCGACCGCGAGCGCTTCATCGACGACGCCATGGCGCGCCTGCGCGAAGCCCTGGCCGAGGCCGGCCTCACCGCCGACGTCGCCGGCCGGCCCAAGCACATCTACAGCATCTGGAAGAAGATGCAGCGCAAGGGCGTGCCGTTCAGCGAGCTTTACGACATCCGCGCCGTGCGCGTGCTGGTGGACGACATCCCGGCCTGCTACTCGGTGCTGGGGCTGGTGCACCAGCTTTTCATGTCCATTCCCTCGGAGTTCGACGACTACATCGCCCATCCCAAGGGCAACGACTACCGGTCGCTGCACACGGCGGTGATCGGACCGGGCGGGCAGACCCTGGAAGTGCAGATCCGCACCCACCGGATGCACGAACACGCCGAGCTGGGCGTGGCCGCGCACTGGCGCTACAAGGAGGGCGGCGGCGGCGACGCCAGCTTCGAGCGCAAGGTGTCGTGGATGCGCCAGCTGCTCGAGGCGCGCGACGAGGGTGAAGACGCGCTGATGGCCGGCTTCTCCACCGAACTGGTGGAAGACCGCGTCTACGTGCTCACCCCGCGCGGCGAAGTGGTGGACCTGCCGCGCGACGGCACGGTGCTGGACTTCGCGTATGCGGTGCACACCGAGGTCGGCCACCGCTGTCGCGGCGCCAAGGTCAACGGCCGCATCGTCACGCTGGACCACAGGCCGGCCACCGGCGACCGCATTGAAATCCTCACCGCCAAGACCGGCGAGCCCCGGCGCGACTGGCTGCTGGCCAGCAGCGGTTTCCTGGCCACGGGCCGTGCGCGGGACAAGGTGCGCGCGTGGTTCCACCGTATCGACCGCACGCGCAACCTCCAGGCTGGGCGGGACCTGCTGGAAAAGGAGCTGCGCAAGGTCGCGCTGCTCAACGCCGACCTGGCCCCCGTGCTGGCGAAGTTCCGCTTCGAGTCGATCGACGACCTGCACCTGGCGCTGGCCCTGGGCGACCTGGGGCCCAGCCAGGTCAGCCGCACGCTGCACGACCATGCCCAGGCGCTGAAGGCGCCGCCCGAAGCGGCCGTGATGGTTTCGCGTCGGCCGCAGGCGCCAAGCTCCAAGGCGCCGTTCACGGTCGAGGGCGTGGGCAACCTGCTCAGCCAGATCGCCCGCTGCTGCCAGCCGGTGCCGGGCGACGCCATCGTGGGCTACCTCACGCGCGGACGCGGCGTCAGCATCCACCGCGCCGCGTGCCCCAGCGTGCTGCGCCTGCTGGCGCGTGAGCCCGAGCGCCGGCTGCCGGTGGAGTGGGGCCAGAAGCAGGCGTCCAGCTACGAAGTGGACATCACCCTGCGCGCCTTCGACCGCAAATGGCTGTTCAAGGACATCACCAACGTGATCGCGCAGATGGGCGTGAACATCCTGGGCGTGCAGTCGCGGGTGGACGAAAGCCAGGGCATGGCCGAGCTGCGCCTGGCGGTGCGAGTGGGTGATTTCGGCCAGCTCAGCGAGCTGCTGGGCCGCCTGAGCGCCGTGCCCGGCGTGCAGGAAGCCAGGCGTATCACCTGAATAGCGGCGGCCGGGGTTCAGCCGGCGCTGGTATCCTCGCCGCCATGAAGGAACTGGCGGCATGACGCAGCGACGCACCGAGCCCGGCGGCACGCCCGACCTGGGGGCCATCGAGCATCTCGACCTGGCCCGCCCGGGCCACCCGCCATCCAGGCCGGCAACGCCGCCGCCCGCGCCGCGTCGCGCCTGGCCTTGGGTGATGCTGGTGGTGGCGGTCGCGGCGCTGGCCGGGGTGGCGCTGATGTTGGGCCAATGGCGCGAACAGATCGGCGCGCGGCTGGTGCCGGAATCGGCCATCAACCTGCAGATCGAACAGGCGCAGCAGGCGCTGGCCCGCGGCGAGCTCAGCCACGCCGACGGCAGCGGCGCGCGCGAGCGCTTCCAGGCCGTGCTGGCGCGCGACCCCGACCATCTTGCAGCGCGCGTGGGCATGGCCGCGGTGCGCGACGCGGCGCTGGACCAGGCGCGCACGGCGATTGCCCAGGCCGACGGCGCCACCGCGCGGGCGCGCATCGAGATGGCGCGTGGCATGGCGGCACCCGCGGCGGCCTTGGATCGGCTGGAACAGGACCTGCAGCGCATCGAGACCACGGGCGCCGACGTTGCCGACCGGCTTGAGCGTGCGCGCGCAGCCCAGGCGCAGGGCCGGCTGGAGCAGGTGCCCGATGGTGCGCTGGCGCTGTACCTGGAAGTGCTGCAGCTGCAGCCGGACAACGCCCTGGCGCTGTTGGGCCGCAGTGAAATCCTTTCGGGGCTGGTGGTGCAGGCGCAGCAGGCGCTGGCCCGCGGCCAGCTCGACCAGGCCGAGGCGCTGGCTGCACGCGTGGTTCAGGCCGACCCGAGCCACCTGGAGCTGCCGGCGCTGAAGGCGCGCCTGGGCGAAGCGCAGCAGCAGCGCCAGCGCGAGCGCGACGCGCAGCTGGCCGGCGCCCATGGCGAGCTGCGCGCAGGCCTCCCGGAGCGCGCCGCACAAGCATTCATCGCGCTGCTGGTGGCCGACCCCGCGTCGGCCGACGCGCGCCAGGGCCTAGATGAAGCCGCCGCCACCATGGCGGCACGCGCGGGTCGCGAAGCCGCCGACTTCGATTTCCCGGCCGCCGAAGCCTCGCTGCGGCTTGCGCGCGAATGGCAGCCGTCGTCGCCGGCGATCGCCGCGGCAGAACGCCGGCTTGCACAGTCGCGCGCGGCCCAGGGCCAACTGCCCGTCGCCGATCCGGCGCGGCTGGCGGTGCTGGTCGAGCACGCGCGCAGCGCGATGCGCCGGGGCGACCTGATCGAGCCGCCGGGCGCCTCGGCCTGGGACCTGCTGCGGCAGGCCGCCGCCATCGCGCCGGATCGGCGACGGGCAGTTGGCCC
>QBLY01000005.1:12007-25630 GCA_003241895.1 Lysobacteraceae bacterium
CGCCCGAGGTGCGCGATGCCGTCGCCGAGTACGATCGCCGCGCGCGCGCCTGTTTCGAAGATGAATTGGCCGGCAACCGGCTGTCGCGGGCGCAGTCGTGCCTGGACGCGCGCGCCGCACGCGACGCCGGCAGCCCCGGCCTGTTGACCGACCGGCGCCGGCTGGCGGATCGCTGGCTGGCGTTCGCCGACGAACGCCTGGGCGCCAACGAACTGGTGCTGGCGCGGCGGGCGCTGGCATCGGCCACGGCGCTGGATCCCACGCACCCCGGCCTGGCGGCGATCGCCGAGCGGCTGGTGCGCGCCGGCGGCTAGCGCGCCGGCAGGCTGGTGAGCAGCGCGTGCAGCGTTGTTCGCACGGCGGCGGGTGAGAAGTGCCGGCGCGTGTTCTCCAGGCCGCCTGCGGACAGTGCTTCCCAGAGCGATTGGTCTTGGTAAAGGCGCACCACCGCGGCGGCGAAGGCCTCGGTGTCGTCGGCCACCAGGACGTCCACGCCGTCCACCAGGTGCATGCCTTCGACGGCGCACCGGGTGGCCACCATCGCCTGGCCGTGTGCAAGGCTGTGGTTCACCTTGCCTTTCACGCCTGCGCCATAGCGCAGCGGCGCCACGCCCACGCGCGCGCCCTCGAGCAAGGGCGTGAGCTCGGGCAGGAAGCCATGCAGGTGCACGCCCGGCAATTCGCCCAGCGCCTGCACTTCCGGCGGTGCCTCGGCGCCCACCAGGTGCAGCACCACGCCGGGCAGGCGCGCGCGAACGTGCGGGAAGATGTCGCGCGCCATCCACAGCGCCGCGTCCACGTTCGGCGGATGCCGGTAGCCACCCACGAACAGCAGGTTGCTGCGTTCCGACCAGGGTTTGCCGGGTCCGTGCACGTCGTGGATGTTGGACACCACGTGCACTTTCGCGTCGGGCAGTTCCTGCACCAGCAGCGCCTGCTCGGCGCCGCTCACCACCCACGTGGTGTCGCACTGGGCAATCAGCCCAAGCTCGATCCGGCGGGTGCGCGCGGCCTTGCGCAGCTGCGCGGCATCGCCGCCGACCTCGGCCTCGCGCTGTTCACGCAGGTGGTGCAGGTCCACGGTGTCGAACACCACGTGGGCCTTCGGCGCATGCGTGCGCAGCAGCGGCAGCACCGGCGCCAGCACGTAGTGGCGGCTGCCCACCACCAGGTCGAAGCGTGCGCCGTGGCGCGCCAGCCAAGTGGGTACGTCGGACAGGAAAGGATGCCACCAGGCCTCGACGCCAAGCTGCTGCAGCGCCCGCGTGTAGGCGCCGTCGTGGGCGGTGTTCTGGGCGAAGAACACCACCGAGCAGCCTTCGTCGCGCATCGCCCGCATCAGCGCCACCATGCGCAGCGATCCCGAGTCACGGTCGGGCGTGGGCGTGCAGGCGTCCATCACCAGGACGCGATGGCGGCGGCCGCGTTCACTGGCCTGTTCCGGGTCGCTGCCGGCGGGACGGTGCGACGCGGCCAGTTCGCTGCGCCAGCGTTCAAGGAATTTCTTCTGGTTGCTGACCTGGTAGGCCTTCACGCCGGTGCGCAGGTCGGTGCCGGAACTGATGCCTTCGTGGTGCACCACCACCGACGCCGGCTGGTAGCGCACCTTGAGTCCGGCCTGGCGCACGCGCATCGCCAGGTCGGTGTCCTCGTAGTAGGCCGGCGCGTAGTGGCTGTCGAAGCCGCCCAGCTGCGTGAACAGGGCGCGGCGCACGGCCAGCGATGCGCCCGAGCAGTAATCCACTTCGCGCACGAAGTTGAAGCGCGGGTGCGCGGGGTCTTCGAATCGCCCGTAGTTCCAGCCCGAACCATCGGCGAAGACGATGCCACCGGCTTCCTGCAACCGTCCGTCCGGATACACCAGCTTGCTGCCCACCAGGCCGGTGTCGGGATGTTGGTTGAACGTGTCGAGCAGCGCATCGAGCCAGCCGGGCGAAACGGTGGTGTCGTTGTTGAGGAACACCAGGTATTCGCCGGTGGCCAGCTCCGCCCCCGCGTTGCAGGTGCCGATGAAGCCCAGGTTGTGCGCATTGCGGTGGTAGCGCAGGCCCGGAATGCTGGGCAGCACGCGCGCCGAGGCATCCGACGACGCATCGTCCACCACGATCACCTCGAACGCACTGCCGTCGCCGCAGTCGCTCAGTGAGCGCAGGCAGGCCAGGGTGTAGTGCAGCTGGTTGTAGACCGGGACGATGATGCTGGCGCGCGGGAACTTCGGCCGCGGCAGCCGCAGCGCGCTCTCGGCGCGGTCGGTGCTGGCCGCCGCGACGGGAACGTACGGTGCGTCGCTCCGGTTGGTGCGCATTTCAAGGAACCGTCGCCAGGTTCCGGCAAGGCCGCGACTGCGCAGGCTGGACAGCCCGCGCGAGGTCAGCTGGCTGTAGTGGCGCACGCGATAGATGTTGGCGGCCGTTGCATTGCGCAGTCCTATGGCCACGCCCCGGGGCAGGGCCGTGATGCGCCACGCCAGGCTGGCGCGGATGGCGTCCAGCCGCGATTCGGCTTCATCGCGCTGGCGCAGGGCCACGTCGCGCTGCAGCGCCAGGTCGGTGCTGTCGCGCTGGTAGTAGCCATGGGCCTGGGCCAGCTGCTGGTCCAGTTCAACGATATGGCCCTCCATTCGGGCGCTGCCGGTTTTCGCTTCGGCCAGCTGCCGGGCGAGCTCGATGACACCGGTTTCCAGGCGGGCGAAATCGCTCCGGGCCTCGGCCAGGGCCTGCTGCAGGAGCAAAATGTCGGAGAGCTGCCGCTGCGCGTGGTCCAGCTGGCGCTGCAGGCCATGGGCCCAGTCGGCTCGTCGGGCAAGCTCCTCGTTGGCATCGGTCAGTTCGCTTTCGCGCTGCGCGAGGCGCAGGTTCCACTCGATCGCCTCGACTTGCGAGGCCAGGCTGGCCAGCAGGGTGGGCGTGGCGCGCTCCAGCCGCAGCGCCGAGCTGGCCGGCGGCAGCACTTCCCGCCAGCGCTCGGCCATGGTTTCCAAAGAGGTCTGTGCCGGCGCGGGCTTAGCTGCGACGGCCGCGATTTCGTCGCGGTGCGCCGCCAGGTGCGCAAGCTGGCGATTGACGGCCTCCGGATCAGCCGCCACCACCCAGCCGCCACCCGAATCGCGCAGTCGCTCGGCGGGCGCACCCGGCGACGCGCACAGCACCGGCACGCGCAGCGCCAGCAACTCCGACAGCGTGTAGCTGAAGGTCTCTGGCACCGTGGACGGCAGCAGCGCGATATCCGGCTTCAGTTCGGCGATCCACCGCGGCAGCTCGTCGCGAACGTAGTCGCGATGGACCTGCACGAATGGCTTTGCTTCGAAGTGGGCACCGGCGTGGCCGCTGCCAAGCAGCACCAGCTCGATGCCCGGCGGCAGCGAGGCAAGCATCGGCGTCAGCAGGCGCTCGCCTTTGCCGCCATCGAGCCGGCCGAGCACCAGAACGCGCAGGGGCCGGTCGACGCGCCCTGCATCCGGCACAACCGCTACAGCGGCGAGCGGCGCGAGGCCATGGGGTATCACGTGCCACGGCTGCCCGGTGAGTTCGGGTGCAATGGCGCAGGCGCGGCGACGTGCGAAATCGCTGGGTGCCACCAGGGTGGCGTTGCCCGCGGTCAGCGCCGCGAGGTAAGCCTCGCGCAGCGCCCACCAGTGGCTGGCGTCGGCGCCGGCCAGTACGAAGCGCGGTCCTTGCCCGGCGAGGCCCTGCGCCAGCGCCTCGCGGTCGAAGGGCGACGTTTCCGGGTCGCGTTGGTCGTGCAGCAGCGGCCATGCGGGGTAGTTGTCATGCGTGCACACGGCGGTGGGCAGCCCGGTGCGCAGCACGTCCAGCGAATGGCCGATCAGCGACGACACCAGCACCGAGCCCACGCCCCACTGGGCGATGATCTCGGCCAGGATGCCCTGCACTTCATTTGACCGCACCGCCGTCGTGTCGATGGGATTGGCCAAGGTCCAGGTGCGCACCGCCGGTTGATCCAGGTCCAGGTGCAGGTGCAGGCGGCGGCCGAAGGGCTGGCGGTCCCCGTCGGTGCGAGCGACCAGCAGGCAGTGCTGGCGATCGCGATCCGCGGCGGCCAGGTCGCGTGCGAATCGCTCCACGCCGCCCCCCCACGCGTGCAGCACGTGCAGCAGCGCCGGCTGGCGCACCGCCGGAGGCGGCGAGGCCGTCGCTGCGACGCGCAAACGCAGGCTGGCCAGCGGCAGCGGCAGCTCGTCCTGGCGCGGCGCCAGTGCCGGGCCGACGTAGACGCAAGGCAGCAGGGCACAGCGCAGCGCCGCGGGACCATCGCCCCGCGCCGCGGCAGATGCGCGCCACAGCGAGCACAGATCGGACATGGAACCGTGCGCGAAACTCGCGTGCTCGGCCAGCCCCCAGGCCAGGGCGCCGCGGGCCGCGGTGCCGGTGTCGTCGGCAAACACGGGCCAGCTGCCGTCCAGCGGCGAAAGCACGTCCCAGCCGCCGTGCTGCCAGGCCGAGGCCATGGCGCGCCAGAAACCATCGGACGGTTCGGCGTCCGTGCGCATCAACACGACGTCGCGCCCCGGGTGCTGGCTGGACGCGTGCGCAAGCGCCTGGGCGGCGCTGCTGGCGACGCCGTCCACCCGCGCCATCGCCTCGGGCACGACCGGCCGCAAGCCGCCTGACGCGTTGGCGTCGGCGGTCCACAGGCTCAGGACCGGAAGGCTGGGGGCATCCATGCGGGTTGTTCAGTCTCGGGTTGGGGTGCCGGCGCGGCTGCCTGATAGACTCGCCGCACCTCCGGATTATCCACGTCCGTGCCTCGTAGCGCTTCCCCCAGAAAATCAGGCCCTGATTCCGCCCGCCCGCGCTGGCGGCGATGGCTGCTGCGTGCCGTGCTGGCCGGGTTTGCCCTGGCCCTGGTCGTCGGGGTGCCGATGTACTGGGTGCTCGACAAGCAGGTGCGCGCTGAATTCGACCAGTTGGCCTGGCAGGTGCCCACCCGCGTGTATGCCCGGCCGCTGCTGCTCAGGCCCGGCCTGAGGCTGGATGCCGCCACGCTGGAGATGGAGCTGGCGGCGGCCGGCTACCGCAAGGACGGCGGCGGCGACGTGCCCGGCACCTACCTGCGTGACGGCGGCCGCTTCCGCATTGCCACCCGCGCCTTCACCGACCTCGACGGCCCGGTACCCGCCGCCAAGCTCGAGGTGTCGCTGGCCGGCGGCGCGGTGTCGTCGGTGGCCGATCGCCGGGCCGGCAAGCTCGAGTCGGCGCGCATCGATCCGTCGCGCATCGCCACGCTTTACGGCGGCAATGTCCAGGAAGAACGCACGCTGGTGCAGCTCACCGAAGTGCCGCCGCTGCTGGTGATGGGCCTGCAGGCGGTCGAGGACCGCAATTTCAAGCATCATCACGGCATCGACCCCTGGGGCGTGATGCGCGCCATGTGGGTGAACGTGCGCGAGGGCGAACTCGAGCAGGGCGCCAGCACCTTGACCCAGCAGCTGGTGCGCAGCCTGTTCCTGTCGCGCGAGAAGCGGATCAGCCGCAAGCTCAAGGAAGCGGCCTATTCGATCATCATCGAGGCGCGCTACGACAAGCGGCGCATCCTGGAGGCCTACCTCAACCAGGTTTACCTGGGCCAGCAGGGAAACCAGTCGGTGCACGGCGTGGCCGCGGCGTCGGAGTTCTGGTTCGGGCGTGAGCTGGCCAGCCTGCGCACCGAAGACATGGCGCTGCTGGTGGGCATGATCCAGGGCCCGTCCCTCTACGAGCCGCGGCGCAAGCCCGAGGCCGCCAAGGCCCGTCGCGACCTGGTGCTGTCGGTGTGGCAGCAGCTGGAGCTGATTGACGCCGCCGAGGCCACGCGCGCCAAGGCGGCGCCGCTGGGCGTCAGCGCCCGCCCGGGCGTGGCCAGCAATCGCAACCCGGCGTTCATGGACCTGGTGCGCCGGCAGCTGGCGCGAGACTATCCGGCCGACGCGCTGCGCGGTGCTGGCCTGAGCGTACTCACCACGCTGTCGCCTTCGGCGCAGCTCTTGTCCGAGAAAGCCGTCAGCGGCACCCTCACCACCGTGCAGCGCAAGGACGGTCCGGCGCTGCAGGCGGGCATGGTGGTCACCGACGCCCACACCGGTGAACTGCTGGCGATGGTGGGCAACCGCGCCACCGACCAGCCTGGCTTCAACCGCGCGCTCGAGGCGCAGCGGCCGGTCGGCTCGCTGCTCAAGCCGATGGTGTACCTGCTGGCGCTGGCCCAGCCCGACCGCTGGTCTTTGGCCACCCAGGTCGACGATGCGCCGGTCACCATCACGTTGCCCAATGGCAAGTCATGGCGCCCGGAGAATTCCGACGGCCGCAGCCACGGCCGGGTGAGCCTGGGCGACGCGCTGGCGCAGTCCTACAACCAGGCCACGGTGCGCGTGGGCATGGACGTCGGGCCCGACCGGCTGGCCGAACTGCTCAAGGTGTTGGCGGGGCTGAGGGCGCCGTCGAATCCGTCGCTGATCCTGGGGTCGGTGGACCTGAGCCCGTTCTCGATGGCGCAGGTCTACCAGTTCCTGGCCTCGGGTGGCGAGATCCAGCCGCTGCGCGCGGTGCGCGGCGTGCTCGACCCCAAGGGCAAGGCGGTCAGCCGCTACGACTTCAGCGCCGAGCCGGCCAAGGAAGGCGACGCGATCGCCGCGCGCCTGGTGACGCTGGCGCTGCAGGACGCGGTGTCGCGCGGCACCGGCAAGTCGCTGCTGTCCGCCGGCCTGGGCCCGCTGCGCGTGGCCGGCAAGACCGGCACCAGCAACGACAGCCGCGACAGCTGGTTCGCCGGCTACACCGGCGACCACCTGGCCGTGGTGTGGGTGGGCAACGACCAGAACGAACCCACCGGCCTGTACGGGTCCACCGGCGCGATGCGCGTGTGGTCGGCGCTGTTCACCAAGTTGCCAAGCGCGCCGCTCAACGTCGGCACGGCGGGCCTGGAATACGGCTGGGTGGACGCGGCGACCTTCGCCACCACCGAGGAAAACTGCGAAGGCGCGAGACGCTATGCCTTCGTCGCCGGCTTCCTGCCGCCCGAACACGTGAGCTGCGTCGAGCGCAGCTGGCTGGACTGGTTCCGCTTTGGCGGCGACGATGGCCGGCAACGGCCACAAGACGAGGACATACGAGAATGAAGCTGCTGATCATCAGCGCGATGGCGCTTTCCTTGGCGGCCTGCGGCAGCAGTGCGCCGCCGGCCAAGGAAGGGCGGTCTCCCGCCAAGCCCGATGTGGTTTCGCAAGTGGCCGCCGTGCGCGCCGCCGGCGTCAACGGCAACGAACTGGAAGTACAGCCCCTGCGCGACCCGCAGGTCGAGGACCTGCGCGTGCAGGCGGAGGCGCACGAAGCCCGGCGCGAGATCAAGCAGGCCAGCGCCACGCTTGACCGTGCGCTGGTGCTGAGCCCGGGCGATCCGGACCTGCTGCAGTGGCAGGCCGAACTGGCGCTGCTGGGCCGCGCCTGGCTGGTGGCCGAACAGCGCGCCAACGACTCCTTCCAGAAGGGCCCCAAGCTGGGCGGCCTGTGCCGCCGCAACTGGACCACGATCGCTTTCGCCCGCGAAGGCCGCGGTGATGCCGCCGGCGCTGCGGCGGCGCGTGGCCAGGTGGACTCCTGCACGGTGGCGCCTCCGGTCCGGATGTAGGTGGACGATCTCGCCGAACGAACCCGCGCGGCGCTGGCCGAAGGCGGCCCGCTGGACGTTGGACTGGAGGGCTATGCGCCGCGCCCCGCGCAGGCGCAGCTGGCCCATGCCATCGCCGAAGCCATGGACAGCCATTCCACCCTGGTGGCCGAAGCCGGCACCGGCACGGGCAAGACCTACGCCTACCTGGTGCCGGCGCTGCTGTCGGGGCAGCGCGTGATCATTTCCACGGGTACCCGTGCACTGCAGGACCAGCTGTACCACCGCGACCTGCCGCGCGTGCGCGAAGCGCTGGGCGCGGGCCTGCGCACGGCCTTGCTGAAGGGACGCGCCAACTATCTTTGCCAGTACCGGATGGAGCAGGCCAAGGGCGAGAAGTTCGCTTCGCGCGAGGTGGCCATGCAGTTCCAGCGCGTGGTGGCCTGGGCTGGCCGGACCCTGCGCGGCGACCTGGCCGAGCTGGCCGACATGCCCGAGGACTCACCGCTGTGGCCGCAGGTGACGTCCACGGCGGAGAACTGCCTGGGCGGCGACTGTCCGTTCTGGAGCGAGTGCTTCGTCGCCAAGGCGCGACAGCAGGCGCAGGCCGCCGACCTGGTGGTGGTGAACCACCATCTGCTGCTGGCCGACCTGGCCATCAAGCAGGAAGGCTTTGGCGAGATCCTGCCCGGCGCCGCCGCCTTCGTGCTTGACGAGGCGCACCAGCTGCCCGAGCTGGCTGCGCAGTTCTTCGGTGAGGCCCTGGGTTCGCGCCAGCTGCTGGACCTGGCCCGCGACAGCCAAGCCGAATGCAAGCACGTCACTGCGTCACTGGCCAGCGTGATGTCGCCGGCGCGCAACCTCGACCACGCCATGCGCGAACTGCGCCTGGCCATGGAGCCGCTGCCGCAGCGCGCCGCGCAGCAGCGACTGCTGGCGCATGTTCCGGCCGTCGCGGCCCTGCACCAGCTCGACCACGCCCTGTCCGACCTGGCCCGCACCCTGGCCCCGCTGTCCGACGCCTCGCCCGGCTTCGCCACCTGCGCCGACCGCGCCACCGACCTCCTCCACCGCCTCCGCACCTGGCAAGCAGGAACGGGGTCAGGTTCACTTCCCGACGACGAATCTGGCCAGATGGCCAACGAGTGGCGGTCGGGAAGTGAACCTGACCCCGTTTTCGCGGTGCGGTGGTATGAGGTTTCGGGGCGGGGGTTCGTGCTGCAGCGGACGCCGCTGGATGTATCGGGGCCGCTGCGGCGGTATCGCGAGCAGAGTCGTGCGGCGTGGATATTCACGTCGGCGACGCTGGCGGTGGCCGGGGATTTCAAGCACATCAGCAAGCGGCTGGGGCTGGATGAACCGCGCGAGCTGCTGCAGCCCAGTCCCTTCGACTGGGCCCACCAGGCGCTGTGCTACCTGCCGCGCGGCTTGCCCGAGCCCAACAGCCGCGACTTCCCGGGCGCCATGCTCGATGCGGTATGGCCCGTGCTTGAAGCATCCAAGGGCCGCGCGTTCCTGCTGTTCACCTCGCACCGCGCGCTCAGGGAAGCGGCCGAGCAGCTGCGCGACTCGCCGTGGCCGCTGTTCGTGCAGGGCACGGCGCCGCGCAACACGCTGCTGGAACAATTCCGCGCCTCGGGCAACGGCGTGCTGCTGGGCGCCGCCAGCTTCTGGGAAGGCGTGGACGTGGCGGGCGAGGCGCTGAGCGTGGTGGTGATCGACCGGCTGCCGTTCGCCGCGCCGGACGATCCGGTGCTGGAAGCCAAGCTCGACGCCGTGCGCCGCGACGGCGGCAACCCGTTCCGCGACGAGCAGCTGCCGCAGGCGGTGATCGCGCTCAAGCAGGGCGTCGGCCGCCTGATCCGCAGCCACCTCGATCGCGGCGTGCTGGTGCTGTGCGATCCACGCCTGGTCGGGAAATCCTACGGCCGCCTGTTCCTGGACAGCCTGCCGCCGTTCCCGCGCACCCGCAGCATCGAGGACGTGCAGGACTTCTTTGCGACACAATCACCGCCGGCCGAAGCCATCGGCGAGGACTGGCCATGACCCCATCGCAGGCGTCGCGCTTGAAGCTGCTGGCCATCGAGACCAGCACCGAGGCCTGTTCGGTCGCGCTGTACGTGGATGGCGAAGTGATTTCGCGCCACGAGTTGGCGCCGCGCCGCCACACCCAGCTGGTGCTGCCCTGGGCCGACGAACTGATGGTCCAGGCCGGGCTGCGCAAGTCGCAGCTCGACGCCATTGCAGTGGGCCGCGGGCCGGGCGCCTTCACCGGCGTGCGGCTGGCCATCGCCATCGTCCAGGGACTGGCGCTGGCGCTGGACCGGCCGGTGCTGCCGGTGTCCACGCTGGCCGTGCTGGCGGCCGGGGGGCAGGGTACGCGGGTGTTGGCGGCCATCGACGCCCGCATGGGCGAGGTGTACCTGGGCGAGTTCACGCGCTCGAGCGACGGCCGGGTGCTGGCGGCGGGACCCGAAGTGATCGTCGCGCCCGGGCAGGCCGCGCGCCCCGGGCAAGCGGTGTACGGCGTGGGCACGGGATTCTCGGCGGAAGCAGCTGCCTTGGTCACGCGCCTGGGCGGCACGCTGCAGGGCTTCGATGCCAGCGCACTGCCGCACGCCGCCGACCTTGCGCGGCTGGCGGCCGACGCGTTTGCGCGGGGCGAAGCGATCGCACCCGACCAACTCGAGCCGGCCTACCTGCGCGACAAGGTCGCGCTCACCCTGGTCGAACAGGGCAAGGCCTGAGCCCTCGCCGAAACGCCAAGGTAGGCGGCCGTGCCTCGCGCCCGCATAATACGCGCGCCTTCCCGGGAGCGACCTGATGGCTGAAGCTGTCCGCCACGACAAGACCGCGCGCCAGCTGCGCATGCTGTCGGACGCGCTCGACACCGGCCGCCTGGGCCCGGTGCGCCGCCTGGTGAACAGCCTGTCGCCCGCCGAAATCGGCAACCTGCTCGAGTCCCTGCCGGCGCCCAAGCGCGGCATCGTCTGGGGCCTGGTCGACCCCGAGGACGACGGCGAGGTGCTGGTGCACGTCGGCGACGACGTGCGCGAAAGCCTGCTGGCCGAGATGGACCCCGACGAAATCATCGCCGCGGTCGAAGACCTCGACATCGATGACCTGGCCGAACTGGCCGAGGACCTCCCCGACACGGTGATCGAGGAAGTCCTGAAGTCGATGGACCGCGAGAACCGCGAGCGCCTCGAACAGGTCCTGAGCTATGGCGAAGACACCGCCGGCCGCCTGATGAACCCGGACGTCATCACGGTGCGCACCGACGTCACCGTGGACGTGGTGCTGCGCTACTTGCGCCTGCGCGGCGAGATCCCCGAGCACACCGACCACCTGTTCGTGGTCAGCCGCCGGCACCAGTACCTGGGCCGGGTGGCCATCGCCTCGCTGCTGATCCACGACTCCTCCACGCCCATCAACGAGCTGATCGACGACGAGCAGCCGGCCATCACGGTGGACACGTCCGACACCGAAGTGGCCACCCAGTTCTCCGACCACGACTGGATCTCGGCGCCCGTGGTGGACGAGAACAACATCCTGCTCGGCCGCATCACCATCGACGACGTGGTGGACATCATCCGCGCCGAAGCCGAGCACCAGGCGCTCAGCGCCGCCGGCGTGGACGAGGACGAAGACCTGTTCAGCCCGGTGGTGCGCGCTTTCCGCCGCCGCGTGGTGTGGCTGGGCATCAACCTGGGCACGGCTTTCCTGGCCGCCAGCGTGGTGGGCCAGTTCCAGGGCACCATCGACCGGCTGGTGGCGCTGGCGGTGCTGATGCCGATCGTGGCCGGCATGGGCGGCAACGCCGGCACCCAGGTGCTGGCGCTGATGGTGCGCGGCCTGGCCCTGGGCCAGGTGGGCGCGTCGAACGCCAACGCGCTGGTGTGGAAGGAAGCGCGGGTGGCGATGATGAACGGCCTGCTGATCGGCGGCATCGTCGCCCTGGCCACGTGGCTGTGGTTCGGCGACTGGCAGCTGGCGCTGGTGATCTTCGCGGCGCTGGTGATCAACCTGCTGTCGGCGGCGATCGCCGGCGTGCTGGTGCCGCTGACGCTCAAGCGCATGCGCATGGACCCGGCGCTGGCCGGCGGCGTCATCCTCACCACGGTTACCGACGTGATGGGCTTCTTCTCGTTCCTGGGCCTGGCCACGCTGGTGCTGATGCGCTGACGGCGTGGGTTCGCCGGGCGTGGGCCGGTCGCCCGGTCAGCGCCGCCTGCAGGGACTCAGTGGTTGCGCGCCGTGGAGTACAACGCGAGGCCACGCAGTGCCTGCAGCCAGGGGCTGTCGGCCAGGCCTTCAAGGGCTTTCCCGGCGCGCTGGGCGTACAGCGCGGCGCGCTGCTGGCTGTAGCCGATGCCGCCGGTCTGGCCTATGGCGGCCAGCACTTCGGGCATGGCCGAGGCGTCGCCGGCTTCGACGATTTCACGCAGGCGCGCGCGCACGGCGTCACTGCTGTGCGCCATCGCGTGGATCAGCGGCAGGGTGGCCTTGCCCTCGGCGAGGTCGTCGCCCAGGTTCTTGCCCAGCGTGGCGGCGTCGGCGGTGTAGTCCAGCACGTCGTCGGCGATCTGGAAGGCCAGGCCCAGGTTCATGCCGTAGTCGTGCATCTGCTGCTGCACCCGAGCCGATGCGCCGGCCTGCAGCGCGCCCAGGCGCGTGGCTGCCGCGAACAGCACGGCGGTCTTGCGCTCGATCACGCGCAGGTAGGTGGCTTCGTCGGTGTCGGGGTTGTGCACGTGCAGCAGCTGCAGCACCTCGCCTTCGGCGATCTGGTTGGTGGTGTCGGCCAGCACGCGCATCACGGGCATGGAGTCCAGTTCGACCATCAGCTGGAAGCTGCGCGAGTAGAGGAAGTCACCGACCAGCACGCTGGGGGCATTGCCCCAAAGCGCATTGGCGGTCTTGCGGCCGCGGCGCAGGTCGGATTCGTCCACCACGTCGTCGTGCAGCAGGGTAGAGGTGTGGATGAACTCGATGATGGCCGCCAGCTGGTGCGGCCCGGCACCGGTGTTGCCCAGCGCGCGCGCCGCCAGCACCACCAGCATGGGCCGCAGGCGTTTGCCGCCGGCGGCGATGATGTGTTCGGAAATCTGGTTGATCAGCGCCACGTCCGAGGCCAGTCGGGTGCGGATGAGCTGGTTCACCGAGTCCATCTCACCGGCGGCAAGCGACTGGATCTCGGCGATTCCGGGCAGGGTGGCGCTTTGTGCGGAGGCGGACATGGCGCGATTATAGCGGGATGGCCGCGCACGTCTCGTTGCGTGGGCCTTGGAAAAACCCGATGCAGCGGGTCCCGGCGTCGGTGGGTTCAGGACGAGAGGTGGGGTGGCTGCCGCGACCCCGGGGAGCTTGGCGCCGGGGTGCTGCCGACGGCTGGGCATGGGCGGATGCCTGGCCGGAACAGGGCCGTTGCTTAGCTCTAAATGACTGGAATTCCTACCAATTCGACCGCCGGGGGCCGAGTGGGCGGGAGCTGGCTATAATCCAATGTCGGTCCACCGTCCCAACCCATCCAAGGAAGCCCCATGGCCCGCGGCATCAACAAAGTGATCCTGGTCGGAAACCTCGGCAACGACCCCGAGGTGCGCTACGCCCAGTCCGGCAGCGCCATCACCACCCTGTCGGTGGCCACGTCCGAAAGCTGGAAGGACAAGGAAGGCAACCAGCAGGAGCGCACCGAATGGCACCGCGTGAAGGCCTTCGGCCGCCTCGCGGAGATCATGGGTGAATACCTCAAGAAAGGCCGCCAGGTTTACATCGAGGGTTCCCTGCGCACCGAGAAGTACACCGACAAGAACGGCGTGGAGAAATACTCCACCGACATCATCGCCGACGAGATGCAGATGCTCGGCGGCATGGGTGAAGGCGGCGGCGGTGGCGGCCAGCGCGGCGGCGGCGGTGAGCGCAGCGAGCGCCCGGCGCGTGCGTCCGGTGGCGGCGGTGGTGGTGGTGGCGGCGGCGGCGGTGATCGCGGCGGCCAGCGCAGCGGTGTCGACTACGGTT
>QBLY01000005.1:25640-165643 GCA_003241895.1 Lysobacteraceae bacterium
GCGCGACGACGATCCGTTCCCGGATGACGACATCCCGTTCTGATTGCGCTGCTCGCGTTCGCGTTCCCCCAACTTCGTTCAAACAGGGCAACTGACCCGGAGCAGTGATGCAGACTTGGCTGGTCACCGGCGGCGCCGGTTTCATCGGTGGCAACTTCGTGCTTGACGCCGTGCGGCGCGGCGTCAAGGTGGTGAACCTTGACGCCCTGACCTACGCCGGCAACCTCGATACGCTTTCGCCCCTGGACGGTGAGGCCGGGCACGTGTTCGTTCACGGCGACATTGGCGACGCCGCGCTGGTGGCGCGGCTGTTGGCCGAGCACCGGCCGTGCGCCATCGTCAATTTCGCGGCCGAAAGCCACGTGGATCGCTCGATCGACGGCCCGGCCGCGTTCGTGCAGACCAACGTGGTGGGAACCCTGGCCCTGCTCGAGTCCGCGCGCGACTACTGGCGCAGCCTCGAGGGCGAAGCGCGGGACGGGTTCCGCTTCCTGCACGTGTCCACCGACGAGGTGTACGGCTCGCTGGGCGACACCGGCAAGTTCACCGAGGCCACGCCGTTCGCGCCGAACTCGCCGTACTCCGCGTCCAAGGCCGCCTCCGACCACCTGGTGCGCGCGTTCCACCACACCTACGGGCTGCCGGTGCTTACCACCAACTGCTCGAACAACTACGGCCCGTACCAGTTCCCGGAAAAGCTGGTGCCGCTGGTCATCCAGAAGGCGATGGCGGGCGATCCGCTGCCGGTTTACGGCGACGGCCTCAACGTGCGCGACTGGCTGTTCGTCACCGACCACTGCGCCGCCATCCGGCGCGTGCTGGAAGCCGGGCGCGTGGGCGAAACCTACAACGTGGGCGGCGACGCCGAGCGCGAGAACCTGAACGTGGTGAAGACCATCTGCGCCCTTATCGACGCCCGCCGTCCGCGCGCCGACGGCCTGCCGCGCGAGTCGCAGATCAGCTTCGTGAAGGACCGCCCGGGCCACGACCGCCGCTACGCCATCGACGCAGGCAAGATCCAGGGCGAACTGGGCTGGCAGCCCACCGTCAGCTTCGAACAGGGCATGGCCGCCACCGTCGACTGGTACCTCGCCAACGGCGACTGGGTGGGTCGCGTGCTGGACGGAAGCTATCGGCTTGAGCGCATCGGACAGGAGTCCTGAGATGGCACGCAAGGGAATCATCCTGGCCGGGGGCTCCGGCACGCGGCTGTACCCGATCACGCAGTCGGTGAGCAAGCAGCTGCTGCCGGTGTACGACAAGCCGATGATCTACTACCCGCTCAGCGTGCTGATGCTGGCGGGCATCCGCGAAGTGCTGATCATCAACACGCCGCACGAACAGGAGCTGTTCAAGCGGCTGCTGGGCGACGGCTCGCAGTGGGGCATGGACATCCAGTACGCGGCCCAGCCCAGCCCCGACGGCCTGGCGCAGGCGTTCCTGATCGGCCGCGAGTTCCTGGCCGGCCAGCCCAGCTGCCTGGTGCTGGGCGACAACATCTTCCACGGCACCGGGCTGACCAAGCTGCTGCAGCGCGCCGATGCGCGCGAGCACGGCGCCACGGTGTTCGGCTACTGGGTGCGCGACCCCGAGCGCTACGGCGTCGCCGATTTCGACGCCAGCGGCAAAGTGGTGGGTCTGGAGGAAAAGCCGGCCCAGCCCAAGTCCAACTACGCGGTAACGGGCCTGTACTTCTACGACAGCCGCGCCAGCGACTTCGCGGCCGAACTCAAGCCTTCGCCGCGAGGCGAGCTCGAGATCACCGACCTCAACCGGCGCTACCTCGAGGAAGGCGGCCTGCACCTGGAGCCGCTGGGCCGCGGCTATGCCTGGCTGGATACCGGCACCCACCAGTCGCTGCTGGAGGCGTCGAATTTTATCGAGACCATCGAGGCCCGCCAGGGCCTGCGCGTGTGCTGCCCGGAGGAAATCGCCTGGGAAAACGGCTGGATCAACGACGCGCAGCTGCAGGCGCTGGCCCAGCCGCTGGCCAAGAGCGGCTACGGCGAGTACCTGCTGTCGCTGGTGTCGCGCGGAGTGGTCAGGTGAAGGTGATCGCGACGCCACTGCCGGGCTGCGTGATCATCGAGCCGACAGTGTTTGGTGACGCCCGCGGCTTCTTCTACGAGGGCTGGAACAAGTCCCGCTTCGCCGAACATGGGCTGGCGCCGGAGTTCGTGCAGAGCAACACCTCCGCGTCGTCGCGCGGCGTGCTGCGTGGCCTGCACTACCAGTGGCCCAATCCGCAGGGCAAGTACGTGAGCGTGCTCGAGGGCGAGGTGTACGACGTGGCGGTGGATATCCGCCGTGGGTCACCCACCTTCGGACGCTCCGCCACCGCCGTGCTTTCCGCCCAGAACAAGCGCCATTTCTGGATCCCCGAGGGCTTCGCGCACGGCTTCGTGGTGCTGTCGGAGCGCGCGGTGTTCAGCTACCTGGTTACCGCGTACTACGATCGCGCCGCCGATGCCGGCATCCGCTGGAACGACGCGGCGCTGGCCATCGACTGGCCGGTCAGCGCGCCGCTGCTGTCGGACAAGGACGCGGCGGCGCCTTTCCTGGCCGACGTGCCCGCCGACAGGCTGCCGGTTTACGCGCCATGAAATTCCTGGTGATCGGCGGCAATGGCCAAGTGGGCCATGCGCTGCTGGGGCGGCTTGCGCCGCTGGGCCAGGTGGTCGCCACGACGCGCTCGGGCCGTCTGCCCGACGGCAGCCCCTGCCTGGCCACGGATGTGGCCGATACCGACGCGCTGGCGCGGCTGGTGGCGCACGAGGCGCCGGACCTGGTGATCAACGCCAGCGCCTATACCGCTGTTGATTGCGCGCAGGACGAGCCCGGGCTCGCGCATCTCATCAACGCGCAGGCGCCTGGCGCCTTGGCCTTGGCCTGCGCCAAGGCCGGCATCGGGCTGGTGCATTTTTCCACCGACTACGTCTTCGACGGCACCGGCACGCGGCCCTACCGTGAAGACGACGCCGTCGCGCCGCTGGGCGTGTATGGGGCCAGCAAATGGGCAGGCGAACAGGCCGTGCGCGACAGCGGCGCGGCGCACAAGATTTTCCGCCTGTGCTGGGTGTACGGGCCGCGCGGCGGCAACTTCCTGCTGACCATGCTGCGCCTGGGCCGCGAGCGCGATCACCTGCGGGTGGTGGCGGACCAGGTGGGGGCACCCACCTGCGCGGCACGCATCGCCGACGGGGTGGCCCATGCCATCACCGTCCAGCCCGAGCTGAGCGGCACCTGGCATCTTTCGGCCGACGGTGAAACCAGCTGGCACGGCTTTGCCCAGGCCATCTTCCAGGGCGCCGTCGAGCGCGGCCTGCTGCCGCGGGCTCCGAGCCTGGAGGCGATCAGCAGCGCCCAGTACCCGACGCCGGCCAGGCGCCCGGCCTATTCGCGCCTGGATACGGCACGCTTCCAGCGGGACTTCGGCCTTCACATAGGTGACTGGCGTGAAGGCCTCGACGAAACCCTCGATACCCTTGCGGCGCTGTCGCGCGGCCCCTAATCTCCAGATTCCGGCAGGCGCGACCATACGCGCCGTCGGCTGCAGCCATCCCCGCCCGGCGTCCCGCCGGAGCGATGCCCATGGCGGCAGGACAAGAAACCCCCGGGGAGAAAAATGAAAACCGCAATCGTCTTGATCGGCCTGACCGCCGGTACCAGCCTGGCCGCCGACCTGCCGCCGATCCAGGACTTCTTCCGTCCTTCGGCCTACACCAACGCCCAGATATCGCCTGATGGAAAGTACCTGGGCCTCATCGTCGACCGCGGCGAACAGGACATCCTGACCATCATGAGGATGTCGGACCTGAGCGTGCTCAAGGTCAACCAACTGCCCGACAAGAAGAGCGTGGGCAGCTTCCGCTGGGTGGGCGACGACCGCGTGATGTTCAGCGCCACGCGCAAGTACGGCGGCTTCGCGGCCCCGCGCAATACCGGTGAGTGGTACGCCGTGAACGCCGATGGCAGCCAGGCCCGCCCGCTTATTTTCCGCGGCACCCGCTCCGCCGCCGAGCGCAGCAAGACCGTGGGCAATGAGTTCTTCTCGATGGCCGACGCGATGGACGAGGATCCGCGCTACGTGCTGATGGAAGTGAACTACCCGCGATCCAAGGACGGTGCCGGCACCGAGATGGTGCAGGTGGACACCTTCACCGGCGCCCGCAAGTCGCTGGTGCGCGCGCCGCGCGAGAACTGCAGCCTCACGCTGGACGAGAAGAAGGAAACACGCTTCGCCCTGTGCTTCGACAGCAAGAACGACCAGGGTGAGTACGACACCGTCACCGAGCTGTACCGTCGCGAAGCCGACGGCAGCTGGAAGCTGCTCAACAAGTCGGCCGGCGGCGGCAAGGACATCAGCGTGATTGGCACGTCCGACGACGGCACCATTTATGCGCTGCAGGATGACCGCAAGGTCCCGGCCGCGTTTGGTACCGTGGATCGCGCCACGGGCGAGTTCAAAAAGCTCTTCCAGGACAACGTGACCGAGGTGTCGGACTGGGTCAGTTCGCCCACCGACGACACGGTGCTGGCGGTGATGACCGAAGCCGGCGCGCCGCGCGTCACCCTGGTGAACGAGGACCATCCCGACAGCGAGCTGTATGCCTCACTGGCCGGCGCCTTCCCGGGCCAGGTGGTCAACTTCGCCAGCTCCACCCGCGACGGCAAGCAGGTCATCGTGTCCACCTACAGCGACAAGAACCCGGGCGAGTTGTTCCTCTACGACCGCGACACCGGCAAGGCCCGCTTCCTGCTCAAGGGCCGCGAGTGGGTGGACACGGCGAAGTCCGCCAGCATCCGCTCGTTCTCGTTCACCTCGCGCGACGGCCTGAAGATCCACGGCTACCTCACCCTCCCGGCCGGCTCGAACGGCAAGAACCTGCCGATGATCGTCAACCCGCACGGTGGCCCGATGGGCCCGCGCGACCGCTGGCGCTACAGCCCGGAAACACAGCTGTTCGCCAGCCGCGGCTACGCGGTGCTGCAGGTGAACTTCCGCGGCTCGGGCGGCTTCGGCAAGGCCTTCCAGGACATGGCCTATGGCCAGTGGGCCACGGGCATCATGAACGACATCATCGACGCCACGAAGTGGGCCATTTCTGACGGCGTGGCCGACAAGGAGCGGATCTGCATCTACGGCGCCAGCTTCGGCGGCTACGCGGCCATGATGGCCCCGGCGCGCGACCAGGACCTGTTCAAGTGCGCGTTCGGCTACGTGGGCGTGTACGACGCCCAGATCCAGTTCAAGCTCAGCGACACGGGCGACCGCAACGACGGCATCCGCTACCTGCAGCGCGCCTTCGGCGCCACCCGCGCCGAACAGGACGCGATGTCGCCGATCAACCACGTCGACAAGATCACCGTCCCGGTGTTCATGGCGGCCGGCGCCCGCGACGCGCGCTGCCCGCCCGAGCACACCGAGAAGATGTTCGCGGCGCTGGAGCAGGCAGGCAACAAGCCCGAGGGCATGATCATCGCTTCGGGCGAAGGCCATGGCTTCTACGAGCTCGAGAACAACGTGAACCTGTACACCCAGATGCTCGCCTTCTTTGGCCGCCACATCGGCGGCAGCGTGGAAGCGGGCAACCCGGAAACGGAAAAGGCGTCCGGCGCGTCGCACTGACGCCCGCTTCGCCAACCAAGTAAAAACGGCGCCCCAGGGCGCCGTTTTTTTTGCTGCGCGAACCCGGCTTACTTGATGCCGTTCATCCAGCGCCGCACCAGCGGCGTGATCACCAGGAAGGCGAGGCCCGAGCCGACGCCGATCCACAGCATCATCTCGAACAGCCCGCCGTACTTGGCGCCGGCCACCGCCATGTCGATCACGCCGTCCTCGGGGATGTCCAGCGAGGCCAGCTTGCCGAACTGCGCGGCCAGCACTTCCGAGTAGGCCGTGGCCAGCCAGAAGGCGCCCATCATCAGGCCCACCACGCGCGGGATGGACAGCTGGGTGACGGCCGACAGCCCGATCGGTGACAGGCACATCTCGCCGATCTCAAGGATGAAGTAGGCCAGCACCAGCCACCACACGCTGGCCATCGCGCCGCCGGACGCTTCCTGCGCGGCCATCATCAGCGGGATGAACGCCAGGCCGGCGGTGATCAGGCCGATGGCCATCTTGGCCGGCTTGCTGGGATTGAGGCCGCGCTTCTCCAGCCACGGCCACAGCCAGGCGAACACCGGCGACAGCAGCACGATGAAGAACGCGCCAAGGAAGGTCAGCGAGCCGGCCGTCTGCGGCACCAGCACCACGTCGTGGGTGATGGCGACCACCAGCCCGGCGACCATCGCGGCCACCAGGCCCTTGGCCAGGCGGCCCCGGCCGCGGTCGCTGGCCATCAGCGCACCGATCATCAGCACCGGGCTCAGGCCCAGCGAGTAGATCGCCCAGGGCACGGTGGGCGTATAGCTGCCCCCCGCCATGCCGAACAGGTCCTTGGTCAGCATCCGGTCGGTGAACGTCACCCACGAGCCATAGGTCTGCTCGTAGAGTGCGAAGAAGATCAGCACGCCGAAGATCAGCAGCACCAGCGCCACCATCTGCTCGCGCTCGACCTTGCTGCACTTCTTCACCAGGAACCAGATGAACCAGCTGGTGAACGCAATCGCGATCAGGTGCATCGCGCCATGCACCGTCCAGGTGCGCTGGATCAGCTGCCACACCACCAGCACGCCGCCCAGGCTGCCCAGGTAGATCAACCATTCACGGCTGATCGGGCCGACCTTCTCGCGCAGCTTCGCCGGGTCGTTGGGTTCGGCGTGGCCGTGCAGGTACTTCTGGCCCCACAGGAACATCACCAGGCCGGCGACCATGCCGATGCCGGCCGCGCCGAAGCCGTACTTCCAGCCGTAGGTCTCGCCCAGGAAGGCGCACACCAGGCTGGCGAACATCGCGCCGACGTTGATGCCGGCATAGAACAGGGTGAAGCCCGAATCCAGGCGCGGATCGTTGCGCGGATACAGGCGCCCGACGATGGTGGAGATGTTGGGCTTGAGGAAGCCCACGCCCATGATGATCAGCGCCAGCGACAGGTAGAACACCTGCAGGGCGGCTTCGTCGCGCACCACCACGCCGTCCACCAGGCGCGCCTGCTCGCCCTCGAAGGCCATGCCCAGGTGGCCCAGCACCAGCAGCACGCCGCCCAGCACCACGGCCTTGCGCATGCCCAGGTAGCGGTCGGCCAGCAGGCCGCCGATCACCGGCACCGCATACACCAGGCCGCCGTAGGCGCCCAGCAGGTCATAGCCGGCATCGTCGGTGAACAGGTGGTACTTGAGGATGTAAAGCAGCAGCAGTGCCTTCATGCCGTAGAAGGAAAAGCGCTCCCACATCTCGGTGAAGAAGCAGACGAACAGCCCTTTCGGGTGGCCGAGGAAATCCTCGGGAACAGCGCTGAGGGATGTGCTCACGGGGTGCTCCAGCCAAGTGTCGGCCGAGTATAGCCACCCGTGCCGGGCGCCAGTCTTTGCACCCGGGCCTCTGGGTGCCTACCATGGCGATTGGCTTCCCTAGGTGCCCGTCATGACCCGTCTGCGCCCCGTCCTGTTCGCCCTGCTGCTTCCCGCCCTGTCCACGGCGGCCTTCGCGGCCCCCAAGCCCTTCGACGCCCGCGACCTGGTGACCCTGGACCGGGTGTCGTCGCCCACGCTTTCGCCCAACGCCCGCAAGCTGGTGGTGGCGGTGCGCGAAGCCGACTACGAAGCCAACAAGGCCACCACCGGCCTGTGGATCGAGGACCTGTTCGCGCGCGACGTGGCGCCGCCGCTGCGCTTCACCGCCGAGGGTTTCAACGTCAACACCCCGGCGTTCTCGCCCGACGGTGCGTCGCTGTACTTCCTGAGCGCCAAGTCCGGCTCCCAGCAGCTGTGGAAGCAGGCCGTCGCCGGCGGCGATGCAGTGCAGGTAACGAACTATCCGCTGGACTTGGGCAGCTACAAACTCTCGCCCGACGGCAAGTCGGTGGCGGTCAGCTTCGAGGTGTTCATTGATTGCGCCGACCTGGCCTGCACCAAAGCCCGGCTCGACGCCACGGCCGCCAACAAGGCCACCGGCAGGCTTTACAGCAAGCTGTTCGTGCGCCACTGGGACACCTGGGCCGATGGCCGCCGCAACCAACTCTACGTCGCCCGCTTCGGCGCCGACGGCCTTGCCGCGGGCGAGCCCGTGCGTATCAGCGCCGGCATCGACGGCGACGTGCCGTCCAAGCCCTTCGGCGACGCCAGCGAATACGCCTGGGCACCGGATGGCCAGTCGCTGGTGTTCAGCGTGCGCGTGGCCGGCCGCGAAGAGGCCTGGTCCACCAATTTCGATCTCTACCAGGGCTTCGTCAGCGCGCGCATGGCGCCGCGCAACCTCACCGCCGCCAACCCGGCCATGGATACCGGCCCGGCGTTCAGCGCCAACGGCAAGACGCTCTACTACCGCGCGATGAAGCGCGCCGGCTTCGAGGCCGACCGCCTGGCGCTGATGGCGATGGACCTGGGCACCGGCCAGACGCGTGAAATCGCCCCGGGCTGGGACCGCTCCGCCGACGGCATCACCCTGTCGGCCGACGGCAAGTCCATCTACACCACCGCAGCCGACATCGGCACCCTGCCGCTGTTCAAGGTGGACATCGCCAGCGGCAAGGCCACCAAGGTGGTGCCGGGCGGCACCATCGGCGGATTCGACCTGGTGGGCGACACGCTGGCGTTTACACGCGACTCGCTCGGTTCCCCCGCCCAGGCCTTCGTCGCGCGCGCCGACGGCGGCGGTGCGCGCCAGGTCACCGAGGCCAACATCAAGGCCATGTCCGAGTTGGCTTTCGGCGACTACGAACAGTTCAGCTTCAAGGGCTGGAACAACGAGACCGTTTACGGCTACGTGGTGAAGCCGGTCGGCTACGAGGAAGGCAAGACCTATCCGGTCGCCTTCCTGATCCACGGTGGCCCGCAGGGCAGTTTCGGCGACAACTTCCACTACCGCTGGAATCCGCAGACCTATGCCGGCGCCGGCTTCGCGGTGGTGATGATCGACTTCCACGGCTCCACCGGCTACGGCCAGGCCTTCACCGATTCGATCTCGCAGGACTGGGGCGGCAAGCCGCTCGAAGACCTGCAGAAGGGCTTCGCGGCGGCGCAGGAACAGTATTCGTTCCTCGACGGTGACCGCGCCTGCGCGCTGGGCGGCAGCTACGGCGGCTACATGGTGGCCTGGATCGCCGGCAACTGGCCCGATGGCTTCAAGTGCCTGGTGAACCACGCGGGCGTGTTCGACACCCGCATCATGGGCACCAACACCGAAGAGCTGTGGTTCAGCGAATGGGAGAACGGCGGCACGCCGGTGCAGGTGCCGGAGAACTACGAGAAGTTCAACCCGATCAACCATGTCGGCAAGTGGAAGTCCCCGCTGCTGGTCATCCACGGCCAGCTCGACTACCGCGTGCTGGTGGAACAGGGGCTGGCCAGCTTCAGCGCCGCCCAGCGCCAGGGCGTCGAGAGCCAGCTGCTGTACTTCCCGGACGAGAACCACTGGATCCTCAAGCCGCACAACAGCGTGCTGTGGCACGACACGGTGAACGCCTGGCTCAAGCGCTGGACCGCGGAGTGAGCCCGCCATGAGCGCCGGCGTGGTCGACCTGGAGAAGCTGCGGCACAGCTGCGCGCAGTGCTCGCTGCAGGTGCTGTGCCTGCCGGCGGCCATCGGCGGCAGCGATTTGGAGCAGTTGGACGACATCGTGCGCAACCGCCGCCCGCTGGAGCCGGGCGAAAGCCTGTTCCGCGCGGGCCAGTCGCTCAGTTCGCTTTACGTCGCGCGCGAAGGTGCGTTCAAGACCATCGCCACCAGCGAGGACGGCGAAGCGCAGGTCATCGGCTTCCACCTGCCCGGCGAGCTGATGGGCCTGGACGCGTTGGGCAGCGGCCACCACGCCTGCGACGCCGAGGCCCTCACCCGCGCCACGGTCTGCGAAGTGCCGCTGGTGCAGCTGGAAAGCATCTGCGCCAAGCTGCCGGGCCTGCAGCACCAGCTGCTGCGCATCATCGGCCAAGGCATCAACCGCGACCAGTCGCACATGGAGATGCTGGGCCGGCGCCAGGCGGCCGAACGCGTGGCGCTGTTCCTGCATGGTTTTTCCGAGCGCTACCGGCTGCTGGGTCGCTCGGGCGAAATGTTCGTGCTGCCGATGAGCCGCGAGGACATCGCCAGCTTCCTGGGCATGGTGATCGAAACGGTCAGCCGCACGCTGACCAAGATGCAGGACGACGGCGTGATCGCCGTGCGCGGCAGGCAGGTGACCGTGCTCGACGCGGCGCGCCTGGACGCGATCGTGCACGGCCCGGCGAAGATCGCGCCGGGCATCACGCGCCGCGGCTAGAGCGAACGGCAGCCCAAGGCCACCAGCGCGGCGTGCACCGCTGGCTGGTGCGACAGCCACGGGCCCACCATCGTCAGCACCCCCGCCAGCGCGATCAGGCTGGCGCCGCCCAGTCGCCAACCGCGGTGTCGGGCCAGGCCCGCCAGCCGCGCGCCGCTCCAGGTCAGCGGCACCATCGTGGCCATCGTGCCCAGCCCGAAGGCCAGCATCAGCAGGCCGCCGTGCAGCGCGCTGGCTTCGAGCCACGCGGCCGCCAGCACCGTGGTGGACAGCCCGCAGGGCAGCCAGCCCCAGAACAGCCCCAGCACCCAAGGCCGCAGCGGCCCGGAGGCCGGCACCACCCGCGCCTGCAGCGGCCGGATGAGGCGCCAGAAGCCGGCGGCCCCGCGCGCCAGGAAGCCCAGCTGCGTTGGCCAGAGGATGCGGATCGCCGCCAGCACCAGCACCGCGCCCATCGCCACCCGCAGGCCGGTCGCCAGACCGTCCGAGCGCGCCAGCGCCAGCAGCCCGCCGCCGAACGCGCCGACGATCACGCCCGCCAGCGTATAGCCCAGCACGCGGCCGCCGTTGAGCGCGAACGCCGAACCCAGCCCGGGGCGCGCCGCCGTGGCCGACAGCCCGGTGGCGATGCCACCGCACATGGCCGCGCAGTGCAGGCCGCCCAGCAGGCCCGTGAGCAGGGCCGCGCCCAGCGTCAGCAGGTCGATCGGCATCAGTCGCCGTCGCGCTTTTCCGGCGCCGGCGCCGGGCGCTCGTCGTCGCCCAGGATGTCCAGCGAGGGGGTGTCGAGGTCGTCGAACTGGCCGCGCTTCACCGCCCAGAGGAAGGCCAGGATGGCCAGCACCAGCAGCGCCAGCGACACCGGGATCAGGGCCAGCAGGATGTTCATGCGGTATGTCCTTGGATGCGGCCCAGGCGCAGGGCATTGGCGGTGACCACCAGCGACGAGGCGGCCATGCCCAGCGCCGCCAGGCCCGGGGTCACCCAGCCCATCGCGGCGAACGGCAGCGCCACCAGATTGTAAACCAGGGCCCAGGCCAGGTTCTGTCGGATGATGCGCTGGCTGCGCCGGGCCAGCGCCACCGCCTGCGGAACGCGCATCAGCGATTTCCCGGTGAGCACCAGGTCGGCCGAGCGGTGCGCCAGCGGCGCGCCGTCGGCCATGGCCATCGACACGTCGGCGCCGGCCAGCACCGGCGCGTCGTTGATGCCGTCGCCCAGCATCAGCACGCGATGGCCCTGCGCCTGCAGTGAGCGCACGGCGGCCAGTTTTTCTTCTGGCGTCTGGCGCGCCTGGAACTGCGCCACGCCCACGGCGGCCGCCACCGCGGCCACGGCATCGGCGCCGTCGCCGCTGAGGATGCGCGGCGCCAGGCCCAGCGCGCGAAGCGCGGCCACCGCCTGAGCGGCGTCCGGCCGCACGGTGTCGGCCACGGTGAATCGCGCCACGCCCCGGGTGCCGTCGCCCAGCCACAGCGCGCCATCGTCCGGGCCCTGCATGGCGAAGCCGGCGCGGCCCAGTCGCCAGGCGCGGCCGTCCACTTCTCCGGCCACGCCTTCGCCGGGGTAGGCGCGCACGCGTTCGGCGGACCGCAGGCCGGTGCGCGCGAACGCGGCCGCGATCGGATGGCCGGCGCCCTGTTCCAGCGCCGCGGCCACGTCCAGCCAGGGCGTCACGTCGCCGCCGTCGATCGCGCGCGCGTCCACCAGCTGGGGTCGGCCCAGGGTCAGGGTGCCGGTCTTGTCCAGCAGCACGGTGTCGGCCTTGGCCAGTGATTCCAGCGCGTCGGCCCCCAGCGCCAGCACGCCCATGCGCGCCAGCGCGCCGTGGGCCGTCGCCAGTGCCGCGGGCACCGCCAGCGACAGTGCGCAGGGGCAGCTGACCACCAGCACCGCCAGCGCCACTTCGAATGCGCGCTCGGGCTGCACCTGCCACCAGGCGATGAACACCAGCACGGCCGCCACGAACAGCGCGGTGACGAAACGCGTGGCCACCGCGTCGGCCAGTCGCGCCACGCGCGGGCGCTGGGCCTGGGCCTTTTCCACCGCGCGGGTGAGCTGCGACAGCCGGGTGTCGCTGCCGATGCGCTGCACGCGCAGGCGTGCGACCGACTCGCGGCAGACGCTGCCGGCATACAGCGCGTCGCCGGGCAGGCGGGTCACCGGTTCGGATTCGCCGGTGAGCAGGGATTCGTCGAACGAGGCGGCCGCGTCGAGCAGTTCGCCGTCGGCCGGCACCACGTCACCGGCGCCCACTTCCACCAGGTCGGCCGCCGCCAGCGCCGCCACCGGCACCTGTTCGCGGCCGTCGGCGGTGATGCGCCACGCCAGCGCCGGCTGTGCCCGCGCCAGCGTGTCCAGGCGCGCGCTGGCCTGGCGCCGCGCCATCTGTTCCAGGAAGCGCGCGGCCAGCAGGAACAGCACGAACATCACCGCCGCGTCGAACCACACGTGGGTGCCGCCGCGCACGGTTTCCACCAGGCTGGCGAAATAGGCCAGCAGCACCGAGCTGGCCACCAGCGTGTCCATCGCCGGCCGCCGGTGCCGCAGTTCGTTCACCATGCCCGCGATGAACGGCCAGCCGGAGAAGAACACCACCGGCGTGGACACCAGGAAGGTGATCCAGCGGAAGAAATCGCGGGTGGGCACCGACATCTCGCGGGCGGTGTCGAGGTACAGCGCTTCGGCGAACATCATGGCCTGGGTGGCGCCCAGTGCCGCCACGCCCAGGCGGGCGATCATGCGGTTGCGCTCGCGGCGGCGCTCGCGCTCGGCGGCCTCGCCCTGCGCCAGGTGCGGCCGGTAGCCCAGCGCGGCCAGCCGCACCAGCAGCGGTGAAAGCGGGGTGCGCGCCGGGTCCCAGCCCAGGCGCACGCGGCCGGTGACGGCGTTGGCGCCCACGTCCAGCACGCCCGGTTCGCGCAGCAGCGCGCGGTCTATCAGCCAGGCGCAGGCCGCGCAGTGCATGCCTTCCACCACCACGGTGATCTCGTTGCCCTGCGGGGTGGACACCACGTGGCCGGACTGGATGTCGGCGCGGTCCCAGCTCAGGAAATCGCCGGCGTCGGCGGCCACGCGGGCACCGTCGCCGTCGGAGCGCAGGCGGTAGTAGTCGCCCAGGCCGGCATCGCGGATCCACTGCGCGGCCGCGCCGCAGCCGTGGCAGCACACGGGGTGGGTGACGCCATCGAGGGTGAACGTCGGCGGCGAGTCGGGCAGGGCGTCGCCACAGTGGAAGCAGGCCGCGCCGGGCCCTGCGTTCATTGGCTGGAAACCGCGGGCTCCAGCTGCACTTCGGTGTCGCCGGGGTAATAGCGGCCGACCACGCGCCAGCTGGCGTCGGCGGCCACCACGCGCAGGTGCCAGGCCTGTTCGCCCCCCAGCGTCACGGCCCCGCGCCAGCCGCGCGGATCGGGCACGAGGTTGACGGCGCGGTCGAGGCTGTCTTCGATCGGATGCACCAGCTGCAGCTGCGGAGCGATGGTGCCCGCGGACGGCGTCACTTCCACCAGCACCGATCCGGCTTCGATGATCACGCGGCCCCGCAGTCCCAGTCGCGAGGCGTTCTCGTCCGGTTCCAGCGAGGTGACCTGGATCTGCGCGGTGCGGCGCACGATGTCGGGGTTGCTGTCCACGCCGCTTTCGCTGGCCGCCAGCCACAGGGTCCAGAAACCGGCCACCACGGTAGCGGCGGGAATCAGGATCATCAGCCAGGCCACCGGGTTGCGGCGCCATTGCCCTTGGGGTTTTTCCTGCGTCATCACAGCGGTCCGAAGAACCGCGTCTCCTCTTCTACCTTGATATTGCCGTCTTCGCTGGTTACCACGAAGCTTACATCCATGCGGCCCTTGGCCAGGCCGGCGGGTGCGGCCAGCGTAACGCCAACCGTGAGCACCTGCTCGGCGTCGGCCGCGTGGGTGGCACCGGCCTCCACCAGGGTGACGCCCGGCGGGCCGACCACGGCGATGGTGTAGACGTGCGGCTTCATGTCCTTGTTGACGATGCGCAGCATGTAGGCATTCTCGACGCTGCCGTCCTGGGCCAGCCGGTACAGCGCGTTGCGGTCGCGGGTGGCGTCCACCAGCAGCGGGGTGCGGGTGGCGATGCCCAGCGCCGAACCCAGGAACAGGCACAGCAGCAGGGTGCCATAGACCAGGATGCGCGGCCGCAGGATCTTCGAAGGCTCGCCGTCGAGCGCGTTCTGGGTGGTGTTGCGGATCAGCCCGCGCGGGTAGCCCATCTTGTCCATCACCGAATCACAGGCGTCCACGCAGGCGCCGCAGGCGATGCACTCGTACTGCAGGCCGTTGCGGATGTCGATGCCGGTCGGGCACACCTGCACGCACATCGTGCAGTCGATGCAGTCGCCCAGGTCCTCGGGCACGTTCACCACGGGCGGCGGCGGCAGGCCGCTCTGCACGTCCACCACCAGGCCGGTGGTGGCGCGCGCGCCCATCTTCAGGTCGGCGGCGCTGCGGTGCTGCGCGGCGTGCACCACCGAACTGGTGGCCACGTCCATGCCCAGCAGGCCGCGGGCGCGCTCGAGCACGCTGGAAAGCTGGTTCTTCCTGCGCGCGCCGCGCGGTTCGCCGCGCATCGGGTCGTAGGCAATGATCAGGGTGTTGCGGTCGAACATGGCGCTCTGGAAGCGCGCGTAGGGGCACATGTACTTGCACACCTGTTCACGCAGTACGCCGGCGTTGCCCCAGGTGGCCAGCGAATAGAACAGCACCCAGAACACTTCCCAGCCGCCCCATTCGAAAGGCGACAGGCGCGCGCCCAGGTCGCGGATGGGCGTGAAGTAGCCGACGAAGGTGAAGCCCGTCCACAGCGCGAACACCAGCCAAAGGAAGTGTTTGGAGCCCTTGCGCAGCACCTTGTCGCGGCTCCACGGGGCGGCGTCGAGCTTCATGCGCTTGTTGCGGTCGCCCTCGGTCCAGCGCTCCATCCAGATGAAGACTTCCGTCCACACCGTCTGCGGGCAGGCGTAGCCGCACCAAAGGCGCCCGGCCAGCGCGGTGAAGAAGAACAGCGTCAGGCCGGCCATGATCAGCAGCAGGGCCAGGTAGAAGAAGTCCTGGGGCCAGAAGCTCAGGCCGAACACGTAGAACTTGCGGGCCGGCAGGTCGAACAGCACCGCCTGGCGATCGTCCCACTGCAGCCAGGCAAAGCCGTAGTACATGCCCAGCAGCCAGATGACGGCCGCCTTGCGCAGGCGCTGGAAACGACCGTCCTGCTCGCGCGGGTAGACCTTGCGTTCGGAAACGTAGAGGCCAACCTCTTCGTCGAGAAGCTCAACCGGGATCTTGCCTGCCATGACCGGTCAGTCCTTCGCCAGCGGCTTGTTGAAGCGACTCGCGGGACGCAGGAGTATCCAGGTGAACAGGCTGCTGCTGGCCGTGCAGGCCCAGAACATGAAGAACCCGATCGTGTAGCCCGCCTCCCGGCTGATCTCGAATTCCGGGAAGGTGAGGTCGCGCAGCATCAGCGGGTCGACGAAGGCGAAGAACACCATCGTCGCCACGCCCGCCGCGAAGAAGCTCGGCCAGAGGATCGCGCCCAGCCGCTGCGCCATCGGGCGCGGCGGATGGTCGAAGCGCGAGTCGGCCTCGACCCTCACGGCGCCGGTGCCGCCGCGGCGGTCTCGCCGTGCGACAGCGACCAGACGTAGGCCACGGCGATGCGGGTGCGCAGCTCGCCGATGATCGGCTGATGCGCCGGCATCATGCCGTTGCGGCCCATCCGGATGCCGGTGCCGATGCTGTCGAAGTCGCTGGCGTACAGCCAGATGTCGTCGGTGAGGTTTGGCGCGCCCAAGGCCGTGTTGCCCTTGCCGTCCGGGCCATGGCAGGCGGCGCAGACGGTGAACCGCGCCTTGCCCGCCGCGGCCAGGGCCGGGTCGGTCTTCATGCCCGACAGGCTCTGCACGTAGGCCGACACCTCGGTGACGCCGATGCTGCCCCCCAGAACCGCCTCGAGCGGCGGCATCGCCGCCTGGCGACCGTGCAGCACGGTGGTCAGCATCTCTTCGGGCGACCCGCCCCACTGCCAGTCGTTGTCGACGAGGTTGGGGAAGCCCTTCGCACCGCGCGCGTCCGAACCGTGGCACATGGCGCAATGGTTGGCGAACAGCCGCGAACCGAAGGCCAGCGCGTCCGGGTCCTTGGCGATCTGGTCGACCGACATGCCGTCGAACCTGCCATAGGCCTGAGCGAGGCGGGCGTCGGCGTCGGCCTTCTCGGCGTCATGTTCCTTGGCCGAAGTCCAGCCCGAGGTGCCGGCGAAGTTGCCCAGGCCCGGGTACCACACCAGGTAGCCGATCGAGTAGAAGATCGTCAGGTAGAACAGGATGATCCACCACTTGGGCAGCGGCTTGTTGTATTCGGTGAGGTCACCGTCCCAGACATGGCCGGTGGTTTCGGTGGTGTTGCCGTCGGACTTGCGCTTGCGCGCGGTCCACCACAGCAGCCAGGTCGTGGCCGCGATGTTCAGGACCACCAGGAAGATGACGTAGAGGGACCAGCCGGTGGTCATGGGTTGTTCTCGCTCTGGTCTTCAAGGGGAATGCGGGCGGCGGCGTCGAAGTCGGGCTTGCGGCGCTTGCTGTAGGCCCAGGCAACGCCGGCGATGAAGGCGACGAGTGCTGTGACGGTGAAAATGCCGGTGCTCATGTCGTCACCCCTTCGGTGCGTTCTTGCCCAGCGCCTGCAGATAGGCGATGAGCGCGTCGAGTTCGGTCTTGCCGGCCACGGCGGCGGCGGCGCCTGCGATCTCTTCGTCCGAGTAAGGGTCGCCGAGCGTCTGCAGGGCGCGCATGTTGCGCGCCAGCGCCGACGGGTTGATGTCGTTCTCATCCAGCCACGGATAGCCGGGCATGTTCGACACCGGCACTACGTCGCGCGGGTTGTTGAGGTGAGCGCGGTGCCAGTCGTCGGAGTAGCGGCCGCCGATGCGCGCCAGGTCGGGACCGGTGCGCTTGCTGCCCCACTGGAACGGCCGGTCGTAGACCGACTCGCCGGCCAGGGAGTAGTGGCCGTAGCGCTCGGTTTCGTGGCGCAGGGTGCGCACCATCTGCGAGTGGCAGTTGTAGCAGCCTTCGCGGATGTAGATGTCGCGTCCCGCCAGCTGCAGCGCCGGGTAGGGCTTCACGCCGGGTAGCGGCTTCACCGTCTCGGCCTGGTACATCAGCGGGACGATCTCGGCCAGGCCGCCGAAGGAGATGACCACCGCGATCAGCAGCGCCATCCAGCCGATGTTGGTTTCGATTTTCTCGTGGCTCATGTCTGTGTCCTCAGGCGTGGCTGGCGGCGGCGGCCGGCGGCGGGATAAGGACCGGCGTATCCACCAGGCCCTTGGCCTGCTGGAACGTGCGCACCACGTTGATCACCATCAACACCATGCCCACGATCACCAGCACGCCGCCCAGGAAGCGGATCAGGTAGTAGGGATAGTTGAACTTGACGATCTCGGCGAAGGCGTAGGTCAGCGTGCCGTCGGCGTTGCTGGCGCGGGCCATCAGGCCCTGGCCGATGCCGGCGACCCACATCGAGGCGGCATACAGCACCACGCCGATGGTGTGCACCCAGAAGTGCAGGTCGATCAGCTTCATGGACGCCATGTCCTTCAGGCCCAGGCAGCGCGGGATCACCATGTAGATCGAGCCGATGGAGATCATGGCCACCCAGCCCAGCGCGCCGGAGTGCACGTGGCCGATGGTCCAGTCGGTGTAGTGGCTTAGCGCGTTGACGGTCTTGATGGACATCATCGGACCTTCGAACGTGCTCATCATGTAGAACGAGATGGCGACGATCATGAACTTGATGATCGGATCGGTGCGCAGCTTGTGCCAGGCGCCCGAGAGCGTCATCACGCCGTTGATCGCGCCGCCCCACGAGGGCGCCAGCAGGATCAGCGAGAACACCATGCCCACCGACTGCACCCAGTCGGGCAGGGCGGTGTAGTGCAGGTGGTGCGGGCCGGCCCACATGTAGATGGCGATCAGCGCCCAGAAGTGCACGATCGACAGGCGATAGGAATAGATGGGCCGGTTGGCGCGGCGCGGCACGAAGTAATACATCATGCCCAGGAATCCGGCGGTCAGGAAGAAACCGACCGCGTTGTGGCCGTACCACCACTGCACCATTGCATCCACGGCGCCCGAGTAGATCGGGTAGCTGTGCATCATGCCGGCGGGGATGGCCAGCGAGTTGATGATGTGCAGCAGGGCCACGGCGATGATGAAGGCGCCGTAGAACCAGTTTGCCACGAAGATGTGCTTCACCCGGCGCTTCATGATGGTGCCGAAGAAGATCACGCCGTAGGCGACCCACACCACGGTGATCAGGATGTCGATCGGCCAGGCCAGCTCGGCGTATTCCTTGCCCTGGGTGTAGCCCAGCGGCAGCGAGATGGCCGCGGCCACGATTACCGCCTGCCAGCCCCAGAAGACGAAGGCCGCCAGCTTGTCGAACACCAGCCGCACGTGGCAGGTGCGCTGCACCACGTACAGGCTGGTGGACATCAGCGCGCAGCCGCCGAAGGCGAAGATGACGGCGTTGGTGTGCAGGGGCCGCAGGCGGCCGAAGCTGAGCCAGGGGGTGTCGAAGTTCAGGGAGGGCCAGTACAGCTGGGCGGCGATGAACACCCCCACCAGCATGCCTACCACGCCCCAGGCCACGGTCATCACTGCGAATTGCAGCACGACCTTGTCGTTGTAGGTTTCCGTCTTGTTGTCCAGCGTCATCTGAGCGCCCCTGGTTGCTTGCCGCCAAGTATGGCCAGCCAGCCGCGCTTGCCACTTGACCCATGTCAATTGCATTTTGCGCCGGCCATGCCAAAGCTGGCCCGCGTGACCACCGTCAACTCTGCCTGCGGCGCCCGGTGCCGTATGTGCGGTAGCGCTCCCGGCCCGTTCCGCGGGCATTGTCACGCGCCCCTGCGCTCCCTCAAGCTAACGTGTGCTTGCCGCTCCCCAGCCAACCAACGGATGCCCCCATGAACGACAATGCGAAGTTCGAAGTCCTCTCCGCCGCCGATGCCACCGCCACGCGGGACATGTTCGCCGCCCATGCGCTGGCGGCCTTGATCGCCGGCCCCAAGCTGGCCGGCGTGCCCCGTGCCGACATGGACGGCATGGCCAAGCAGTCCTATGAGTACGCCGACGCGATGATGTTGGCCCGCGCCCGCTGAGGGCCTGGCCTATTGGCCGGGGCTGCCGGCCAGCGCCGCCTTCACAGCGGCCAGGAACACCGGGTCGGGCACCGAGCCCAGGCGTTCGGTGCGGGCCACGACGCGGCCCTCGGCATCGAGCAGCACCAGCGCACTGGTGTGGTTGAACTCGCCGTCGGCCAGCGCCCGGTAGCGCACGCCCAGCAGGGCCGCGACGCTGCGCACGCTGGCCGCCTCGGTGCGGGCCAGCGTCCAGCGTGCGGGATCGAGCTTGCGCTTGCGGGCCACCGAGGCCAGCGCCGCGGTATCGTCGCGCGCCGGGTCCATGCTGATCAGCAGCACGCCCAGCCGGTTGCGTTCGACCGGCGACAGGGCGTGTTCAACACCTTTGGCGCTGTCCACGATCAGCGGGCAGACGTAGCGGCAGGACGTGTAGAACATCGACACCAGCTGCGGCTTGCCGCGCCGGTCGGCCAGCGTGAAGGCCTTGCCGGCCTGGTCGCTGAATTGTGCATCGAGCAGGTACACCGAATCCCCCGGCAGGGCGGTGGCGGCATGACCGGGCAAGGGCACGGCCAGCAGCAGGATCGTCAGCAGGCGAACGGCCAGCGAAGTCATGGTGTTTTCCCCTTCGAGGGTTGCGGGTCGCGCGCGCAGCGGAACCCGAGGTTGCGGGTGGTGTCGTCGGCTTCCAGCGCCGAAAGCATCGCCACGCGCATCAACACGGCGTAGTTCTCGCGATCATCCATGGACAGGGCGCCGGCGCCGCAGAAGCGCAGCAGCTCCGGGTCGCCCTGGTCGCGGTTGTCGCCAGACACCAGCATGGCCGAGTGGTCTTCCACCCATTCCCAGACCAGGCCGTGCAGGTCCTTCACGCCATGCAAGTCGGCGGGCGAGCGGCCCACCTCCGGCAGCGCACTGCCCGAAGGCACCGAATACCAGGCCAGGATGCGTTCGCGCCAGGCCGGGTCGCTGCGGGCGTCGGTGCGGGTGGCGTCGGCCGCCGCGGCGTACTCCCACTCCGACCAGGTGGGCAGCCGCGCGCCCTGCGTTTCGCAATAGGCCTTCGCGGCGAACCAGCTCACCTGCACCACCGGTTGGGCCGGCGTGGCTTTGGGCCCCGGATCCAGCGGCCCGCGCCAAAGCTCCAGGTAGCGCGGTTCGGCGAACACCGTCGGCGCGCGGCCTCGTTGCCACTGCGGATGCTGCTTCACGAACGCCAGGTACTGGGCGTTGGTGACGGGCAAGCGCTGCAGGTCGAACGGGGCCACGTTCACGACGCCGCCGGTGTCCTCGTAGAGCAGCACCGAGCGGAACTCCCCGCCGGGCAGCGACGCCCAGCCCGGGTCGGCCCCCGCGATCGCAGGGGCCAGGCAGACCAGCAGGACCAGCGTGCGCATGTCAGTGCGCCGCGCCTTCCGAGCGCTCGGTGCCCGCGCGGACCTTCGTCACCTCGTCCTTGGTCACGCGGCCACCGGGATTGCCCCAGCTGTTGAGCGTATAGGTGAGGATGTTGGCCACCTCGTCATCGGTGAGCTGGCTCATCGGCGGCATCACCGAGTTGTAGTCCTGGCCGTTGACGGTCACCGGGCCGCTGAGCCCGTTGAGCACCACGTTGATCAGTTCGGCGTTGCCCTTGGCCAGGTAATCCGACTGCGCCAGCGGCGGGAACACGCCCGCCATGCCCTTGCCGTCGGGCTGGTGGCAGGTGGAGCAGGTGCCGGCGAACAGCGCCTGGCCGGCCTTGACCTGGTCGTCGAGGGTCAGCGTACCCGCGGCGCTGGCGGCCGCGGCGGTAGCCACGGGCTCCATGCTGGCGGCCTTGTCACCCAGGTAGACCGCGTCGATTTCCTTGCCCGAATAGATCTCGAGGTTCTCCGGGCCGTCCACTTTGAGGATGCCCAGAGCGCCCTTGTTGAAGGCGCGGAACAGCGAGTGGTCCACCAGCACGTAGCTGCCGGGCACTTCAAGATGAAAGTCGGCGATGGCGGCACCGCCGGCCGGGATCAGGGTCGTCTGCACGTTTTCCTGGTAGCGGGTGCCGCCCTCGAACCAGACCTTGTCGAAGATCTCGCCAATCAAGTGGAAGCTCGACACCAGGTTCGGGCCGCCGTTGCCGACGTAAAGGCGCACGGTCTCGCCCACGCTGGCGGTGATTGCGTTGTCACCGGTCAGCGCGCTTTCCGAGCCGTTGAACAGCACGTAAGTGGCGTTCTCGTCGATCGCCCGCTGCATGTCGAAGGGCGCGTGGCCCTTCTCGCGGTACTTGGTGGTGGTGTAGAAGTCGCCCTGCATCACGTAGAACTCCTTGTCCACCGGCGGCATGCCCTCGGGCGGTTCAACCAGGATCAGGCCGTACATGCCGTTGGCGACGTGCATGCCCACCGGCGCAGTTGCGCAGTGGTAGACGTAAAGGCCGGCGTTGAGCGCCTTGAACGTGAACTGCGAGCTGTGGCCCGGCGCGGTGAAGGTCGAGGACGCGCCGCCACCCGGGCCGGTGACGCCGTGCAGGTCGATGTTGTGCGGCATCTTCGAATCAGGGTGGTTGTTGAGGTGGAACTCCACCGTGTCGCCCTGGCGGACGCGGATGAAGCTGCCGGGCACGGTGCCGCCGAAGGTCCAGAAGGTGTAGGTGACACCTTCGGAGATCTCGAGATCCACTTCGCGCACTTCGAGGTTGACCACCACCTTCGCCGGATAGTCGCGGCCGGTGGCCGGCGGCACCAGCGGCGGGCTGGTAAGGATGGCTTCGATGGGTTCGCCCTGCGGCGGGCCGAAATCGCCCTTGCGGGAGCCGCCGGTGGAGGTCTCGGCGCCTGCCGTGGCCTTGCCCCGGGATTCCAGGCTGGCATTGGGGTTTTCGCGGCCGCAGCCGGCGAGGGCGAGTGGGATGGCGATGGCGATGGCGATGGCGAGCAGATGGCGCTTCATGGTGGTGCTCCTGTTCCGGGTTCGAGCGGGTCGATGGAGACAGAATCACGTGAATGCCTGCCGATGGCGCTGATGCAGGTCAAGGACACGCTTGGTACGCCAGACCATGCGCTCCCTAGACCGCGCTTGCAAACCGACAGGATCGGTCACTTCGCCTGCGCTTGACTTGGCTCAGTGAAAGAAACGGACGCCACGACCAGCATCGGTCATCGCCTGATCCGGGCGGCCATCGGGAACCACGATGAACCTGCAGCACTGCATAGCCCTTGCCCTGTCGTTGTGCGCCGGCCAGCAAGCCATGGCAACCCAGGGCGACGACGCAACGTGGACGGCCCATCTTCGCTATCGGTACGAGTCGGTCGACGACGATGCGTTCGCACGCACCGCCGACGCCCACACGCTGCGCCTGCGGCTGGGATGGAGCCGCGCCTTCGCAGACGGATTCTCGGCGGGCGTCGAAGCCGAGGGCGTGGCCGAACTCAACGACAGCTTCAATTCCGGCGCCAATGGCCGAACCGCGTATCCCGCGATCACCGACGCGCGAGCGCTCGAAATCAACCAGGCGTGGATCGGCTGGCGCGGTGACCGTGGCGGGGCGATGCTGGGCCGCCAGCGGATCGCGCTGGACAACCAGCGCTTCATCGGCAACGTCGGCTGGCGCCAGAACGAACAGACCTTCGACGCGCTGGCGCTCGACGCCAAGGCATCCGACGCCGTCACGCTTCGCTACTACTACCTTGATCGCGTGCATCGGGTGGCCGGCGACGAAGCCATCAACCCGCTGGCGCGCGAGCGCAAGCTGCGTGGTCATCTGGGCAACGCCGCCTGGACGCTGCCGCTGGGAACGCTGGTGGGCTACGGCCATCTGGTGGACGACAGCGATGTCGCCTCCGCTTCCAGCCGGACCTTCGGCCTGCGTTGGACCGGCAGCCGTGCGCTGGGCCGCTCAACCTTCGGCTGGACCCTGGAGCGCGCCAACCAGCGCGACCATGCCAACAACCCGCGCGACGTGGATGTGGGCTATTGGCTGGCGGAAGCTGCGCTGTCGCGCGGACGGGTGACAGGCAAGCTGGGATGGGAACACTTGGGCAGCGACGGCACGTCTGGATTCCAGACGCCGCTGGCCACGCTGCATGCGTTCAACGGCTGGGCCGACAAGTTCGCCAGCACGCCCGCGGACGGACTGGAGGACCGCTATGCGCAGGCCACGGGCAAGTTCGGCAGCGGCCGCCTGCAGGACAAGCTGGCATGGACCGTTGCATGGCACGACTTTCGCGCCGATCGCGGCGGCGCCCGCTACGGCACCGAGTGGGACGCGTCGCTGGGCTTTCCCCTGCCGGGCGGGTTGACGGGGTTGGTGAAGTTGGCCGACTACCGGAGCGATGGTTTCGCCCGCGACACGCTCAAGGCCTGGTTCCAGGTCGAGTGGAGCTACTGAGCCCGCCGCTTCATCAGGGCTTCAACGGAAACGGCCCGGATTCGTCCGGGCCTTTTCATTGGTGAAGGGGCCCCGCAGTGCGGGGCCCCTGGTTTCAAGCGGTGTTGCCACGCAGGGTCAGTACACGTCATCCACGGTGTTGGTGATGTTGAACTTGCCCGTGGGCGTGATCAGGCGGGGGTCGTCGATCACCGCCTTGAGCTTGAGCGTCCTGTCGTCCACCACCACGATGGCCGAGCGCTGGTCCTTGCCGTTCCACACCGAGAACCAGACTTCGTCGCCCGCCGCGTTGTACTCGGGCTGCACTACGCGCTTGGGGCCGTCGCCCAGGTTGGCCCAATCCGCGATGGGCAGCACCTTGAAGCCGGCGTCGAGGTTGTTGATGTCGAACACCGCCACGCTTTGGGACACCTTCGCGTCCGGATTCAGCGGCGTGTCCACCCAAAGGTTGCTGGATTTCGGGTGGGTCTTGATGAACAGCGAACCGCCGCCCTGGCCGTGCAGCACTTCGACCACTTTCCAGGCGAACTCAGCGTGCTTCTCCGGGTCGGTGCCGATCAGGGTGATGTTGTCGTTGCCCAGTGCCGACGTGCCCCAGACCGGGCCGTACTTGGGATGCACGAAGTTGGCGCCGCGGCCCGGGTGCGGGATCTTCTCCACGTCGATCAGGCCCACCATGCGCTGTTCCTTCGAGTCCACCACGGCGATCTTGTCGCTCTGGTTGGCCGCGGTGAGGAAGTAGCGTTTGGTCACGTCCCAGCCGCCGTCGTGCAGGAAGCGCGCGGCGTCGAGCGTGGTCACCTTCAGGTTGGCCAGGTCGCTGTAGTCCACCAGCAGGATGCGGCCGGTTTCCTTGACGTTGACGATGAACTCCGGGTGCTGGTGGCTGCCGACGATGGCGGCCACGCGCGGCTCGGGATGGTATTCCTGCGTGTCCACGGTCATGCCGCGGGTGGAGACGATCTTCAGCGGCTCCAGGGTCGGGCCGTCCATGATCACGTACTGCGGCGGCCAGTAGCCGCCGGCGATCGCCAGCTTGTCCTCGAAGCCCTTGAACTTGGACGTTTCGATGGAGCGCGCCTCGAGGCCGATCTTGATCTCGGCAACGCGGTCCGGAACTTTCATCCACATGTCTATCAGGTCCACCTTGCCGTCGCGGCCGATGGTGTAGACGTATCGACCCGAGTGCGAGACGCGCGAGATGTGCACGGCGTAGCCGGTCTTGATGATGGTGATGATCTGCTTGGTATCGCCGTCGATCAGGGCGATTTCGCCCGAGTCGCGCAGGGTGACCGAGAAGACGTTGGCGAGGTTGATGTCATTCATCTTCTTCGTCGGCCGGTCGGCCAGCGGCACCATCACCTTCCAGCTGTTGAGCATTTCCGGCATGCCCCACTCGGGCGGGCTGGGCGGCGTGTGCTGCAGGAAGCGGGCCATCAGGTCCACCTGTTCGGTGGTTAGTTCGCCGCCGGTGCCGAAGTTGGGCATGCCGCCCGGCGAGCCGAAGTTGATCAGCGCCTTGAGGTAATCGGAGCCCCGGGCCTGGGTGAGGTCGGGCGTGAGCGGCTTGCCGGTGGCGCCCTTGCGCAGCACGCCGTGGCAGCCGGCGCAGCGCTGGAAGAAGATGTCGGTGGCCTGGGCGAACTCGGCTTCGGTCATGTCCGGCGCACCCGGGCTGCGCATCATCTTCATGTCGGCGGAGTCCAGCGTGGACGGTGCGCCCTTGTAGGCGGCAACCGCCTGCGAAGTGCCGGGATGGGCCTGCCCCTGTGCCGGGTCCGAGGCGCCGGCGACGGTCTTGCGGGCCGAGGCGACCTGGGTGGGCGTGAAGCGGACATCGCTGTGGTTGAACTCGTCCATCACGTGGTTGAGGATGGCGGAAATGTCAGCGTCGCCCAGATGGCTCATGGCCGGCATCACCGAGTTGTACTCCTTGCCGTTGACGGTGATCTTGCCGTTGAGACCCGCCAGCACGGCGTGCAGCGCCGCCTGGGGATCACGGGCGATCCAGTCCGAATCCTTCAGCGGCGGGAAGGCGCCGGCGAGGCCGGCGCCATCGGCCTGGTGGCAGGCGGCGCAGTTGGCGAGATAGGCGGCCTTGCCAGCTTCTTCGTCGGACTTCACCGGTCGTTCGTTCGCCTGGTCGCCTGCCGGGTCTTCGACGGTGGACAGGGCGAGCCCACTGCCGGTCAGTCCCAGCACCAGGGCCAGGGATGTGCTGATCATGGTTCTTTTCATGGCGGATTCCCCCATCAATTGTTTGGACAGTCTGCGGCGGCATGGCCACCGTCCAAGCCAGCTTGGGCGCCGGGTCCTGCGCCTCCCCTGACGTGGGTCAAGCGAACCGATCTTCGCGTGGCGCTGTCGGCCGTGATTTGACGAGGGTCAATCCGGTCCGATCGCCGGCTGTCGTAGGGTGGGCCAGCCCCGTCAAGGAGATGCCGATGCGTTTTCCCAGGATCTGCCTGCTGCTGTTCATTGCCTGCGCCACGCCTGTCCTGGCCGTCGAGCCCAAACAGCTCGACGCTGTCGTGGTGGTGGGCAGCCGCAGCGCCGAGCCGGTGAAGCAGGTGGTGGGCACGGTGAGTCGCATCGACCGTGAGCAGATGGAACAGCGGGGCGTACAGACCATCGAGGACCTGGCGCGGCTGGTGCCGGGCATGGACGTGGCCGCCGATCCGAACCGCTTCGGTGCAATCGGCTTCAACCTGCGCGGGCTGGATGGCAACAGGGTCAGCGTGGAGTTGGACGGCATACCCATGGCCGATGGCTTCGGCGTCGGTCAGTTCGCGCTGGCCGGGCGGGACCTGGTGGAACTGGGCATCGTGGATCGCGTCGAAGTGCTGCGCGGACCGGCATCCACGCTTTATGGCAGCAAGGCACTGGCCGGCGTGGTGGCCTACTGGACGCTGGATCCGGCCGAGGCCAGCTGGCGCGACGATGACCAGCGATCGCTTGGTGCGCTGCGGCTGGGCGCCTCGAGCCGCGACCATGGCCGATGGCTGTCGGGCCAGTGGGTTGGGCGCAGCAGCGACGAACGTTTCACCACGCTGGTGGCGCTGGGTCGCCGGCAGGGCGATGAAACCAGCAACAACGCCGACGACAGCCGTTTCGCCGCCAACCCGGCGGCGTATCGCAACGACAGCGCACTGGCCAAGTTCGGCTTCGACGCCGGTGCCGCCGGCCGCTGGCTCGCCACGCTGGAACAGGGCCGCGGTGAGCGCCGCACCGACGTGCAGTCGCTGCTGTTCGGGCCCGGTCGTTTTTCCACGACGTATGCGCTGGATGCCGACGACCGCTCGCGCCGCGACCGCGCCAGCCTGGCGGTGGAATGGCCCACCGTCGGGCCCATCGGCCCGCTGCGCGGCCTGCTGTACCGCCAGGACAGCCAAAGCGAGCAGTTGAGCGACCAGTTCCGGCTGGCCGATCGCGCGACGCGGTTTCCGTCGCGCCGCTTCCGTGCCTTCACCTTCGACCAGGAAAGCCTGGGCATGGAGCTGACGGGGCAATGGCGGGGGGAGTGGGCCGGCCTGTCGCACTGGCAGGTCTTCGGTGTCGACCTCGTACGGCACGAATACCGCGGCCTGCGCGACGGCAGCGAAGCCAACCTGCTCACCGGCGTCACCACCAACGTGGTCCTGGGCGAAGTTTTCCCGCTGCGAGATTTCCCCATCTCCGTCGCGCGCGAGACCGGGGTGTTCTGGCAGGACGAGATCAGCGTCGGCAAAGGCTGGGCCGTCGTACCGGGCGTCCGCTGGGAGGCCTACGAACTGCGAGCGCATCCTGACGCCATCTGGACCGCCGACAATCCAGCCGTTGTGCCAGCCTCGCTGGACAGCCGCCAGTTCACGCCCAAGCTTGGGCTGCGGTGGAATGGCGACCGGCTGGCCCTGTTTGCGCAGTACGCGCGAGGCTTCCGCGCGCCTCCCTTCGGCGACGTGAACATAGGCTTGAACCTGCCTGCCTTCAACTACGTGGCCCTTCCCAACCCCGAACTCAGGCCCGAGCGCAGCCATGGCTATGAGCTGGGCCTGCGCTGGGGTGGAGATTCACTCCAGGCCAGCGCGGCGGTTTACGAGAACCGCTTCGAGGACCTGATCGAGTCACGCGCCAACCTCGGCCGCAACGGCGACGGCCAACTGGTATTCCAGTCCCTGAACCGCGACCGGGCGCGGATTCGCGGCGCCGAACTGGAAGCGCGCTGGGCCTTGGATGCGATGTCGGCGCACACGCAGGGCGTCTATGCCGACCTGTCGGCTTCGTGGATCGAAGGCGAGGACATTTCCCGCCAACAGCCTTTGAACTCGGTGCCTCCGCCGCGTGCCAGCCTGGCGCTGGGCCGACTTTCCAATGATGGCCGATGGGGCACGGAGCTGCGCCTGAACGGCGTACGTCGCGTCACGCGCGCGGACCAGACCGTGGCTGCGCTGTACTTGCCGCCCGGATACTCGACCTGGGACCTGAACGCGTGGGCCGACCTTGGCGAGCACGTGCGCCTGAATCTATCGCTCACCAATCTTTCCGACCGTCGCTACTGGGACTGGGCCACGCTGCGCGGCCTGCCGGCCACGGCCAACGACATCGACTTCTATTCGCGCCCCGGCCGCGGCGCAAGCCTGGGCCTGCGCGTGGAGTTCTAGCCGGTTCAACCCGCTGCATCGCGCATTCCAGCGGCTGGGAAGAGGCAAGCCGTCGTGCCGCCTTGGTCCCCTTCGTTGACCCAGATCAGTGGCTGGGGGCACGCGGGGCATCAAACTGCAGGCAGAGGGCGGCCGTCAGCCGCGCCGATGTCCGGAGAGCGCCATGAACCCCTGCCTGCCCCCCCTGTTCGCAGCCCTGCTGTTGTCTGCCCCGGCCCTGTCGGTCGCGGGAACTGTCCCCGCCGGTCCGCCGGCACAGCCTGCTACGCACGAATCCCACGACACGCACGCCGTGCAGTCCCCCGCTGCCGTGCCCGCAGTCCGCTGGGCTTCCGATGCCCCGCTGCGCGAGGGCATGCGACGTGTGCGGGCGGCGACCGAGGCGCTTTCGCACGGGGCGCATGGCCATCTGGATGTCGCCCAGGTGCATGCGATCGCAAGCGAACTGGAGGCGGCGGTGCAGGACATGATCGCGCGCTGCAAGCTGCCGCCGGCGCCCGATGCGGGTCTGCACCCGTTGCTGGCCAGCGTCCTGCAGGCCAGCGCGACCTTGGCCAGCGGCGACTTCGACGCCGACGCGCTCGCGAAACTCGAGGCCGTGCTGGTTCGCTATCCAGCGCTGTTTGAAGATGCCGACTGGGGCGTTTCCCGCAGTGATCCAGCCTGAGGTTCAGCCGCCGGGGCAGGCACGACCGGCTGACTCCACCCTGGGCCAGCGGCGCAGGTCGCGATGGCTCATTCAGTCTCCAGTGCGCTGACCGCGGCCAGGCCCGCGTCGAGATCGATACCCTGGCCCGCCAGCCACGCGCGGTCGAACAGGGTTTCATCGTAGCGGTCACCGCGGTCGCACAGCAGGCTGACCAGGCTGCCCTGCGCGCCGGTTTGGCGCATTTCGCGCGCCAGCCGCAGGCACGCCACCAGGTTGGTGCCCGAGCTGCCGCCGTAGCGGCGACCGAACAGGCTTTCAAGCCGCCAGGCGGCGGCAATGGATTGCGCGTCGTCCACCTCCTCCACGCGATCGACGACTTCGAACAGGAAGCCAGGCTCGACCCGCGGGCGGCCAATGCCCTCGACCAGGGTGGGCGCGCGGGCCACCGAAGCGCGATCGCGGCACTGCCATCCGACGGCGAAAGCACCGCCGCTGGGTTCGGCCACGCACGTGCGCGTGTCCAGGCGGCGGTAGCGCAGGTAGCGGCCGATGGTGGCGGACGTGCCGCCCGTGCCGGCGCCGCAGACGATCCACGCCGGGGCCGCATCGGCGCCCAACGCCATCTGGTCAATGATCGATTCGGCGATGTTGTTGTTGCCGCGCCAGTCGGTGGCGCGCTCGGCCAGGCCGAACTGGTCCAGGTAGCACAGTCCTTCGCTTGCCGCGCGTTCGTGCGCCACGGCGCTGGCATCCAGACCGTTGGGCACCAGCACGCAGTTCGCGCCCAGCGATCGGATCAGGCGCACTTTGCCAGGCGCCGTGCAGTCGGGCATCACCGCGGTGAAATGCATCCCCAGCAGGCGCGCGAACCAGGCTTCGGAGATTGCCGTGCTGCCCGAGGAGGCGTCGATGACGCCTTGGTCGGCGCGAAGCCGGCCGTTGCACAGTGCGTACAGGTACAGCGATCGCGCCAGCCGGTGCTTCAGGCTGCCGGTGGGATGCGCTGCCTCGTCCTTGAAGTAGAAGCGGATGCCGGGAAAGGCCGGCAAGTCCAGGCGGAGCAGGTGGGTATCGGCCGAGCGCGCCGATTCCTGCGCCAGTTCGGCCAGCACCGCGTGCAGCCAGCGACGGTCGAGGGCGGGGTTCATGCCGCCAGCCCCTGCAGCAGGCCGAGCGGATGGTGTGCGCGCGCCACGAAGTACATGAAGCCGAACGTCACGAGCGCGGCAAGGTAGAAACCGGCGCGGGCGCGGCGGCTGCGTGCGCGCTTGAGCGCCAGGCTCCCCAGCACCACGTAAACCACCAGCAGCGCCAGCTTCACCGACAGCCAAGGCACCGCGAAGGGGTTTAGCTTGAGTGCGGTGAGCAGCATCAGCGCCGCGGTCAGCAGCGCGGTGTCGATGGTGTAGCTGAGGTAGCGCAGCGGCGCCGCCATGGCCCAGCGGGCGCCAGCAAGAACCGCCGCGCCGCGCAGCGCAAACAGCAGGCCGCTGGCGATCACCATCGCCACGTGCACCGACTTTATCTGCAGGTAGAACTCGATCATGGCGCGCCCTCAGCCCGGCTTGCCGTCGGCGCGGGGCGTGGCGTAGATCCACAGCGACCGCAGCACCCAGGGCGTGAACACCGCCAGCCAGCCCACACCCGAGGCCAGCATCCACGGAGCGGGGTGGGGCACCAGTTCGGCGGCGATGCGCAGTACCGCGAGCAGCTGCATGCCCACGAAGGCCAGCGCCGGGATGCGGCCCAACTCAAGCGGCCGGCCGGAATGGCCCTGGGTCACGCGGGTCACCATGGCCACCAGCAGGCTGCCGAAGAAGCCCACCGACAGGGCGTGCACCGGCGCCCGGCCCAGCGCGAACTCGCCGGTGGCCGCGAACCAGGCGCTCTGCGCCAGGTACAGCGCCATGCCGATCGGCAGCCAGGCGAAGCCGATGAACAGCACGCGCAGCAGCGGCGGCATCGGGCCACGCGGCCACCAGCGCCACAGCGCGAACCCCGTCAGGCCCAGCAGCGGCGCATCCACCAGCCAGAGCCACTGGTGCAGGTGCGCGAGCTCCAGCGCCAGGTGCGCCACGCACAGCGGCCACAGCATCGCGAGCCAGGCCATCGGCCGCCACGACACATAGCCCGGCACGGCGTTGGTGGCGAAGAAGGGGAACATGCGGTGCGCCACCGTCGAGTAGATCGGCACCAGCAGCCCGAAGGTACCGATCTTGAGCATGGCGAACGCAAGCCGCGGATCGGGAAAGTGCAGGTACACCACGAAGGCCAGCAGGCCGGCCAGGCCCATCAGCAGCCCGCAGAAGCAGGAAATGGCGTGCCAGGTGGTGTTGCGGTCGCGGAACAGCCAGCCGGCCAGCACCACCATCGCCGCGATCCAGCCCGCCAGCGTGTTCACCACGCCCAGATGCACCGCCACCGCCGATCCCGACACCAGTCCCGCCAGCGTCAGCACCTGCCCCGCCACCAGGCCCAGGCCCACCGGCAGGTAGTGCCAGCGGCTGGCTTGCGTCTGGCCCATCCAGCGCGGGAAAACCGTCAGCAGGAAGCCGAAGATGAAGGCCGGCAGCACCTGGTACTGCATGATGAAACCGTGCATCCAGCCTGCCGGCACCGTGGGTGCGGGCATGGCACCGCCCAGCCAGGCGGTCCACCAGGCCATCGCCGCCAGCACGTTCGTGGCGCCTACGAAGAACAGCAGGCGATGGGGCGCGGCGGCGATGGCGGCGAGGGGGAAGGGGCTTGGCAGCGTCTTGTTGTCCATGCCGCCATGCTCGCGCGCCGCGTGCGAATGCGCCTTGATCCACGTCAGTCGTGCAAAAGAACGGGGCCGCTTTCGCGGCCCCGTGCTCCCCTCCCGGGTCTTGCGTCGGGCTCAGCGGGCGGCTTCGGTGGACGCCTCCACCTTGACGGCCGCCTTGCGCGGTGCAATCCACAGCCGCGCCACGAACCAAGCCAGCGACAGCGCGCCGATGCTGAAGATCGTGTCGCCCGGGACGCGCATCCACACCAGCATCTCGATCAGCGGCTGCTGCATGAAGTCGGCCGAGCGTGCGTACCAGTAGCCATGGTCGATGGCCGCGATCAGCTGCAGGATGCCGATCGGCAGCAGGGTGAACAGCGCCATCCCCACCAGGCCGATGTTGAGCGCCCAGAACGCGGTGCGCAGCGGGGCTTCGGGCCAGATCGCGTCGGGCTTGAGGCCGCGCAGGCAGAACAGCATCAGGCCAATGCCCAGCATGCCGTACACGCCGAACAGCGCGGTGTGGCCATGCAGCGGGGTCAGGTTCAGGCCCTGCATGTAGTACAGCGGCAGCGGGGGGTTGATCAGGAAGCCGAACAGGCCCGCGCCCACCAGGTTCCAGAACGCCACCGCCACGAAGAACAGGATCGGCCACTTGTAGCGCTGCATCCACGGCGTGGCGTGGCCCAGCTTGAACGTGTGGTAGGCCTCGAAGCCGACATAGGCCAGCGGCACCACTTCCAACGCCGAGAATGAAGCGCCCAGCGCGATCACCGCCACCGGCGTGCCGGTGAAGTACAGGTGGTGCAGGGTGCCCAGCACGCCGCCGGCCATGAACACGATGGTCGCGAACAGGGTCGCCATGGTGCCGGTGCTGACCTTGATCAGGCCCAGCTTGGTGAACAGGAAGGCGACTACCGCGACCGCGAAGACTTCGAAGAAGCCCTCCACCCACAGGTGCACCACCCACCAGCGCCAGTACTCGACCATCGACAGGTGCGTGTGCTCGCCCCACATCAGGCCGGCGCCGTAGAACAGGCCGATGGCGATGGTGGACAGGAACAGCAGCGTGGTGATGGACCGCGATTCGCCGCCGGCGCGAATGGCCGGCACCAGGCAGCGGCCCACCAGCGTCAGCCAGATGCCCAGGCCCAGGAACAGGAACCACTGCCAGAACCGGCCCATGTCCACGTATTCCCAGCCCTGGTGGCCGAACCAGAAGTTGTTCGCCAGACCGAGCTTTTGCATCACTGCGAACCACTGACCGGCGAACGAGCCCACCACGATTACTATCAGGCAGACCCACAGCACGTGCACGCCAAGAGCTTGGTATTTCGGCTCATGCCCTGAAATCGCCGGGCCGATGTACAAGCCCATGCCCAGCCAGGCCGTGGCGATCCACAGTACCGCCAGCTGCGTGTGCCAGGTGCGGGTGAGCGAGTAGGGCAGGTATTCCGCCAGCGGGAAGCCGTAGGCTTCCTGGCCCTCCACCTGGTAGTGCGCGGTGATGGCACCCAGCGCGATCTGCACCAGGAACAGCGCGATCACGATCCAGAAGTACTTGGCGGTGGCCTTCATTGAAGGCGTCACCACCACGGCGGCCAGCGGATCGGTGGCCGGCAGCTGCAGCGGCGCTTCTTCGCGGCTGTGGTTGACGGCGTAGTGCCAGCCCAGAAGCGCGATGCCGGCGATCAGGAACAGCACGCTGAACACGGTCCACATGAACAGGCTTGACGGCGGCGTATTGCCCACCAGCGGCTCGTGCGGCCAGTTGTTGGTGTAGGTGATGTCCTTGCCCGGACGCTGGGTGACCGCCGACCAGGCCGTCCACCAGTAGAACGCCGTCATCGCGCGCCGGTGTTGTGCGTCGGGGACGGTGTTGTTCTTCATCGCGTAGTTCTCGCGCAGCACCGCCGTGGCCGGATCGTTGCCGAGCAGGCTCTGGTAGTGCGCCGAAACGTTGGCGATGGCCATCGCGCGGTCGTCGTCTATCACCACCTGGCGCGTTGCCGGGTCGTAGGTGTTGGGCCGCATCATCGCCGTCAGGTGCGCGGTCAGTGCCGCCTGCTCGGGTGCGCCCAGCGCCTTGAAAGACGCGCCCTGGTAGTCGCGGCGGGCCCACTGGTCAAGGATGTCCACGGCCTCGCGGTGCAGCCAGTCCGCCGTCCAGTCCGGCGCCACGTAGCTGCCGTGGCCCCAGATGGAGCCCAGCTGTTGGCCGCCGGTGGACTGCCATACCTGGCGTCCCAGCTGGATGTCGGCGCGGGTGAAGACCACTTGGCCGCTGCGCGTAACGACCTGCTCGGGCATCGGCGGCATTTCCCGATGGATCTCGCCGCCCACCCACAACAGGACGGAAAACGAGACGGCGAGCAAGACCGCGAGTGCGATCCATAGCTTGCGTGTACTGCTCATGACAACTCTCCGTTTTGGATGTCGTCATGCTCGGTCGCCGGGGGTATTGGCGGCCCTGACACAGGTCAAGCGTGGTTCAGATTCTCAGCACCGGCATGGCCAGCGTTTCGAGGGCGGCGGTGTCGAGCAGCTCGAGTTCGCGGCGGTCCACGCGCACCAGGCCGTCTTCCTGCAGGCGCTTGAGTACTCGGCTCACCGTTTCCGGCGCCAGGCGCAGGTAGTTGGCGATGTCGGTGCGGGTCATGGTGAGGTGCAGCCGCGTGGCCGAGAAGCCGCGTCGCTGGTAGCGCCGCGACAGCGCCACCAGGAACGCGGCCATGCGCTCGTCGGCGCTGAAGTCGCCCGCCAGCAGGGACGCCTTGCCGATGTCTTCGCTGAGCAGCTTGAACAGCTGCGCCTGCAGGCCCGGCATGCGGGTGGCCAGCAGCGCCATCTTCGGGAACGAGAACCGGCACAGCATCACCGTGTCCAGCGCCACCGCGTTGCAGGGGTAGCGCGACTGGCTGATCGCGCTCAGGCCGATGATCTCGCCCGGCAGGTGGAAGCCCAGCACCTGTTCGTGGCCGGCGGCGTCGAGCACGTAGGTCTTGACGGTGCCGGCGCGCACGGCGGCGATGGCGTTGAACTCATCGCCCTCGCGGAAGATGTGCTCGCCTTCGTGGAAGGGACCGATGTGTTCAACCAGCACGTGCAGGTCCAACAGCGACGACTTGTCGTAGCCCTGCGACAGGCAGGCGTCGGAAAACGCGCAGGTGCTGCAGAAGTGCAGCTGGTCGCCGTCGTCGGCTGCGGCGGGGGAGGGCAGCGGGCGCCGTCGGGAAACGGGGCTCAAGACGACCACCGCGACGCCGGCCTCAGATGGCCTTCGAGAACCGCGCGGGCTCGGACTGGGGCTGCTGGAGGTAGCGGTCGAAACATGCCGCAATGATACGCAGCAACAGCCGGCCGCGCGACGTCACCTGCAGGCTGCGCGGGTGGCGTTCAACCAGGCCATCCGCCACCAGCGGCTCCAGGCGCGCCAGGTCGTCGCGGAAGTAGTCGTCGAACACGATCGCGTGGCGCTGTTCCAGGGTGGCGAAGTCCACTTCACCGTGGCACATCAGCTGCTGGATCAGCTCGGCCCGCAGCACGTCGTCGGCGTCCAGGGACATGCCGCGCCAGGTCGGGAGGCGGCCGCTGTCGATGGCGATTTCCCAGGACGGCAGGTCGCGCGGGTTCTGGCTGTAGCTGTCGCCGACGTGGCTTATCGAGCTCACGCCCAGTCCGATCAGGTCGCAGTCGGCGTGGGTGGTGTAGCCCATGAAGTTGCGGTGCAGGTGGCCCTGCGCCTGGGCCGTGGCCAGGTCGTCGCCGGGCAGCGCGAAATGGTCCATGCCGATGTACCGGTAGCCCGCGGCGGAAAGCTTCTCGATCGCCAGCTGCAGCAGGCCCAGCTTGTCTTCGGCGCTGGGAAGATCCGCTTCGTTGATGCGCTGCTGGGGCCGGAACAGCTGCGGCATGTGCGCGTAGCTGTACACCGCCAGGCGGTCGGGGCGGGTGGCGATCATGGTGTCCAGGGTCTTGCCGAAGCCTTCCCGGGTCTGGCGCGGCAGGCCGTAGATCAGGTCCACGTTCACCGAACGGAAGCCGTTCGCGCGGCAGGCATCGATCACGGCCTGGGTTTCCTCGACGCTCTGGATGCGGTTCACTGCTTCCTGCACCGCGGGGTCGAAGTCCTGCACGCCCAGGCTGGCCCGGTTGAAGCCCATGAAGGCCAGCGCCTCGATGTCGCCGGGGTTGATGCAGCGCGGGTCGATCTCGATCGAGAAGTCGCGCGACGGGCTCTGGCTGAAGTGGAAGTGCCGGCTCAGCGTTTCCAGCAGCTCGCCGATCTGGCCCGGCGTGAGGAAGTTGGGCGTGCCGCCGCCCAGGTGCACCTGCATCACGTCGCGGTCGCGGTCGAACAGCGGGCCCAGCAGCGACGCTTCGCGCACCAGGCGCTGCAGGTAGCCATCGGCACGCGAGTGGTCGTGGGTGATGATGCGGTTGCAGCCGCAATAGAAGCAGGGGCTGAAGCAGAACGGCACATGGACATACAGCGACAGCCGGCGCGGGATGGGGTCGTCGTTGCTCAGCTGCGCGGCTTGCCGGAACTGCGCCTCGCCGAAGCCCGAGTGGAACTGCGGCGCGGTCGGGTACGAGGTATAGCGCGGACCGGGACGGTCGTAGCGGCGCAGCAGCTCGGCATCGAAGGGGGGAATGGCAGTCATGGCAGGCAGGCTAACGGCCGCCCGCAGGTTCGTCCTTGACGCCGGTCAAGTCGGGCGCGGGATCAGATCCACTTCGCGCGGCGCAGCACCACGAAAAGGGAGCCCACGATCGCCACGGTCACCCCCACCAGGGCCAGGTAGCTGTAGGGGCCGGCCAGCTCGGGCATGTGCTTGAAGTTCATGCCGTACCAGCTGGCGATCAGGGTGGGCGCGGCCAGCAGGCCGGCCCAGCCGGCCAGGCGCTTGACCACTTCGCCCTGGGCCACCGTGACCAGGGCCAGGTTGACCGACATGGCCGCGGTCAGCATTTCGCGCAGGGTGTCGGTGGCGTCGTTCACGCGCAGCGTGTGGTCGAACACGTCGCGGAAGTACAGCCGCATTTCCTCGCCCACCATGCCCGGGTGCACGCGCGTGAGCTGGCCGGTGATGTCCTGCATGGGCGCCACGGCCAGGCGCAGGCGGGTGAGTTCGCGCTTGAGTTCGTAGAGCTTGATCACGGTATTGCGGCTGAAGCTTTCGGCGAAGATGTCCTTCTCGAGCTCGTTGAGCTTCTCGCCAAACTCATCGACGATCGGCAGGTAGTTGTCCACGATGAAATCGAGCACCGCGTAGAGCCCGAAGCTGGGCCCCATCGCCAGCTGTTCGGGTTCGCGCTCGCAGCGGGCGCGCACCGGCGCATAGGTCAGCGAGGCGCCGTGGCGCACGGTCAGCAGGTAGCGCGGACCCATGAACACATGTGTCTCGCCGAATGCCACCTGCCCGTCCACCGCCTGGGCGGTATGCACGGCGATGAACAGCGAGTTGCCGTAGGCTTCGATCTTCGGCCGCTGGTGCGCGTGGTGGGCGTCTTCCACCGCCAGGTCGTGCAGGTCGAATTCTTCCTGCAGCTGGTCGAGCAGGGCCTCGTCGGGCTCATGCAGGCCGACCCAGACCCAAGTGCCGTCGTCGACCGCCAGCACGTCGCTGACCTGTTCCAGGGTTATCTCGAGCCGCCTGCCGTCGCGGGTGTAGGCGGCGCAGTTGACCAGGCTGGCGGGCGCGGTGGGCGGCAGTACTTCGTTCATCGCTGCATCATCGGCCGAGCCACGCGCCCGGGGCAAGCGTTCAGCGCTTGGGGTCCATTGCGCGCAGCAGCGCCCAGTGCAGGGGCAGCAGCAGCAGCACCCACTCGACGTTCTCCTGCGGCAGGAACGGCAGGAACCTCAGGAAGCCCGCCACCGCGGCGCCACCCGCGACCGCCCACAGCAGCCAACGAAAGCGCGCGGAGGGTTCGCGTCCGCGCAGCTTGGCCCAGCCGCCGGGAAGCAGGCCCAGGCAAAGCGGGCTGAGCAGCAGCAGGTTTTCGTTGCCGTGGCCGGCGACGTGCTCGGTGGCCAGCCAGATCAGGGCCATCACGATCCCTGCCAGGCCGGCGACAGTCCAGAAGACCAGGGCGCCCGCAGCCAGCGCGCGTGGCGCACGGCGCGCCGACCAGAGCGCCAGGATGGCCAGGGCCACGCCGGCGAAAAACGCCGGGGTACGCAGGCGCGGCGCTTCGGCCGGCGCAGGCGCGACGAGGTGCGGCAGCAGGGTCTGTTCACTGGCGACCAGCGGCCGGCCATCGGCCAGCTTCACTTCGCGCAGCGCGTCCCGCAGCCGCATGGGGATGAAGGACTCGTCCCAGCGCGACAGCGGCCGGTCGGCGTAGCCGCCCAGCCCCAGGTGGAAACCCAGCGCCATCCAGGGCGCCGGCGAGGCCAGGCGCACCGATTCACTGCGGTAGGTGTTGCCCTGCGAGCGGCCCGAGAGCTGCGGCTGCAGCGCGCCGCCGAGCGCCTGGTCGATGGCGTCGCGGACCTTGGTGGAGCAGTTGCTGGTGAAGTAGTCGTAGCGGTATTGCGCGTTCTCCGGGCGGGCGTTCCCGGCCAGCGTTGCGGCCAGTGCGGTGGCCGTTTCCGGGGTGAGCTGCAGCCACTGCACGCCGACGCCCCGGCCGGTTTGCGCGTAGCGCGCCAGGTCGTCGTCCAGCGGCAGCGCCACCAGCCAGTACCGCATGTGGCCGCGGACGAAATTGCCGAAGAAGCCCGGCTCGTCCATGTCGAAGTAGCCGAAGTTGTAGGACGTGGCGGTGCCGGCGTCGTCGTCCTGCACCAGGATGGCGTTGTGGCCGAAGCGCTCGAAGAAGATGCCGCCCGGCTCCATCGTCACCACGCCGATGCGCGGGGACGCCAGCGCCAGCGCCGGCCACAGCAGGGCCAGCCCCAGCAGGGCCAGCCACAGCAGCGGTGCGGCCAGGTGGCGCCGACTACTCAGGCGCATGCACGCTCAGCACGAAGGTGTGCACCCGGCGGGCATCGGCGCGGCCGACGCGGAAGTGGAACCGGCCCAGGGCCAGCTCTTCGCCCGCCTCCGGCAGGTGGCCGATGGCCGAGGTGACCAGGCCGCCGATGGTGTCGTATTCGTCGTCGTCGAAGTCGGCGCCGAACTGGTCGTTGAAATCGTCGATCGGGGTGAGCGCGTCCACCACGAACTGCCCGTCGGCCTGGGCCGCGATCTGCTTGGCTTCGTCGGCGTCGTCGTGCTCGTCGTCGATCTCGCCGACGATCTGTTCCAGCACGTCCTCGATGGTGATCAGGCCGGCCACGCCGCCGTGTTCGTCCACCACGATGGCCATGTGGTTGCGCGACAGCCGGAATTCCTTCAGCAGCACGTTCAGGCGCTTGGATTCGGGGATCAGCACGGCCGGGCGCAGCAGTTCGCGCACCGTGGACGGCCCGCCGTCGGCCACCATGCCGCGCAGCAGGTCCTTGGCCAGCAGGATGCCTAGGATCTCGTCGCGGTCTTCGCCGTGCACCGGGAAGCGCGAGTGGCCCGATTCGACGACCATCTTCATCAGGTCGAGGAACTTGGCGTCCAGCGGCAGCGACACCATCTGGGAGCGCGGCACCATGATGTCGCCGACCTGCTGTTCGGACACCGACAGGGCGCCCTCGAGCATCTTCAGCGTGTCGGGGGTCACCAGGCCGTTGGCTTGGGCGTCGCGCAGGATCTCGACCAGGTCTTCCCGGGTCTGGGGTTCGCCGGAAAAGGCCAGGCTCAGGCGTTCAAGCCAGGAGCGGCGTTCCGGCGGGCTACTAGGGGAATCTTCGGACATCTCGGTAAGGCAGGCGCCACGATGGGGCGGTGGCGCAGTGTAACCGCAGACCGGCGCTGGTTCCGTTACGGCGGTCCGGGCCCTGGCCCGGGAAGCTCGCAGCGGCCCTGGGCGCAGGCCTGGGCCTGGCGCTGGGCGCGGGCGGCGGCGCGCCTTACCAGCCAGCCGTAGGCCCGGTTCAAGTGCAGCCAGGACAGGGGCTGCCGGAGGCGGGCCACCCAGGGATAGACCCGGTTCCAGAGCGGGCGCAGGCGCGGGTTGGCCCACAGGGCCGCCACCCTGTGCAGGCCAACCGCGCCATAGGCCTGCTCAAACACCGCCACGCCGATGAACCACTGCCCGGCGGCATCGCGGGCGTGGATCAGGCGCATCAGTGCCTCGCGGCCGATGCCGGCGGCGGCCAGGTCGGGGTCGCTGAAGTCGGGCGCCGACGCGTCCACCAAGGCCAGGCGGTGCTCGCCGTCGTAGGCTTTGAGCGCGTGCATCTCTTCCCGGCAAAGCGGGCAGGACGCGTCGTAGTAGATCGCCAGCGGCCAGACGGCGGTCATTGCTTGTCTCCCTCGCGCAGCAGCTTCTGGATACGGCTGCCCAGCTTCATCACCTTCATGAGCGTGGCGGGCTCGAGCCGCAGCATTTCTTCGCCCCAGGACGACAGTGAGGCCATCAACGTGAGCGTTTCGTGGATGCGCTTGCGGGCATCGGCGTCTTCGGCGGCGAAGGCGGGGTCGCTGGTGATTTCACGCAGCATGGCCACGGTGGGGTCGAACTCGCGCGCCTTTCGCTCACGCACGACGGTGCGGAAAAGCTCCCACACATCGCGGGACGTTTCGAAGTGGTCGCGCCGCTCGCCCATCAGGTGCGACACCCGCACCAGCTTGAGGTTTATCAATTCGCGCAGGCTGTTGCTGACGTTCGACCGCGCCACCACCAGCACCGACGCGATGGTTTCGGCATCCATCGGCCGGCCGGCCAGGAACAGCAGGGCGTGTACCTGGGCCACGGTGCGATTGACGCCCCACCGCGAGCCCATTTCGCCCCAGTGCAGGACGAAACGGCGGCTGACCGGGCTCAGCGGGTCGGCGGCGTACGGGGCGGCTTCAACGGTCATTGCGGGGGCCTGCTTTCTCGGTTTTCCGGCTTGCATACAGGCTAGTCCCGGCATATATTTCTGTCAAGACAGAAATTACTGTCAGAACGAGGTGCTTCGATGGACATGCTCTCCCATCCCGCCGGCGCGGGCCTGCGCGTCCTGGTGCTGGGCGGCGGTGGCTTCATTGGCCGCCATGCCGTGGGCGCGCTGCTGGCGCATGGGCTGACCGTGGAAGTGGGAAGCCGGCATCCGTCACGCCTGGGTCGGCGCCTGCCCCCGGAGGCGTCCGCCTGCGGCCGCCGGCAGGTTCACTTCGAAGACCTGCTGACGCCCGATGCCTGGTTGCACGCGCTGCACGGCGTCGACGTGGTGGTGAACTGCGTGGGCATCCTTCGCCAGCGCGGCCGCGAGACCTACCAGCGCGTGCACCACCTAGCGCCCGCCGCGCTGGCCGAAGCCTGCCGCCGCAGCGGCCAGCGCCTGGTGCATGTGTCGGCGCTGGGGCTGCAGGCGCCGATGCGCAGCGGCTTCCTGCGTTCGAAGGCCGACGGTGAGCAGGCGCTGCGCCGCAGTGGCGCCAACTGCTGCATCGTGCGGCCCTCGCTGCTGGATGCCGAGCGCGGCGGCTACGGCGCGGCATGGATCCGCCGCGTGGCGCGCTGGCCGGTGCACGCATTGCCCGCCGACGCCACGGGCCTGATTGCCGCCCTGGACGTTCGCGACCTGGGCGAAGCGCTGGCAGGCCTGGCGCAGCGTGCCCGGCTCGACGACGCGGGCCAGCCGGCCGAGTTCGAACTCGGCGGTGGCCAGGCGATGTCGCTTCGCGACTATCTGTCTGCGCTGCGCGCCCTGCATTCGCCCCGGCCGGCGCTGCCCGTGCAGGTGCCGGGCTGGCTGGCCCGGCTGGCCAGCCATGCCTGTGACCTGCTGCACGTGACGCCGTTTTCGTTCGGCCACTGGGAGCTGCTGCGGCGGGACAACCTGCCGATGCACAACGACCTGCCGCTGTTGCTGGGCCGTGCGCCGCGTCCGGTGGCCTGCCTCGCGCCAACGTCGGCCCTGCCCGCAGCGGGCGTGCAGCCGCAGCGGGCCTGACCCCCCGCCCGCTTGGGCGCGCCGCGAAAGGCGGCTGCCCGGCCGGCCGGTCCCGGCCGGAAATGGGCAGGCCGAATCAGTAAGGGTCGGGCAGTCCGAGCCCGGCGAGAATGTCGCGCTCAAGCTGCTCCATGGCCTCCGCTTCGCGCTCGTCCTCGTGGTCCAGCCCCAGCAGGTGCAGCACGCCGTGCACGGTGAGGTGGGCGTAGTGCGCGGAAAGTGGCTTGCCCTGGTCCAGGGCCTCCTTGGCCACCACCGGCGCGCAGATCACCAGGTCACCCAGCAGGGGCAGGTTGACGCCTTCGGGCAGTTCAACCGGGAAGCTCAATACGTTGGTGGCGTAGTCCTTGCCGCGGTAGTGCCGGTTCAGGGCGCGGCCTTCCTTCGCGTCCACCAGGCGGATGGCCAGGTCGGCGCGCCGGATGCGGCCCTGCGCGGCGGCGGCGGCCCAGCGGCGGAAGCTCACCGCCGCGGGCAGGCCTGCGCGGGGCAGGCCATAACTGACGCTCACGTCCAACTGCACCGGGCCCTTGGTCATTCCTGCGACTCCTTGCCGTCGCGGGCATCGTAAGCCTGGACGATGCGCGCCACCAGCGGATGCCGCACCACGTCGTGGGCGGTGAAGAAGGTGAAGCTGATGCCTTCCACCCCGCGCAGCACGTCGATGGCGTCACGCAGGCCGGACTTCTGGTGCTTGGGCAGGTCGATCTGGCTCAGGTCGCCGGTGATGACCGCGGTGGAGCCGAAGCCGATGCGGGTAAGGAACATCTTCATCTGCTCCACCGACGTGTTCTGCGCCTCGTCCAGGATCACGTACGCGTCGTTGAGCGTGCGCCCGCGCATGTAGGCCAGCGGCGCGATCTCGATCACGTTGCGCTCAAGCAGCTTGGCCACCTTCTCCACGCCCAGCATCTCGTAGAGCGCGTCGTAAAGCGGGCGCAGGTAGGGGTCCACCTTCTGGCTCAGGTCGCCGGGCAGGAAGCCCAGTTTCTCGCCCGCCTCCACTGCCGGACGCACCAGCAGCAGGCGCTGCACGCGCGACTCGTTCAGCGCCTCGACGGCGCTGGCCACGGCCAGGAAGGTTTTGCCGGTACCGGCCGGGCCGATTCCGAAGCTGATGTCGTGCGCGGTGATGGCCTGCAGGTACTTGGCCTGGTTGGCGCCGCGGCCGCGCACGGTGCCGCGCTTGACCTTGATGGCCACCTCCCCGGGGGCGAAGCCGTCCACCACGTGATCGATGTGCGCGCTGCCCAGGTGGTCGTGGATGGCGTGCGCGTCCAACACGACGCTGTCCGCCTCCTGGTACAGCGCCTGCAGCAGCTTCTCGGCCGCCACCGCCGCCCTGGCCTCGCCGGTGACGCGGAACACGTGGCCCCGGTTGGCGATTTCAACGCCCAGCCGCAGCTCCATCTGGCGCAGGTGTTCGTCGAGGGGGCCGCACAGGTTGGCGAGCCTTTGATTATCTTCGGGCTCGAGGACGAAATCGCGGTGCAGGGGTTTGCTCATGCGGCAACGCCTTCGTTGGTCAGTATTTCACCGCGCAGCGAGTTGGCGCGGACCCCGGTGATGCGCACCTGCACGAAATGGCCCACCAGCCGCTTTCGACCAGGGAAGTTCACGTTGCGCATGTTCTCGGTCTTGCCGGTGAGCTCGTCCGGGTCGCGGGCGCTGGGGCCTTCCACCAGAACGCGCTGCACCGAGCCGACCATGGCCTGCGAAATGCCCCGCGCACTGTCGTTGATGGCCGACTGCAGCCGGCGCAGGCGCGCGTTGGCCACGTCGGCCGGCACTTCGTCGTGCAGGTTGGCGGCGGGCGTGCCGGGCCGGCGCGAATAGGCGAAGGAGAAGCTCTGGTCGAAGCCTATTTCCTCGATCAGCTTCATCGTGGCCTCGAAGTCGCGCTCGGTTTCACCCGGGAAGCCGACGATGAAGTCCGAACTGATCGAGATGCCGGGCTTGGCCTCGCGGATGCGGCGGATCTTGGCCTTGTACTCGAGCACCGTGTGGCCACGTTTCATCGCCGCCAGGATGCGGTCCGACCCCGACTGCACGGGCAGGTGCAGGAAGCTGGCCAGCTGCGGCAGGTCGCGGTGCGCCTGCACCAGCGCGTCGGTGAACTCCACCGGGTGCGAGGTGGTGTAGCGGATGCGCTCGACGCCGTCGATCTGGGCCACGGCGCGCAGCAGGAAGGCCAGGTCGGCGACGTCGCCGTCGGCCATCGGCCCGCGGTAGGCGTTGACGTTCTGGCCCAGCAGGTGGACCTCGCGCACGCCCTGCGCCACCCGCTTCGCCACTTCCACCAACACATCGTCGAACGGCCGCGACACCTCCTCGCCGCGGGTGTAGGGCACCACGCAGAACGAGCAGTACTTGCTGCAGCCCTCGATCACCGAGACATAGGCGCTGGCGCCTTCGGCGCGCGGTTCGGGCATGCGGTCGAACTTCTCCACCTCGGGGAAGCTGATGTCCACCTGCGGCTTGCCGGTGGCGCGCCGCGCGTCGATCATGTCGGGCAGGCGGTGCAGCGTCTGCGGGCCGAACACCAGGTCCACCCAGGGCGCGCGCTTGAGCAGGGCCTCGCCCTCCTGGCTGGCCACGCAGCCGCCGACGCCGATCAGCACCGGCTTGTCGCGCTTGAGGTGCTTCCATTGCCCAATCAGGGAAAACATCTTGTCTTCGGCCCGCTCGCGGATCGAACAGGTGTTGACCAGGATCACGTCGGCCTCGGCTTCCACCGTAGTGAGCTCGAGGCCGTGTTCGGCGCCCAGCACGTCGGCGATCCGGGCCGAGTCGTACTCGTTCATCTGGCAGCCGTGGGTCTTGATGAAGAGCTTGCCCTTGGCGGGCGAGTTCACGGGCATGGCGGCGGTTAATCCGTTCCGTGGGGGGCGCCAGTGTAGCTCCGGTGCTTGGCAACGGGCTCCGCTTGGAGTAAACCTCGCGGCCATGACTCCCGTTCGCCTGCTCCTGCTGGCCTGCCTGGCCCTTGCCGCTTCCCCGGCCGGGGCGGGCGCGCTTTACAAGTGCACCGGCGCCGACGGCATCCCCAACTATTCCGGCAAGAAGGTCGCGGGGGCAAGCTGCAAGCTGGTTTCCAGCTACAAGCCGGCGGACGCCAGGCCGCGCGGGCCTGCCCCGGCCAGCGCGGCCGCCGTTGCGGCCAACGGGGGCGGCGGCTCGCCCGGCGTGCCGCGCCGCGTGCCCGCCAACCGGGTCCAGTTCATCACGGCCGCCGCCGGCCAGGCCCTGCCCGCCGTCGCCGCTGGCAGCGGCGCCAAGGTCACGCGCGGGGCGATCTACCGGTACGAGCGCGAAGGCATCGTCCACTACACCAACGTCCGGCCCGGCGGCGACGCGGGGGCGAAGGTGTTGTTCAGCTATGTGGAGAGCTGCTACGCCTGCGGCCTGCTGCCGGGCGTGAGTTTCGCCTCGGTCCGCCTCAACACCGACGCCTACGCGGCCGAGGTGCGGGCGGCGGCCCTGGAATTCGGGGTGGAAGAGGCGGTGGTCCGGGCGATCATCCACGCCGAATCGGCGTTCCGGCCCAATGCCATCTCCCATGCGGGCGCACAAGGCCTGATGCAGCTGATCCCGGCAACCGCCAGTCGGTTCGGGGTCGGGGACGTCTTCGACCCCAACCAGAATATCCGGGGCGGCGTGCAGTACCTGGCCTGGCTGCTCAAGCGCTTCAACAACGACCTGACGCTGGCCTCGGCCGGCTACAACGCCGGCGAGGGCGCGGTGGATCGGCATGGCGGCGTGCCGCCCTACGCCGAGACCCAGCGCTACGTCCAGCGCGTCGCCCAGTTGGCCGACCGCTACCGCGGGGCCCTGTCGGCCCAGTGAGGCGATCGGCGGCGTTGTCGCTGCCGCGCTCCCTCCGCTACAATTACGGGTCTTTGCAGGGCCGGCTGGTCCTGCATCTCGATTTTCAGCCACTTAGCAAGTATTTCGGAGAGCCGGATGGCTAACGAAGGGGTCAACTCAGGCCGTCGCCGCTTCCTCACCGCCACCACCGCCGTGGTTGGCGCGGTGGGCGTGGTCGGTGTCGCAGTGCCGTTCATCAGCAGCTGGAAGCCCAGCGCCCGTGCCCAGGTGGCCGGTGCGCCGGTGCCCGTGGACATCAGCAAGATCGACGGCGAGCCCGGCATGCGCATGATCGTGCAGTGGCGCGGCAAGCCGGTCTGGATCTTCAAGCGCTCGCCGGAACAGCTGGCCGCCCTGCCGGGCCTCGACGACCGCCTGCGCGACCCCAACTCCGAGAACGCCGACCAGACTCCGGCCTTCGCCAAGAACGAGTCACGGGCGATCAAGCCCGAGTTGGCGGTGATCGTCGGCATCTGCACCCACCTGGGCTGCTCGCCGACCTACGTGCCCGAACTGCAGCCGCAGACGTTCGACAGCCAATGGCAGGGCGGCTTCTACTGCCCTTGCCACAACTCGCGCTTCGACCTGGCCGGCCGCGTGTTCCAGGGCATGCCCGCCCCGTCCAACCTCGAAGTCCCGCCCTACCACTTCGTTGACGACACCCACCTCATCGTCGGTGTCGCCCCTGAAGGAGCCGTCTGATGGCCAACGTCATCGCCCGCACCACTGAAAGCGTCGTCGGCTGGTTCAACGCCCGCACGCCCGGCCTGGTGCCCTTCTACAAGAAGCACATGTCGGAGTACTACGCTCCGAAGAACTTCAACATCTGGTACATCTTCGGCGCGCTGTCGATGCTGGTGCTGGTCAACCAGATCGTCACCGGCATCTTCCTGACGATGCACTATAAGCCGAGCGCGGCGGAAGCCTTCGCTTCGGTCGAATACATCATGCGCGACGTGGAGTGGGGCTGGCTGATCCGCTACATGCACAGCACCGGCGCCTCGCTGTTCTTCGTGGTGGTGTACCTGCACATGTTCCGCGGCCTGATCTATGGCTCGTACCAGAAGCCGCGCGAGCTGGTCTGGGTGCTGGGCATGATGATCTTCCTGGTGCTGATGGCCGAAGCCTTCATGGGCTACGTGCTGCCCTGGGGCCAGATGTCGTACTGGGGCGCGCAGGTGATCATCAACCTGTTCGGCGCCATCCCGGTGGTGGGCAACGGCCTGACCGAGTGGATCCGCGGCGACTACCTGGTCGCCGACGCCACCCTGAACCGCTTCTTCGCCCTGCACGTGATCGCACTGCCGCTGGTGCTGCTGCTGCTGGTGGTGCTGCACATCGGCGCGCTGCACGAGGTGGGGTCCAACAACCCCGACGGCGTGGACATCAAGAAGGTCAAGGACAAGGTCACCGGCATCCCGAAGGACGGCATCGCCTTCCATCCGTACCACACCGTGAAGGACATCTTCTACGCGGGTGGCTTCCTGCTGCTGTTCGCCTTCATCGTGTTCTTCGCGCCCACCATGGGCGGCTGGTTCCTGGAGTGGGACAACTTCATCGAGGCCGATCCGCTGGTGACGCCGGCGCACATCAAGCCGGTGTGGTACTTCACGCCCTACTACGCGATGCTCCGCGCGATCCCCGACAAGCTGTTCGGCGTGATCGTGATGGGCGGCGCCACCATGATCCTGTTCGCGCTGCCGTGGCTTGACCGCTGCAAGGTCCGGTCGATCCGCTACCGCCCGCTGCTGCACAAGATCCTGATCGCCCTGTTCGCGATCGGCTTCGTGATCCTGGGCTGGCTGGGCGCGCAGACCGGGTCCGACGCCCAGAAGCTGGTGGCCCAGATCCTGACGGCCTACTACTTCGCCTTCTTCATCCTGATGCCGTTCTGGTCCGCCATGGGCCAGACCAAGGAAGTTCCCGAGCGGGTGACCATGCATGAATAAGCTGCGCTTCTTCGCCCTCCTGCTGGCGTTCGCGCCGGCCCTTGGCCTGGCCGCGGGCGGCGGCCCGCTCGAATCCTCGGGCACCGACCTGAGCGACAAGGCGTCGCTGCAGCGCGGCGCCGGCCTGTTCATGAACTACTGCTCGGGCTGCCACGCGCTGTCCCTGCACCGTTACTCGCGCATCGCCTCCGACCTGGACCTGGAGCCGGCGGTGGTTGAAGCCACCCTGATGCAGGGCGACGCCAACATCGGCGAGAACATCAACACCGGCATCGCCGCCGGCGACGGCCAGGCCTGGTTCGGCAAGGCGCCGCCGGATCTGAGCTTGACCGCGCGCGCGCGCCTGGGCGGCCCGGACTGGATCTACTCCTACCTCAAGGGCTTTTACGTCGACGAAACCCGCCCTGCAGGCTGGAACAACACGGTCTTCCCCGGCGCCTCGATGCCGCACGTGCTCTGGGAACTGCAGGGCATCCAGCGCCCGGTCTACGAGCAGGGCGCCGACGGCATGACGCACGTGGCCAAGCTCGAACTGGCCAAGCCCGGCCGGCTGGACGCCAAGCAGTACGACCAGGTGGCCCGCGACATCAGCGCCTTCCTGGAGTACGTGGCCGAGCCGGCCGCGCTCAAGCGCGAAGCGATCGGCGTCTGGGTGATCCTGTTCCTGGCCTTCTTCACTTTCCTGGCCTACCTGCTCAAGGTCGAGTACTGGCGCGACGTGCACTGACCCCCCGGGGTTCGTGCGCCACGCGAGGCCGTCTTTGGGCGGCCTCGTGCGTTTCAGGGCCTCGGGCAGCTGCGCCGGCGGGCCTCCCGGGAGACCCCGGACGGTCCGCTGCCGGTGGATGGCTTGCGGCGGACCGGGGGTTTCGGGCAGGGTTAGGGCTTCGGGTGACCGCCTGCAAGGGGCTTGCGGCACCGCGAGAGGGAAACCCGATGGCTGCCAGTCCGCGCATCCGCAACGCCCTGACCCTGTTTTCATCCCGTGACTGCGTGGTCTGCCATCGCGTCCGGCTGGTGCTGGCTGCCAAGGGCGTCACTTACGAACTGGTTCCCGTGGACCCGGGCAACCCGCCCGAAGACCTGGTGGACCTCAATCCCTACCATTCCGTGCCCACCCTGGTGGACCGCGACCTGGTGCTGTACGCCGCCTCGGTGGTGTCGGAGTACCTGGACGAACGCTACCCGCACCCGCCGCTGATGCCCGTCGACCCGCTGTCGCGCGCCCGCCTGCGGCTGGCGATGCTGCGCCTGGAGCACGACTGGGTTCCCCACGTGCAGGCCATCCAGCACGGCACCAAGGCCCAGGCCGACGCCGGCCGCAAGCGCCTCAAGGAGCTGTTGATCGGCGCACTGCCGCTGTTCAAGGCGTCCAAGTTCTTCCTGAATCCGGAAATGAGCCTGGCCGACTGCGCCATCGCCCCGATCATCTGGCGCCTGCCGGCGCTGGGCATCGTGCTTCCCAAGGAAGCCAAGCTGATCGAGGACTACGGCATGCGGATCTTCCGCAACCCGGCCTACCTGCGCAGCCTCACGGCGGAAGAGAAGGCCCTGCGCGAGCTTCCGCCGTGACCGACGAGGTTGCCGCGATGACGTCCAACCGCCCGTACCTGCTGCGGGCATTGAACGAGTGGATCAACGACAACGGCATGACGCCCCACCTGCTGGTGGACGCGGTGCGCGACGGCGTGCAGGTGCCGGCCTCGGTGGTGAAGGACGGCCGGGTGGTGCTCAACATCGCCCCGCGCGCGGTGGCGCACTTGGCCATGGACAACCGGGAAGTGCGGTTCATGGCGCGCTTTGGCGGCGTCAGCCAGTCGATCGTGGTGCCGGTGACGGCCGTGATGGCGATCTACGCCCAGGAAACGGGGCAGGGCATGATGCTGCCCGAAGACGGTGCGCTGCTTCCCGAGGAATCCCCCGACCCCACGCCGGGTCCCGAAGCCGGCGGCGAGCCGCCCAAGCGCGGCCACCTGCGAGTCATCAAGTAACCGCGGGGCGGTCAGGTTTGGCCCGGCTCCAGGGGCATCGGCCCCACCACCGAGCGCAAACGCCGACCGTGCAGGACGATGCGGCCGGAGCGGCGATCGTCGCCGCCGGTGGAATATTCGAAGCCGAAGTGGCGTTCCAGTGCCAGCCAGCCGTCGCTGCCGCGGCTCAGCCGCATCGTCACCAGGTGCACGGTCTGGTCCAGCCACTGCACGCCCGCGCGGCTGCAGGCGGCCTGCCCGACGCGGGTGGCGGTTTCCGCGGCGCCGCGGCCGGCGTACCAGAACGCGGCCACGGCCACGGCCAATACCATGGCGATAAGGGTTGAGAGCATGGCCACAGTGTGGGGACGCCGGGGCCTGCCCGCAAGAAGGACCCCCTGCCGTGAAGGCGCGCGGATGGCTAAGATAGGCGCGGATGCCGGCCCGACGGGCCCTCGCCGTTTCGCAGGAGAGCGAAAATGAAACTGGTGTTTCCCAATGGCGAGCACGTGCAGGTGCTGCTGAGCTCGGGCGTCAACCGGATCGGTTCGGGCCCCGACAACGTCGTGGTGCTGGCCAACCCGGCGATCGGCGAGCTGCACTGCGAGATCCACGTCACCAGCACCGGCGCCAACCTGCAGGTCCCCGCGGGCGGCGGCCCGGCGACGGTGAACGGCAAGCCGGTGGCCGACATCATGGCGCTGCGCGCCGGCGACCAGATCGGCATCGGTCCGGTCGTGGCGCGGTACGCGGTGGTGGAGGCCGCGCGCAGCGTGTCCCCCGCGGGTTCGCCCGCTGGCCCCGACGAGGATTCCGGCGCCACCCGCGTGCGCATGGCGGTTCCCAAGTTCGTGCTGCGCGGCGTTTCAGGCGCGGTGTTCGGCAAGGTGTTCCCGGTGGCCGGGCCGGTGGTGATCGGCCGCGCCCCGGAGTGCGACATCTCGGTGCATGCCGAGGAAATTTCACGACGCCACGCGCTGGTGAAACCGACCCCGGAAGGCCTGTCGGTCGAGGACCTGGGGTCGTCCAACGGCACCTACATCAACGCCAAGCGCGTGCAGCAGGGCTTCCTCAATGCCGGCGACGAACTGCGCCTGGACGCGGTGCGCTTCATCGTGGTGGTGCCGGGCATGGAAATGGCGCAGCAGGCCACCCGGCTGATGCCCAGCGAGCCTGCCGCGGCCGCCGGCAACGGCATGAGCAAGTGGGTGCCGATCATGCTCACCGCCGCCGCCGTGCTGGTGATGGTGGCGCTGGTGATGGGTCGCTCGGGCGGCTGAATCCCGCCCTCAGCGCGGCGGCGTTCCCAGCCGCAGCGACAGGTCGAGCGCCGTCACGTTCTTGGTGAGGGCGCCGACCGAAACGTAGTCCACCCCGCACGCGGCGATTTCCGCCAGGCGTTCCATCGTCACGCCGCCGGAGACTTCCAGCGGCGTGCGTCCCGCCGAGCGCCTGACGGCTTCGCGCAGTGCCTCCAGGCTGAAGTCGTCCACCAGTATCCGGTCGCAGTCGGTGGCCAGGGCCTGGTCGAGTTCATGCAGGTCTTCCACTTCGATGATCAGCGGCAGCTCCGGGTGCAGTGAGCGCGCCGCCGCCGCCGCCGCCGCGATCGAGCCGGCGGCTTTGATGTGGTTTTCCTTGAGCATCACCGCATCGAACAGACCCATGCGGTGGTTAAGGCCGCCACCGGCGCGCACGGCGTACTTCTGCGCCATGCGCAGCCCGGGCAGGGTCTTGCGGGTGTCCAGGACGCGGGTGCGGGTGCCGGCCACGGCGGCGACGTAGCGGGCGGTGCACGTGGCGGTGGCCGACAGCGTCTGCAGGAAGTTCAGCGCCGGGCGTTCCGCGCTGACCAGCGCGCGCGTGCGGCCGGCCATCGTCACCAGCACGGTGCCCGCGCTGACGGCCTGGCCCTCGCTGACGCGCCAGTCAAGGCGCACCGCCGGATCAAGCGCCTGGAAACAGGCATCGAACCAAGGGCGCCCGGCCACCGTGCCGGCTTCCTTCGCGACCACCCAGGCTTGGGCCGGCAGATCGGGCAGCAGTTGGGCGGTGGCGTCGCCCGTACCGATGTCCTCGGCCAGGGCGCGGCTGACGTCGGCCAACACCTGGTCGGCCGGCGGCGGCGTCGGCGAGCCGGCCATCAGCGGGGGAAGTCGGCGACCTGGGCGACGGCCAGCGCTTCGTCCGCCAGCAGCACCGGGATGCCGTCCTCGATGCGATAGACGGTGCGGCGGTCGTGGGTGACCAGGGCCTCGGCCAGCGCTTCGGACTGCGGGCTGCCGTCGGCGCGAACCACGGCGCCGGCCGCGATGGCGCGGTTGACGGCCGCCAGCTCCGGCCCGCCCAGCAGGGCCAGCGGCTGCTTGCTGGTGGGGCAGCAGAGGATGTCGAGCAGTTTGCGGTCCATGGGCGTGGCTGTGTCCGGCGTGGGCTTGTGTCTAGAATAGCGTTTTGCCGAAGCCGCCCGCCATGAACGAACGTGCCGCCGCTCCGCTGGACGCTGCTTCCCCGCTGGTCGGGGTGGTCATGGGGTCGCGCTCGGACTGGGAGACCATGCAGCACGCGGTCGCCCGGCTCGAGCAGATGGGCGTACCGCACGAGGTCAGGGTGGTGTCGGCGCACCGCACGCCGGACCTGCTGGTGGACTACGCCAAGTCGGCGCAGTCACGCGGCCTGCGCGCCATCATCGCCGGCGCCGGGGGTGCCGCCCACCTGCCGGGCATGCTGGCGGCCATGACGCCGGTGCCGGTGCTGGGCGTGCCGGTGCAGAGCAAGTCCCTCAACGGCCTGGATTCGCTGCTGTCCATCGTTCAGATGCCTGCCGGCGTGCCGGTGGCCACTTTCGCCATCGGCCCGGCCGGGGCGGCCAACGCCGGCCTGTTCGCCGCGGCGCTGCTGGCGCCCGACCATGCGGCGGTGCGCCATGCGCTGGACGACTTCCGTGCCCGTCAGACCCAGGACGTGCTGGACCGTCCGGACCCGCGGCAGCCGTGACCACCGTCGGCATCCTCGGCGGCGGGCAGCTGGCCCGCATGTTGGCGCTTTCCGGCGCACCGCTGGGCCTGCGCTTCCTGGTGCTCGATTCCACCCCGGACGCCTGCGCCGCCCAGTTCGCGCCGCTGCTCCAGGCCGACTACCGCGACCAGGACGCGCTGGCCTCGTTCGCCGACCAGGTGGACGTGGCGACGTTTGATTTCGAGAACGTGCCGGCCGAAAGCGCCCGCTGGCTGGCCGAGCGGGTGCCGGTGTTCCCCAGCCCGCGCGCCCTGGCCGTAGCCCAGGACCGGCTGGCGGAGAAAACGCTTTTCCGCGAGTTGGGCATCCCGGTACCCGAGTTCGCCGACATCGCCAGCCGGCAGGCCATGGACGAGGCACTGCAGCGCATTGGCACGCCCTGCATCCTCAAGACCCGCCGCCTGGGCTACGACGGCAAGGGTCAGTTCCGCATCAAGTCCCCGGACGACGCCGACGCGGCGTGGGCGGCGCTGGGATCCCAGGCCGACACGGTCGGGCTGATCCTGGAAGGCTTCGTGGCCTTCCAGCGCGAGCTGTCGGTGCTGGCCGTGCGCGGCCGCGACGGCGAGCTGCGGGCCTGGCCGCTGACCGAGAACTGGCATGAGTCGGGCATCCTGTCGGCCAGCCTGGCGCCGGCCGCCGTGGACGCGGCGCTGCAGGCGCAGGCGCTGGCCACGGCGCGCAAGGTGGCCGAGGCGCTGGACTACGTCGGCGTGTTCGCGCTCGAACTGTTCCTGCGCGACGGCGTGCTGCTGGCGAATGAAATGGCGCCGCGCGTCCACAACTCCGGCCACTGGACCATCGAGGGCGCCGAAACCTCCCAATTCCAGAACCATCTGCGGGCCGTGCTAGGCCTGCCGCTGGGCGATACCCGCGCCATCGGCCACAGCGTGATGCTGAACTGGATCGGCGAGATGCCGTCGCTGCTGCCGGTGCTGGCCGAAGCCAGCGGCCACTGGCACGACTACGGCAAGTCACCCCGCGAGGGCCGCAAGGTCGGCCACGCCACGCTGCGAGCGGACACCCGGGAGGCCCTGGCCGATGCCCTTGAGCGCACCGGCCGCGCCTTGGGCCGCGACGCCCAGGTGGCGCCGGCCGTGGCCAGGCTGCGCGAGCCGGGCTGAAAAAGCTCTTCTCCGAACTGCTGGGGATGGCGCCGTCGCCACCCCGGAAGCGACGCACTGTCTACTCAGTGGGGCCTGGCGCCGTCGCCACCCCGGAAGCGAGGGTCACTGTCTACTCAGTGAGGCCTTTATTTCGCAGCCAGTGACCCTCGCTTCCGGGGCGTCGCCGGTACGTAGCGGCTTGGGCGCGTGACGGAAGGCCCGTGGCGGTGCGCTCTGGTGCTTGCGCGTGACGATCCGGACCAAGGCCGGGCATCTTTCCTGCTGAGCTGGCTTGGCTAACCCGGCTGCCGCGATGGCCACGTATCGGCTTACCGCGCGCGTCCCTTCGGACGCGAGGTGTATGCGCCTGGCCAGTGTGGAAGGTGGCTAGACCGATAGATCGATCCGCCCGGCGGCGGGGGTGGGTTCGAGGCGCGCACAACGACACATCGGGCCCTGACTTGAGTTCAACGTTCAGGCCTCTCACCAAAGCGGTCATTCGCCGTCTGGAATACGCTTTTCAGCTGGAAAGACACTCATCACCCTGCCGCGCACCAAGACGCCACATCAATAGCTCAAGGTCCGGCTGTGCCTGCGGCGAACTCACACCCGCCGCCGGGCGGATCGATCTATCGGTCTAGCCACCTTCCACACTGGCCAGGCGCGTACACCTCGCGTCCGAAGGGACGCGCGCGGGTGGCACGTGGGCAACGAGCGCATCGAACGGCTTAGCCAAGCCAGGACAGCAAGAAAGATGCCTGGCCTTGGTCCGGATCGGCACGCGCAAGCACCAGAGCGCGCGGCCACGGGCCTTCCGTCCATGTAACCCAACCGTTGCCACCGGACGCGCCGCGGAGGCGAGGGTCACTGGCTGCGAAATAAAGGCTTCACTGAGTAGCCAGTGACCCTCGCCTCCGCGGTGGGGCCGGACCCAGTAGCCAGTGCGTCGCCTCCGCGGTGGGGCCGGCGCCAGCGCCCGGGTGAAGCGACGAAAAAAAGCCGGCGCCCGGAGGCGCCGACTTTGGGCGAGCCTTTGTGCCTGCCGGTTGGCAGGAGCGTGGGTCTCAGTTCATCTGCTTGGCGACGAAGTCCCAGTTCACCAGGTTCCAGAACGCCTCGACGTACTTGGGGCGGGCGTTGCGGTAGTCGACGTAGTAGGCGTGTTCCCACACGTCGCAGGTGAGCAGGGCCTTGTCGGTGCCTGTGAGCGGGGTGGCCGCATTGGGCGTGCTGACCAGCGCCAGCGAACCGTCCGGACGCTGCACCAGCCAGGCCCAGCCCGAGCCGAACGTGGTGACGGCGGTCTGGGTGAACTGTTCCTTGAAGGCCGCGAACGAACCGAAGGCCTTGGTGATGGCTTCGGCCAGGTCGCCGGTGGGCTCGCCGCCGCCGCTGGGCTTGAGGCAGTTCCAGTAGAAGGTGTGGTTCCAGACCTGGGCGGCGTTGTTGAACATGCCGCCCTGCGCCTTGCGCACGATGGCTTCAAGCTCGAGGGCTTCGAACTCGGTGCCCTTGATCATGTTGTTGAGGTTGGTGACGTAGGCCTGGTGGTGCTTGCCGTAATGGAAGTCGATGGTTTCGCCGGAAATGTGCGGCTCCAGCGCGGTGCGGTCGTAGGGCAGGGCAGGCAGTTCGATGGCCATGGGTTTCTCCGGTTGCGAGGGGGGGTGGGCGCCGTCGGGCGCCGCGTTGGCCGTATAATTCTAGACCTATCGCGCGCCCGGCTCCGGGCTGTGCCCTGAACGGAGTTTTCCATGAGTGTCCAGGAACGCATCAAGGCCGAACTCGAGGCCCATCCCATCGTTCTTTTCATGAAAGGTACCCCGCAGTTCCCGATGTGCGGCTTCTCCAGCCGCTCGGTGCAGGCCCTCAGGGCCGCCGGGGCCGCCAGTTTCCACACCGTGAACGTGCTCGAGCAGGCCGAGATCCGCGCCAACCTGCCGCGCTATTCGGATTGGCCGACCTTCCCGCAGCTGTTCATCAACGGCGAACTCATCGGCGGTTGCGACATCACCGTCGAGCTGCTGGACAGCGGCGAGCTGGCGCGCATGGTCGCCGAGGCGCAAAAGGCCGCATGAATCCCGCCGCGGCGTCGCTGCCGGCGGTCGCGGCCGACGCCCTGGCCGGGCGGACGGTGCTGATTACCGGCGCCCACGGCGGCCTGGGGGCCGAGGCTGCCAAGGCCTGCGCGCGTGCCGGCGCCACGGTGGTGTTGGCCGGTCGAAAGGTGCCCAAGCTCAATCGCGTCTATGACGCCGTGAAGGCGCTGGGCCCCGAGCCGGCGCTTTACCCGCTGGACCTGGCCGGCGCCGACCCGTCCGACTACGCCACGCTGGCCGAAAAGGTCGCCACCGAGCTGGGCGGGCTGCACGGCCTGCTGCACTGCGCGGCCGAATTCACCGGGCTGGCGCCGTTGGAGGCCACCGACCCGGAGGCCTTCGTACGCAACCTGCACGTGAACCTCACGGCGCCCTGGCTGCTCACCCAGGCCTGCCTGCCGTGGCTGCGCCAGTCTGGCGACAGCGCCGTGGTGTTCGTTACCGACGACCCGGCCCGGGTCGGCAAGCCCTACTGGGGCGCTTACGGCCTGGCCAAGTTCGGGCTTGCGCACCTGGTGCACCAGCTCAGTGCTGAAACCGATGCCACGACGGTCCGGGTGTCGGGCCTCGAGCCGGGCCCGATGCGCACCGACCTGCGCGCCCGCGCCTATGCCGACGAAGCCCAGCTGCGGGTGCCGGCGCCGGCCGCCTACGCCCCGGCCTGCGTGCATCTTCTTTCCGCCGCGGGCGTCGATCGCCGGGGCCAGGTCTGGGCGCCCCGGGTGCCTTCGCCGTGACCACGCTGTCGGCAGCGCTGCTGCTGTTCCTGATCCTGGACCCGCTGGGCAACATCCCGGTGTTCCTGGGCCTGCTCAAGCCGCTGCCGGCGCACCGCCGCCGGATCGTGCTGGTCCGCGAGCTGCTGATCGCCCTGGGCGTCCTGCTGGCCTTCATGTGGGGCGGCAAGTACGTGCTCGACGCGATGCACCTGCGCCAGGAGTCGGTGTCGATCGCCGGCGGCATCGTGCTGTTCCTGATCGGCCTGAAAATGATCTTCCCGCGGCCCGAAGGCATGTTCGGCGACCTGCCGGACGGCGAGCCCTTCATCGTCCCCATGGCCATCCCGCTGGTGGCCGGCCCCTCGGGCATGGCCGCCGTGATGCTGCTGGGCAGCCAGGACCCGGGCCGGATGGGCGACTGGACCCTGGCCCTGGTGCTGGCCTGGCTGGGCACCGCGGTGCTGCTGTTCTCGGCGACCTCCCTCTACAAGGTCCTGGGCATGCGGGTGCTGCTGGCGGTGGAGCGGCTGATGGGTATGCTGCTGGTGGCCATTTCGGTTCAGATGCTGCTCGACGGCGTGGCCACCTACCTGCGGGCCGCGCCGGGGCTTTGACGCCGTCTCCGGCGCGGGGCCTGGGCTGACCCGGGCTTGTCACCTGAATGACATGTGACCAAGGTAGCGTGTTAAACTCTTGTTATTGCCCGGGTCGCAGGGGACTCCCGTCCAGGCAAGCCATCAAGGATTAGCCGTGCCTGATGCGTCAGGCACCGCGGCGGGACGCCGCACTACCCATTTCCTCCAGTCACTAAATCAGGGTTAACCACCATGACCAATCGCAACCGGGTTCGGCTGTCTCAGCTCTCCCTTGGCCTCGCCATCGCCCTTGCGGCCGCGCCGGCCTTCGCCCAGAACACCACCTCCGCCGTCGGTGGCCGCATCGTCGGCAGCGATTCGCAGCCGGTGGCCGGCGCCCAGGTGACCATCGTGCACGCCCCGTCGGGCACCGTCAGCAACGCCACCACCGGCGTTGACGGCCGCTACTCCGCGCGCGGCCTGCGCGTCGGCGGTCCGTACACGATCACCATCGTCAAGGACGGCGTCAGCGAGACCCGCGAAGGCGTGTACCTGCAGCTGGCCGAGACCACTGCAGTCGACGCCACGCTCGGCGAAGACACCACCACCCTGGCGGCCGTGGAAGTCACCGGCACCGCCGTTCTCTCGGAAGTGTTCAGCGCCGAAAGCATGGGCGCGACCACGTCGATCAATCGCGAGCAGATCGATGCCTACGCCTCGATCAACCGCAACCTGCAGGACTACGCCCGCCTGGACCCGCGCCTGTCGCAGACCGACAAGGAGCGCGGCGAGATCTCGCTGGGCGGCCAGAACAGCCGATTCAACTCGATCACCATCGACGGCGTGAACACCAGCGACACCTTCGGCCTGGAAGCCAACAACCTGCCGACCGCGAAGCAGCCCATCTCGATCGACACCATCGAGTCGGTGCAGGTGAACGTTTCCAACTACGACGTCACCCAGACCGGCTACACCGGCGCCAACATCAACGCCGTCACCAAGTCGGGCACCAACGAGTTCAAGGGTTCCGTCAGCTACGTCTACCGCGACGACAACTTCGCCGGCGACCGCCTCAACACGACCACGGGTGATTTCTTCGATTCCCCGGCGTTCGAGGAAACGACGATGGGCTTCACCTTCGGTGGCCCGCTGATCAAGGACCGCCTGTTCTTCTTCGCGGCCTATGAAGAATTCTCCAGCTCCCGCAACGCGCCGGAGTTCGGCCCGATCGGCAGCCAGTTCACCAACGTCAACATCACCCAGCCGCAGATCGACCGCGCCATCGCCCTGGCGCAGTCGCGCTACGGCATGGACGTCGGTACGCCGGCCTTCCCCGAAGGCAACGAGCTGACCGTCAACGATGCGCTGATCAAGCTGGACTGGAACATCACCGATTCGCAGCGCTTCAGCCTGCGCTACAACAAGACCGAGCAGTCCGAGCCGATCTACTACGGCTTTGGCATCCGCAACCTGTCGCTGTCCTCGCATTGGACCACGCAGGAAAAGTTGTTCGAAAGCGTCGTCGGCCAGCTGTTCAGCGACTGGACCGAGAACTTCTCCACCGAGCTCAAGGTCGCGCGCCGCGACTACGACAGCGTGTTCAACAACAATTCTCGCCTGCCCAGCATCGCGATCCAGTTCAACAACCCCGCCGCGCCCGGCCTGCCGACCGGCATCAGCACCCTGTTGTTCGGCACCGAGCGCAGCCGCCAGTTCAACCAGCTCAACACCGAAACCACCAGCGCGTACCTGGCCGGCAACCTGTTCGTTGGCGACCACGAGCTGAAGTTCGGCTTTGACTACGACGACAACAGCATCTTCAACGCCTTCCTGCAGGACACCAACGGCAACTACACGTTCTCCTGCCTCGAGACCATCACCTGCGTCAACAGCTTCGAGTCCGGCCGTCCGTTCACGTACGCCTCGCAGCAGCCGCGCGCCGGCCTGAGCCTGGTCGATGGTGCCGCGCAGTGGTCCAACCAGAACGTCGGCCTGTTCGTGCAGGACACCTGGTCGGTCAACTACAACCTGACCCTGATGGGCGGCCTGCGCCTGGATACGCCGAACATCGACGAGTCGCCGCGTTACAACGCGGCCGCCAACGCCGCCGCCATCGCCGGCGTCGGTCCGTTCGGTCGCCAGACCGGCGGCTTCGGCTTCGACAACAGCGTCACCATCGACGGCAAGGACCTGCTGCAGCCGCGCTTCGGCTTCAACTACACCTTCGACAGCGAGCGCCCGACCCAGCTGCGCGGCGGCTTCGGCCTCTTCCAGGGCGCGGCGGCCAACGTCTGGCTGTCCAACCCGTACTCCAACACCGGCTTGGCCACGCAGATCTTCGCTTGCGGCGGCTCGTCCCCGGCCTGCACCGCGCCGATCTTCAGTGCCAACCCGGACGGACAGCCGCAGCCGATCGGCACCCAGCCGGCCGCGAACGTCGACCTGATCGATCCCAACCTCGAGCAGCCGGCCATCTGGAAGGCCAACCTCGCCTTCGAGCATGAGCTGCCGTTCTGGGGCCTGGTGGCCTCGGCCGAGCTGCTGCTCACCAAGACCGAGACCGGCATCTATTACGAGCACCTGAACTTGGGCGAAGCCACCCGCATCGGTCCGGATGGTCGCGAGCTGTATTGGGACGCCAACGGCCTCAACCCGGCCCGATGGAATGCCAACGGCAGCGGCACCAGCGTCAGGTCGCGCGCCCGCAGCAACTTGGCGTTTGGCAACGTGCTGATTGCCAAGCCCAGCGACAAGGGCACTGGCGAGATGCTGACCTTGGCGCTGTCCAAGCCGATGGTCAACGACTGGTCCTGGACCTTGGCCTACACCTACGCCGATGCCACCGACGTCAGCCCGCTGACCTCGTCCACTTCGAACTCGCAGTGGAACGGCCGCATGATCTTCAACCCGAACGAGGAAGTCGAAGCGACCTCCAACTACCTGGTCAAGGATCGCTTCACGGGTGCCCTGCAGTGGCGCAAGTTCTTCTTCGGCGGCTACAAGACCGAGATCGGCATGTTCTATGAAGGCCGCAAGGGCAAGCCGTACAGCTGGACCTACATCAACGACTTCAACGGTGACGGCATCTCCGGCAACGACCTGATGTACATCCCGAACCCGGGCCAAGTGACGTTCCGCGACAACAACGGCAACGGCACCGCTGACGAAGCGGCGGCGTTCTGGGCGATCATCAATGCCAACCCGGAGCTGCGTGGCAACGTCGGCGGCGTGGTCGCCCGCAACAACAGCTACAACCCGTGGATCAATTCGTTCGATGTGCGCATCAGCCAGGACCTGCCGGGCTTCTTCGAAGGCAACAAGACCGTCATCTCCCTGGACATCCTCAACATCGGCAACCTGATCAACAAGGACTGGGGACAGATCGACGAGATCGGATTCCCGTCCAACCGCAGCTTCGTGAACTACGCCGGCGTCGATCCGGTCACCGGCAACTACGTCTACAACGTGGGCAATGTCGAGCGTGCGGTCAATCGCCAGCGCTCCGGCGAGTCGTCCTGGGCCGCGCAGTTCACCATCCGCTACGAGTTCTGATAGCGGCGGGTTCGCAACACGGAACGGCCGGCGGGAAACCGCCGGCCGTTTTCTTTTGGGCGCGGGACAGGTGGTAGAGTCTGGCGTCCCGGCAAACCGACCAAGAAAGAGCCATCGATGAGCGACACCTACGAGAAGCTGCCCACCGTCAACACCCGCATTTCCCCGCGCGGCGGCCTGGACATCCTTTCCCGCGACGAAGTGGCGCGCCTGCGCGACGCGTCCACCGGTGGCCAGCACGACATGCTGCGCCGCTGTGCGCTGGCGGTGCTGACCACCGGCAGCGAGTCCGACGACCCGCGCGCCGCCGCCCAGCGCTACCCCGATTTCGACATTGAGGTGCAGCAGCAGGACCGCGGCATCAAGATCGAGCTGCGCGCCGCGCCGGCCACGGCGTTCGTGGACGGCGAGATCATCCGCGGCATCGCCGAGAACCTGTTCGCGGTGGTGCGCGACATCAGCTACAGCGCCAACGAGATCTACGGCAGTGGCCGCTTCGACCTTGATACCAGCGCCGGCCTGACCAGCGCGGTGTTCGAGATCCTGCGCAATGCGCGGGTGATGAAGTCGTTCCAGGACCCCAACCTGGTGGTGTGCTGGGGCGGCCACTCGATCAACCGCGACGAGTACCTCTACACCAAGAGGGTTGGCTACGAGTTGGGCCTGCGCGGGCTGGACATCTGCACCGGCTGCGGCCCGGGCGCCATGAAGGGCCCGATGAAGGGCGCCACCATCGCCCACGCCAAGCAGCGCCACGGCCGCCCGCGCTACATCGGCATCACCGAGCCGGGCATCATCGCCGCCGAGTCGCCCAACCCGATCGTCAACCACCTGGTGATCATGCCGGACATCGAAAAGCGCCTGGAGGCCTTCGTCCGGCTGGGACACGGCATCATCGTGTTCCCGGGTGGCGTCGGCACGGCCGAAGAAATCCTGTACCTGCTGGGGCTGCTGCTGCACCCCGAGAACGCCGACTTGCCGTTCCCGCTGATCCTCACCGGCCCGAAGGACTCGGCGGCGTACTTCGAGCAGATCGACCAGTTCCTGCGCCTGACGCTGGGCGAAGCAGCCACGTCGCGCTACCGCATCATCGTCGACAACCCGGCCGAAGTGGCCCAGGCCATGCGCCAGGGCATCCGCCGCGTGCGCGAGCACCGCCTGAAGGAGCAGGACGCGTTCTTCTTCAACTGGTCGCTGCACCTGCCCCTGGAATTCCAGCTTCCCTTCGCACCGACCCATGCCGCGATGGCGGGCCTGAACCTGCACCGAGACCAGCCGCCGCACCTGCTGGCGGCCGACCTGCGCCGCGCGTTCTCGGGCATCGTGGCCGGCAACGTCAAGGAGGAGGGCATCCGCGAGATCGAGCGGCACGGCCCGTTCACCATCGACGGCGACGCCGACATGATGAAGGCGCTGGACGGCCTGCTGCATGCCTTCGTGGCCCAGCGCCGGATGAAGATCGCCGACGACTACAGGCCCTGCTACCGGATCGTGGGGGGCTGAGCCTCCGGCAGGGCAGCCGGGCCCCGGTGCGCCGCCGGGTGCCGATCCTGCCCCGGGCGATCCACTGCGCTCATCCGTCCTCCGGCGCCGGCCGTCGGCCCGGGCGGGACAGCCCGGGCCAGCCTTGCTACCTTCCAAGGGTCGAAATCCCAAGCAAGAGGTTGTCATGGCGCTTCACCGCCCGAACCTGCGCCGTTTAGCGGGGTTTACCCTGATCGAGCTGATGGTCGCCCTCGCGGTGGCCGCCGTGCTTACGGCCGTCGCCCTGCCGAGTTTCAACGACCTGCTGCGCGGCAACCGGGTGTCGTCCACCAGCAACAACCTCCTGACCGCCATCAACCTGGCCCGCTCCGAGGCCATCAAGACCAACCGCGGCGGCGGCGTTTGCGCCTCCACCGATGGCTCGACCTGCTCCACCGTTGCCACGGCCTGGACCTCGGGCTGGATCGTCTGGGCCGACCTTGACAACAGTGGCGCCCTCAACCTGGTGCCCGTGGACGAAAGAATCCGCATCGAAGGCGCGCAGCGCCAGGTCACGGTCACCGCCACCGCGGCGGCCATGCGCTTCAACGCCCGCGGTCGTCCGACGGCAGCCTTCGACCTGGCCGTCCGATCCGTCGTTTGCCCCACCGGCCAGACCTATGCCCGCGACGTGAACCTCTTGGCCAGCGGCATGGTTCGCATTGCCAGGACGACCTGCCCGTGATGGAGACCATGGCGATGAACAAGCAACCCCGCCGCTTCGGCGCCAGGCCCCAGCGCGGCTTCAGCCTCATTGAAGTGCTGATTGCCGTGCTGATCCTCGGCGTTGGACTGCTGGGCCTGGCCCTGCTGCAGTCCATTTCGCTGCGCAACGGCACCAGCGCCGCCCATCGCACCCAGGCCACCAACCTGGCGTACGAGATGATCGACATGATCCGCGCCAACCGCCCCGAGGCGGGCAACTACAACCTGATTCGTTTCAACGACTTCACGGCCATCAACCCCGACGCCTGCCCGGCGCCCGCCGGTGCCCGCTGGCAGCAGGACCGGGCGATCTGGCGCTGCTCCGTGGTGCGCGCGCTTCCGGGCGGCGAAGGCAGCGTCGAGATCACCCCGCCCACCGCCACCGTCGCCGGCCGGGTCCGGGTCCGGGTCCGCTGGCTGGACAACCGGGGTGAAGCCGCCGCGGCTGCCCAGTTCACTGCCGACAACGCCTTCGAAGTGGTGAGCCAGCTATGAGCCTGAACATGAACAACCGGGGACGCGGCTTCTCGCTGGTCGAGTTGATGGTCGCGATGATCATCAGCGCGCTGCTGCTGCTGGGTCTGGTGCAGATCTTTGGTGCCTCCAGCGCCGCCTACCGCTCCAACATGGGCGTGGCGCGTACGCAGGAAGGCAGCCGGTTCGCCATGGATTTCCTTTCCCGCGACCTGCGCATGGCGGGCTACATGGGCTGCGTCAACGACATGTCGCGCTTCATGGGCGCCCAGCCCTCGTTCTTCAGTCATTTCATGACGACCGCGCAGCGCAACGCGCTCAACTACAACGCCGCCGAATTCGGGCTGCGCTTCAACGTCGCCATCCAGGGCTATGAAGCCACCGGAACCGCCACCGGTGCGGTGGTGGACCTTGGCGCACTGGCGGGCCCCTGGGCGGGTACGCCTGCTTTCCCGGCGGTGCTGACCCCGGTGCCGCGGGCCGGCAGCGATATCGTGGTGCTGCGGTTCTTCGGAAGCGATGGCGCGCTGGTCACCGGTTTCAATCCGACCCCAGGTTCTGGCGCCCCCACCATCAGCATCGAGCCCGCCCGCGCGGGGCTGGTCACGGCCGGGGGGCTTTATGCCTTGGGCGACTGCAACATCGCCTCCGTTTTCCAGGCCACCACGGCGGCAAATCCGACCACGGGCACGTTCAACGTGGCCACCAGCGGCCTCAACCGGAGCGGTTTCCAGGGCCAGGAAGCCCTTTTCGGCCTCGCCTCGATGAACCTCTACCGGGCCGAGTCGCTCATCTATTACGTGGCTGAGGGCCCCGGTGGAATTCCGTCGCTTTACCGGGCCACTGCCACGGGAGCCGGCTGGAACTCTGAAGAAATCGTCGAAGGCGTGGAGATGCTGCAGCTGGCGTACGGCGTGGATACCGCCGCCGGCCAGCCAGATGGCGCCATCAACGAGTACCGCGTGGCCTCGGCCATCACCACCGACGCCAACTGGCGGCGCGTAGGCGCGGTCCGCATCGGCATGCTGATGCGCAGTCCGGATCGCGCGGCCACCGCAGACCGCATCAGCAACCAGTTCGTCAACGGCGTGCGGGTGACGGCGCCGGCCAACTCCGGCGTTCTCCGCGTCTCGTACGAGAATACGGTCACGCTTCGCAATCGCCTCTTCGGGAACTGATCATGAGAGCCAGCACTCACTCGTTCCACGGGCCTGGGAAACAGCGCGGCATCGCGCTGTACATCGCCCTGATCGTGCTCCTTATCCTGACGCTGCTCGGCCTGGTGGCCGTGCAGGTGACGACCATGCAGGAGCGCATGGCCGGCAACTACCGCACCGTCAACCTGGCGTTCCAGAACGCCGAGTCGCGGGTCCGCGACTCCGAGCTCGAGATTGGCCGCACCGTAAGCGCGGGTACCGCCCCGATCATGACCGACAACACCTGCGCCAATTTCAACATTGACTCCTGGGCCAGCCTGGTGGACGTGGCAGGTGCAGACGCCACCGCCATTCGTACGCGCCGGGTGGATCGCTGCTCGGGCACGTCCAGCGGCAAGTACGGCCAAAAAGTGAACGACGACACCAACAGCATCTATCAGATCACAGGTGCAGCATCCGACCGTGCCACCGACGGTTCCACCGTCGTCGTGCTCGAGACGGTGTTCATTCCCTGAGCGCAGTCCGGAGAAAACCATGAACAGCCATCGCCCCCTCGCCCTTTCTGTGCTGACCGTGCTGACCTTCGCGGCTGGCCTGGCCAGCCCCCAGGCCGCTACGGCGCAGTCCCTGCCGATTGCCCAGTCGCCGCTGTTCAACACCTTCCAGGTGCCGCCGCTGAACATGCTGGTGGTGGGCCGCGACCACAAGCTTTACTACGAAGCCTACAACGACACGTCCGACCTCAACGGCGACGGTGTGCTGGACGTCGGGTACAAGCCCAACTCGATCGAGTACTACGGCTACTTCAACTCCAAGGTCTGCTACTCGCACGACGGCGACAAGTTCCTGCCGGCGGCCGTGGGCGGCGGTGGCAACGGCAAGGAGTGCAGCGGGTACTGGAGCGGCGATTTCCTGAACTACCTGGCCACTTCGCGCATGGACGCCCTGCGCAAGGTGCTTTACGGCGGCCTGCGCAGCACCGATACCAGCGGCGACACCGTGCTGCAGTCCGCGTACATCACCCAGGACGGCCACAGCTGGGGCAAGGAATACCAGAGCGTCGCGCGCGACGGCTATGACATCGGCCGCTATGCGCCGCTGGCGGCGCCCGACGCCGACCGCTTCAATCTTTTCGCGGTGACCACCACGGCGTCCGATGGGCGCGCCCCGGTGCTGCGCGTCCAGGCGAACAGCCCCTACCGCATCTGGGAATGGGTGTCGATCGAGGGCCCCGTGGCGGGCAATCGCTGCACTGACGGCGGCAGCGGCCCCCAGTGCAGCGCCGCCGGCGCGCAGCAGCCCTTCCCGGGCCATCCGCGCAGCCGCGCGGAGTTCGACACCATGCAGTTGAACTACGCCACCGCCGCCAACCAGTTCGGCGCCGTGGTGTCGCGCAACACGCTCAACTGCGACTCCCGCACCAACCCCCCAAACGGCTGCAATCCAAACGGCGACGATGACAATTACCTTACGGTTGCAGTGGCGGCTATCCGCGTGACCGACGCCGGCAACTTCCGGTTCCGGATCGACGGCGATGACAACGTCGATTTCGCGATCTACACCGATGCCGGACTGACCAACCAAGTGCCGAACGGTGCGGTGGGTTGTTACCCCAACGGACGCGGCTTCGGCAACAGCGGCTGCATCGGCACCGGCACCGGGGACACCCGGACCACTAGCAACGTGTCGCTGGCCCGCAACACCACTTATTACATCAAGTTTCGCCAGGAAGAAGCGGCCGGCGGTGATGGCTATCTGCTGCAGTGGCAAAAGGTCGACGGTGGTGACGAGTTCGGCTGGAGGGACCTGGACACCAGCAGCGACTCCAACAACAACATTGACCCGGACCATAGCGGCGCAACGCGCTCGCGCTTTCAGGTCCGCTTCTACAACCTGCGGCCCAGCGCGGGCGGTTCTGCCGCCATTGTCAACTATCGCCTGCGCGTGCGCGCCTGCCCGACAACGAATGCGGCCTGGCGCGAGGACAACTGCAAGGCCTACGGGAGTGGCGCGAATGTCGGCTACAAGCCCACGGGCATCCTGCATGACTACGGCGAAAGCGAGCGCATGGAGTTCGGCCTGATCACCGGCTCGCAGTTCAACAACCTTCAGGGCGGCGTGCTGCGCAGCGAAGTCAAGCGCTTCACGTCCGAGATCAATGCCAACGGCACCTTCGCCTTGGGCGCGGGCAGCATCATCGGAACGCTCAACTCGCTGCGCCTGATCGGTTTCGACTACAACAATGGCGATGGCGAGGGCACCAACAACCCCAACTGGAGCTCGGGCGGCAACTGCGATGCCTTGGGCACCCGGGCGCTTGCCAATGGAGAGTGCCGCATGTGGGGCAACCCCATCGGCGAGATGATGTACGAGTCCCTGCGCTACTTCGCCGGCGCCGGAGCCGCCACGCCCATCTTCGCCACGGGCGGTTCGAACAACGGCCGCACTGAAGAAACCGCGATGGGCCTGCCCACGGCCACATGGAAGAATCCCTATGCGCCGATCGCCAGCGGTGGCCAGGGCAAGCTGAGCTGCGCGCGTCCGTACCAGACCGTGATCAGCGACATCAATCCCAGCTACGATACCGCGCTGCCGGGCAACGCGTTTGGCGACGCCGCGCCCAACGGCAGCACGCCGGGTTCGATCAGCACGTTCAATGCGGCCACCGAGGGCCAGACCATCTGGACCCAGGAATACGGCGGCCCGCGCTCGGTGTACATCGGCCAGGTCGGCGCCATCAATGACGGTGCGCCCACGGTCAAGACGGCGTCCAGCTTCGGCAACATCCGGGGCCTGGTACCGGAGGAGCCGACCAAGGGCGGCAGCTATTCTTCAGCCGCCGTTGCGCGCTATGGCCGGGTCAACGACATCAACGCCGTGGATGCGGTGCAGAATCTTCGCACCTACTCGGTCGCAGTTGCGTCCCCGCTGCCCCGCATCGAGATCCCGGTGGGAGCCAGGACCATTAGCCTGGTGCCGTTCGCGAAGTCGGTCGGTGGTGCGTTCAGCATCAATCCTGCGGCGGCCTTCCAGCCGACCAACACGATCGTCGACTTCTACGTCGAGCGCATCGTCAACCTGCCCGGTCAGCCGACGGATGCGACGGTTAACGGCGGCCGAGGCTTCGCGGTGTTCCGCATCAACTACGAGGACGTGGAGCAGGGCAACGACCACGACATGGATGCGATCGTCCGCTACGAGATCGCGGTGAACGCCGACAGCACGGTGTCCGTGACGCTGCGATCCGAGTACGCGGCCGGTGGCGTGATCCAGCACATGGGCTATGTCATCTCGGGCACCACCAATGACGGCATCTACCTGGACGTGCGCGACATCGATACCAATGTCGGCAACAGCCCGGCTTATCGATTCAATACTCCCCCGGGCCGCGCGCCCGGCTATTGCAACGTGGGCACGATGCCGGCCGACTGTGCTCAGCTGCCGCTGACCAACACGCGCGTCTTCTCTGCGGGTGGTGTATTGGCTGCCGAAGTGCTCAAGGACCCGCTGTGGTACGCCGCGAAGTACGGCGGCTTCCGCGATTCCAACAACGATGGCATCCCGCAGGCGGCCGAATGGGATGCCGACGGCGACGGCGTGCCGGACAGCTACTTCCTGGTCACCAACGCCCTGCGCCTGCGCGACCAGCTCAGCAACGCCTTCGACACCATCGCCCAGGACGCCAAGCCGTCGGGCAGTGTCCGTGTGCTGGGTGCACGCGTGACAGAGGGTTCACTGTCGTTCGCGCCGACCTACAGCGTCGATTCCAGCGGCAGCGATTGGACCGGTGACCTGATCGCCGCCAACGTTAGCCCCACCGGCGGTGCCGGCGCCTTGGAGTGGAGCGCCGCGGCGCGGATGCCGCTCGAGCCGGCGCGCAAGATCGTTGGTGTGAAGACCCCTGGTACGAGCATCACCCGTGTTCCGGTTGCATTCACGGCCGCTGGCTTCGGCACTCCGGCCGAGCAGCAGGCGGCCATTGGCGCTACGGCAGCCAATCTTAGCGGGCCGCTTGGCGGAGCAACGGCGGCAGACGTTATTTCATACCTGCGCGGCAACACTGCCCGCGAGGGCGCCCCGTTCCGGAACCGTAGCGTCGTCCTGGGCGACATCATCAATTCGCGCCCCACGGTATCGGGCAACAGGGACGACTACGGTTGGTCGTTCCTGCCCGATGGCCTGGGACTGGGCTACACGGCTTTCGTTGCCTCAAAGGTGACCCGTACGCCTGCGGTGTACGTTGGTGCGAATGACGGCTTCCTGCACGCATTCAATGCCAAGAAGCTGGTGGACGGGGGCGGCGTCGAGCTGTTTGCCTTCTCGCCGTTCGGCGTGCGCGACAAGCTCTGGCGCCTGGCGGATCCGGAGTACGGCACGCGGGACACCAACGGCCACGAGTATTTCGTCGACGGCGAAGTCAGCGTGATTGACGCGAAACTTGGCGCCAGCTGGGCCACGGTGCTGGTCGGCACCGCGGGCCGCGGCGGCAAGTCGCTGTTCGGCCTCGACGTGACGTCCCCGCAGACCTTCGGCCCCAACAACGTGCTTTGGGAAGTGGTGGGCGGCGGTGCCGCCCCCTACAACCTCAACATGGGCCAGGCTTCCGGACGGCCGGAAATAATCCTGGCCGAGGACAACAAGTGGTACGCCCTGGTCGGCAACGGCTACAACAGCGCGGCGGGTGACCCGGCGCTGATGGTGGTCGACCTGGCGACCGGCTCCACCGTCAACACCATCGTGATCAACGACGGCGGCGCCTTCGTCAACGGCCTGGGCAACATCGCTGTCCAGGACGTCAACGGCAACGGCAAGGCCGACACGGTTTACGGCGGCGACCTGCGCGGCAACCTGTGGAAGATCGACATGACGTCGATCTCGCCGACGGGCTGGGGCGTGGCGTATGGCGGTGCACCGGTGTTCACGGCAACCGATTCGGGCAGCGTGCGCCAGCCGATCACCGGTGGGCTGGAGCTGATCCGCCTGCCCAGCGGCGGCACGATGGTCTACTTCGGCACCGGTCGTTACCTGACGCCCACCGACGCAGACCCGGCGACGTCCAACCAGGTGCAGGCGTTCTACGCCGTGCTCGACAGGGGCACTGCCAGCCTGACGCGGTCCAGCCTGCAGCAGCAGACCATCACCGGCCAGAATGCCGGCACCCAGGTGACGCGCAGCACCACCGCCAACCCGGTGGACTACTCCACCCAGTACGGTTGGTATCTCGACCTGACGGTCAACGCGGCGCCTGGCATTGGCGAGCGCTACATCGGTACGCCGCGTATCCAGTCGGGCGTGATCCTGTTCACCACGTTCCAGCCCAAGGACGATCCGTGCAGCCCGGGTGGCGACAACTTCCTGTATGGCCTCAGTGCCCTGTCGGGAGCCAATGCGCTGAACCAGCTCACGGTAGGCATCCCGGGTCTCCCGGCTTGCCCCACCAACGACTGCGGTGGCATCCAGATCGGCGACGGTGCGCCCGTGACCGAAACCGGCGTCGTGTTGCCGCAGCCGCCGTGCCGTCCCGGCGTGGACGCTGGCTGCAGCGTGCCCGTGCCCTGTGATCCGGCGGACACCAGCTGCATCGCGCCCGATGAATCCCTGCTGCCCATCCAGCCGGGCGGGCCGGGGGCCGGCAGCCGATGCAACGTGGTCATCCGCGTTGAAGGCACTGCACCGCTGATCCTGCCGCGCCCGTGTGGCCGGCAGTCCTGGCGCCAGATCCGCTGATGCGCACCGTGGCCAACATGGAGACACGATCGATGAACCGCAAACGCGCGACTGGCTTCACCCTGATTGAAATCATGGTGGTGGTGACGATCATCGCGGTGCTCGCGGCGATCGCCTACCCGAGCTACACGGAGAGTGTAGCCAAGGGTCGTCGCGCGCAGGCTACGGCCGACCTGGGCGAGCTGGCGCAGGTGTTGGAGAGGCACTTCACGGTCAACAACACCTACGCCAACTATGTGATTGCAGCGCCGTTCAACCGTTCGCCCAGGCAGGGAGACGTGTTCTACAACATCAGTTTCTCGGCCGCGCCCACCCGGACGGCGTATTCGATCCGGGCAATCCCCGCCGGCGCACAGGCGGCTGACAAGTGCGGCACTTACGCGCTCACCAACGCGGGAGCCAAATCGGTCAGCGCGTCTACCGTGGCTATTTGCTGGTAGCCGCCTGCAAGCAGCCTGTGTGACCGAACGGCCCGCAGCGATGCGGGCCGTTTCTTTGGTGTTTGAGCAGATCCAGAAAGCACAAAGGCCGCGATTGCTCGCGGCCTTTGTGCTTTCAATCCATGGCGCCCGAAGTTGGACTCGAACCAACGACCCCCTGATTAACAGTCAAGTGCTCTAACCGGCTGAGCTATTCGGGCGAAGCTGCGTATTTTACCCAGCCAGTGCCCCCGGTCAAGCGCCATGGCCGATCAATCCGCGGGTGGGCAGGGTTCGAGGCGCCTACTGACCTCAACGCGGGAGCGGCCGCCGTTGTTGACAATGATCTTGCGGGACAGTGCGCCGTCACGCCCGCACAGCCTCAGGGTGGCATTTCGTCCGGCCGACCGGCCGTCGGCCCGAAAGCCCAGGTGGCTGCGCCCTGGCGCGCCCAGGAGCCGCTGGCCGCGCAGGTCGCGGCCGTCCATCACGCGAATCACCGGCTCATCGCCGTCGCGCAGGCCGTTGTCGTTCTCGTCCACCCAGGACAGCAGCCCGCCGCTCCATTCGGTGGTTTTCAAGCAGGTCTGCGCGTCGGTGGTCGGGCAGATGCCAGTTGACCTGCGGCGCATCACGGCTTCGGACCGCGCGTGGTTAAGCAGGGCCAACACCTGGTTGCCTGCACCGGCGGCAAGGCTGCGTGCCGTGAGATCGGTGAAGCCGGGCGCTGCGATGGCCGCCAGCGTGGCGCAGACAACCAGGCAGGCCAGCGTTTCCACCATGCTGACTCCTGATGCACGCATCACTGCCCCCACCCTTTCAGGAGGCTCCAGCCTGCCAATTTGCCCGAACCAAAAGCGTCAGCGATCGCCCCGGCGGTCGGTGGGTGTTCACGGGGAATACGGGTCGGAAGTGTAAAATCGGTGCACCAACAAAAAGGCTGAACCCTTGTCCGATCGCTTCCAGCTAGTCGCGCCCTACCAGCCTGCCGGCGAGCAGCCGCAGGCGATCGCGCGCCTGATCGAAGGCTTCGAGGCGGGCCTGGCGCAGCAGACGCTTCTGGGCGTCACCGGCTCGGGCAAGACCTACACCATCGCCAACGTCATCGAGGCGGTGCAGAAGCCGACGCTGGTGCTGGCCCCGAACAAAACCTTGGCGGCCCAGCTATACGGCGAGTTCAAGTCCTTTTTCCCGCACAACTCGGTGGAGTACTTCGTCAGCTATTACGACTACTACCAGCCCGAGGCCTACATCCCCAGCACCGACACCTTCATCGAGAAGGACAGCAACATCAACGAGCACATCGAGCAGATGCGCCTGTCGGCGACCAAGGCCCTGCTGGAGCGGCGTGACTCGATCGTGGTGGCCAGCGTGTCGGCCATCTACGGCCTGGGCGACCCGAACGAGTACTTCCGGATGGTGCTGCACCTGGTGAAGGGCGACCGCATCGACCAGCGCGAGCTGATCCGTCGCCTTACCGAGATGCAGTACAAGCGCAACGACACCGAGCTGGTGCGCGGCGCTTTCCGGGTGCGCGGCGAAATCATCGACGTGCATCCGGCGGAGTCGGAAATCGAGGCCCTGCGGATCGAACTGTTCGACGGGGAAATCGAAACCGTCGCCCTGTTCGACCCGCTGACCGGCCACGTGGCGCGCAAGCTGCAGCGCTACACCCTTTACCCGAAGTCGCACTACGTCACCACGCGCCGCACCGTGCTGGACGCCATTGAAACCATCAAGGTCGAGTTCACCGCCCGGATGGAAGAGCTGTACAAGGCCAACAAGCTGGTGGAGGCGCAGCGGCTGCAGCAGCGCACCATGTACGACCTGGAGATGATGGCCGAAGTGGGCTTCTGCTCAGGCATCGAGAACTACAGCCGCCACCTCACCGGCCAGATGCCGGGCGAGCCGCCGCCCTGCCTGTTCGACTACCTGCCGCCCGATGCGCTGCTGGTGGTGGACGAATCGCACGTGACCATCCCGCAGCTGGGCGCCATGTACAAAGGCGACCGTTCGCGCAAGGAAACGCTGGTGGAGTTCGGCTTCCGGCTGCCGTCGGCGCTGGACAACCGGCCGCTGAAGTTCGAGGAATGGGAGCGCCGCGCGCCCCGCAGCATCTACGTCTCGGCCACTCCGGGTAAATACGAGCTGGAGAAGTGCGCCGACAACATCGTCGAGCTGCTGGTGCGCCCGACCGGCCTGATCGATCCGGAAGTGGAGATCCGCCCGGTCGGCACCCAGGTGGACGACGTGCTGTCGGAGATTTATGAGCGTGTGAAGATCGGCGACCGCGTGCTGATCACCACGCTCACCAAGAAGATGGCCGAAAACCTCACCGACTACCTGGCCGAGCATGACGTGCGGGTGCGCTACCTGCATTCGGACGTGGACACGGTGGAGCGCGTGGAAATCATCCGCGACCTTCGCCTGGGCGTGTTCGACGTGCTGGTGGGCATCAACCTGCTGCGCGAGGGCCTGGACATGCCCGAGGTGTCGCTGGTGGCGATCCTGGACGCCGACAAGGAGGGCTTCCTGCGCTCGACCGGTTCGCTGATCCAGACCATCGGCCGTGCCGCCCGCAACGTCCGCGGCAAGGCCATCCTGTACGCCGACCGCATCACCAATTCGATGCGGGCGGCGATCGACGAAACCGACCGCCGCCGCCAGCGCCAGGTCGAATACAACCTAGAGCACGGCATTACGCCCACCAGCATCGTGCGCGCCGTGATGGACGTGATGGAGGGCGCCCGCACCGAAGCGCAGGACGCCAAGACCGGCGACAAGCGCCGCAAGGTGGCCGAAGAGGGCACCGACTACTCGCTGCTCACCCCGGCCCAGCTGGCGGCGCGCCTCAAGCAGCTCGAGTCCCGCATGCACCGCCACGCCCAGGACCTGGAGTTCGAGGAGGCCGCCAAGCTTCGCGACGAGATCCACCGGCTGCGCACCCAGGGCCTGATGGCCTGACCGGGGCCGGGTTGCATTACTTCTGGCAGGGGGCTAGAACGGGAGGGCCGGCGGATGGGGATCCGCTGCCTTCAACGTCCAACCCCGGGCCGGAGCGCCCAGGGCCATGGGCCTTTCTCAAGGGTGTTGGAAATGACCACCATGGGACTGCGCGGCACCCTCGCCGTGGCGTTCATTTTGTCTACCGGCTTGCTGACCGGGATGGCCGCCACGCCATCGGGGGCGGCTGACAGCGGGTTTGCGCCTCACGAAGTGTCCAGCACGCCGGGTGCCGAGCCCGGCCTGATTGATCGCTTCAAGCGCAAAGCCTGCGAAATCAGCCTTGCCGCCACCAACGGCGACCGGGCGCGAGCCCAGGAGCGTGGCCGGCATTGCAACCGCTAGCCTGCGTTGAGCGCACTGCGCGCAATGCGCCAGCGCGGGGCTTGGCCTGCCCAAGGCACCGGGGTATACTTACGTCCCCTCGGGGGCGATTAGCTCAGCGGTAGAGCATTACCTTGACATGGTAGGGGTCACAGGTTCGAACCCTGTATCGCCCACCATCCAAACCAGGCACCCGGTGCCGGTTGGATGGACTCGAAGGGACCCGAGTACGGGAAATTACGAAAAACCGCGCTGGCGACAGGGCGGTTTTTTTGTGCCCGCGTCTTTGCTCAGGGCACCGGCATCCGGTGCTCGCGCAGCCGCTCGTAGACCGGGCGGCAGGCCTCGGCCACCGCGGCGAACTCGCCGGTCAGCGCACTCTCCCGGGCCCGCCAGGCTTCGAAGCCGGTGGACTTCCGCACCGCGTCATACCAGTGCGGCGCCCAGATGCCGTCGCTGGCGCGCGGGCCGGCAGGCCACGACAGCATCGCGTCGGAGAAGTCGAGGCCGAACCGGCCGCACAGCGCCCTAAGGTGCGCCTCGGGGGCGCGCAGGAAGTCACCGGCATCGATCACCGGCGGGGCTTCGCCCAGATGCTCGCAAAGCAGGTCGAACAGTTCTCCCTGCTGCGGCAGGCCGATGTCCTCCGGGGTCACTTCGGCGCGCGCCTTCAGGTAGGACGCGACCACCTCGGCAGGGTCGCGGATCAGCAAGACGTTGCTCAGGCCGAACACCCACTCCGTGGCCATTTCAGGCAGCAGGTGGTGGCTCATGTGCTTTTGGTACCAGATCGGCTTGCCGCCCGGCACGGGCCCCAGCAGCGACCGGGTGACGAGGCGCCAGTCGGTTTCCCCGCCGGCGATGACGTCTTCGCGACCCGGATGCTCCAGGCCGGTGTCGGCCAGGTAGGCCGCGTAAAGCGGTTCGTCGCTCACGGTGCAGTCGGCACGGTTCTCCCAGGCCCGCATCATCGCCGTGGAGATGTTGCGCGGGCCGCTCCACATGGCGATCCGCAGTGGCTTCATGCCAGTTGCTCCGCGGCGCGCACGGCCACGTCACGCTCCACCAGGCCACGGTAGAGCGCCTGCAGCCGCGCCACCATCGGCCCGGGCGCGCCGTCGCCGATCACCCGGCCGTCAATCATCCGCACCGGCGCCAGCCCGGCGAAGGTGCCGGTGGTGAAGGCTTCGTCGGCCGAATACACCTGGGTGAGGCTGAAGTTCTTCTCGAAGCAGGCGATGCCGGCTTCGCGGCAGGCGCGCAGGACGTTGGCGCGGGTGATGCCACCCAGGCAGTAGTCGCCGGTGGACGTCCACACCTCGCCCTTGCGCACGATGAAGAAGTGCGTGGAGTTGCAGGTGGCCACGAACCCGTGCGGGTCGAGCATCAGCGCCTCGTCGGCGCCGGCGGCGGTGGCCTGGATGCAGGCGGTGATGCAGTTGAGCTTGCTGTGGCTGTTGAGCTTGGGGTCCTGCACGTCGGGATAGCCGCGGCGCACGTGCACGGTGAACAGGCTCAGGCCCGTGGCGAGGGTCTCGGACTTGGCGGTCTTGTGCTCGGGGATGATGACCACGGTGGCCGGGCCGATGGTCACGCGCGGGTCCTGGTAGGGCGTGCGCTTGACGCCGCGCGACACCATCAGGCGCAGGTGCACGCCGTCGTGCATGGCGTTGGCGGCCAGCGTGTCGTAGACGGCTCGGGTGAGCGCGCGCCGGTCCAGGCCGATGTTGATCGCGATCGCCTTGGCGCCCTCGAACAGGCGGTCCAGGTGCTCGTCCAGGAAGACCGGATGGCCGGCTACCACGCGCAGGCCTTCCCAGACGCCGTCGCCCAGCACGAAGCCACTGTCAAACACCGACACCGTGGCCTCGGCGCGCGGTTTGAGCTGCCCGTTCACCCAGACCAGGATGTGCGCGTTGCGCGGGTCGTCGTGGAAATCGTGGATGCTCTGCGCCATGTCCGTTCCTGGGTTCACCTGGCCCGAGTTTAGCCGGAAACGCCTGAATTCATTGACTTTCAGGCCGTCCGGGCCTACCTTTGTCAAGTCAATGGCCCAAACAAGGTGGCCCCGGGAAACCGGCGCCGAGCGTGCGACATGAGCACTACCGCCCTCCCGTAGACCGCAGCCAGGCCTCGCGAACGCGAAGGGCGCCTGGCGCCCTTTTTTCTTGCCCCAGCTTCTACCGAACCGGTAACCCATGATCAACATCACGCTCCCCGACGGCAGCCGCCGCCCCTTCGAACATCCCGTCAGCGTCGCCGACATCGCGCTGTCCATCGGCCCGGGCCTGGCCAAGGCCGCCCTGGGCGGCAAGGTCGACGGCAAGCTGGTGGACGCCAGCTTCGTCATCGAAAACGACGCCGCGCTGGAAATCGTCACCGACAAACACCCCGACGCGCTGGACGTGCTGCGCCACTCCACCGCGCATCTGCTGGCGCAGGCCGTGCAGCGCCTGTTCCCGGGCACCCAGGTCACCATCGGCCCGGTGATCGACAACGGCTTCTTCTACGACTTCGCCTACGAGCGCCAGTTCACGCTCGAGGACCTGCCGGCCATCGAGGCCGAGATGCTCAAGATCGTCAAGGAAGCGCTGCCGGTCAGCCGCAGCGTCAAGTCGCGCGACGACGCGGTGGCGTACTTCCAGGGCATCGGCGAGCACTACAAGGCCGAGATTATCCAGTCGATCCCGGCCACCGAAGACCTGTCGCTTTACACCCAGGGCGAGTTCACCGACCTGTGCCGCGGCCCGCACGTGCCGGGCACCGAGAAGCTGCGGGCGTTCAAGCTGATGAAGGTGGCCGGCGCCTACTGGCGCGGCGACCACAACAACCAGATGCTCAGCCGCATTTACGGCACCGCCTGGCTCAGCGACAAGGACCTCAAGGCCTACCTCGTCCAGCTGGAGGAAGCCGAGAAGCGCGACCATCGCAAGATCGCCAAGCAGCTCGAGCTGTTCCACCTGCAGGAAGAGGCGCCGGGCCTGGTGTTCTGGCACCCCAAGGGCTGGCAGCTGTGGCAGGTGGTGGAACAGTACATGCGCGGCGTCTATCGCGATTCGGGCTACCAGGAAGTGCGCTGCCCGCAGATCCTCGATGTTTCCCTGTGGAAGAAGTCCGGCCACTGGGACAACTACAAGGAGAACATGTTCTTCACCGAGTCCGAGAAGCGCACCTACGCGCTCAAGCCGATGAACTGCCCGGGCCACGTGCAGGTGTTCAACCAGGGCCTGCACAGCTACCGCGACCTGCCGATCCGCTACGGCGAGTTCGGCGCCTGCCACCGCAACGAGCCCTCGGGCGCGCTGCACGGCATCCTGCGCGTGCGCGGCTTCACCCAGGACGACGGCCACATCTTCTGCACGCCCGACCAGGTGGAGGCCGAGGTCACCGACTTCCATCGCCAGGCGCTGAAGGTGTACGAGGACTTCGGTTTCCAGGACGTGCAGATCAAGATCGCCCTGCGCCCGGAATCGCGCCTGGGCGACGACGCCACCTGGGACAAGGCCGAGGCCGCCCTGCGCGCCGCGCTGTCGGCCTGCGGCGTGGCCTGGGAGGAGTTGCCGGGCGAGGGCGCCTTCTACGGCCCGAAGATCGAATACCACCTCAAGGACGCCATCGGCCGCACCTGGCAGCTGGGCACCATGCAGGTGGACTTCATGATGCCGGCCCGCCTGGGCGCCGAGTACGTGGACGAGAGTTCGACCAAGCGGCACCCGGTCATGCTGCATCGCGCCATCGTTGGTTCGATGGAGCGTTTCATCGGCATCCTGATCGAAAACCACGCCGGCGCCTTCCCGGCATGGCTGGCCCCGGTGCAGGCGGTGGTGATGAATATCACCGACGCCCAGGCCGATTGGGTCGAATCGGTCAGGAAAACCCTTTTGAATCAAGGCTTCCGGGTCCAGGCCGATTTGCGGAACGAGAAGATCGGCTATAAGATCCGCGAGCACACGCTGCAAAAAGTCCCCTACCTGCTGGTCGTTGGCGACCGCGAGAAGGAAAATGGGATGATTGCGGTACGTACGCGGTCCGGGGAAGACCTGGGCTCGATGCCCGTTGCGGATTTCCTCGCCAAGCTGCGTGCGGAGAATGGCCCGGTCGCCTGATCACGGCGGCCGGATCGGTTTCAACTAAATAGGAACAAGCGAATCAATACTTCATCTACTGACAAAGGCAACCGCAAGAATCTCGAGATCCGTGTCCCGCGCGTGCGCGTGATCGGTCTCGACGGCGAAATGGTGGGCGTGCTCACGCGCGACGAAGCCATCGCGCTGGCCGAGGAATCGGGCGTCGACCTGGTTGAAATCCAGCCGACCGCGGATCCGCCGGTTTGCCGCATCATGGATTACGGCAAGTACAAGTTCGACCTGCAGAAGAAGGCCAACGCGGCCAAGAAGAAGCAGAAGATCGTCGAGATCAAGGAACTCAAGTTCCGCCCGACCACCGACGACGGCGACTACACCATCAAGCTGCGCAACCTGCGCCGTTTCCTGGAAGAGGGCGACAAGGTCAAGGTCAACATCCGCTTCAAGGGCCGCGAGATGGCCCACCAGGAGCTGGGCATGGAAATGGCCAAGCGCATCGAGGCCGACCTGGCCGACGAAGTGGTGATCGAGCAGCGCCCGCGCCTGGAAGGCCGCCAGATGATCATGATGGTCGCCCCCAAGAAAAAATAAGGCGCCGCTACCCAACGCCTTGGATTTGTTGCATAATTCGCGGCTCGCCGGGTTTCCGGCGGGCACCCGGTGCGGCATCCGGGCCCAGGTCACCGGGCGAAGCCGTCATGGACCTGTCATGGTTTCCCCAAGGAAACCAGAGACTTACAAGCCGACACGGGCAGGACGGAAAGTGTGGCGCAAGCCACCGCCCAGGTCAGTAAACAACGAACCCAAGAAGGGACACCCATGGCCAAGAACAAGATCAAGACCAATCGCGCGGCCGCGAAGCGCTTCCGGAAGACCGCTTCCGGCAAGTTCAAGTGCGGCCACGCAAACCGTAGCCACATCCTCACCAAGAAGGCGACCAAGCGGAAGCGCAACCTGCGGCAGACGAACCATGTTCGTGCCGAGGACGCTGGCCGTCTGATGCGTCAATTGCCCTATCTCTGAGGAGGACTGAACCATGGCACGAGTCAAGCGTGGTGTAACGGCGCGCCGCCGGCACAAGAAAGTCATCAAGATGGCGAAGGGCTACTACAACGCCCGTCGCAAGGTCTTCCGCGTTGCCAAGCAGGCCGTCACCAAGGCCCTGCAGTACGCGTACATCGGTCGCAAGCAGAAGAAGCGCCAGTTCCGCAGCATCTGGATCGTCCGCATCAACGCGGCCGCCCGCATGCACGGCCTGAGCTACAGCCGCTTCATGAATGGCCTGTTGAAGGCGAACATCACCCTGGACCGCAAGGCCCTGGCTGACATCGCCATGCACGATCCCGCCGCTTTTGGCGTGATCGCCGAGCAGGCCAAGCGCGCTCTCGCGGCGTAAGGCCAGGCCCCGCGGCGGCACGCCGCCAGCGGGTGCGATCAAAGTGGGGAAGGGCGAGAGTCCTTCCCCATTTTCGTTTCAGGGCAATGCACACAAGTGGACCTGCGAATGACCGAGCTCGAGACCCTCACCCGATCGGCCCTGGCCGACATCGACGCCGCCGCCAGCCTCGACGCGCTGGACGCCCTGCGGGTGTCGCTGCTGGGCAAGTCCGGCAGCATCACCGGCCAGCTCAAGCAGCTGGGCGCGATGGCGCCCGACCAGCGCAAGCTGGCCGGCGAAGCGGTGAACCGCGCCAAGGACGCCGTGGCCGAGGCCATCAACGCCCGCAAGGCCAGCCTCGAGCAGGCCGCGCTGGCCCAGCGCCTGGCGTCCGAACGCATCGACGTCAGCCTGCCGGGGCGCGGCGCCGAAGTGGGCAACCTGCATCCGGTTTCGCGCACGCTTGAACGCATCACCGACATCTTCGCGCGCCTGGGCTACCCGCTGGCCGACGGCCCGGAAATCGAAGACGACTTCCACAACTTCGAAGCGCTGAACTTCCCGCCGCACCATCCGGCGCGCGCGATGCACGACACCTTCTATTTCCCGCCCGACGCCCAGGGCGAGGCGCGCCTGCTGCGCACCCACACTTCGGGCGTGCAGGTGCGCTTCATGCAGGCGGCCGTGGCCGACAAAAGCGGCCCGCCGCTGCGCATGATCGCCGCCGGCAAGGTCTACCGCAGCGATTCCGACCAGACCCACACGCCGATGTTCCACCAGGTCGAAGGCCTGCTGGTGGACGAGACGTCCAGCTTCGCCGACCTCAAGGGCACGCTGGCGGAGTTTGTGCGTGCGTTCTTCGAGCGCGACTTCGAGATGCGCTTCCGCCCGAGCTACTTCCCGTTCACCGAGCCCTCGGCCGAAGTGGACATCGCCTGGCAGCAGCCCGACGGCAGCACGCGCTGGCTGGAAGTGCTGGGCTGCGGCATGGTCCATCCCAACGTGCTGCGCGCCTGCGGCATCGACCCGGAGAAGTACACGGGCTTCGCCTTCGGGCTGGGCGTGGAGCGCTTCGCCATGCTGCGTTACGGGGTCAACGACCTGCGCAGCTTCTTCGAAAATGACGCCCGCTTCCTGAGGCAGTTCGCATGAAATTCCCCGAAAGCTGGCTGCGCGAGCACGTCACCGTTTCCGCGTCGCGCGACGAACTGTCCGCGCGCCTGACCGCCATCGGCCTGGAGGTCGAGGACGCGCAGGTGTTGGGCGAAGGCCTGGACGGCGTCCTCGTCGCCGAGATCGTTTCCTGCGCCAAGCACCCCGAGGCCGACCGCCTGCAGGTTTGCCAGGTCGCCATCGGCGGCGGCCAAAGCGTCCAGATCGTCTGCGGCGCGCCCAACGCGCGCCCGGGCCTGAAGGCGCCGCTGGCCACGGTCGGCGCCACTTTGCCCGGCGGCATCGCCATCGGAGCCGCCAAGCTGCGCGGCGTGGATTCGCAGGGCATGCTGTGCTCGGCCAAGGAGCTGGGCATCGACGCCGACGCGTCGGGCCTGCTGGAGCTGCCGGCCGATGCGCCCGTGGGCTCGCCGCTGGCCGCCTTGCTGGGCCTGCCCGACGCCAGCTTCGAGCTCAAGCTCACGCCCAACCGCGCCGACTGCTTCAGCGTGCGCGGCGTCGCCTTCGACGTGGCGGCCGCGTTTTCCGCGCAGGTCAATGCGCTGGAAATCCCCGAGGCTGCGATCACCAGTGAAGCTACGCTGCCGGTCGAACTGCAGGCCGGCGCCGACTGCCCGCGCTACTGCGGCCGCGTGATCGAAGGCGTGGACGCCGCCGCGCGCTCGCCGCTGTGGCTGACCGAGCGGCTCAAGCGCGCCGGCCTGCGCCCGATCAGCCCGCTGGTGGACATCACCAACTACGTGATGCTCGAGCTGGGCCAGCCGATGCACGCCTTCGACGCCGACACGCTGCGCGGCCCGGTCGGCGTGCGCCGCGGCCGCAAGGGTGAAACCCTCAAGCTGCTCGACGAGCGCGAGGTCGCGCTGGACGATGGCTTCGTGCTGATCACCGACGCCGACCGCCCGGTGGCGCTGGCCGGCGTGATGGGCGGCTGGGGTACGCGCGTCACCGATGCCACCACCCGGGTGTTCCTGGAAAGCGCGCACTTCGCGCCGTCGGCCATCATCGGCCGCGCGCGCCGCATCGGCCTGCACACCGACGCCTCGCACCGCTTCGAGCGCGGCGTGGACCCGCAGCTGCCGCGCTACTCGCTTGAGCGCGCCACCGCGCTGGTGCTGCAGGTGATGGGCGGCCGCGCCGGCGCCATCACCGAGGCGGCGCTGCCCGAACACCTGCCGCAGCCGCAGCCGGTGGCGCTGCGCCGCGCCCGCCTGGCCCGCGTGCTGGGCATCGCCGTGCCCGACGCCGAGGTCGAACGCATCCTGCGCGCGCTGGGCATGCAGGTGGCGGCCACGGACGTGGGTTGGTCGGTGGTGCCGCCGACGCGTCGCTTCGACATCGCCATCGAAGAAGACCTGATCGAAGAAGTGGCCCGCATCCACGGCTACGACGCCATTCCCACCACCACGCCTTCCGGCCAGATCCGCCTGGCCGCGCCGGTGGAGGGCCGGGTGGCCGACGGCGTGCTGCGCCGCCAGTTGACCGGCCGCGACTACCTTGAAGCCATCAACTACGCCTTCGTGGACGGCGGCACCCTGGCCACCTGGCAGCTGCAGGACGGCGCCGTGGCCCTGGCCAACCCGCTGAGCGGCGAACTGGGCGTGATGCGCACCTCGCTGCTGCCCGGCCTGGTGGACGCGCTGGCGCGCAACCGCGCCCGCCAGCAGCCGCGGGTGCGGCTGTTCGAATTGGGCCGCGTGTTCCAACTGACCGCAGGCGCCCCGCTGGAAACCCCGCGCATCGCCGCGGTGGCCTGCGGCCGCCAGGCCACCGAGCAGTGGACCGCCGACGACCGCGAGGTGGATTTCTTCGACCTCAAGGCCGACGTCGAGGCGCTGCTGACCCTGGCCAACGCCACCGCCGAGTTCCGTCCCGACGCCAGCCCGCATGGCCATCCGGGGCGCAGCGCGTCGGTCTGGCGCGACGGCCGCCGCATCGGCTGGGTCGGCCACCTGCACCCGGGCCTGGCCAAGGCCCTGGACCTGGACGGCGAGGTGCTGGGCTTCGAGCTCGACCTGGGGCCCCTGGCCGAGCGCGCCGTGCCGCGCGCCAGCGAGCTGTCGCGCTACCCGTCCGTCCGCCGGGACATCGCGCTCGTCGTCCCGGAAGCCACCCCCTGGGCCGCCCTCCAGGCCAGCCTCGAGGCCGCCCTGGGACCGCTGTTGCGGGAGGTCCGGCTGTTCGACCGTTACATTGGCCCGGGCCTAGACACCGGGTCAAAGAGTCTGGCTATGGGCTTGATTCTGCAGGACGTTTCCCGCACCCTAACTGACCGCGACGCCGACCAGGCCGTCGCCATCGCCCTCCAGGCGCTGGCCAAGGACTGCGGCGCGAGGTTGCGGTCATGATGGCCGCCGGCAACGGCGGGTTACAGGGGATGTTATGGCACTGACCAAGGCCGAGATGGCCGAACGTCTGTTCGAAGAAGTTGGATTGAACAAGCGTGAGGCCAAGGAATTCGTCGACTCCTTCTTCGATGCGTTGAGGGAAGCGCTGGAGCGTGGGCAGCAGGTCAAGCTGTCTGGCTTTGGCAACTTCGACCTGCGCCAGAAGAACCAGCGGCCCGGCCGCAACCCCAAGACCGGCGAAGAGATCCCGATCTCCGCGCGCACCGTCGTGACCTTCCGTCCTGGACAGAAACTGAAGGAACGCGTGGAGGCTTATGCTGGATCCGGGCAGTAACCGAGAACTTCCGCCGATCCCGGCCAAGCGCTACTTCACCATTGGTGAGGTGAGCGAGCTTTGCGACGTGAAGCCGCACGTGCTGCGCTACTGGGAAACCGAGTTCACCAGCCTCAAGCCGGTGAAGCGGCGCGGCAACCGCCGCTACTACCAGCGCCACGACGTGCTGATGATCCGGCAAATCCGCGGCCTGCTGTACGAACAGGGCTACACCATCTCCGGCGCCCGCCAGCGCCTGGAAGGCGAGGTGGGCCGTGTCGAGACCACCCTGTCCGCCCAGATCGTCAAGCAGGTGCGCATGGAGCTCGAAGAAGTCCTGCAGCTGCTGCGCCGCTGAGCCGATGTTCAGCGTATAATCGCCATCCCGGCCGCAGGGTCGGGAAGCAACACCGAATCGGGGCGTAGCGCAGCCTGGTAGCGCACTAGCATGGGGTGCTAGGGGTCGTGAGTTCGAATCTCACCGTCCCGACCAATTCGTAACGCCGTCCCGCTGCCCCGCGGGATCGCAAAGAGGAAGCCCGCCAATTGGCGGGCTTCGTCGTTTCAGGGCCTGGGCTTTGGTTCGCGCTTGGGCTTGGGCCTGGCCGCAACGGCCTTTTCACGCACCTGCGCCTGGGCGCCGCCGGCGCAATCGGCGTTTTCGCCGGGGCCGGTTTCCACCAGCGCCAGCAGCGCCGCCGGCGGGGCGATGGTGAATAGTGCCGCGGCGATCGCGCCGCGCAACAACAGCGGCCCGCCCTGCGGCCGGATGGTCGGGTCCATGAAGGTGCCGCGCACGCGCAGCGGCGAGCGCAGGCTCAGCGGGCTGGAGTCCTTGGGCCGCGGCCGCAGCAGCAGGTCCAGCGATTCGTCGCGCAGGTCCACGGTGCCGTCCGCCAGCAGCAGCGTATCAGTGGTGTCGAAGGCGAAGGCGCGCGTGGTCATCACGCCCTTGGCCACCGAGAAATCGGCGAAGCCGCACCGCACCGGCACGACCCTGTCCTTGCCGATCAGGAATTTCAGCGCCTCCGCGATGTCCAGGCCGGCCAGCTCCAGCGTGAGGTTGCTGATGCGGCCGGGACCCATCGCCAAGCCCACGTCGCCGTCGGCGGTGGCCATCAGCTTGGCCACGGAATTGCCGCGCCCCGACACCTGCACGCGCCCGCCGATGCGGCCCGCGCTTTCCGGAGCGCCCTGGGGCACCAGCTTGGGCAGCTCCAGCCGACGCGCGCGCAGATCGATGGTGGCCGCGATCGGGTCCTGGCGCGAATCCAGGTGGACGCGCGCGGCGATGTCGCCACCGGCCACGGTCAGGTCGAACGGGTCCAGGTGCAGGTCGCCGTCCGCCAGCTTCAGGTGCGCATCCATCGCTTCGAGCGGCAGCGTGGGCGAGATGACGCGGCTGGCGCGCAGGCGCACGTCGGCGTCCATCGAGCGCAGCTTGGTGACGTCGTAGGCCGCGGCGGGGAAGAAGCGGCGGTTGCCGGCGATGCGCGCGGGCCGGTTGCCTTCGCCGGCCTGCGGCTTGCCGCCCAGGAAGCCGGCGAGGTCGTCGAAGTCCAGGCGCTTGGAGCGCAGGTCGGCGGTGAACAGCGGGCGCGTGTTGCGCGTGTCCACGCTCAGGTCGCCGCTGAGGTCGGAGTCGCCCACGGTGCCGGAGATGCCCCGGTAGCTCCACACCAGCCCGCTGCGGCCCAGCTGGCCCTTGAGGTCGTAGGCCGACGTGGTGGGCAGCGCCAGGCCCAGCAGGGGGTAGAGCTGCGCCATGTCGCTGCCCGACAGCTCCAGTCCCAGGTTGAATTCCGCGAGCTGCAGCGGCGCCCGCAGGCCGCCCACCACGCGTGCGCGGGTGCGGCCGGCGCGCGCCACGAGGTCGATGTGGAAGCGCTCGGTCGCGTCCACCAGGGCCAGCGGTGAATCGATGCGGCCCTGCAGCTGGAAGTCGCTGTCGCGATAGCGGCCGTCGCCGGAAAGCAGCAGCGGCGCGAAGGCATCGGCGGCTTCCGGTTCGGCGCTGTTTACGTCCACGCCCAGGTCGGTTTCGCGCCGCACTTCGCGCAGGTGGAAGCGTCCTTTCTCCACCAGCAGCTGGCCAACGTCGGGCATGCGCATCGGCTCGTCGCGCCGCGCCGTTTCGTCGAACGCCCAGTTGGCGCGGCCATCGCCGTCGCGCTCAAGCCACAGCTCACCGCCTACCAGGCGCACGCGCGGCAGCACCACGTTGCCGCGCCACAGGTGCCAGATGGCCCATTCGATCTCGGCGTGGTCCACGCGCAACATCGTTTCGCGTTCGGCCCAGCCGGTGTTGCCCAGCACGATGCCGTCGGCAACCAGGGTGGTCCGGAACAGGCCCAGCTTGACGTCCAGGTCGCCTTCGATGCGGAACTCACGGCCGGTGGCGGCTTCCACCCGACGCTCGATCGGGCCCTTGAACCAGTTCCAGTCGAACAGCAGCCACAGCAGCGCCAGCAACAGCAGCAATAGCAACAGCAGCTGCGCCGTGCGGCGTCTGCGCAGGGCGGTCGGAGCGGCGGGGCTGACGGGCGCGGTCTGTTCCATGGCGCGAGTCTAGGCCGGTAATCCATCGGCAAAACCACGGGCAATCGCGGCCGTTCATGTTCCCGCCCGCCGCACCACTGGCCGCCATGCAATAAGCCCGCCGGGTGGCGGGCTTATCAGGCAAAGCGCTGGCGCTTCGGTCAGCTGTCGAACAGCGCCGCGTCCAGCGCCAGCAGGTTGGCGCTGCCGCTGCGCATGGCGGCGGCGTGGCTCTGGGTGCGCGGCAGTATGCGCGCGAAGTAGAACCGCGCCGTCTCGCGCTTGGCGGTCTTGAAGTCCGCCGGGTGGCTGCCTGCGTCGGCCGCGGCAACGGCCTTGGCCCACCAGAACGCCAGCGCCACGTAGCCCGAGTAGAACAGGTAGTCCACCGACGCCGCGCCCACTTCATCGGCATTGGCCGTGGCCTTCTTGCCCACTTCGATGGTCAGCTCGCCCCACTGCCTGGCGATCTCGGCCAGCGGCAGGATGAACTCGGTGAGCGTGGTGTCGGCCGCGTGTTGGGTGCAGAAAGCCTGGATCATCTTCAGGAACTGCTGCAGGCCCGCGCCCTGGAGCTGCATGGTCTTGCGGCCCAGCAGGTCGAGCGCCTGGATGCCGGTGGTGCCTTCGTAGATGGTGGTGATGCGGGCGTCGCGCGCCAGCTGTTCCATGCCCCATTCGCGCACGTAGCCGTGGCCGCCGAAGCACTGCAGGGCGTGGTAGGTGCACTCGTTGCCCCACTCGGTGAGCATGCCTTTCACGATAGGCGTCAGGAAGCCCAGCAGCACGTCGGCTTCCTTGCGCTCGGCCTCGTCCTTCGAGCGCTCCAGCACGTCCACCAGGGTGGCGGCGTGCAGGGCGAGCATGCGGCTGCCCTCGGCCAGCGACTTGCAGGTGAGCAGCATGCGGCGGATGTCGGGGTGCACGATCAGCGGGTCGGCCGGCTTGTCGGGGAACTTGGCGCCCGACAGCGAGCGGCCCTGCAGGCGGTCGCGCGAATAGTCGAGCGCGTTCTGGAACGCGCGGTCGATCAGCGCCAGGCCCTGCAGGCCGACGGCCAGGCGCGCGGTGTTCATCATGGTGAACATCGCATTGAGGCCTTTGTTGGCCTGGCCGATCAGGTAACCCTGGGCCCCGTCGAAGTTCATCACGCAGGTCACCGACCCGTGGATGCCCATCTTGTGTTCGATCGAACCGCAGCGCACCGCGTTGCGTTCGCCCACGATGCCGTCGCGGCCGACCTTGACCTTGGGCACGATGAACAGCGAAATGCCCTTCACGCCCGCGGGCGCATCGGGAAGGCGCGCCAGCACCAGGTGGATGATGTTGTCGGTGAAATCGTGTTCGCCGCCGGTGATGAAGATCTTGGTGCCGGTGACGGCGTAGCTGCCGTCGGCCTGCGGTTCGGCCTTGGTCTTGAGCAGGCCCAGGTCGGAGCCGCAGTGCGGTTCGGTCAGGCACATGGTGCCGGTCCACTCGCCGGCGATGATCTTCTTGAGGAAGACTTCCTGCTGCCAGGATTCACCGTGGTGCTTGAGTGCCTCGGTGGCGCCGTGCGAGAGCAGCGGGTAGTTGCCCCAGCTGAGGTTGGCGGCGTCGATCATTTCCTTGAGCGCGGCGCCGAAGCTTTCCGGCAGGTCCTGGCCGCCCATCGCCTCGGGCGCGGTGATGCCGGCCCAGCCGCCCTCGACGAACTGTGCGTAGGCTTCCTTGAAGCCAGGGGGCGTGGTGACCGCGCCGGTGGCCTTGTCATACACGCAGCCGATTTCGTCGCCGACGCCGTTGAGCGGGGCCAGGACGGTCTGGGTGAACTTGGCGGCCTCGTCCATCACCGCGTCCAGCAGGTCGCGCTGGGCGTGTTCGATGCCGAGCCTGGCGTAGAGCTTGTCGGCTTCGATGACGTCGTAGAGCGCGAACTTCATGTCGCGCACGGGAGCGGTGTAGCGGTTCATGCAGTTTTTTCCTCGTGGTTCAGCGCAGGACGCCGGCCAGGCCGGGCACCGGGTCGAGCGCACTCTGGTAGTCGAAGGGGTGGTCGGTGGCCGGCTCGCTGCTGGCGATGCGGCCGGTGAGCTGGTAGCGCACGGCGCGGCGGCTGGCCAGCGCCTGGTCCACGGCGGCCTTGGGGCCGGCGGCGGGGGTGAAGACGTGCTGCACGAGTTCGTTCGAGCCCGGGCCCACGCTCAGGCCCGGGTCGATGTTGATGCGGGTGGCTTCCTGGCCGTCCACGGTGAGCGTGGCCTCAAGGCGCGAGAAACGCATCGGCACGGTGCTGTAGTTCTGGATTCGCACCTGGGCGACCCACTGGCCGTCGGCCTGCACACGCACTTCCTTCAGGCTGGCCTGCGGCGGAAAGATCCGTTTGGGTGGGCCACTGGCGCAACCGGCGACGGCAACCAGGACCATCAGGGCGAGGGCGGCGAAGGGCTTGCGCATGGGCGTCGTCCGGCGGCTGGGGAATCTGTTCGAGCATACCAGCCCGTACGTTGCGGCGGCAGGATCAGCCAGGCGGAACGACCACGATCAGCTCGTCCAGGTCGTAGCCCAGCATCCTTGCGCGGCTCTTGAGGCCCTCGAAAGTCGGGGCGTCCAGCGCCGGCTCGCGCGACAGGAACCACAGGTATTCACGGCCGGGCTCGCCGACGATGGCCCACTGGTAGTCCGCGTCGATGGCGATCACCCAATAGTCGGCCCAGACGAAGGGCAGGGCCGACAGCCAGGCCGGCGCGAAGCGCACCTCCAGCTTGGCCGGGTTGCCGCCGGCCAGGCGGGCCTCGCCTTCGGACGCCATGGTTTTGCCGTCGGCCTTGACGCAGGCGTTGCGCACGGCGATGGTGCCGTTCTCGCGCGGGGTGTAGGTGGCGGTGATGTCGCGCACGCATTTGCGCTCGAAATACATCGGCAGGCGGGCGATTTCGTGCCACGTGCCGGCGTAGCGGGCCAGGTCCAGGTCGGGCACGGCCTGCAGCGGCGGCTGGGCAAGGGCGGGGGTGCTGACCAGCAGCAGCAGCGGAAGCATCAAGCGGCGGACCATGGCGGGGCTCCTGGTCGCAAAGGGTCCTCAGGGTAGCGACCGGGCCCATGCATGGCCCGTGAACCGGCTCAGTCGGTGGTGTCGGCCTTGGCCTGCATCTGCGCAGCGAGCTGGTCCTGGAACGCCTCGAAACCCAGGCCCTGGTCGGCGGCTTCCTGGTGTGCGGCGGCGCGCAGCGTGGCCGAGAACACCAGGTCCACCTCGCGTCCCTCGCCGCGTAGCAGGGCCGCGGCGCGCTTGAGGATGGCCAGCACGTGCGCCGCACTGTGCGACGTGCCGGCGATCTTGCCGTCCAGGCCCAGCACCCATTCGTTGTCCTTGAACACGATGCCGCCCAGCAGCTTGCCGTCCGGGTCGCGCAGCTGGGCGTGGGGTTCGCCGAGCTTGTCGGAGGCAATGGTCCTGGTGGGGCGCTTGGGCATGGAGAATCCGTGAGAGGGTGAGTTGATAGGCGGCGTGGCTCGATCCGGGTGCCCGCTTGTAGCCTATGGGAAAGGAATTTTACACCTCCGGGGTTAGTCTTCGGTTGTCGTCGCCTTTGCGTCTCCCCACAGCCAAGGTTCCCATGCCTTCTCATGAACCCCTGACAACCCGGAGCAAGTCACTCCGCCTGGCCGCCATTGCCGCCGCGCTTGGCGCGGCCGGGCTGGCCCTGGTCTACACGGCGGGCTGGCTGCCTTCCAGCAAGCTGTCGCCATCGGCCATCGTCAACACCCTGCAGGGTAGCGGCATCCACGAAAGCTTCCGCCGCGCGCATGCGAAGGGGCTTTGCGTGGCGGGCACGTTTAGTTCGGACGGGGCGCTGTCGACTTATTCCCGCGCCGGCGCGTTCGGCAAGGGCAGCGTGCCGGTGATCGGACGCCTTTCCACCGGCGGCGGCAACCCGACTGCGCCGGATGCATCCGCGGGCGTGCGCAGCCTGGCCCTGCAGTTCAGCCTGCCGGACGGCCAGCAGTGGCGCACCGCCATGAACACGCCGCCGGTGCTGCCGGTCGGCACGCCGGAGAAGTTCCACCAGCAGCTGCAGGCGCTCACGCCCGGCCCGGCGACCGGCAAGCCCGATCCCGCGCGCATCGGCGCCTTCTTCGCCGCGAATCCCGAAAGCGCCGAGTTCCGCGCCTGGCAGGCAGCCAACGTGCCCAGCTCCAGCTTCGCTACCACGCGCTATCACTCGATCAATGCCTTCGTGCTGGTGGCCGCCAACGGCACGCGCCAGGCGGTGCGCTGGGCCATGGTGCCGCAGGCAGTGGCCGAGCCGCTGGGCGAAGGTCCGCACGAACGCGATTCACTGCAGGATGAATTCACCGCGCGCCTGGGCAGTGCGCCGGTGCGCTGGGCCATGGAGTTCACGCTGGCCGGGCCGGACGACGTCACCGCCGATGCCACCAAGGCGTGGCCCGAGTCACGGCAGCGCGTCGTGGCCGGCGTGCTCGAGATCATCACAACAAGCCCGCAGGACGGCGGCGACTGCAACCGCATCAACTTCGACCCGCTGGTGCTGCCTGGCGGCATCGAAGCTTCCGACGATCCAATCCTTGCCGCGCGGTCCGCGGCCTACGCCGAATCGCTGCACCGTCGTGCGCGAGAAACCTACCAGGAGGCCGCGCCGTGAGCGCCGATCTCCGGGAAACGAAGCGCTACGGTCGCCCGGCGCGCTGGCTGCACTGGTCGATGGCGCTGCTGATCATCGGCATGGTGTTCGTGGGCGCGGCCATGGTGGACAGCGTGGCCACCTGGCAGCCCACCGCGGTGCAGCTGCACAAATGGCTGGGCCTGACCCTGCTGGTGCTGGTGACGCTGCGGCTTGCATACCGCCTGAGGCATCGCGCGCCGGCACTGCCGTCCGACCTGCCCAAGCTGCAGGCGCTGGGTGCGCGCGCCGCCCATGTGGGCCTGTACCTGCTGATGTTCGCGATGCCGCTGCTGGGTTGGGCGATGCAGGGCGCCGCCGGTACGCCCGTGATGATGCCCGGCGGCTGGGTGCTGCCCGCGCTGCTGGCACCGGACCTGGCCACGTATGGTTTGCTGCGCGACCTGCATGCGCTGTTCGCGTACACGCTGTTTGCTCTGATCCTGCTGCACGCGGGCGCCGGCCTTTACCACGGCTTCGTGAGGCGCGACGGGGTGCTGGAATCGATGACGGGCGGCGACCAGGTATTCACGTCCGATGAGCCCCCGTTGGCATCGTCGAATTCAACGCCGTCGAGCGACACCGACACTCCGCCATCGCCGCTTGGGTCCTCACGCCCCAACGAAAACGCCCCACCGGGCTGAGAGCCAGGCGGGGCGCGGTTTTCGAACTGGTGGCCGAGGACGGAATTGAACCGCCGACACGGGGATTTTCAATCCCCTGCTCTACCAACTGAGCTACTCGGCCAGGAACTGGCTGGAACGCGCTTTCGGCGAGGCCGGAGCGAGCGCGAGATGATAACGGAACCGGGCTGGGCTAGGCAAGCCGACCCGGTGGTGCCGGCCGGCGCGCCCCAGTCCTAAACACCTGATGAACGTTCACATCGCAAGGTATGGGCGGCGGGCGGGCCCAGTAGTAAGTTCGAGGAGGGCCCGACCGGGGTCCATTGAACGGAGCGCAACCATGTCCCTTCGCCTTGCCCTTCTCACCTTCGGCGCATCCCTTGGCATGGCGATTGCCGCCCCGGCGATTGCGCTCAACAGTGACGCGGACGATTCCAAGGACGCCATCAAGCTGGAGGCTGCGCGCGCCAACGCCGCCGATCCGGTAAAGACGGTTCGCTTCATCCGGGCCATTGACAGCTATGAAGTGATCGGCGGCACGTCCGTCCTGGTTTGGGAAACCAACACCAAGGCATGGCTGGTCGAGGTGCGTGCCGGCGAAAGCTGCCAGGCGCGCCACCTGGACCGCAGCTGGGCCGTCGGCCTGGAAGCCGCCTACGACACCATGAACACCAGCAATGGCTACGTGGTTGGCCGGGACCGCATGCGCTGCAAGATCACCGAGATCCGCGAAGTGAACGTGCCGGCCATGCGCGAGGCCCAGCGCACCGCCCAAATGGCATCCACGGACTGACTGCTCCGGGTTTGTGCCGGAAGGCCCGCGTTCGCGCGGGCCTTCTTGTTTCAGGCCTCCGGCGGCACGTACCCGGCGGGCTTTTCGGCGCCGTCGCCGAACAGGAACTTTTCCATCTCGACCTCCAGGAACGCCCGGTGCTTGGGGTCCATCGGCGACAGTCGGTTCTCGTTGATCAGCATCGTCTGGTGCGCAAGCCACTGCTGCCAGGCCTCGCGGCTGATCTCGGCGAACACACGTTTGCCCATCGGGCCGGGCCAGGGTACGAAGGCCAGGCCTTCGGCGTCGCGCTGGAGTTTGTGGCAGTACACGGTGCGGGTCATGGCGTCAGGCTTCCCAGTAGTTTCTTGACGGGCGCGGGCAGGCCCACGTCGGCGAGTTGGTCGAACGGCTGCCAGCGCAGGTCGTCGTGCTGCGCGACGCCGGCGTCGGCGATCCGCCAGCCCAGCGGCTCGATGTGCAGGCGATAGTGGCTGAAGGTGTGCTCTATCGGCGGCAGGGGATCGGCGGCGTCGAAATCGGCGCCGGCGTGGCGCGCCACGAAGGCGCGGGCTTGGTCGTGGTCGCCGGCTTCGGGCAGCGACCACAGGCCCGACCACACGCCGGTGGGCGGCCGCCTTGCCAGCAGCACGTGGCCGCGTGAATCGCGCAGCAGCAGCATCAGCGTGCGCCGCTGGGGCAGCGGCTTGCCGGGCTTGGCTTCGGGCAGTTGTTCGACCAGCCCTTCCCGGCGCGCCACGCAGCCGTCCTGCAGGGGACAAAGCACGCAGGCCGGGTCGTGGCGCGTGCACAGGGTGGCGCCGAAATCCATGATGGCCTGGGTGTAGTCGGCCAGCCGCGCCTGCGGCAGGTGGTCTTCGGCGATCGCCCACAGCTGCTTCTCGACCGCGCTGCCGCCAGGCCAGCCGCCAATGCCGTGGAAGCGGCACAGCGTGCGCTTGACGTTGCCGTCCAAGATGGCGAAGCGCAGCCCGTGCGCCTGCGCCAGGATGGCGCCGGCCGTGCTGCGGCCGATACCGGGCAGGGCGGTGAGCTGGTCGAGTTCGCGCGGCAGCTCGCCGCCGTGTTTCTCCACGCACACCTGCGCGGCCTTGTGCAGGTTGCGGGCGCGGGCGTAGTAGCCCAGGCCCGCCCATAGCGCATGCACCTTGTCGGTGTCGGCGGCGGCCAGGTCGGGCAGGGTGGGCAGCGCTTCGAGGAAGCGCGCGTAGTAGGGAATCACCGTCTGTACCTGGGTCTGCTGCAGCATGATTTCCGAAAGCCACACGCGATAGGGCGTGCGTGGATGCTGCCACGGCAAGTCATGGCGTCCGTCGCGGTCGAACCAATCGAGCAGCGTATCGGCGAACGCGCTCACGGCTTCGGCTCGGGTTCGGCCGGTGCGTCTTCTTCGATCTGGATGCTGACGCCCTCCAGCGTGGCGCCGGCAATTTCAACGCTGGGCGTGGACAGGGTGCCCACCAGCGGTGGCAGCGGCGTTGCGGCCGCCGCGTCGATCCACGTGGTCACTTCAGCTACGACGAAGCGGCCTTCGAAGCGCGTTTCGTCGCGAACCACGGCCAGCGCCACCGGCGCACTGAAATCATCCGCGCCTTCGTACGTGATTGTGTAAGCCAGGGGCGACGTGGACGCCGACATCGGCGCGGGCAAAGTGGGCCAGCCTTCGGGCCACTCCTTGATGGTGCCTTTGAAGCTGGCGCTGACGGCGTCGGCGAAGACAACATGGCCGCTGGCATCAAGGTTGGGCAGGGGCGACTGCGAGGTCAGCACCAGGGCGGACACGTCCAGCCGGGTAGCTTTATCGCCGGAATCGAAGCGACCGGCGGTGGCAAGCACCCAGGGCACGTCCAGGCCGTCGCTGCGCAGCTGGCCTTTCCCGGCCAATTCATAGTCCGACGCCAAGCTGGCGGTGGCCAGGTTTGCAGTGATGTCGAACTCCACGACGGTCTCGGCCTGGCTGAACCTGCCGGCCGCCGCGGCGCGCACCGGCTCGCCGTTGCGCAACTCGGGAAGGTCCAGCTGCAGTGCCTCCAGCCGCCAGCTGCCGCCGACCACGCTGCCGTCCTGCACGTGCAGGCCATCGGTCAGCGTTGGCAGTTCGAACGGCGCCGGCGGACGCGATGCCTGCCAGTCGGAAAGCGCGGCCAGGTCCAGCGCCGGGCGCTGCAGCGCGATGCGCGTGATCACCAGCGACTCGCCGCCCGTGATCGTGTCCCAAGGCAACGACACTTCGGCGCGCACGGCGGTCAGCAGCGGCGCCGCGGCGCCGGGCTGGCGCACGGTGAGGTTGGGCAGCACAAGACGCGGCTCTGGACGCAGCGCGTATTCGGGCGTGCCGTTGATGGTGAGTTCCAGCCCCAGCGTGTTGCCGGCGCGCTCCAGCACCAGCGCCGTCAGTCGGTTGGGTTCAAGCGCGCGGTTAACCCACCATCCGCCCGCGGCCAGAAGCACCGCGAGGATCGCCAGCACCCATGGCCAGCGTCGGCGTCGCGCGGGCTTCGCCGTCGCCGTGGTCATTCACTCACCCAGCGCGCCGGGCAGCAGCGCGTCAACGAAGCCCTCGGGATCGAACACGCGCAGGTCTTCGGTTTTTTCGCCCAGGCCGATGAAGCGGATGGGTATACCGAACTCGCGGGCCAGCGCGAACACCACGCCGCCCTTGGCGGTGCCGTCCAGTTTGGTCACCACCAGGCCCGTCACCTGCACCGCGGCGTGGAACTGGCGCAGCTGGTTGAGCGCGTTCTGGCCGGTGGTGCCGTCGATCACCAGCAGCACTTCGTGCGGCGCGCTCGCATCGACCTTGGCGATGACGCGGCGGATCTTGCCCAGCTCGGCCATCAGGCCCTGCTGGGTGTGCAGGCGGCCGGCGGTATCGGCGATCAGGATGTCCATGCCGCGCGCCTTGGCCGCCTGGATGCCGTCGTAGGCCACCGAAGCGGCGTCGGCGTTCTGGCCCTGGGCGATCACGGGCACGTTGTTGCGTTCGCCCCACACCTGCAGCTGCTGCACGGCGGCGGCGCGGAAGGTGTCGCCGGCGGCCAGCATCAGGCTGTGGCCGTCCAGCTGGAAGCGGTGCGCCAGTTTGCCGATGGTGGTGGTCTTGCCCACGCCGTTCACGCCCACGGTGAGGATGACGAAGGGCTTGGCCGCTTCGTCGATCACCAGCGGTTTGGCAACGGGCTTGAGGATGGCCAGCAGGTCGTTGCGCAGCGCGGTGAGCAGGGCCTGGGCGTCGGCGAATTCGCGCGCCTTCATGCGCTTGCGCAGCCGCTCGATGATCTGCGTGGTGGCGGGCATGCCGACGTCGGCGCTGATCAGCGCGGTTTCCACTTCGTCCAGCAGGTCTTCGTCCAGCTTGGGGTTGCGCGAGAACAGCCCGCCCAGGCTGCGGGCGAACAGGCTGCCGCCCAGCGTACCGCGCATGGCTTCGCGGCCCTGCGCGAGTTCGATCTCGGCGCGCGCGGCTTTCTCTTCCTGGTGCGTGGTGAAGGCGCGCGCAAGGTCGTCGGGGCTGAAGCCCGTGCGTGCGGGCGCCTCGGCGGGTTTGGCCGGGGCGGGCTTGTCGGGTTTTTTCTTCAGGAAATCGAACATCGCGCTGCTTTCGCGGACAATGGGCCGATGTTACCACCCGGCCCCCGGACTCCCCGATGAACCAGCGCCCGCCCGGCTTCGTCCGCATCATCGCCGGCCACCTGCGCGGCTCGAAGCTGCCGGTGGCCGACCGTCCCGGCCTGCGGCCCAGCAGCGACCGGGTGCGCGAGACCCTGTTCAACTGGCTGCAGGCCAAGGTGGCGGGCGCCCGGGTGCTGGACCTGTTCGCGGGCACCGGGGCGCTGGGTTTCGAGGCGGCGTCGCGCGGCGCCGCCGCGGTGGTGCTGGTGGAACGTGACCCGGCCCTGGCGCAGTCCCTGCGCGACAGCCAGGCCCGCTTCAAGCTCGAGGGCGTGCAGGTGGTCCAGGCGGACGCGCTGGCCTGGCTTTCAGGGCCAGCCACGTCCCGCTTCGACCTGGTGTTCCTGGACCCGCCCTTCGACGGCGGGCTTTGGGAGCCGGCGGCCCAGCGGCTGGCGCCTTGGCTGGCGCCCGGGGCGTGGATCTACGTCGAAAGCCCGCACAAGATGCAGGCTTCCTGGCCGTGCGCATGGCGGCTGCATCGGGAGGGCCAGACCCGGGACGTGCGCTTTACGTTGTTCCAGTCCCGAAACGGCCAAGCCCCGGAAACCGCTGATACACTTCACGCACAACCCTCACCGCAGGTCTAACCCACGGCATGAGCCTGGCCCGGAACCGTGTCGCGCTGTATCCCGGCACCTTCGACCCCATCACCAACGGCCATATCGACCTGGTCGCACGCGCGTCCACGCTGTTCGACAAAGTGGTGGTGGGTGTCGCCGAGAGCCCGGGCAAGGGTCCGGCCCTGCCGCTGGACGAGCGCGTGGAGCTTTGCCGCATCGCACTGCAGCCGTACGGCAACGTCGAGGTGGTGGGCTTCAACTCGCTGCTCGCCCACTTCGTGGAGCAAATCGGTGCGGGTGTGCTGCTGCGCGGCCTGCGCGCGGTGTCCGACTTCGAATACGAATTCCAGCTGGCCAGCATGAACCGGCACCTGATCCCCGACGTCGAAACGCTGTTCCTGACGCCGGCCGAGCAGCACAGCTTTATTTCTTCCAGCCTGGTGCGAGAGGTTGCCCGGCTTGGCGGCGACGTGTCGGGTTTCGTGCATCCGGCCGTCGTCAAGGCCCTGTCCGCCCGATGGAAGCGCTCCTGAGACCCACTCACACAAGAGGTGTTGCCATGAACCGTATTTTTGCCCCGATCGCCGTCCTGCTTGCCCTTACCGTCCTTCCCGGCTGCAAGAAAGCCGAGGAGCCCGCCAAGGTCGAGGCCCCGCTGGTTGCGCCCACCGGCGATGACGATGCCGCATGGAAGGAATACCTGGGCCGCGTGGTCAATGCCAACCAGGCCGGCGTCACCGACCGCATCTTCCCGTACTACCTGCCCAACAACAGCAGTGAGCCGGTCGAAGGCGACCAGGACGGCCTCACCCAGTACGACCGCCAGCTCGAGAACGTCACCGCCGTGGTGCAGCGCACCGTGCTGCCGGGCAACATGCTGGCCTTCGGTTCGCCGGACAGCACCAAGATGGCCGACCTGATCGTTGCCGCCTTCGCCACGCCTGACCCGAACGCGCTCAAGGGCTCGCAGGTCCTGTTCATCGGCAACACCGCCGACGAGCCCCGGGTGCGGGCTGCGGTGGAAGCTGCCGGCGGCAAGTTCGTCTTCGTCGAAGTCAAGTGAGTACCGGCATGCGCCCCGGCCAGGTGCCGGGGCGCGTGCACCGCCAATGTCACTCCTGATCAACCAGCTTTGCATCAACTGCGACGTCTGCGCCCCGGCCTGTCCCAACGACGCCATCAGCCAGGGCGAGACGATCTATGTGATTGACCCACGCCGATGCACCGAGTGCGTCGGCCACCATGACGAACCGCAATGCGTGGTTGTCTGCCCCGTCGAATGCATCGACCTGGACCTGGCGCAACCCGAATCCCGCGAGCAGCTGTTCGCGAAGTACCTGAACCTGCAGCAGGAGCCCGCCGCGTGATTCGTTCCCTGATTCTTGGCCTGTTGCTCTTTTCACCGCTGGCGCTTGCCGATGCACCGGTGCGTACCGATCCGCCGCGCCAGGCCGCCATCGCCAGTGCCAACGCCTACGCCACCGACGCCGGGCTGGAAGTGCTGGCCAAGGGCGGCAACGCCTTCGACGCCGCCATCGCCGTCAGTGCGACGCTGGGACTGGTGGAGCCGGAAAGCTCCGGCCTTGGCGGCGGCGGCTTCCTGCTGCTGCACACGGCCAAGGACGGCCGCGACGTATTCGTGGACGCGCGCGAAAGGGCGCCCATGGCCGCCACCCGCGACATGTTCCTGGACGCGCAGGGCAACGCCAACCGCAAGCTGTCGGTGGACGGCGCGCTGGCGGCCGGCATCCCGGGCACGCCTGCGGCACTTCAACACCTGGCCAGCCGCTATGGCCGGCTGCCGCTTGCGCAATCGCTGGCGCCGGCCATCCGCCTGGCGCGCACGGGCTGGAAATTCGGCCCCAAGAACGCCGCCATGCTGGGCTACCGGCGCGACGCCATCGCCGGCAATGCTGCCGCGGCTGCGCTGTTCCTTCGCAATGGCCAGGTGCCGGCCCAGGGCACGCTGATGCGCAACGAGGACTACGCGCGCACGCTGGAGCTGATTGCGCGCCAGGGCGCCGACGGCTTCTACCGGGGCGCCTACGCCAAGCGCATGGTCGCCGGCGTGCGCAAGGCGGGCGGCATCTGGACCGAGCGCGACCTGGCCGAATACCGCGTGGTGGAGCGCGAGCCGATCCGCATCCGCCACCGCGGCTTTGAAATCATCACGGCGCCGCCGCCGTCGTCGGGTGGCGTGGCGCTGGCCACCATCCTCAACGTCCTGGACGGCTACGACTACGTCAAGCTCGACCGCGTCGCGCGCAGCCACGTGGTGGTGGAATCGATGCGCCGCGCCTACCGCGACCGCGCCATCTACCTGGGCGACCCGGACTTCGTGCAGGTTCCGGTTGCGCTGCTGGTGGGCAAGGACTACGCCGCCGGCCTGCGCGCGGGCATCAACACCGAACGCGCCACGCCCAGCGACATGCTGCCGGGCGTCACGGTGCCGCCGTCGCGCCCCGACACCACGCACTTCTCGATCATCGACGCGCAAGGCAACCTGGCCGCCGTTACCCAGACCGTGAACCTGCCCTACGGCAATTCGCTGGTGGTGGCGGGCACGGGCTTCCTGCTCAACAATGAAATGGACGATTTCTCGGTGAAGCCGGGCGTGCCCAATGCGTTCGGCCTGGTGGGCGAGGACGCCAACGCGATCGCGCCGGGCAAGCGCCCGCTGTCGTCCATGACGCCGACCTTCCTGCTCGGCAACGACCGCGTGGCCGTGCTGGGCACGCCGGGCGGCAGCCGCATCGTCACGATGGTGCTGCTGGGCCTGTTCGAACTGATGGACGGCAAGGGTGCGCAGGCCACGGCCGACGCGCCGCGCTTCCACCACCAGTACCTTCCCGACCAGCTGTCGGCCGAACCCGAGGCGTTCAGCGCCGGGGAAATCGCGGCGCTGAAGGCGCGCGGCCACGACGTGGCCATTGGCGACCGCAGCTGGGGCAACATGCAGGTGGTGCTGTGGAATCGCGCCACCGGCGAAGTGCAGGCGGGCACCGACGGTCGCTGGAAGGGCGTGGGCAAGGGCTCGTCCACCGAAGAATCCGCCATCTACCGTTAGTCGCCGCAAAGCTGGGCCAATGTGAGGAGCAAGTGCGATGAAACTCTGGTCGATCATGGGTAATTCGCAGCGCCTGGACGGCGGTGCGATGTTCGGCAACGCGCCGCGAACCATGTGGGCCAAGTGGCTGGCGCCCGATGCAGACAACCGCGTTCCGCTCGCCTGCCGTACGCTTCTGGCCAGTCCATTGAACGGCAAGGTGGTGCTGTTCGAAGCCGGCATCGGCGCGTTCTTCGACCCGAAGATGCGCGAGCGCTATGGCGTGGTGGAAGAAAACCACGTACTGCTCGAATCGCTCGCGAAGGCCGGCTTCTCGCACGAGGACGTGGACGTGGTGGTGCTCAGCCATCTGCACTTCGATCACGCCGGCGGACTGCTGGCGGCATGGGCTGACGGCGCCGCGCCGGCGCTGCTGTTCCCGAACGCCACGTTCGTGGTTGGCGCCGAGCACTGGCAGCGCGCCCAGCATCCGCACCCGCGCGACCGCGCCAGCTTCATTCCCGAACTGGCCGGGCTGCTGGAAGCCAGCGGCCGGCTGGAGATAGTGCAGGGCGATCACTGCCGCGCGCTGGGGGACTCGGTGCGGTTCCACTTCAGCCAGGGCCATACGCCCGGCCTGATGCTGGCCGAGATCGTCGGCCCGACCGACGCGAAGGGCCGCCCGCACGGCGGCCTGGTGTTCTGCGCCGACCTGGTTCCCGGTCGCCCCTGGGTGCACGTGCCCATCACCATGGGCTACGACCGCTACCCCGAGATGCTGATCGACGAGAAGCGCGCCTTCCTCGACGACAAGCTCGACCGCAACGTGCACCTGTATTTCACCCACGACCCGGGCTGCGCGCTGGCGCAGGTAACGCGGGACGAGAAGGGAAAATTCGCCACCACCCACGAAGTCGCCGAGCTTTCGGCGCGATCCCTGGCCGCTTGAGGAGAACCACCATGCACAAGACCCTGCTGATTGCCCTGCTGGCGCTGTCGCCGGCCGTATCGGCCACCAACTACGGCGAGCCGATGCCCGCCGGCGACACCGTCGCCATCGCCGCTGCCGCCGCCGATCCGGCGGCGCATGCGGGCAAGCCCCAGCGATTCACCGGCCGCATCACTCAGGTCTGCCAGAAGAAGGGCTGCTGGGTGGTGCTGGAACAGGACGGCCAGTCGGCGCGCGTGATGGCCAAGGACCATGGTTTTGCCGTGCCCAAGGACGCCAGCGGCCAGGCCGTCGCCTACGGCGTGCTGGAGATCGAGCCGATCACCCAGGACCACGCCAAGCACCTGGTGGAGGAGGACGGCGCCAAGGCCCCGGCCGAGGAAGAGCTGCGCATCGTCGCCACGGCCATCGAGATCATCGACTGAAGCGTACGCTGTAACGTCGCTGTTACCTGATCTTGTTCTGATACCGGGTCACGACCCGGAGAGTGATATGCGCCAAGCCGATGACACCCTGATCTCCCGCCGTCGCCTGCTGCAGGGCGGGCTTGGCCTAGGCGCGATGGCGCTGGGCCTGGCGCCCGTGGGGCGTCTGCTGGCGAACGCCGGTGCAAGCACGACGGCGCACCCGGGCTATGGCCCGCTGCGGACGGTGCGCGACCTCAACACCGGCCTGCCGCTGCTCAAGCTGCCCGAGGGGTTCAGCTACACGAGCTTCGGCTGGGCCAACGAATTGATGGCCGACGGCCAGAAGACGCCCGACAACCACGACGGCATGGGCGTGGTGCGCGCCGATGGCGATGTGCTCACCCTGGTGCGCAACCACGAGGTCAGCGCCGGCTGGGGCAGCTTCGCGCCGGCGGCCGGCACCTATGACCCGCGCTGCGGCGGCGGCACGTCCACCCTGCGTTTCGACACCCGCACCGCCAAGCTGGTCGATGCGCGCGCCTCGCTCGGCGGCACCGTCAATAACTGCTCGGGTGGCATCACGCCCTGGGGTACGTGGCTGAGCTGCGAGGAGTTCGTCAGCGCCGCGGGCAACGTCACCCTGGCCAGCGTCGACCACGTGCTGTCCAAGGACCATGGCTTCGTGTTCGAAGTCCCCGCCGACGGGCTGTCGAAGGCCGAGCCGATCCTTGCCATGGGCCAGTTCAAGCACGAGGCCGTGACCATCGACCCGGCCACCGGCATTTTCTACCTCACCGAGGACCAGGAGCCCGACGCCGGCTTCTACCGCATGATCCCCACCGTGCCCGGACAGCCGGTGCGCGGCGGGCGCCTGCAGATGCTCAAGGCGGTGGGTGCGCCCGACCTGCGCTCTGGTCGACGCGTGGGCGAGCGGCTGGCGGTGCAGTGGGTGGAGATTGAACAGCCTGGCCAGGGCATCGATGCCAGGCGTGGGCCGCGCGGCGTGGTCCGGCAGGGACTGGCCGGCGGCGCGTCCCGGTTCACGCGGCTCGAGGGCTGCATCGCCGGCGACGGCAAGGTCTACTTCACCGCCACCAACGGCGGCGACGCCGGCTGTGGCCAGGTCTGGGCCTACCATCCGGGTGCCGAGATACTGGAGCTGGTGTTCGAGTCGCCGGATCCTGCCGTGCTGGATTTCCCGGACAACGTGGTGCTCAGCCCGCGCGGCGGCCTGGTGATCTGCGAGGACTCCGACCAGGCGGTGCAGCGGCTGTACGGCATGACCGGGGCCGGCGGCCTGTTCGAATTCTGCCGCAACAACGTCCGGCTGGACGGCACCCTGGGCTTCGCCGGTGATTTCCGCGATTCCGAATGGGCAGGCGCCTGCTTCTCGCCGGACGGGAAGTGGATGTTCGCCAACCTGCAGTCGCCTGGCTTCACGGTGGCCATCACCGGGCCCTGGCGGGACGGGTTGATCTGAGGCCGGGATTGCATGCCGGCGTTCCAGCGCCGATCATTGTCGATCAATACCGACGCCTGGAAGCCCCATGATCACCTTGCTCTACGCCGGCCTTTGCACCCTGCTGGTGCTGGTGCTGGCTTTCCGCGTCATAGCCCGCCGCCTGAAGTCGAAGATCGGCATCGGCGACGGCGGCGATCATGATCTGCAGCGCCGCATCCGGGTGCACGCCAATGCGGTGGAGTACCTCCCGCTGGCGTTGATACTGCTGGGCGGCATGGAGTTGAACGGTTATCCGAACGCGGTCATCCACGGTTTCGGAGCCACCCTGCTGCTGTCGCGCGTGCTGCATGCCTGGGGCCTGAGCCGCGTCTCGGGGTCCAGCCCGGGCCGTGCGCTGGGTACGGTGTTGACGCTGCTGCTGATGATCGCGATGGCGCTGTTCGCCATTGCCGGCTTCGCGGCGCCCTATCTGGCCGGCAACGCCGAGGCCGAAGAAGCCGCCCAGTACGAAGGCGGCTGAAACCGTCCCAGGCCGCTTCTAGCGGGGAGGCGCGAGCAGTTCGGCGCGGGTGAGGCTGCCGTCGCGGTTGCCGTCCTGGCGCCGGAACTGCGCCGTGAAGCGTTCGTGGTGCTCGGCCAGCGTGAGCGCCTTGGCGTTCGGGATGTGCTGCTCGTGCGGCTCGAGGATGCCGTCGCCGTCCACGTCCATCTGCTGGAAGGCAAAGCTCATGCGCTCGAGGAACTCGGGCAGCGAGACGCGGCCATCGCCGTCCAGGTCGACCTTGGCGAAGTAGTCGTCGGCCTGTGCACCGGCGGCGCCGGCCACCAGCAGCAGCGCCAGCAGGGCCGGGCTAGCCCGCATAAACCGTGATCTCTTCGCGGTCGTGGTAGAGCTGCTTGGCGCGCACGGTCAGCGGGCGGCCGGCGTGGTCGACGAAGTGCTGAAGGCAGTCGCGGGTTTCGTCCCAGCGCTTCTTCATCGGCAGCTTGAGGTTGAACACGGCGTGCTGGCACCAGCCCTCGCGGAACCAGGTGGCCATGCGGTCGGCGACCTTGCGCGGCGACTCCACCATGTCGCACACCATCCAGTCCATCGGCTTGGGCGGCTGCCAGCGAAAGCCGTCGGCGCGGATGTGTTCGATGATGGGCATGTCCATAGCGGTCTGCGCCATCGGGCCGTTGTCCACGGCCAGCACGCGCACGTGCAGGCGCGCCAGCACCCAGCTCCAGCCGCCCGGCGCGGCGCCCAGGTCGGCGGCGTTCATGCCGGGCTGGATGAATTCGGCGCGCTCCTTCTCGGTCAGCAGCATCATCAGCGCTTCCTCGAGCTTGAGCGCGGAGCGGCTGGGCGCGTCGGCGTGGGCGCGCAGGCGCGGCACGCCCAGCGGCCACGGCGAGGAATCCTTCACCTCGGCGCTGGCCAGCATGGCGTGGTTGCCGGCCAGCATCAGCACGTGCAGGCGCGGCAGCCGCGGGTCTTCCTTGTCGGTCAGCAGGCCGCGCTGGCGCAGGGCCGGGCGCAGCGCGTTGCCGAACGAGCGCGCCAGGCCGGCCAGCTGCTTGCCTTCGTCCGAATCGGGGTGTTCCACCCACAGGTCGCCGTAGCGGCCGCGGCCGCCGAGCGCTTCCATGATCGGGCTGATGCGGTCCTTGGGGTCCAGGCCGGGCAGGTCGGCCAGCAGGCGCATCTTCTGGCGCGCGAAGATCAGCGTGGACCAGGGCAGGGCGCGCGACAGCTCGACGCCGTCCTCCACGCCCAGGAACTCCACGAAGCCGGAATTACGCTCGGTGCGCGCATAGCCGGGGAAACCGGCCATGGCCGCGCGTTCGCTCAGTTCGGCGGCCAGCTCGGGCTCGAAGCCGGGGCGGCAGTAGGCCAAAAGGCCATCAGTAGACAAGACCGCTCTCTCCATAGTCGCGCAGCACGTCGCGAGCATGATCGCGCATCAGGTCGGTGTGTACTTCGATGCCGCGCTTGCGCAGCTCGCCGGCCCAGTCGGCCGGCAGCGGGCCCTCGTCGAAACCGGCCAGTTCCTGCACGTCGTCGGCGCGCGCGGCGATCAGCAGTTCGTCGATGCCGGCCCAGATCAGCGCGCCGTAGCACATCGAGCAAGGCTGGGCGGACGTGGCCAGCGTGATGCGTTCGCCGCCCTGGTTGAGGCGGAAGCTCTGCATGCGCTGCTGGCTGGTGGCCAGCGCCATCACTTCGGCGTGCGCCACCGAGCAGTTGTGCGGCACCACGCGGTTCACGCCAACGCCCACCAGCCGGCCTGACTCGGTGAACACCGCGGCGCCGAACGGCCCGCCGCTTCGGTGGTCGACATTGCGGCGCGAAAGCTCGATGGCCAGCGCGATGCGGCTTTCGGCGTCGGGATAGCTGCGGTCCGGGTCCACTTCGTCGTGGATCCAGGTCGGCAGCGTGAGGTGGAGCTGCTGGTAGATCACCTCAGCCGCCCGCCTTGGCGGCCCAGGTGTCGCGCAGGGTGACCGTGCGGTTGAACACCGGCCTGCCCGCGGCATGGTCGCGACGGTCGGCGGTGAAGAAGCCCAGCCGCTCGAACTGCAGGCTGGTTTCCGGCGCCAGCACGCCCGCCGACGGCTCCACGAAGCCGCGCACGATGCGCACCGACTCGGGGTTGAGGTAGTCGCGGTAGGTCTTGCCCGCTTCTTCCTTGTCGGGGTCGGGCACGCTGAACAGGCGATCGTACAGCCGCACTTCGGCCTCAAGCGCCGTGGCCGCGGCCACCCAGTGGATGGTGCCCTTGACCTTGCGGTCGGCGCCCGGCAGGCCGGCGCGCGTTTCGGGGTCGAGCGTGCAGTGCACCTCGACCACCGTATCGCCGTCCTGCACCACGTCAGTGCATTTGACGATGCCCACGCCGCGCAGGCGCACTTCACCGCCGGGCACCAGGCGATGGAAGCCCTTGGGCGGCACTTGCATGAAGTCGTCGCGCTCGATCCACAGCGTGGGCGAGAACGGTACGTCGCGCTCGCCGAACGCCGGGTCTTTGGGATGGTTGGAGAAGCACAGCGTTTGCGCGTGGCCGGCGGGCAGGTTGGTGATCACCAGCTTCAACGGGTCCACCACGGCCATGCGGCGCGGCGACGCCGCGTCCATCACTTCGCGGATGCAGCCTTCAAGCACCGAGAAATCAATCAGCGAATTCTGCTTGCTGATGCCGACTCGGTCGGCCAGCAGGCGCAGCGCGGCCGGCGGGCAGCCGCGGCGGCGCAGGCCCTGCAGGGTGGGCATGCGCGGGTCGTCCCAGCCCGACACCAGGCCTTCTTCCACCATGGTCAGCAGCTTGCGCTTGCTCATGACGGTGAAGTTGATGTTCAGGCGCGAGAACTCGATCTGCCGCGGCTTGCCGGCCGGGACGCTGAAGCCGGCATCCACCAGCGGCTGGTACAGCGCAGGGTGGCCGGCCAGGTCCACGTGGTCCACGCACCAGTCGTACAGCGGCCTGTGGTCTTCGAACTCCAGCGTGCACAGCGAGTGCGTGATGCCTTCCAGCGCGTCGCTCAGGCAGTGGGCGTAGTCGTACATCGGGTAGATCGGCCAGGCGCTGCCGGTGTTCTGGTGCTCGACGTGCTTGATGCGGTAGATGGCCGGGTCGCGCAGGTTGATGTTGCCGCTGGCCATGTCGATCTTCACGCGCAGGGTGCGGGCGCCGTCGGGGAACTCGCCGGCGCGCATGCGCGTGAACAGGTCGAGGTTCTCGTCGATGGACCGGTCGCGGAACGGCGAGTTGCGCCCCGGTTCGGTGAGCGTGCCGCGGTACTCGCGCACCTGCTCGGCGTTGAGGTCGCAGACAAAGGCCTTGCCGTCGCTGATCAGCTTGAGCGCGCTGCGGTAGAACACCTCGAAGTAGTCCGAGGCATGGCGCAGTTCGGCCCAGACGAAGCCCAGCCAGCGCACGTCTTCCTTGATGGCCTCGACGTACTCGGGGTCTTCCTTGGCCGGATTGGTGTCGTCGAAGCGCAGGTTCACCGGGCCGCCGAACTCCCGGCCGATGCCGAAGTTCAGGCAGATCGCCTTGGCGTGGCCGATGTGCAGGTAGCCGTTGGGCTCGGGCGGGAAGCGCGTGCGGATGGCTTGGTGCTTACCCGAGGCGAGGTCGTCGCGGATGATCTGGCGGATGAAGTCGTTCTTCTCCGGGACGGCGGCGTCGATGGCGGTGGGCGTGGAAGTCATGCGTCCGGCGGGCTGGAGGGGAAGGTCGCCCAGTTTACCGGCTCCCGGCGCCCAATCGGCCCTCGGCTGAACGAAGGGCGCGCGCAAGTATAGAATCGGCTGGCCGGGGGGCGATTCGCGTATCAGAGGGGAGAAGAAGCTTGCCTGTCCTGCGAGCCAGACTGATCAGCCTGCTGGCCTTGGTGCTGTTTGCCGTGATGGGCCCGGCAGTCCATGCCGCCGCGCCTCCCGGGTTCGAGCTGGCGGTGATGGACACCCCGGTGGGCACGACCCTGGACGATATCCTCACCGGCAGGGCCCAGCCCGGCTTCACTCCCGTGCTGAACCCCGGCTTCGAATTCGACGCCCGGGAAGGGCAGGTCATATGGGTCCGCGTCCGCATCGACCTGCCGCCCGCCCCCGACGGCGGCTGGCAGTTGGGCATCAACCGCGTACCGCTGGACCGGATCAGGCTGCTGGTGCAGCCCCCGGGCACGCAGGTGGCGCAGGCCAGCTTCTTCGCCACGCGCGGCGGGGACTCGCCCTGGCCCGAAAACTTCTACCTGGCCTTGCCCAATGACCTTGCCGGTCCGAGCACCTTCTACCTGCAGTTGGAGGGCCGCGTGCGCGGCGCGCTGCACGTGAGCCTGCGCGACGCCAGCAGTGCCCGCAGCAGCGAGTTGGCGGCGCGGCGTTTTTTCCGTTTCCTCTACGGCCTGCTGTTGGGCGTGGCGGTGCTGTCGCTGGTACGCCACATCGAAGAGCCGCGCTCGGGCGCCCTCGCCGTTGGCGGCGCCGCGCTGTCGACCTGGCTGGCCTGCCTGGGCGTCAATGGCCACCTTTATTCGCTGCCGGAAGTGGCGCTGCTTTCCGACCTGGGCGCCGTGGTGCCGCAGGCGCTGCTGCTGCTGGGTGCCGGGCCGCTGGTGCTCGCCACCCGTTACTACAGCGGCCTGTCGAAATCGGCCCCGCGGCTGGTGCCCTGGATGCGCGGCCTGGGCTGGCTGTTGATCGCGGCGGCCTGCTACGGGCTGGTGGTGTCGAGTACGTCGCCGCTGGCGCTGCAGATGATGGCCTGGGTGGGCTATTCACTGGCGGGCCTCGCCTGCCTGCTGATGCTGCTGCTGGACGCCCGGGGCTATCGCTGGCTGGCCGTGCTGTCGCTGCTGGCGACGGCGGGTGCGGTGCTGGTGCGCCAATTGGCCCATGCCCAGGTGCTGCCCGCGACGCTGATGAGCCTTTACGGCTGGCAGCTTGCGCTGGCCACCACCATCGCCCTGTTCCTGATGTTGCCCTGGGTTCGGGCACGGATGCAGCGTTGGTCGCAGCGCCGTCGCGCCCAGGTGCCTCAACCCAGCGCCGAGGAAAAAATCGCGATTGCGCGCGAGCGCCTCGTGCAAAGCCTGCAGGCCGGATTGGTCAATGCCGCCGACGGCGACCTCAAATGGATTGCCTTCCGGCGCCTGCTCGACGGCCTCAAGCCGGTCCTGGCGCAGACGTCGGCCGCGGTGGTGGCCATGCACTACAACGGCGAGGACCTGCTGCAGGTGGAGCCTCGGGAAGCCGAGGACCGCTACCGTGAACTGCTCTCCCAGCGCGCCACGCTGCTCAAGAACCTGAGCCGCCTGCGCGCGCCCCAGCAGGTGGGTATTGATTTCGACGGTCCCGAGGGTCCGCTAGACCAGGTGCAGCTGGCCGTTATCCCGCTGCCCATCCCCAAGCCCGGCTGGGGTGCGCTGCTGGTGGAGCGGCGCGCGGACGTGACCTACACCGACGCCGAGTTGGCCCTGTGCGCCGAGTTCGCAGCGGTGGCGATCGTCGCCGGCGACGAGGCCTCCAGCACGGTCAGCGCACGCCGCAGCGCCGACGCCGACCCGGCCACGGGGGTTCTGCGCACCGGGCCGCTGCTGCTCAACCTTGCCAAGCTCATGGACACCGCGCGGCAAAAGCAGCAGCCGCTGAGCCTGCTCTACTTCACCGTGGACCAGATGCCTGCGGTGCGTGAGGCCGGCGGTGAAGCCAGCGCCAGCGCCGGGCTCAGGCCGGTGGCCGAACTGCTGCGCGACGAAGTGGACTACGGCGACGTGCTCGGCCGATCGGGCCCTGACGGCTTCCTGCTGGTATCGCCCGGCAAGGCCCTGCTCAAGGCCCGCGACTACGCCGAGAAGTTGCGCGGTGCGGTGTCGCGCCTGAAGGTGGATCCGCGCGTGACGGTGAGCTTGACCGTCAGCGTCGGCATCGCCCAGGCCGGACCGGACGAGCGCGATGCCGCCGCCCTGGTCGAGCGCACTGCGCGCATCGCCCAGATCGCCAGCAAGAACGGCGGCAACCAGATTTTCAGCTGAGCTGTCCCACCGCAAGCCAAGGACGGACACCATGGCAACCACGCTGGTCATCGGCAACAAGAACTACTCGTCGTGGTCGCTGCGGCCCTGGCTGCTGCTGCGTCACCATGGCGTGGCCTTCGACGAGGTGCGGCTGCTGCTGGACACGCCCGGGTTTGCGGCCCAGGTAGCGCGCTGGTCACCCAGCCACCGGGTGCCCGTGCTTCACCACGGCGACCTGGTGGTCTGGGACTCACTGGCGATCTGCGAGTACGTCAACGAGCGCTGGCTGGACGGCAAGGGCTGGCCCGCCGACATCGGGCTGCGCGCCGTGGCGCGCAGCGCCGCGGCCGAGATGCATTCGGGCTTCAGCGCGCTGCGCAGCCAGCTGCCCATGAACCTGCGGCGCCAGCCGCGCCTGCCGCATTGGGACGCGCACGCCGACGCCGACATCGCGCGGGTCCAGCAGCTCTGGCGCGACCTGCGCTCGCGCCATGGCGGCCCGTACCTGTGCGGCGACCACTTCGGCATCGTGGATGCGATGTTCGCGCCGGTGTGCGCGCGGCTGCGCAGCTATGGCGTGCCGCTGGACGCCACCGGCACGGCCTACCTGCACGCCATCTTCGCGCTGCCGGCGATGAAGGAGTGGGAAACCGCGGCGCTGGCGGAAACCGAACGGGTGGCGTCCGACGAGGCCTGAGCTACCGGCCGGATACGTTGGTCGAACGGGTCAGAACGAAGACAGCGCGCAAACGTAGATCAGTTCGCAGGCGCCCGCGCCCGAGTCGTCGCGCGAGGTCGAGCTTCGCCACACGTAGTTTTCGCGCCTGGCCTCCACCAGCCAGCCCTGCAGGCGCACGGTCTGGTCGGGCTTGACGCGCGCCAATGCCGCGGCAACCGTCTCGTTGGCCGGGATCAAGTGCATGTTCGCGCTCGAACGGATGATCTCGTCCAGCGGCAGCGGTGGACCGTCGGATCCCCATCGGTAGTGGTACCAGCGGCCGGACTGGGAAATGTCGAGCCGTCGGTAGACCTCCGGCTTGGCCATCGCATTCCAGCCCAGCGCCAGGTCGGTGGGGACCAGCGATGCGCCCTGGTCGAAGCGGTAGTCTTCGCGGCCCAGAACGCGCGCCTCGATGCTGAAGCCCGCCAGGGGTTCGATCACGAATTCACCGAACTGGAACGCGCCCATCCGGCGCGGTACCTCTGTCTGCAGCGGTTCCACCGGCGAAGCGGGCGGCACGGTGATGCAGGAGAAAGCCGGTTGCCCCGCCAGCGGCTGGGCCGATGGCGCGGACGGCGCGCGGTTACCGGCCCAGAGCAGGGCCGACAACGAAACGGCCAGCAGCAACCAAATCCAGCGATTCATGGCGGGCGCCTGCCGGCTATGGCCCCGTCAGGTCCGCCAACGCCCGCTGGAAGCGGTTGGCGTGGGAACGCTCGGCCTTGGCGAGCGTTTCGAACCAGTCGGCGATTTCATCCAGGCCTTCTTCGCGGGCGGTTTTGGCCATGTCCGGATACATCCGGGAATGCTCGTGCGTTTCGCTGGCGATCGCCGACCTGAGGTTGTTGGCGGTGTCGCCGAAGGGCAGGCCGTTGACCGGGTCCCCGCAAGACTCCAGGTATTCGAGATGTCCGTGGGCATGGCCGGTTTCACCTTCCGCGGTGGAGCGGAACACCGACGCCACGTCGCTCAGGCCCTCGACGTCGGCTTTCTGCGCGAAATAAAGGTAGCGACGATTGGCCTGCGCCTCGTTGGCGAAGGCGGCCTTGAGGTTTTCTTCGGTCCTGGAACCCTTGAGCGTCATGGCGAGGTCTCGTGGCATTGGCGGAATGGCCCTGTCGGGCCGGGGGCACCCCGAGCATATGCCCCTTGGCCGCCGCGCTGCAGCCCATGGTCCGGGCGAAGCCGACGGCCGGTGCGTATGGCGGGATGTAGGGTCTGGGCCTTATGCCAGTACTTCCTTGGGTGGATCGAGCAGGCCGGGCGGCAGGTCGCGCAGCACGCCCGCCAGTTCATGCAGGAACGCGCCCATGGCGGAAGTCTTGCGCCACACCATCGCCAAACGCCTGGTCGGCGCCGGGCTCTTGAACGCCAGCAGCCGGATGTTTTCCGAGGGCGACACCGGTGGTTTCACCGCCAGCATCGGCAGCAGCGTCACGCCGACCCCGGCGGCGACCATTTGGCGCAGCGTTTCCAGGCTGGTGGCGCGGAAACCCTCCTTTTCGCCGGCGCCGGCCAGGTGGCAGACCGCCAGCGCCTGGTCGCGCAGGCAGTGGCCTTCTTCCAGCAGCAGCAGGTGCTGGTCGCCCAGGTTGGCAAGGGTGAGGTTGCGCTGGCCGGCGAGCGGGTGGCCTTCGGGCACCGCCAGCAGGAAGGGCTCTTCGAACAGGAACTCGGTCTCCAGCCAGTCTTCGTGCAGCGGCATGGCCAGCACGGCCGCGTCGAGCTTGCCGTCGCGCAGCATGTGCAGCACGGCCTCGGTTTTTTCCTCGACCAGCAAAAGCTCCAGGCGCGGGAAGCGGGCGCGGATGCGCGGCACCACGTGCGGCAGCAGGTAGGGGCCCAGCGTCGGGAACAGGCCCAGCCGGACCGTGCCGGCCTCCGGGTCGCTGGTGCGGCGTGCGGTCTCGCGCATCTGGTCCACTTCGGCCAGCACCCGCCGCGCCCGCGTGGCGATGTCGCGGCCGGCCGGCGTCAGCATCACGTGCCGCGGCGCACGCTCGACCAAGGCGACACCCAGTTCGTCCTCGAGCTTTCTGATCTGCGTCGACAGGGTGGGTTGGCTTACATGGCAGGCTTCGGCGGCCTTGCCGAAGTGCAGGGCTTCGGCCAGGGCCACGAGGTAGCGCAGGTCGCGGAGGTTCATGGCGATTGGTATAGCCTATGAAAAAAGCGAAAGCAATCTGTGCAGCCATTGATTTTCGGCGATATTGATAGCTTATACCTATCGCTAAGATAGATTCAATTGATTTTACTAATGTATAGCCGTCACCTATCATGACCCATCGTTCAATCCAGCCTTTCAACCAACGAGGATCCTCCCCATGTCCCTGATCAACACCGAAATCCAGCCGTTCAAGGCCAACGCCTTCCACAACGGCAAGTTCATCGAAGTCTCCGACGCCAGCCTGAAGGGCAAGTGGTCGGTCATCGTCTTCATGCCGGCGGCCTTCACCTTCAACTGCCCGACCGAGGTCGAGGACGCGGCCGAGAACTACGCCGAATTCGAAAAGATGGGCGCCGAGATCTACATCGTCACCACCGACACCCACTTCTCCCACAAGATCTGGCATGAAACCTCGCCGGCCGTGGGCAAGGCCCGCTTCCCGCTGGTTGGCGACCCGACCCACCAGCTCACGCGTGCTTTCGACGTGCACATCGAAGAAGAAGGCCTGGCCCTGCGCGGCACCTTCATCGTCGATCCCAAGGGCGTGATCAAGACCGCCGAAGTGCATGACAACGCCATCGCCCGCGACATGAAGGAAACGGTCCGCAAGCTCAAGGCCGCCCAGTACGTCGCCGCCCATCCGGGCGAGGTTTGCCCGGCCAAGTGGAAGGAAGGCGAGAAGACCCTCGCCCCGTCCCTGGACCTGGTCGGCAAGATCTGAGTCCGAGGCTTTTGCCCCAGCGGCCGGCGCCGAGCGCGCCGGCCGCTGCATCAAGCGCCTTTCCGCCTTATCCCTTCCCTGGAGCGTCCCCATGCTCGACCCGACCCTCAAGGCCCAGCTGCAGGCCTACCTCGAAAAGCTCGTGTTCCCGATCGAACTGATCGCGTCGCTCGACGACGGCGAGAAGTCCCGGGAACTGTGGGAGCTGCTGACCGAGATCGAGCCGCTGTCGGACAAGATCCGCCTCGAGCGTCGTGGCGACGACGCGCGCAAGCCATCCTTCGCCATCCATCGCGTGGGCAGCGACATCGGCGTGCGCTTCGCCGGCCTGCCGATGGGCCATGAGTTCACGTCCCTGGTGCTGGCCTTGCTGCAGGTGGGCGGGCACCCGTCCAAGGCCACCCAGGAAGTGATCGAACAGGTTCAGGCGCTCGACGGCGACTACGCGTTCGAAAGCTACTTCTCCCTGTCGTGCCAGAACTGCCCGGACGTGGTGCAGGCCCTGAACCTGATGAGCGTGCTCAACCCGCGCATCACGCACGTGGCCATCGACGGCGCGCTGTTCCAGGACGAAGTGGAGTCGCGCCAGGTGATGGCCGTTCCGAGCGTTTTCCTCAACGGCAAGCTGTTCGACCAGGGACGCATGAGCATCGAGCAGATCGTCGCCAAGCTCGACGTCGGCGCCGAGAAACGCGCGGCGGCGAAGATTTCCGCCAAGGCCGCGTTCGACATGCTGGTGGTGGGCGGTGGCCCGGCCGGCGCGTCCGCGGCGGTGTATGCGGCGCGCAAGGGCATCCGCACCGGCCTGTTGGCCGAGCGTTTCGGCGGCCAGCTGCTGGACACGCTGGGCATCGAGAACCTCATCTCCGTCGCCCACACCGAAGGCCCGAAGCTGGTGTCGGTGCTCGAGCAGAACGTGCGCGAGTACGAGGTGGACGTGATGGATCTGCAGCGCGTGCAGAAGCTGGTGCCGGCCGCCGAGCCGGGCGGCCTGGTCGAGCTTGAGCTCGCCAACGGCGCCACCGTGAAGTCGCGCACCGTGGTGCTGTCCACCGGCGCCCGCTGGCGCCAGATGAACGTGCCCGGCGAAGACCTCTACCGCAACAGGGGCGTGGCCTATTGCCCGCACTGCGACGGCCCGCTGTTCAAGGGCAAGCGCGTGGCCGTGATCGGCGGCGGCAACTCTGGCGTGGAAGCGGCGATCGACCTGGCCGGCGTGGTGGCGCACGTCACCCTGTTGGAGTTCGACGTACAGCTGCGCGCCGACGAAGTGCTGCAGCGCAAGCTGCGCAGCCTGCCCAACGTCAGCGTGGTGCTGAACGCCCAGAGCACCGAAGTGCGCGGCGACGGCCAGAAGGTCACGGCCCTGGTCTACCTGGACCGCGTCGGCGGCGCCGAGCACGTGGTCGAGCTCGAAGGCATCTTCGTGCAGATCGGCCTGCTGCCCAACACCGAATGGCTCAAGGGCACGCTGGCGCTGTCGCCGCGCGGCGAGATCATCATCGACGAACGCGGCCAGACTTCGCTGCCCGGCGTGTTCGCCGCGGGCGACGCCACCACGGTGCCTTTCAAGCAGATCGTGATCGCCATGGGCGCGGGCTCCACCGCCGCGCTGGGCGCGTTCGACCACCTGATGCGCTCAGCCGTGGCCCCGTCGCCGTCGGTCCAGGCCGAGGCCGCCTGAGCCCGGCTCAGGGCAGGCCGAGGAAGCGCAGTGTTTCGGCCAGCGCCGGCGAGGGATCCTCGCCGCGCAGGCTCAGCAGCAGTCCGATGTGGCCCTCGCCGTCTATCGGCACGTAGCGCACGCTCGACCCGGCGGCCTTCAGCTTCGCCTGCAGCCGCTCGCTGTTGATGGCCCAGACGATTTTGTCCTTGCGCCCGTGCATCAGCAGGAAGGGCGGCTCGTCGCCGTCCACGAAATTCACCGGCTGGCTCAGGGGCCAATCGGCCTGCTTGCCGAATACTTCCCAGAGCTCGGGATCGGTCAGCGGCAGGAAATCGTAGGGCCCCGCCAGCGCCACCACGCCCGCCAAGTCGCGGGGCACCATGCCCACCGACCCCAGGTAGCGCGCATCGGCAGCCAACAGCGCCACGATGTGGGCGCCGGCCGAATGGCCCATCACGAACACCCGCGCGGGATCCCCGCCCAGCCGCTCGGCGTTGGCCCGTGCCCAGGCGACCGCGCGTGCGGTGTCGTACATGAAATCGGGAAACGCGTGCCTGGGCGCTTTGCGATAGTCGGGCACCAGGACCAGGGCGCCCGCGCGGGCGAGTCGCTGGCCGACGAAGCGGTAACCCTGGCGATCCCCATCCCGCCAGCTTCCGCCGTGAACGAACACCACTACCGGCGGCTTGGCCGCTCCGGCCGAGGCGACGGGTCGATGCACGTCCAGGGACAAGCCGTGCGCCTCGTCGTAAAGCTCACTGCCGACCTGGTCGTCGTCGACCCCCAGGTTGATGGCGCGGTAGTACGCGCCGCTGCAGCCCCCGAGGGTCAGGCAGGCCAGCAGGGAAATCAGCAGTCGCATGGGCGGGCCGAGGTGTGAAGAGAGCGCTATCATGGCGGGGTCCCCGTAAGGAACGCGTCATGAGCCCCCCCGAGCCTGCCGCCAAGATCGACGCCGAACGCCTGTTTGCCGCCATCCCCGAACGAAACACCGGCGACTGCCTGCTGCGCACCATGCAGCAGCACCACGTGCAGCTGTCCACGATGGCCGACACCAAGGCCAACATCATCATCACGATGTCCTCGATCGTGCTCACCCTGGTGCTGGGGCGCCTGAACGACCCGGTGCTGCGCACCGCTTCACTGACGCTGGCGGCATTCACCCTGCTGGCGCTGCTGCTGGCCGTGCTGGCGGTGCTGCCCAAGTACCGGCCGCTGAAGCTGCAGAACGGAGAGATCCCGTCGCAGTTCAACCTGATGTTCTTCGGCCACTTCGCCGAACTCTCGCGCGACCGTTTCCTCACCGAGATCGCCGCAGCGCTCAAGTCGGACGGTTCCGTCTACGAAACCATGGCGCGCGACACCTATGCGCTGGGCTATTACCTGGCCCACCACAAGTACCGCTACCTGCGGATGTCGTACATCTTCTTCCTGGCGGGGTTCGTGCTCGCCTGTTTCGTGCAGGTTTGGCATTTGCTGGCCCACTGACCGTGACCACGCTGGCCAACGCCATTCGCAACGCCGCGTCCCGCCTGCCCGGGGACGAAGCGCGGCTCGAGGCCGAGCTGCTGCTGGCGCACGCCCTGGACCGCCCGCGCAGCTGGTTCTACGCCCATGCCGGCGACCTGCTGGAGCCGCGCGACGCCACTTCCTTCGAAGACCTGCTGCGTCGCCGTGAGCGAGGCGAGCCCGTGGCGCAGATCACCGGGCATCGCGGTTTCTGGTCGCTCGACCTGGCGGTTACCGCCGACACGCTGATTCCGCGGCCCGAGACGGAACTGCTGGTGGAGCTGGCGCTTGATCGCCTGCCGCGCGGGGAGCCACGGCGCGTGTTGGACCTGGGCACCGGCACCGGCGCGATCGCCCTGGCCATCGCCAGCGAGCGACCGCTGGCCGACGTTACGGCGGTGGATGCCAGCGAGGCGGCGCTGGCTGTCGCGCGCGACAACGCCGTCGAGGCCGGGCTGCCGCTGCGACTGGTGCCGGGCGATTGGTTTTCCGCCGTGGCGGGCGAGCGTTTCGACCTGATCGCCACCAATCCGCCCTACATCGCCGAAAGCGACCCGCACCTGCAGCAGGGCGACCTGCGCTTCGAGCCGCGAAGCGCGCTGGCCTCCGGACCCGACGGGCTGGACGCCATCCGCGTGATCGCCCGCGACGCCGCCGCGCACCTGCATCACGGCGGCTGGCTGCTGGTCGAGCACGGCCACGACCAGGGGCCGGCCGTGCGCACGCTGTTGGCGGCCGCAGGCCTGGCGTCGGTGGCTACCGAACGCGACCTGGAGCAGCGCGACCGGGTGACGCTAGGCCGCCAGCCTTAGCACCGATCGGCGGCACAACGCGTTCAGCCGATGGATGCCCGCACCGGCGGGGTGGCCAGCGTCGGCCAGCGTCGCAGCAGGGCGGCGCGGATGCCGTCGGCGTCCAGGCCGGCTTCGGCCAGCAGCTGTTCGCGGCTGGCGTGTTCCTGGTAGAGGTCGGGAAGGCCCAGGTGCAGCATGGGCAGGGCGATGCCCTCGGCGGACAGCAGTTCAGCCACGCCGCTGCCGGCGCCGCCCATCACGGCGTTGTCCTCGACGGTGGCGAAGCCCTGGTGGCTGGCGGCAAGTTCCAGCAGCAGCGCGCGGTCCAGCGGTTTGATGAAGCGCATGTTCACCACGGTGAGGCCAAGCTCCCTGCCGACCTTTTCCACCGCCGGCAGCAGTGCGCCGAACGACAGCAGGGCGATGCCGGCGCCACGATGCCCAAGCTCGGCCTTGCCGATCGGCAGCGTGTCGAGCGTCGGCTGCACCGCCACGCCCGGGCCGCTGCCGCGCGGGTAGCGCACGGCGGCCGGGCCGGCATGGCGGAAACCGGTGCTGAGCATCTGCCGGCATTCGTTCTCGTCCGCCGGCGCCATCACCACCATGTTGGGGATGCAGCGCAGGAAGCTAAGGTCGAAGCTGCCTGAATGCGTCGCGCCGTCGGGGCCCACCACGCCGCCGCGATCGATTGCGAACAGCACGTCCAGGCCCTGCAGCGCCACGTCGTGGATCAGCTGGTCGTAGCCGCGCTGCAGGAAGGTGGAATAGATCGCCAGCACCGGTTTGGCGCCTTCGCAGGCCATCCCGGCCGCCAGCGTCACGGCATGCTGTTCGGCAATGGCGACGTCGAAGTAGCGCTGCGGGAACTCCTTGCTGAAGCGCACCAGGCCCGAGCCCTCGCGCATGGCCGGGGTGATGGCCATCAGCTTGTCTTCGGCGGCGGCCATCTCGCACAGCCAGTCACCGAACACCTGGGTGTAGGTGGGCTTGGCCGGCGCGGGTTTCTTGACGATGCCCACGATGGGGTCGAACGGGCCGACCGCGTGGTATTCGATCTGGTCGCCTTCGGCGCGCTGGTAGCCTTTGCCCTTGGTGGTGATGATGTGCAGCAGCTGCGGACCCTTCAGGCCCTGCAGCGTCTTGAGCGTAGCCAGCAGCGCCGGTAAGTCGTGGCCGTCGATGGGGCCGGTGTAGTGGAAGCCCATTTCCTCGAACAGGGTGGACGGCACGAACATGCCCTTCCAGTGTTCCTCCCAGCGGCGCATGAAGCGCGCGGCCGGCCGGCGCTTGTCGCCAAGCAGCTTCTTGCCGCCCTCGCGCAGGGCGTTGAACGTGCGGCTGCCCGACATCCGGCCCAGCATGCGGGTGAGGCCGCCGACGTTCTCGGAGATCGACATGCGGTTGTCGTTGAGCACCACCAGCAGGTTGGGCTCGGGGTCCATGCCGCCGCCGTGGTTGAGCGCTTCGAAAGCCATGCCTGCGGTCATCGCACCGTCGCCGATCACGGCCACCACCTTGCGCTCGTCGCCCTTGGCCTGCAGCGCGATGGCCATGCCCAGCGCCGCCGAGATCGAGGTGGAGCTGTGGCCGACGCCGAAGGTGTCGTACTCGCTTTCCTCCCGGCGCGGGAACGGCGCCACGCCGTCCTTCTGCTTGACGGTGTGGATGGTGTCGCGGCGACCGGTCAGGATCTTGTGCGGATAGCACTGATGGCCGACGTCCCAGACCAGGCGGTCCACCGGGGTGTCGAACAGGTAGTGCAGGGCTACGGTGAGCTCGATCACGCCCAGGCCGGCGCCGAAATGGCCGCCCGATTGGCTGACCGCCTCGATGAGGTAGCCGCGCAGTTCGTCCGCGATGGCGGGGAGTTCGGCTTCCGTGAACTCGCGCAGGTCGGCGGGAACGGAGATGCGGGACAGGCGCGGGTAGCGCTGGGAATCCATCACGTAGCGGGTACCTTGGGGTCAGGTGCAAATTGTCCGGCACCGGGTCCGCCGGGGCAAGGAATTCGCAAACTGCCATTCAGGCAGTGACGACGCCGTGGCTTTCGAAGTCCGGGGTGAGGGCCGGAGTGCCGGCCCTCACCCTGATCAGCGCCGGAACCGACCCAACAGGCCGCCGCTCTTGGCAGAGTCGTTGGCCGCCGGCGCCACGGCGTCGGGTTCGGCCGCGCCGCTGGCGAGGCAGGCGTTGACGTAGTCGATCACTTCGCCCAGCGGTGTCGTGCTGAGATTGGCGATCTCGGTGAGGTTGGCCGGCCCCTTCATCATCACCGTGGCGATGCGGAAGTGCCTGGGGAACTCGCGTTCGGTCTGCGGCCACTTGAGCAGCTTGTACTTGTCGTTCGGGCCATAGCCGGGCATCAGCGCCCCGTTGCCGCTGCTCAGCGCGCACAGCCAGGCCAGGCGCGACCAGGGCTGGCTGCCGCCGACGCTGGCGGCGATGGCGGGCAGTTCGGCGGCGGAAACGGCGTGCAGGTCGGTTTCCTGGATGATCGCGGCGCAATGGGGCAGCAGCGGCTTGAGCGCCGTACCCGCCAGATAGGTCTGGTGGGCGGGATCGAGCACCAGGTCGGGTGCCCCCGTGAGCTGAAGCCGGACCGGACCCGACAGCGCGCCGGGGCGCAGCAGGTCGGCCAGGCGCGTTTCGGCCTGGTGGGGCAGGGCCGCCGTGGGCGCCGGCTTGGCCGCCGAAGCCACCGGCGCGGCGACCTGTTCAACCGCAGGCGCTGCCGCCACGGCCGGCTGTGGAGCCGTCACGCGCTCGGACGCCGGTGTCGGGGACTCGGCGCTGGCCGGCGCGGCGACCGGTGCCGGGACGGGGTGGCCGTCGATCCGGGCCATCAGGTCGGCCAGGGCGTCGGCCGTGACCGGGCGGGTCAATACGTAGTCGGTTTCAGCGCGGCCGCTGGCGGTAAGCGCCACCAGCACCTGGCCCGAGCTGATTGCCTTCATCAGGCTCATCTGGCCGTACATCGAGTCCATGTCGATCACCATCACGCCGGCGGCATTCTCCGGCGTCAGCGTCCACTGGCCGCCCAGCCGGGCATTGGCCTGCTGGAAAATCGCGGCCACCTGCGCCTCTTCCTCGCGGGACAGGCCCGCGAAACAGATGTTCTGCTTGCTCATCGAAAGTATTCCCCCTGGTCACGCCAACCGTGGGCGGCGTGAAGGACGGCAGTGTCGGCCGCCGGCAAGGGTCCCGTCAAATGGCCTCAGACGGGCCGTCGGGGGTGCTTGGGCAGGTGGTTTTTCAGGAAGGCCATCTGGTCGGCCAGGATATGGCGGTTGGACAGGATCAGGTGCTCCACCCAGCTGGGCCGGTAGGGCACGGCCAGCAGCGGCATGCCGGCCTGCTGCGGCGTGCGGCCACCCTTGCGTGAATTGCAGTGGTAGCAGGCGCAGACCACGTTCTCCCAGACGTCGCGGCCACCGCGGGACACGGGCATCACATGGTCGCGGGTCAGCGAATGGCGGCCGTACTCCTTGCCGCAGTAAAGGCAGAGGTTGGCGTCGCGGGCGAACAGGGCCGTGTTGGTGAGCGCGGGCGAAGGCGGCAGCGCCTGCACGCGGGCATGGCTGCGTGCAGCAACGATCGGGTGCAGTTCGATGATGCTCTGAAGGCCGCTGGCGCGGCTGGTGCCGCCGTGCACCGTCAGGCATGGCATGCCCAGGGTCCAGGCGACGGCGCCGCGGACATACAGGCAGACGGCGTCCTGCCAATGCATCCAGTCAAGGATGCGGCCATGGGCGTCGAGGGAGAGGACACGGGGAATTGTGGTTTCGCGGGCGGAAGCGGGCCCGACCGGGGGGAATGACGTCCCGGTGCCCACCAGGCTCAACTGCGGCGGTGGCGTACCCATGGATCCCGAGCATACGCCAAGCCCATGACAGTTCACAGCCGGGGCGGGCGGCTACGCGGGCTAGAATCGGGGCAACCCCAACGTCGGCGAGAAACCCATGCGCGGCCTTTACCCGGACATCGAACCCTTCGACAGCGGCTTCCTCCAGGTGGACGATCGCCACCGCCTGCACTACGAACAGTGCGGCAACCCCGGAGGCAAGCCGGTGGTGATCCTGCACGGCGGCCCCGGCGCCGGCTGCGGACCGCGCATGCGTCGCTTCCACGACCCGGCGCGCTACCGGATCATCCTGTTCGACCAGCGCGGCTCTGGCCGATCAACCCCGCACGCCGACCTGCATGACAACACCACCTGGGACCTGGTGGCGGACATCGAGAAGCTTCGCACGCACCTGGGTGTCTTGCGCTGGCAGGTGTTCGGCGGCAGCTGGGGCTCGACGCTGGCGCTGGCGTACGCACAGGCGCATCCGGGGTACGTCACCGAGCTGGTGCTGCGCGGCATCTTCATGCTGCGGCGCTGGGAGCTGGAATGGTTCTACCAGGAGGGTAGTTCGCGGCTGTTCCCCGACGCCTGGGAAAAGTACCTCGCGCCCATTCCCGAAGTGGAGCGCCACGACCTGATGAGTGCCTACCACCGCCGACTGACTTCGCCGGTGGAATCGGTGCGGCTGGCCGCGGCGCGCGCCTGGTCGGTGTGGGAAGCCAGCACCAGCTTCCTGCGCCAGGACGAGGCCTTCATCAACAGCCACCAGGACGAGCACTTCGCGCTGAGCTTCGCCCGCATCGAATGCCACTATTTCGTCAACGGCGGGTTCTGGGAAGTGGACGACCAGCTGCTGCGCGACGCGCACCGACTCCAGGGCATTCCGGGCGTGATCGCCCACGGCCGCTACGACGTGGTCTGCCCGGTGCAAAACGCCTGGGACCTGCACAAGGCCTGGCCGGACTCCAAGCTGGAGATCGCACCGACTTCGGGCCATTCGGCCTTCGAGGACGAGCTGACCGACATCCTGGTGCGCGCGACCGACGGCTACCGCTGACGGCCATGCCGGCCCGCGATGGGCTGGTGTTCAGGCCGGCGTGCCGTCCGGATTGCGGTCCAGCAGCCAAAGGCCGGCCCAGAGCTTGGGGTCCATGGAATAGCCGGCAGCCATCTTTTCGGTGAGCCAGCGCGGTGCGTCGGCCACCGGCACTTCGTGCACGGTGATGTTCTCGGATTCGTCGCCACCGCCGGCGTGGATGCGGGTCAGGCCGCGGGCACGCACGAAGGCGATCAGCTCGTTGCTCATGCCCGAACTGGTCGGGCCCACCATCAACACCTTCACTTCGGACGCCTGCCAGCCGGTTTCCTCCAGCAGCTCGCGGCGGGCCGCTGCTTCCATGGTGTCGTGCGCGTCCAGGTCGCCGACCAGGCCGGCCGGCATCTCGATGGTCGGGGCGTCCATCGGCACGCGGAACTGTTCAACGAACAGCAGCTTGTCCTCGGGGGTCACGGCGATCACGATCACCGCGCTCCCGGCATTGGTGCGTTCGGCATATTCCCAGTGGCCGCGCTTCACCAGCCGCAGGTACTTGCCTTCACACATCGTGGTGGGTTGGTCGGTCATCGGTGGATTCCAGGGCAAGGGGTCAGGCGGACAGCAGCCGCCGGCGCGTCATGGGGCCGAAGCGCACGTCCTCGCACAGCGCATCGAGGGCGGCCTTGTCGGGGGCGCGTCGCGTGGCGTCACCGAGGTCGGCGGGCAGCGGGGCATTCACGTCTATGGTCGCCAAGCGGCGTGACAGCAGTGCGATCTCGCGGTGCTCGACCAGCCGCCGGGCGTGCTGGGCGCTGCCGCGCAGGCTGAGGTAGGGCACTTCCGCCACGCGCTCCAGCAGCTCGTCCAGGCTGCCGAAATGGGCCAGCAGGGCGGCCGCGGTCTTGGCGCCGATGCCCGGCACGCCCGGGATATTGTCGATGGCGTCGCCGGTGAGCCCCAGGTAGTCGGCGATCTGATGCGCGTGCACGCCGTAGCGGGCCTTGACGCCGTCGGCGCGCCAGCGCTCGTTGCGGGCGTAGTCCCACTGCTCGTCGTCCACGTCCAGCAGCTGCGAAAGGTCCTTGTCGGCCGAGATGATCAGCCCGGCATGGCCGGCGCGGCGCACCTGGCCCAGGGCGGCGCCTATCAGGTCGTCGGCCTCGTAGCGGCCGTCCGCCAGCACCGGCAGCCCCAGCGCGCGGCATACGCGCTGGCAATAGCCGAACTGACGCTTGAGCTCATCGGGCGCCGCGTCGCGGTTGGCCTTGTAGTCGGGGTAGAGGTCGTTGCGGAAGTTGGAGTCCAGCGACTCGTCGAAGGCGATGGCGATGCGATCGGGCCGCTGCCGCTCCAGCAGTTCAAGCACGAAGCGGGTGAAGCCGTGGACGGCGTTCACCGGCCAGCCTTCGCGGTCGTCGAACTCCGGTGGCATTGAATGCCAGGCCCGGAAGACGTACAGGCTGGCGTCCACCAGGTAGACGGGGCCGCTCATGGCGCCCAGTCGGTCAGCAGGTCGCGCGCATCCGGGCGCAGTCGCTCGGGAGCCTCGACGCCGGCGGTGCCGATGTGGATGAAGCCCAGCACCGACTCGTCGGTGCCGATGCCCAGCCTGGCCTTGACCACCGCATCGTAGGCGGGCCAGCCGGTAAGCCATTGGGCACCGAAGCCCAGCGCCTGTGCGCCCTGCAGGAGCGCGAAGCAGACCGCACCGCCGGAAAGCAGCTGTTCCTGTTCGGGGACCTTGTGGCCCGGGGTTAACCGGGCGACCACCGTCAGCACGACCGGCGCATGGGAAAAGCGGCGGCGGTCCTTTTCCACGGCTGCAGCCGGCGACATGGGGTCGCGCTCAAGGCCGCGTGCCGCGACCAGTTCGCCCAAGGCGTGCCGCGCTTCCCCCTGGATCCGCAGGAAGCGCCAGGGGGTGAGCTTGCCGTGATCGGGAACACGCACTGACTCGGCCAGCAGCGCGTCGACCTGTTGCGGCGTCGGGCCAGGCTCGCCCAGGAGGCGGGAAGGCACCGACCGGCGGCGGCGTAGGAAGTCGAGGTCTTTCATTTACCCCAGATTACCACCCGGCCCACCGGATGCCCCATTGAGGCAATTTGCGAATACAGTCACAGAACACCTTACCGCCGTCCGGCACACTGGACCCCACAGCGCGTAAACCTCCCCCCGGACGTGCCAAGCCCCATGAGCGACACCCCCTTCCAAAGGCCCGACTGGCAGCCCACTCCCGCAAACCGGGATTTGCTGGCCGCCATGCGTCGTCGGACCACCGAGCACCTGCAGGCCGTGCTGGCCCGGGTTTTTGCACGTGCCGACGATTGGCTGTTCGACCTGGCCAAGAAGGATGGTGCGCCGGACGGTTCGCCTTACCTTCACGCCATGCGCTCGCTGCGCACCTCGCGTGCGCCGATCGAGCGCGGCTTCCGCGAACACCTCGACGAGGCCTTCTCCGCACTGGACAACCAAGGGCGTCCTGCGGCGGTCCACGTCGAGGGCTCCCAGGAACTTACGCTGGTCGAGGTCAGCGAACTCGAAGAACACCTGGCTGCGAACCTCACCGCCGAGGCGGTGATGCGCATCCATGGCACCCAGCTGGATGAGTTGGCGGCCCGCCTGTCGCGCATGTGCGGTGTGGCGCAGCTCGACCCCGCCATCAACCCCGTCAGCGCCATCAGCCTGGCGGGCTACATCCGCGGCGCACACAAAGACGTGGACATGCCGGCCGACGTGCGCATGGTGCTTTTCAAGTACTACGAGCGCGAACTGATCCATGACCTGCGCGACCTGGTGACCGACATCAACGGCCGTCTTGCGGCGGCAGGCTTCCATCCGCCCGCCGCCCAGAAGCCGGCGGCACGCCCGCAGCAGCAGGCGCCGATGCAGGCGCCGCCGATGTCGCAGGACGGCTATGCCGGCGCCGCATCCGACTACGGCAGTGGTTCCCAGCAGGCCGCGTCCGCCGCCGCGCCGGAAGACCGGGCCATCTACGACGCGCTGTTCCAGCTGCTGCACGCCTGGCGCCCCGACCACCAGGCCGGTGGTGCAGGCAGTCCAGGCGCTGGCGCTGGCGCCAGTGACCAGCGCCCGATGGCCGCGCCCGAAATGATGTCGGTGCTGTCGCTGATGCAGGGCAGCGTGCCGGCGTCGGTTACCGAAGCTATTCGCCGCCCGGACGCGTCGCTGGCCGTGCTGCTCAAGAACGAGCTTCTGCAGAGCGCCAGCCGCATCGGCCTGCCGTCCGACAAGGTCAGCATCAGCCCGGACGACGAGGACGCGGTCGACCTGGTCGGCATGCTGTTCGACGTGATGTTCGACGAGCGCGACTTCGAAGAGGGCTCGCGCACCCTGATATCCCGTTTGGTGGTGCCGTTCGTCAAGGCCGCGGTGATGGACCGTCGCCTGTTCCTCTACAAGACCCACCCGGCCCGCCGCCTGCTCAACTCCCTGGCCGAGGCCTGCGAGGGCAATCGCGGCGAGGGCCCGCAGGAGCGCGAGCTGCTGCAGAAGGCCGAGAACACCGTCGACCGCCTGATCTCGGAGTTCAACGAAGACATCGCCATCTTCGAAACCCTCGAGCAGGAGCTGCGCGCCTTCCTCGACCAGCACCGTCGCCGGGTCGAGCTGGCCGAGCGCCGGGCCGCCGAAGCCCAGCGTGGCCAGGAGCGCCTGGAGCAGGCCCGCGACCTCGCTGCCAAGGAACTCGACCAGCGCACCCGTGGCCTGAAGCCGACCCCGGCGATGGAAGAATTCCTCAGCCGCTCCTGGACCCATCACCTGTCCATGATCGCGCTGCGCGAAGGTCCCGAAAGCGGCTCCTGGCAGGCCGCACTCATCCTGGCCGATCAACTGCTGGCGCTGGTGCCGCGCAAAGGCGAGACCGGCAAGGCGATCACCCCGGCCATGCAGGCGCTGCGCGAGCCCATCGAAACGGTGCTGGCCAGCTCCGGCATCACCGGTGAGTCCGCCACCGACATGGTGCGCGCCATGGCCGACAGCCTCGAGCTGATGGCGCTCGGCCTCACGCCGCCCCCGGTCGTTGCTTCCGGGCTGGAAAACGTGGTGTCGATGCCCGACCGGCGCGCCGCCAACGTGGCCGCCGACCTCAAGCCCCGCCTCGAGGTGGTGGGCGGCACCGACAACCTCAACGTCAGCGACGATGACGTAGAGCTGATGCGCGCCCTGAAAGTAGGCACATGGATCCACATCGCCGGCGAAGACGGCAAGCACCACCCGGTGAAGCTGTCCTGGGTGAGCCCGATTTCCTCGCGCCTGATGTTCGTCAACCGGCGCGGCGTGCGCGTGCTGGTGGCCTCGGTGGAGGAACTGGCAGCGATGAAGCAGGAGGGCAACCTGCTGGTCCGCGAGCAGGAAAACGTCTTCGACCAGGTACTGCACCGGGTCATGGGCAAGCTCAAGACCGATTTGGCCTGAGGCCCCGGGGCGGCGCCTGCCGCCCCTGCCGCCGCGGCGACGCTTCCGGTAGCATCAAGCCCACTGGTTCCCGGGAGTGGTGCGCATGGCGGTCAACATCGTTTTCGTCCGTGAGTCTGCCAGCGGCGAACGCCGTGTGGCGCTGACCCCGGAGACGGCGAAGAAACTCTCGGCACTGGGCGCGACGATCCTGATCGAACGCGGTGCCGGCGTACCCGCCCACTTCCGCGACGAGGCCTATGTGGGCGCCGGGTTCGACGGCGACGCCGACGCGCTGCTTGCCCAGGCCGACGTGCTGGTCTGCGTGCAGCCGCCGTCCAACGAGCGGCTTGCCAAGCTCAAGCGCGGTGCCGTGGTGGTGGGCCTGCTGGCGCCACACGCCGATCCGGGTCGCATCGACGCCCTGGTGCAGGCCGGCCTCACCGGCTTTTCCCTCGAGCGACTGCCGCGCACCACGCGCGCCCAGGCGATGGACGTGCTTTCGTCGCAGGCGGGCATTGCCGGCTACAAGGCCGTGCTGATCGCCGCCCAGCTTGCGCCGCGCTATTTCCCCATGCTCACCACGGCGGCCGGCACCATCCGTCCATCCAAGGTGCTGATCGTCGGCGCCGGCGTCGCCGGGCTGCAGGCCATCGCCACCGCGCGCCGGCTGGGCGCGCAGGTGGAGGGCTTCGACGTGCGCCCCGAGACGCGCGAACAGATCGAATCACTGGGCGGCAAGTTCCTCGACCTGGGCGTCAGCGCGGCGGGCGAGGGTGGCTATGCGCGCGAGCTCACCGCCGACGAGCGCGCCGAGCAGCAAAAGCGCCTGGCCGAACACCTCAAGACGGTGGACGTGATCGTCACCACCGCCGCCGTGCCGGGTCGCCCCGCACCCAAGATCATCACGGCGGCCATGGTGGCGGGCATGAAGCCGGGAAGCGTGATCGTGGACCTGGCGGCCGAAACCGGCGGCAACTGCGAGCTTACCCGGCCGGGCGAAACCATCGACAGCAACGGCGTCACCATCGCCGGCCCCTTGAACCTGCCCAGCATGGGCGCGCTGCACGCCAGCGAGATGTATGCGCGCAACGTCTTCAACTTCCTGGCGCTGTCGCTCAAGGACGGTCAGCTGACGCTGGACTGGAATGACGACCTGATCGCCAAGACCTGCCTGGCGCACGCGGGCGAAGCCAAGGCCTGAGGCGCGCTTCAGCGTTCCGGCGGTGGCGTCACGCCTGGGCCGCCGGCCTCGAGCCACTTGCGGCGCTGCTCGGGGTCCATCGCGCGCCAGCGCTGCTTGAGTTCGCGGCGTTCGTCGTCGGGCATCTGGTGTACCCGCTGCATGCTGGCGCGCATCTTCTCGCGCAGCTCCGGCGGCAAGTCGCGGAAGTTACGTGCGCCGTGGCGCAGGCGCTCGCGCTGTTCGGGCGTCATCGCTTCCCAACGCGCACGGCGTTCGGCGCGCTCCAGCGCGTGCACGCGCCGCGACGCGGGCATCTGGTCCCATCGGTCGCGCAAGGGTGCGAACTGCTCGCGTTGCTGCGCACTCAGCTCTGCCCACGTCGGCACGGCCACCCCTTCCGGCACGCGGTCATGGGCGAGGTGGGACGATTCATCCGAACGGGCGCAGGCGCCCGTGGCGCCCAGCGCCAGCAGCAGGGCGATGGCCAGCGATGCCAGGCGAGGGCTCACTGCGGGCCCCGGGCGCGGGTGGCCACGGGCGCATCGGCCAGCCAGGCGTAAAGCTCGGGATCTTCGTCGGCGATCTGGCCGTCGATTTCCATGTCGGTGGACGTGATGCCCGGGCCATCGGGCGCCGTCGCCGGACGCTGCGGCATCCACCACGCCAGGCCCAGTGCCAGCACGGCGGCGGCGAAAGCGCCCGCAGGCACCAGGCCGGTGGCCAGCCGGCCCCGCGGTTTCGACTGGAGCGCATCCTGACGCGCGCGCCGCAGGCGGGCGGCGGCGCCCTGGTCGACCCGGGCGCTGGCCCGGTCGAACAGATCGCGCATGCCCGGGATGTTCGGATCGTGGCTGGTCATCGCCAGTCCTCCAGTTGAAGTCGCAGGGCGGACATCGCCCGCGACAGGTGGGTCTTCACCGAGCCGTCGGAACAGCCCATGGCCGCCGCGGTCTCGGCAACGTCCAGGCCCTGCAGCTCGCGCAGCAGGTAAGCCTCCCGCTGCCGCCGCGGCAGAGTGCGCAGCGCGCGCCCCAGCGCCATCCAAGCCTGGCCGTCGGCGTGGCGTCGCGCCGGATCCTCGCCCGGGTCGGGCAGCATCTCCAGCGGATCTTCGCTGGGTTCGGGGCTCCGGCCCAGCACGGCCATCAACCGGCGCCGCACCGTGTCGCGCCTGTGACGGTCGGTGACCTGGCTGCGAAGGATGCTCCAGAACAGAGGCGTCCATTCCGCGGGCGGGCGCTCGCGGTAGGCCACCAGCTTGACCATGGCCTCCTGGACCGCGTCCAGCGCGTCCTCGCGATGCCCCAGTGCCAGCTCGGCCATCCGGAAGGCGCGCCGCTCCACACCGGCCAGGAACTGGTCCAGGCTCAGGGAGTTCGCGGCGGGAGCAGCGTCAAAGGGCATCACGCTCGGGGCATCGAGGCCGGTCATTGCGACTTATAACGCATCAGCCCTGGCTCGGTTGACGGGCTCCCTGGCGCCGGCAGCCCGCCATCTTCTTTTACGGACCCCTAGCCGGCGTTCAGACAATGGTTATGATGGAACCGGTCGCGCATCCGCGCGGGGAGGGGACATGGACGGTTTCGTCGCGCTGTACATCTTCGTGCTCGCAGCCTTCACAGGCTACGAGATCATCGGCCGGGTGCCGGTGATCCTGCATACGCCGCTGATGTCCGGCTCCAACTTCGTGCACGGCATCGTGATGATCGGCGCGATGGTGGTGCTGGGCCATGCCGACACCACCACCGAGAAGGTCATCGGCTTCCTGGCCGTGCTGATGGGTGCGGGCAACGCCGCCGGTGGCTACGTGGTCACCGAGCGCATGCTCGAGATGTTCAAGCCCTCCAAGAAGCCGGGAGCCGGCGCATGAGCGACTGGCTGCTGATCCTGGTCAAGGCCAGCTACTTCGTCGCGGCGCTGCTGTTCATCCTGGGCATCAAACGCATGGCGTCGCCGCTGACCGCGCGCAGCGGCATCCAGTGGGCGGGCATGGGCATGCTGGTGGCCACCGCCGCCACGTTCGCGCTGCCGGGTCTCAACAACCTGCCGCTGATCGCGCTGGCCGTGGTGCTGGGCACGGCCGTCGCATGGATTTCCGGAAAGCGCGTCGCTATGACCGACATGCCGCAGATGGTCGCGCTGTACAACGGCCTGGGCGGCGGTTCGGCCGCGGCGATCGGCGCGGTGGAGCTGCTGAGGTTCTCCGCCGCCGGCGCGGCGCCGTCGCAAACCGTGCTGGTGTTGGCCGTCCTCGGCGCACTGATCGGTTCGATATCGCTCACCGGCTCGGTGATCGCCTGGGCCAAGCTCGACGGCCGCATGGACAAGCGCTTCACCTTCCCGGGCCAGCAGGCGTTCAACGCCCTGGTGTTCCTGCTCGCGATCGCGCTGGGCGCGCTCACGGTGTACGGGCTTGAGCAGCCGGTCATCATCGGCTTCTTCGTTGCCGCGCTGGCGGTGGGCATCCTGATGACGCTGCCGATCGGCGGCGCCGACATGCCGGTGGTCATCTCCCTTTACAACGCGCTGACCGGCCTTGCCGTGGCTTTCGAAGGCTACGTGCTGCAGAACGAAGCGCTGATCATCGCCGGCATGGTGGTGGGCGCGGCGGGCACCATGCTCACCCAGCTGATGGCCAAGGCCATGAACCGGTCCATCGCCAGCGTGCTGTTCGGCAGCTTCGGCCAGACCGGCGAAGCGGCCGAGATATCCGGTGCCCAGAAGCCCATCGAAGCCGGCGACGTGGCTGCGATGATGGCCTACGCCGAACGCGTGGTGATCGTGCCTGGCTACGGCCTGGCCGTGGCGCAGGCACAGCACAAGGTGTGGGAGCTAACCCAGGTGCTGATGAAGCGCGGCGTCAAGGTTCGTTTCGCCATCCATCCGGTGGCCGGCCGCATGCCCGGGCACATGAACGTGCTGCTGGCCGAGGCGGGCGTGCCCTATGACCTGATCGCCGACATGGACGACATCAACCCCGAGTTCCCCAACACCGACGTGTCGCTGGTGATCGGCGCCAACGACGTGGTGAACCCGGTGGCCAAGACCGACCCGGCTTCGCCGATCTTCGGCATGCCGATCCTGGACGTGGTGAACTCCAAGAACACCATCGTGATCAAGCGCGGCAAGGGCACGGGATTCGCCGGCATCGAGAATGCGCTGTTCTATGCCGACAACACCCGAATGCTCTACGGCGACGCGGCGGCGGCGGTGAGCCAGCTGGTGTCCGAGCTCAAGGCGGTGGACGGCGGGCACTGACGGGCGCGTCACGGTCCCGCCGTCAGGCGGGTTTCAGCGTCCGAAACGCCAGGCCAGCACCAGCGCCAGGGCCGCGAATGCGATGTCCCAGCCGCTGGTCATGTGCCTGACCAGCTCGCCTGCCAGCACCGGGCCCAGGCGCTGCGCCGATTCCAACGAGCTCAGGCCCAGCAATTGGCCCATCTGGGTGGCGGCCATCATCCAGTAGCTCAGGGCGATGGCGGCCACCGTTCCGACGATCGCCAGGGCGGCGCGGACCCGCCCTGCGGGCGCGGCCGACAGCCTCAGCATCATGGCCATGTCCAGGGCCGCCAGCGGCGCCAGCCAGCCGCAGGGGCTGCGCAGGAACATCGACAGGGCCAACCAGACCGCGGTCATGCCCAGCACGCCGACGCACAGTGCCAGCAGGGGCAGCAGCCACCGGCTGGGTGAACTTGGGCGATCGGAAGGGGGCAAGGCGGTTTCCAAGCGGGCTGGCGCGCTAAAATAGCCCCCTTTGCAGCCAGGCGATACCCGCGTGAGTTATTCCAGGACCAGCGAACCGGTGAAGTTCGAGCGCGACTGCCCCGCCGTGATGGTGCCGCAGGGCGAGGCCGTGACCCTCCCGCCCGGCACCAGCGGCTACATCACCCAGGCGCTTGGCGGCTCGTTCACCGTGTTCGTGGACGGCAACCTTTTCCGCATCGCCGGCGACGATGCCGATGCGATCGGCAAAGAGAAGCCGGCGCCGCTGGAGCTGCCCGAGGGCGCGGGCGACGACGCGGTCGAGAAGCTCGTCTGGGAGCAGCTGCGCACCTGCTTCGACCCCGAGATCCCCGTCAATATCGTCGAGCTGGGCCTGGTGTACGAATGCGAGTTGGGCCGCAACGCCGAAGGCGAGCGCACCGTGGCCATCCGCATGACGCTGACCGCGCCGGGCTGCGGCATGGGCGACATCCTGGTCGAGGACGTGCGCACCAAGGTCGAGCGCGTGCCGACCGTGGTGGATGTCGACGTTGACCTGGTGTTCGACCCGCCCTGGAACCAGGGAATGATGTCGGACGCGGCGCGTCTCGATACGGGCATGTTCTGACCCGGCGACGGAATTCGGAACGCCATATTCGCGCTTTGACCTGCTGCGGTGCAGCAGCCGCGTGATTCCCGTGAACGACCGGAGTTGCACGCAGAGCCCCGTACCGCGCGGTTGTTCCCGCTGCCTGTTAGTAACTCTGTCGGGCCATCCGAGGCGATGGGGTCGGGCGGCTTGACCTATGACTTTTGGCACGCTAGCGTCGGGACGTCGTGAGGCAGGTGTGAACTGCGTCACACGTCCGGGTGGCATGAACTCCCTGATTCGACTCGAGGCCATTGATGGCCCGCGTGGGGAAACGTTCTGGCCAGGGGACCCGGGGCACGGATGCAAACACGGCCGTCCTGCGGCCTTCGTTGTCATCAATTTTCGGGGAACATCCAACGTGATCAACCACTCTCGCAAGCTTCGTTTGCGCGGCATCGTCGCGGCCACCTCCTTCGCCCTTGCAGCGCAGGCCTCTTTCGCAGCCGGCGTCCAGCCCGCCCCTCGGGTTGACCTGAGCGCCCTCCAGTCGGGCACGCAGTTCGACCGCTTCATCGTCAAGTACAAGCACGGCACGCCGGAGGCTTCCAGCCAGGCCGCGCTCAGCCGCTCCCTGCAGTCCGCCGCCGTGGGCGCCAACCAGCTGGTGCAGGCTTCGCGCGTGCAGCGCGGTGAGCGCTCCGCCGCCAAGCCGCTGGCCGCCAACCACCTGCGCCGCATGTCCCTGGGTGCCGACGTCATCGCCACTTCGCAAAAGCTCGGGCGCGCCGACGCCGAGACCCTGATGCGCCAGATCGCGGCCAATCCGAACGTCGACTACGTGCAGATCGACCGCGTGATGACCCATATGTTGACGCCCAACGACACGCGCTACGCCGAGCAGTGGGGCTACACCGATGCCGACGCCGGCATCCGCGCCAACACCGCGTGGGACGTGGCCAATGGCTCGGGCATCATCGTGGCGGTGCTCGACACCGGCTACGTGGCGCACTCCGACCTGGCCGCCAACATCGTCGCCGGCTACGACTTCATCTCCAGCACCACCGTGGCCGGAGACGGCGACGGCCGCGACTCCGACGCCAGCGATCCGGGCGACTACTCCGGTGGCGGTTCGTCCAGCTGGCACGGCACGCACGTGGCGGGCACTGTGGCCGCGGTGACCAACAACGCCAAGGGCGTCGCCGGTACGGCTTGGGGCGCCAAGGTGATGCCGGTGCGCGTGCTGGGTCGCGGCGGTGGTTCAACCTCCGACATCGCCGACGCCATCATCTGGGCCTCGGGCGGCGCGGTCAGCGGCGTGCCGACCCTGTCGGCGGCCAACGCGGCCGACGTGATCAACATGTCCCTAGGCGGCAGCGGTTCCTGCGACGCCACCACCCAGGCGGCGATCAACAGCGCCGTCAGCCGCGGCACCACCGTAGTGGTGGCGGCGGGCAACAGCAACGCCAACGCGTCGGGCTTCACGCCGGCCAGTTGCAACAACGTCGTCAACGTCGCCTCCATCACCAGCGCCAGCGCACGTTCGAGCTTCTCGAACTACGGCACGCTGATCGACGTTTCGGCCCCGGGCTCGGGCATCCTGTCCACGCTCAATGCTGGCACCACCACTCCGGGCGCCGAGTCCTATGCCTCGTACAACGGCACCTCGATGGCTTCGCCGCACGTGGCGGGTGCCGTGGCGCTTACGCAGAGCCGTCGCCTGGCCCTGGGTCTTGCCCTCTACACTCCGGCCGAAATGGAAGCGCTACTCAAGTCCACCGCGTATCCGCTCGCGGGTGCGTGCTCGGGTGGCTGCGGCGCGGGCATCATCGATGCCAGGGCGCTGGTGGATGCGGCCGGTGGCGGTACGCCACCCCCGCCGCCGCCGCCGCCGACCGGCGGCACCCTGACCAAGGGCGTGGCGGTCACCGGCCTGGCCGCGACCACCGGCAATTCGCTCAACTACACGATGGCCGTTCCGGCCGGCGCCACCAACCTGACCTTCACCATGTCGGGCGGCACCGGTGACGCCGACCTCTACGTGCAGTTCGGCAGCGCGCCGACCGACACGGCCTACGTTTGCCGCCCGTTCCTGGGCGGTAACGCCGAGACCTGCACCATCGCGGCCCCTTCCGCAGGCACCTACCACGTGCGCGTGAAGGCGTACTCAAGCTTCTCGGGCACCAGCCTGGTCGGCAACTACACCGCCGGTGGTGGTGGCACGACCCCGCAGTCCTACAGCAACACGGCTGACTACACCATTTCCGACAACAGCACCGTGGACAGCCCGATCACCGTGTCAGGCCGCAGCGGCAATGCCCCGAGCAATGCTTCGGTTGCGGTGAACATCGTCCATACCTACCGCGGCGACCTGCGGGTGGACCTGGTGGCTCCGGACGGCTCGCTGTACAACATCAGCAACCGCGCCGGCGGCAGTGCGGACAACCTGGTGGGCACCTACACCATCAACCTGTCGACCGAAGCCCTGAACGGCACCTGGAAGCTGCGCGTGAACGACAACGCCGGTGGTGACACGGGCTACATCAACAGCTGGTCGATCACGTTCTGATCCGTCGCTGAGTAACGGCTGCACCTGGACCCCGGCTTCGGCCGGGGTCTTTTTTTCGGCCAAGGTCGGCAGCGGCCATCTCTTTTGGTTGCCCTGAGCGGATCGCCGGATAGCGGGGGCGCGCGAAGTTTGCGCACTATTCCCGCGGCGGCCGCCGGCGGCGCCCGGAGGTGGCCTGTGCTGGCTCCGCGCCGGTGCCTCGGGCGGACTGAAAAGTGCTTTTTTCAGGCACTCTTCGTGTGAAGAATGGTGTTGGGTTGGGGCGCCTCGCGACGGTACCGCAGTGCGGCTTGACCGCCAACTTTTGTCACGCTAGCGTCGGCTGCGTGTCATGTGGATGTGCTCTGCGCCGCACCTCCGGGTGGTCAAGAAACCCTGCTTTCACCAGAGGCCAAAAAAGGCCCGCGGGGTAGATTTCTTGTCCAGGGGACCCGGGTCACGGATGAAAAAACGGCCGCCCAGCGGTCATCGATGTTTTCATTTTTCGGGGAACCACCAACGTGAGCAACAACACTCGCAAGCTTCGTTTGCGCGGCATCGTCGCGGCCACCTCCCTCGCCCTTGCAGCGCAGGCAGCGTTCGCCGCGGGCGCCCAGCCCGCGCCTCGGGTTGACCTGAGCGCCATCGCATCGGGTACCCAGTTCGATCGTTTCATCGTCAAGTACAAGGCCGGCACGCCGGAAGCCACCAACCCGGGTGAACTCAACCGTTCGCTGCAGGCTGCGGCAGTCGGCGCCAACCAGATGGTCCAGGCCTCGCGCCTGCAGCGCGGCGAGCGTGCCGCGCCCGGCAAGTCGCTGGGCGCCAGCCATGTCCGCCGCATGTCCCTGGGCGCCGACGTGGTGGCCACCACGCACAAGCTCAGTGCCGCGGAAGCCGAAACGATGATGCGCCAGATCGCCGCCAATCCGAACGTCGAGTACGTGCAGATCGACCGCGTGATGACCCATATGCTGACGCCCAACGACACGCGCTACGCCGAGCAGTGGGGCTACACCGATGCCGACGCTGGCATCCGCGCCAACACGGCGTGGGACGTGGCCAACGGCTCCGGCATCATCGTCGCCGTGCTCGACACCGGTTATGTTGCCCATTCCGACCTCGCCGCCAACATCGTGGCCGGCTACGATTTCATCACCAATGCCACCACCGCCGGTGACGGCGGCGGCCGTGACTCCGATGCCTCCGATCCGGGCGACTTCTCCGGCGGCAACCCGTCCAGCTGGCACGGCACGCACGTGGCCGGCACCATCGCGGCGGTGACCAACAACGCCAAGGGCGTCGCCGGTACGGCGTGGGGCGCCAAGGTGATGCCGGTGCGCGTGCTGGGTCGCGGTGGTGGTTCCACCTCCGACATCGCCGACGCCATCATCTGGTCGTCCGGCGGCGCCGTCAGCGGCGTGCCCACCCTGTCCGCGGCCAACGCGGCCGACGTTATCAACATGTCCCTCGGTGGCGGCGGTTCCTGCGATGCCACCACCCAGGCGGCCATCAACAGCGCGGTCAGCCGCGGCACCACGGTGGTGGTGGCGGCGGGCAACAGCAATGCCAACGCGTCGGGCTTCACCCCGGCCAGCTGCAACAACGTGGTGAACGTGGCTTCCGTCACCAGCGCCAGCGCGCGTTCGAGCTTCTCGAACTTCGGTACGCTGATTGACGTGTCGGCCCCGGGCTCGGGCATCCTCTCTACGCTCAACGCCGGCACCGCCGGTCCGGGCGCCGAGTCGTACGCCTCGTACAACGGCACCTCGATGGCTTCGCCGCACGTGGCTGGCGCCGTGGCGCTGGTGCAGAGCCGCCGCCTGGCCCTGGGCCTGGCGATGTACACGCCGGCGCAGGTGGAAGCGCAGCTCAAGTCCACCGCGTACGCGCTTGCCGGCGCGTGCTCGGGCGGCTGCGGCGCGGGCATCATCAACGCCAGGGCGCTGGTGGATGCCGCCGGTGGTGGCAGCACGCCGCCGCCGCCGACCGGCACCACGACTTACAGCAACACGGCTGACTACCAGATCCGTGACAACGTCACGGTGGACAGCCCGATCACCGTGTCAGGCCGCAGCGGCAATGCCCCGAGCAATGCTTCGGTTGCGGTGAACATCGTCCATACCTACCGCGGCGACCTGCGGGTGGACCTGGTGGCTCCGGACGGCTCGCTGTACAACATCAGCAACCGCGCCGGCGGCAGTGCGGACAACCTGGTGGGTACCTACACCATCAACCTGTCCACCGAAGCCCTGAACGGCACCTGGAAGCTGCGCGTGAACGACAACGCCGCTGGCGACGTCGGCTACATCAACAGCTGGTCGATCAGGTTCTGATCCTGGCCTGACCCGCCGCAAGCACAGGACCCCGGCTTCGGCCGGGGTCCTTTTTTCGGTTGGCCTCCGGCGTCACAATGTGACGCAGCGCTCGGTCCCCGAATTCCTTTTTTTGCTGCTCCCGGACAGGGCTCATGTCGTAATCGGACCCGCTGCGTCAGACTGTGACGAAAAAAATTAAACAAAAACAGAAAGTTACTGTGGACACGGTGAGTATTGATCACTAGACTTGTGCCGTTGATCAGGGGGTGCGTGCTGGATCTGCCGAGCAGGTGGACCCAAATCGTGCGACAGCAGGCAAAGGGGACTCATGTCACAGATCGCTTTCGTGCCGTACGCCGGCGCACGTAGTCGTGCCGCCGCGTTCGTCGCTGCCGCTTCGCTCACGTCCTGTCTGTTCATTTCTCCCGGCGCCAACGCATGGCAGCCCGGCAAGGACGGCAATTTCACCGTCGGTTCGAATACCTCCTACGCTTCGCTGGCTCCGGTCCGCATCACCACCTTGGCTTCGGCCGCGACGCCGGGCGCCACCACACTCACTCTTACCAGCGCCGCCGGCATTTCGTCCGGCGATGTGCTGATGGTCTACCAGGCGCAGGGCGCCACCATCGGTTCGGGAGACACAGCGACCTACGGCGCCGTATCCTCACTGGGCAATGCCGGCCGGTTCGAGCTGGTGAGTGTGCTGGGCGTGGTGGGCAGCACGGTCACCCTGAGCCCGGCCTGCGGCGTTGCGCCGCTGCGCTTCTCGTACGCGAACGCCAGCCAGGTGATCCGCGTGCCGCAGTACGGCAGCCTGACCATCTCCGCCGGCGCGACGCTCAGTGCACCGCAGTGGGGCGGTGCCACCGGCGGCGTGATGCCGCTGCTGGTCCAGAACAACCTGGTCATCAACGGCGCGCTTTCCGCTTCGGGCGCCGGCTTCCGTGGCGGCGTGCTTGAAAACATCACTACCGACGCCGGCACGAATGTCACGCTGTATCGGGGATCGTCGGATGCCGATGGCGCTGAGAAAGGCGAAGGTATCGCCGGCTTCCAGGCGCAGTACGACGCGCTGAACGGTCGCTATGGCCGCGGTGCGCCAGCCAACGGCGGCGGCGGTGGCAACGCCCACAACGCCGGCGGCGGCGGCGGTGCCAACGGCGGTTTCGTTGCAAGCTGGAACGGGCAGGGCAATCCCAGCCTCGCCACACCCGGCTGGGCGGCGGCCTGGAATCTTGACGGCACACTGACGTCCACCACGACGTCCTCGGGCGGCGGCCGCGGCGGCTACAGCTTCGCCAACTCCGACCAGAACGCGTTGACGCTTGCTCCTGGCAATGCCGCCTGGGGCGGCAACAGCCGCCGCGAGCGCGGCGGACTTGGAGGCCGACCGCTGGCCAACAATCCGTCGACGTTGGCCGATACGCGCCTTTTCCTGGGCGGCGGTGGCGGTGCCGGTGACTCCAACAACAGCGCCGGCTCGTCGGGCGCGCGAGGCGGCGGCTTGGTGCTGGTGGTTGCGGGCGCCGTGTCGGGTTCTGGCCAGATCCTTTCCGACGGCCTGACGGCGGCCAGTTCCTCGCCCGCGCACAACGATGCGCCGGGCGGCGGCGGTGCCGGCGGCAGCATCCTGGTGTCTGCAGTGTCGGCCAGTGGCGTCACGCTGCGGGCGCAAGGCGGCAACGGTGGCGACCAGTTGATCCTAAACAGCGAATCCGAGGGCCCCGGCGGTGGCGGCAGCGGCGGATACATCGCGGCCCCTGCGATCCTGTCCACCACGGTCACCGGTGGCGCCAACGGCAGTACTTCTTCCACCGCCATGACCGAGTTCACGCCAAACGGCGCCACGCGGGGCGGCGCCGGCAACACGGCGACCGTGCCTGCACTGGCTTCGCTGCCGGTTTGCGCCACGGCCGCCACCATCGCGCTGGGCGTCACCAAGTCGAACGCGATTACGACCTACACCCCGGGCGGCACGGCCACGTACACGATCGTGGTGACCAATACCGGTTCGATCGCAGCGGTGGGTTCACTTGTGAATGACACCTTGCCCCTGGGCGTGACCCTGACTGCGCCCTGGACCTGCACGGCTTCCGCCGGCGGTTCCTGCCCGGCCAGCGGTGGCGTCGCGGGCGGAAGTGTCGTGACCCTCAGCGGCAACATCGCCGGCGCCAGCGGCACCCTCACCATCACCGTACCCGTGGCCTATTCGGCCAATCCCGCCGCCTACTGAGTGCCCGAGCGATGACCGCCAAATTGATCCCGGGTGCCCAGATCGCCGACGTACGTCGCGGAGTCTCCATGCCCCACATTCTTTCCCGCGCCGGCCGACTCGCCGCGGCAGGCTTCTTGTTGGTTGCCGGCCTGATGGCCGCTGGAAATGCAGCGGCGCAGGCCTTCCCGGCTTCGCTCGCGAATACCGTCAACGTGACTGCGCCGGATAGCTCGGTGGTTTCGGCTACCGACACCGACACGCTGGTCGACCAGGCTGACCTGGCCGTGACCAAAGCGGTAGACAACGCGGCGCCGCTGGTCGGCAGCAACGTGACCTTCACCGTGACCGTCAGCAACAATGGCCCTGCGCCCGCGCTTGCCGTGGTGGTGAACGATCCGCTGCCGGCGGGCTACACCTTTGTCAGCAGCACGCCCAGCGTGGGCAGTTACAACAGTGGCACCGGCGCATGGACAGTGGGCGCGTTGGCCAATGGCGCCACGGCGACGCTCAGCATCGTGGCCACGGTCAACGCCACGGGTCCGTATGCCAATACCGCAACCGGCACCTCGACCACGCCTGACCCGGTGCCTGGCAACAACTCGGAAACCAGGACGCCGGTGCCAGTGGCTGTCCCGCAACTGACCCTCATTAAGACCGCGAGCGCGGCTTCGTTCGTGGTCGGGGTGCCGGCCAGCTACACGCTCAGCGTCCAGAACACCGGGACCGGCGCGACCACCGCTGCCAGCACCATCACGGACACCATCCCGACCGGCCTGACGATCGGCACGCTGCCGGCGGGCTGCACGGCGGCTGGCCAGGTCGTGACCTGCACCGTGGCCTCGGGCCTGGCGGTCAGCGCGACCACCAGCTTCATCATCCCGGTGACGCCGACGGCGTCTGCCGCGGCGAGCGTCAGCAACACGGCGACGGTGAGCGGTGGCGGCGATACGACGTGCCCGGCGGCAGGCCGCTGCACCTCGACGGTCGCCACGCCGGTGAACCGTCCTGAGCTGACGATCACCAAGACCGCCAGCGCGGCTTCGTTCGTGGTCGGCACGCCGGCCACCTACACGCTCAGCGTCCAGAACACCGGCACCTTGGCGACGACGGCGGTTTCGACGATCACCGACACGATCCCGACCGGTCTGACGATCGGCACGCTGCCGGCCGGCTGCACGGCCCTGGGCCAGACGGTCACCTGCACCATCGCTTCAGGCTTGGCTGCGGGTGCGACCACCAGCTTCATCATCCCGATTACGCCGACGGTGGCTGCCGGCGCCAGCGTCACCAATACCGCGACGGTGAGTGGCGGCGGCGATCCGACCTGTCCGGCGGCTTCGCGCTGCTCCTCGAGCGTCGGTCCGACGCCGGTCAACGCGCCGCAGCTGACGATCACCAAGACGGCCAGCGCCGCTTCGTTCGTCGTGGGTACGCCGGCCACCTACACGCTGAGCGTCCAGAACACCGGCACCCTGGCAACGACGGCTGTTTCGACGATCACCGACACCATCCCGGCGGGCCTCACCATCGGCACGCTGCCGGCCGGCTGCACGGCCGTCGGCCAGACCGTCACCTGCACCATCGCTTCAGGCTTGGCTGCGGGTGCGACCACCAGCTTCATCATTCCCGTGACGCCGACGGCGTCTGCCGCGGCGAGCGTCAGCAACACGGCGACGGTGAGCGGTGGCGGCGATACGACGTGCCCGGCGGCAGGCCGCTGCACCTCGACGGTCGCCACGCCGGTGAACCGTCCTGAGCTGACGATCACCAAGACCGCCAGCGCGGCTTCGTTCGTGGTCGGCACGCCGGCCACCTACACGCTGAGCGTCCAGAACACCGGCACCCTGGCGACAACGGCGGTTTCGACCATCACCGACACCATCCCGACCGGTCTGACGATCGGCACGCTGCCGGCCGGCTGCACGGCCGTCGGCCAGACCGTCACCTGCACCA
>QBLY01000006.1:0-53482 GCA_003241895.1 Lysobacteraceae bacterium
GGATAGTCTAGCGGGGTGGGCGCGCCGCCGCATTACGCGCGGCGCACCCAGGTCAGCCGATCACGTCCGGCTGGGCGGCGCCGTCGCGGACGAAGGGATACTTCACCACCCGCACCGGCAAGCGCTTGCCGCGGATGTCGACCTCCACCGCGCCGGTGTCGCCGGCCGGCACGCGGGCCAGCGCAATCGCCTTGCCCAGCGTGGGCGAGAAGGTCCCGGACAGGATCTCGCCTTCGCCCGCCGCGGTGAACACGGCCTGGCCGTGGCGCAGCACGCCCTTCTCGTCCAGCACCAGGCCGATCATCTGGCGGGCGGCGCCGGCGGCCTTCTGCGCTTCCAGCACCGGGCGTCCGGTGAACTCGCGGCCTTCGTCCAGCGCGACCGTCCAGGCAAGCCCGGCCTCGTAGGGCGTGGCCGACTCGTCCATGTCCTGGCCATACAGCGCCATGCCGGCTTCCAGCCGCAGCGTGTCGCGCGCGCCGAGGCCAGCGGGCTTCACGCCCACGGCCAGCAGGCGGTTCCAGAAATCCACGGCCTGGCCTTCGGGCACCAGGATCTCGAAGCCGTCCTCACCGGTGTAGCCGGTGCGGGCAATGAACAGCCCGTCGGCCTCGCAGGCGACGAACTTGCCCAGCTTGCCGGCAAGCTTCGCCGCGGCAGGCGACAGCAGCTCCAGCACCTTGGCGCGGGCGTTGGGCCCCTGCACGGCGACGATGGCCAGGTCGCGGCGCTCGCGGATCTCGATGCCGAACGGAGCCGCCTGCGCGGTGATCCAGGCCAGGTCCTTGTCGCGGGTGGCGGCGTTCACCACCAGGCGGAAGAAGTCGTCGGCCAGGTAGTAGATGATCAGGTCGTCGATAACGCCGCCGTTGGCGTCGAGCATGCAGGCGTACAGCGCCTTGCCCGTCACCTTGAGCTTGTCCACCGAGTTGGCCACCAGCTGGCGCAGGAAGGGCCGCACCTGGGCGCCATGGAGGTCGAGGATGGTCATGTGCGAGACATCGAACATGCCGGCGTCGCGCCGCACCTGGTGGTGTTCCTCGATCTGCGAGCCGTAGTTGATCGGCATGTCCCAGCCGCCGAAGTCCACCATCTTGGCGCCCAGCGCGCGATGGGTTTCATTGAAGACGGTCTTGTTGCTCATGGCCTGCCCTGGTGACGTATGCGAGGCCGGCATTATCGCAGAGCCGCCCACTCCGGTGCGGGGTACCGGCCAGCCGGGGGCGGCCCCCACCCCGGCGTCAGTCGACCCCGCGCACCTGCAGCGACATGTTGTTGGCGCTGACCACGCGCACGCGGGCGCCCTGCGGCAGGTCCTCGCCTTCGGCGGTCCAGAAGGCGTCGCCGATCTTCACGCGGCCGCGGCCGTCCACGATGGCCTGGTCGAGCGCGTACACCTGGCCCACCAGCTGTTCGCCGCGGCGATTGAGCAGCGGCTGGTCGCTGGGCTGCTCCTTGTCGCGGAAGAAGCGCATGTAAATCGCGATGGCCGCGAAGCCCAGCGACACGAAGGCGATGGCCTGCCCGATCAGCGGCAGGTCCGGGAACACCAGCAGCAGCACGAACACCACCGCCGCGGCCAGCCCCAGCCAAAGCATGAACACGCCAGGCGCCAAGGTTTCAGCGGCGATCAGCAGCAGCGCCAGGCCGCCCCAGATCATCAGTTCGGGGCGCATGTCAGCCTCCGATCCGCGGCGGCGTCACCTTCGTGGCGGCAGGGGCGTGGCCGCCACCCTGCTGGGCCAGGCTTTCCCGGGCCAGCTCGGCAATGCCGCCCAGCGAACCCAGGATGCCGGTGGACTCCATCGGCATCAGCACGAACTTCTGGTTGGGCGCCTCGGCCAGGGCCTTGAACGCCTCGATGTACTTCTGCGCCACGAAGTAGTTGATGGCCTGCACGTTGCCCTTGGAGATCGCCTCGGAAACCATGCGGGTGGCGTTGGCCTCGGCCTCGGCCAGGCGCTCGCGCGCCTCGGCGTCGCGGAAGGCGGCCTCGCGCTTACCCTCGGCCTCCAGGATGGCGCCCTGCTTCTCGCCTTCGGCGCGCAGGATCTCGGACGCGCGATGGCCCTCGGCTTCGAGGATGTTGGCGCGCTTCTCGCGCTCGGCCTTCATCTGGCGGGCCATCGAATCGATCAGGTCGCGCGGCGGCTGGATGTCCTTGAGCTCGATGCGGTTGACCTTGATGCCCCACGGGTGCGTGGCCACGTCCACCACGCTGAGCAGCTTGGCGTTGATCTCGTCGCGCTTGGACAGCGACTCGTCCAGGTCCATCGAGCCGATGGAGGTGCGGATGTTGGTCATCACCAGGGCGATGGTGGCCTGCTCGAGGTTGCTCACCTCGTAGGCGGCCTTGGCGGCGTCGAGCACCTGGAAGAAGATCACGCCGTCCACCTTCACCACGGCGTTGTCGCGGGTGATGACGTCCTGCGAAGGCACGTCCAGCACCTGCTCCATCATGTTGACCTTGCGGCCCACGCCCTGGATCACCGGAAACAGGAAGTGCAGGCCCGGGGTCATGGTGTGGGTGTACTTGCCGAAACGCTCGACGGTCCACTCGTAGCCCTGCGGCACCATGCGCACGGTCTTGGCCAGTACGACGATGCCCGCGAGCAGGATGATGATGGTCAGGATTTCCACGATGACGCTCTCCCCGTTATGTCTCCCCCAAGTCTATAGCCAACCCGGGCAAACGGGGTCAGGTTCACTTCTGACCCCATTCCTTCCCATTCCTTCCCGAGCCCGCCTGGCGGCGCAGCACCCTCTGCGCCGCCCGCAACGCCCACCGACCCCACGCTCGCGTTTGAGGACGGCATCGTGGTCCCTATCGCCGAGCGACGGCACAGCCAGGCCGGCGATCGCTAGTCGTGGAAGGCGCGAATGGCTTCGAGACGCCGATGTCTTCGTCGGCTGAAGTCAAACCTGCTATCGGCGAAAGGCCTGCTTAACTTGCGGCGTCGGCCGACAATGGCTTTACTGGGGACAACGCCCCCGCAGTTGAAAGACCCCTCTTGCCAAACCAATCATTTTGGCTACCCCGATCCCTGGGTCAGTCGCGCGACCGCAACCGCTGTCCGGGCGCATGAAGAAAAGAATCCTTCCCTGGGTCGCTGGAGCGGCAGTGCTGGCCGGCTTGGTGTGGCTGCTGGTTTCCGTTCGTGTGGACTATCGGCTGACCGTACCGCTGCCCCAGCGGACCGCCGAACCGGCGACACAGGTCGTCGCACCCCGTGCCTACGAAAAAACCTCGCCCATGGCGCGTTTACCCGCCCTTCCTGCCGCCGATGCCCCGATGGCCGAGGCCGCATCCGCCCTGCAGCAGCTCGCCGACGCCGGCCATGTCGAAGCGGCGTGCCGGATGTCGATTGAATTGCTTCGCTGTCGGCAGCTCCAGCCCTTCTTTTACGACCCCACCCTCGCCAGCCCACCGTCGATGAGCCAGCGCTATGCGGCCGAGGAGGAGCGCCTGGCGGCGAAGGGCGACCTTGAGGAGGCCAACAAGGTGGCCGCCATACTGATGGCATATACGTCGCTGGAATCCGATTGCGCTTGGCGGGGGCCAGGGCTGGATGCCCGTGCGGACCAGTACTTGCGCCAAGCCGCCCTGGGTGGCGCGCGGGAGGCGCGCATTAGGTATGCCGCCGGGGAGACCACGGGGCTGCACGGCAACGCCTTCGGCCATTTGCTCAGCCCGGAATTCGACGCCTGGCGGCGCGAAGCGCCCCGGCTCGCCCAGCAGGCGTTCGAGCAAGGTGAGCCCGAGGCGCTGTTGCTGGTACTGTCCGACCAGCGTGGAGGCCCGGCCAACTTCGGCATGCTCGAGCCACACTCGGAATCACGCGACCTTTCACGATTGCTTTTGGCACGACGCGTTTTCGGCGACAACCCTGCGCTGGAACGGTTCGAGCGCGATGCGCCCGTTGATGAGGCAGTCCAGCGCGCCGCCGAAGGCGAAGCAGCGGACTGGCACCTGCGCTATTTCAAAGGCGCCACCGCCAGGCTCTCTGACCACACCGCCAGCCTGACGCCGCGTTTCAACCCATGGTGCGAAATGGACGGCTGCAACTTCGGCTGGCCCGCGCCAACCTCGCATACGGTTCCCGACTGCGTTGTGCCTGCACCATGAAACTTCGACAAGCTGCGGTTGTCATCTCATGCGGGCTTCTCGCGGTGGCGGGAGTCTGGCTGTTCCGCTCGAACGAATCCACGACGCTACGCGCAGCGCCTGACGACACCAGGTCGAACGAATCGCTGGAAAGCGCGGCCGGGGTGGCGCAAGGCAATGCGCCTGCGACACCCGCAGCCAGGTCGCGAGCCCCATTGCCGCCGCAGGACGCGCCGCTGGCCCAGAGCATCGGCCCGCTCCAGCAACGCGCCGATCGCGGCGACCGCAAGGCCGCCTGCCGGCTGGCGATGGAGCTGCTGCGCTGCGATTACGTCGCGTACTGGGCCGGGAGTCAGGCCAACGCCGGCTTCGACCATGAGGCTGAGCTCCTGAGAGAGGGCAAAATCGCCGCGGCCGACGCCGCCGCCTCCCGCGAACTACATCAGCTCGAACGCCTGATGGATTGCCGGGCCGTGCCCGAGGCGCTGAAGGCGCGCGGCGCCCACTATCTCGTGCAGGCCGCACGCGCCGGCGAACCCGAAGCCATGCTGCGTTACGCCGACGGCCAGTATTGGCGACCCGACGGCCGCGGCGTTCTCTCCGATCCCGGCTTTGAGGCCTGGCGCCGCGAAGCGCCCGGGATGCTGCAGCGAGCGTTGGAGTCGGGTTATCCGGACGCGGCCATCTACCTGCACATCGCCCATGCGTCGGACGTGGGATTCATGGCTTCGCTCATCCGGGACGATCCCGAGCAGGCGCTCGCTGCCCGCCATCTCCACGCTCGACTTTTCGGGCGTCGCAGCCCACTCGGGCACCGGGGACTGGATGCCGCCGCCCAGCAACGGGCGCGCGAACTCGCGGCGCAGTGGCACCGCAACTATTTCAACGACCGCACTTACCTGAAGCCGCTAATGGGCCACCTCTATTCCGCCTCTGCCTCCCCCTCTGAAACACCCCCCTTCTGCAGCGACGCCGGCACCCAACCCTGAATTCCGAGGAAGCACACCCGACATGACCCGTCGCCAACAAGCCCTTCGCCTGGTACTGCTGTGTGCGCTCGCGCTGTCAGCTGCCGGGTGGCTTTTCTTCGGGCCCGCCGAACGCGTCGGATCCGCATCCCCGCCTTTGCCCGAACCGGCGCCCACTACCGGAACCGGAGCTTCGCGCGCACCGCAACCGGCAACCGGCCCCTCGTCCGAGCCGCTGCCGCCGCGCAGCGTGCCTACCGCCGATATCGCCTCGAGCCTGGCGGCGCTTGCCGATGCCGGTGACGGCCAGGCCGCCTGCCGACTCAGCGCCGAGCTGATGCGCTGCCGCTTCTTGGCCCAGGTTCAATCAGACCCGGACGAGAGCGCCGCGAGGAACATCGCCCGCCTGCACGCGGATGGGAAACACGACCAGGCCCGCATGATCGAGGCGAGGATGTCGAAGATGCGATCGCAGCTGGAGTCTTGCGCCCGTCTTCCCGCCGGTCTGGACAAACGTGCGCTCCACTACTTCCGGAGCGCGGCGCTGACCGGAAACGCCACGCTGCTCTTCCGCTACGCATCGGGGTCGGGATTCGAAAGTGAGGGCGGCTATGGCTACCTGACCACACCGGAGTTCGACCAGTGGCGGGGCGAGGCGGAAGCCGCGATGCAGCGCGCGCTGTCTCAAGGCAGCCCGGAGGCGGCACTGGTTCTGCGAGCGGCGCATGACGGCGACATTGGCCTGTTCGCGGGCCTGGTGGCCGACGATGACCGGCAGGCCTATGCTTACGCCCGCCTCACGGAACGGCTGTTCGGCGACACGCTGGTGAACGTCCCTGGGCTGCCGACGCGCCCTTCGATATCGCCGGCGGATGCCGAACAGGCCGAAGCGCTGGCCGCGCAATGGCATCAGGGCTATTTCGACGGACAGCAATTCGACGTGATCTCAGTGATGGCAGAAAGCATGTGGCAGCCCTGGCAGGACGTTTCTCCTGCCGACCCTTGCCAGCCTGGGGGCGTCGCCCATGGCTGATCGTCGTATTTGTGCAGCACTGGTCACGGTTGCGCTGGTCGTGGCCGCCATGGGTGTGTGGCTTTTGTTCCCTGCCCGGGAAACCGGCGAAGCCGTGCTGACCGCTGCGCCGACGCCCGTGGAGTCAAGAACGCGCGGCGCCGGTTCACCCGGCTCTGCGCAACCGCGCCCCGCCCTGGCAGCATCGGCGCCGCTGCCGCTCCCGGGCACGCCGATTGCGCAGGTCATCGCCGCGCTCAAGCCGCGCGCCGATGCCGGCGACAGCCGGGCCGCCTGCCGCCTCGCGGTCGAAATGCTGCGCTGCCGGCACTTGGAGGAGGCGAGCCGTTACGTTCCGTTCGACGGTTTGCCGTTGGACGAGGCGCTGGCCCGGCGCGGCAGTTTGGACGCCGCCGACCGGATCGCCGAGATGGAGATCCGCAAGATCAGGCTGGGTCAGCAGTGTGCGGCCGTCGATCGGGCGCTGCTGGAACTGGCGCCTGGCTACCTGGCCGACGCCGCGTTCGCGGGAGAACCCGAGGCCATGGTGCGTTACGCCATCGGCGAGCAGTACGGCATATCGGGCAGCAGCGCGTTCGTACGCGACGCCGATTTCGAGCGCTGGCGCCGTGAGTCGCCCGGCATGCTGCTGCGCGCCGTCCAGGCCGGGCGACCGGAGGCGGTGAATATGCTGGGGCTTGCCTATCGTTCGGACGGCTCGCCCTTCGCCGGACTGATCGCCGACGACCCGGTCCAGGGGCTGGCCTGGGGACTGGTTTATTCACGCTTGTCCGGCGACACGCAGCCCGCCTTTGAATCCAATGACCCGGACGTGCAGGCCCGCGCCAGCGTGCTGGCCAGTCAGTGGCACGCAAGATACTTCAACAACGCCGTGCTGGCGGACAACCCCGCGGCACTGGACCTGCAGCTTCTGAGCATGCCCATGCGGCCACCGGAAGAGGAGAGCCTGTGCGAGCCAGGTAACAACACCGCCCGCCCCGCGGGGCTATAATCACGGCGCTTTCCCTGGCTTCGGGGAGTAGCCCAGGCCCCACGGGGCCGCCGCGCATCAACATACTTGGCGACCATCGCCATGGTGCGCGGGCAAGGCAGCACGCTTGCGGGCAAGACCGAAGGCCGGCACGTCGCGAACCCGGGCCGGGCCGCGAGGCGCCGGCCTTCGTCCGCCCTGCGTCCCGGCCCCGGAGTTTGATTTGGACGCTTTGCTCGTTTCCACCGTGGCCGTCGCCATCGCCGAGATCGGCGACAAGACCCAACTGCTCGCCCTCGTGCTCGCCGCGCGCTATCGCAAGCCGTGGCCGATCATCGCCGGCATCCTCGCCGCCACCGTGCTCAACCATGCGCTGGCCGCCTGGTTTGGCAGCCTGGTCACCGGCTGGGTCAGCCCCGACGTGCTGCGCTGGGGCGTGGTGCTTTCCTTCGCCGCCGTGGCCGCCTGGGCGCTGGTGCCCGACAAGCTCGACGCCGACGAAGTGAAGCCGCCGCGCTTCGGTCCCTTCATCGCCACGCTCATCGCCTTCTTCATCGTCGAGATCGGCGACAAGACCCAGGTGGCCACCGTGGTGCTGGCGGCGCAGTACTCGCCGCTTTGGCAGGTAATCACGGGTACAACGCTGGGCATGGCGATCGCCAACGTGCCGGTGGTGCTGCTGGGTTCGCGCTTCGCGGCCAAGCTGCCGTTGAAAGCCGCGCGCTATGCGGCGGCGGCGCTCTTCGCTGGCCTGGCGGTGTGGGTGGCGGTGGGCGGCATGCCCGGCTGAGGCCAGCCCGATCTGACAGGCCCGCACCACCCCGGCTATCCTCGACCCAACCCCTCCACAGGCCACGACCCCCGGCGTGAGTACCCTGAGAGAAACGCTGGAAGACCTGGCCCACTCGATGCGCGAGCGCCCGGACGAGATCGTGCTGGAAGTCGGCGCCGGCGGCGAACTGCTGGTGGCCCGGCTGCGGGTGGCAGTGGCGTTCCTGCTGATCCTGCTGCCGGTGCTGAACTACGCTGTGGGCGGCACGGTGATGGAGTCCGCCGCCGGCCTGGTGGGCGCTGGCCTGATCATGCTGTTCAGCCAGCTGTGGCTCAGCCTGGCCCTGCGCAAGCGCCGTTTCCGCTGGCTGCCCACGGTGTCGGCGGCCTTCGACGTCAGCATGGTGAGCCTGGTGCTGGTGCTGCTGGCGCTGGAAACCCCGGCCGCGGCGCTCAACAGCGCCGTGGTCTGGGCCTGCTACCCGCTGGCGGTGTTCGCCACCGCGCTGCGCCACGACGTGCGGGTCACGCTGATCGCCGGCGGACTGGCCGTGCTGCAGTCCGGACTGCTGTGGCTGGCCATTACCTACTACACCGACGGGCCGCTGGTGTCGGCGCTGTACGGCACGGTCACCGTGTCCACGCAGCTGCAGCGGCTGGTGCTGCTGCTGGCGGTGACGCTGGTGACCGCGATGGTGGTGTTCCGGGCCCAGCGCCTGACCCAGCTGTCGGGCACCGACGGCCTGACCGGATTGCCCAACCGCAGCTACCTGACCACGCGGGTGCCGCAGCAGGTGCTCGATGCCCGCAACCAAGGCCAGACGCTGTGCCTGGCCCTGATCGACCTGGACCACTTCCGCCACATCAACGCCGAGCTGGGCCACCTGGCCGGTGACCGCGCGCTGCGCCACGCGGTGAAGGTGCTGCGCATGGAGCTGGGCCGCGAAGAGCCGATGATCCGGGTCGGCGGCGAGGAGTTCGTGCTCATACTGCGACTGCCCATTGGCGCGGCCTGGGAGCGCATGGAGGTGCTTCGGCGCCAGCTCGAGAGCCAGCCCTTCGTGCCCGAGCCCGACGTGGAGCCGCGCAAGCTCACCCTGAGCGCCGGCCTGGCCAGTTGCCCGCAGGACGCCAACGACCTGTCGGGCCTGATGCGCCGGGCCGACCTGCGCCTGCGCCACGCCAAGGCCAACGGCCGCAACCGGGTGGTGGCGCGCGACGAGCACTGAGTCCGCCTTGCCCGGGAAGGGGGCGTGAACTACCCTGCCGCATCGTCCCGGGGGTTCCAAGCTCAATGATCGCCAGCATTCTTTTCGGCCTGTTCGGCCTGTCCGTCCTTATCTTCATCGCCTGGCTGTTCTCCAACAACAAGGGTGCGGTGGACTGGCGGCTGGTGGCCACGGGCATCACCCTGCAGATCGGCTTCGCCACGCTGGTGCTGCTGGTGCCGGGCGGCAAGGACGTGTTCGAAGCGCTGGGCCTGGGCTTCGTGAAGATCCTGAGCTTCGTGGGCGAGGGCTCGAGGTTCATCTTCGGCGACCTGATGGACACCTCGAAGTTTGGCTTCATCTTCGCCTTCCAGGTACTGCCCACCATCATCTTCTTCGCTGCGCTGATGAGCGTGCTCTACCACCTGGGCGTGATGCAGTTCATCGTGCGCATCATGGCGCTGGCCATCACCAAGGTGATGAAGGTTTCGGGCGCCGAAACCACCAGCGTCTGCGCCAGCGTGTTCATCGGCCAGACCGAGGCGCCGCTCACCGTGCGCCCCTACATCAGCCGCATGACCGAGTCCGAACTCATCACCATGATGATCGGCGGCATGGCCCACATCGCCGGCGGCGTGCTGGCGGCCTACGTGGGCATGCTGGGCGGCGAAGACCCGGTGCAGCAGCTGTATTACGCCAAGCACCTGCTGGCCGCCTCGATCATGGCCGCGCCGGCCACGCTGGTGATCGCCAAGCTGCTGATCCCGGAAACCGGCAACCCGCTTACCCGCGGCACGGTGAAGATGGAGATCGAGAAGAACACCAGCAACATCATTGACGCGGCCGCCGCCGGTGCCGCCGACGGCCTGCGCCTGGCGCTGAACATCGGCGCGATGCTGCTGGCCTTCATCGCCCTGATCGCGCTGCTGAACTGGCCGCTGACCTGGATGGGCGAAGTCACCGGCCTGGCGCAATGGCTTGGCCGCCCAACCGACATGGCCACCCTGCTGGGCTACCTGCTGGCGCCGATCGCCTGGGTGATCGGTGTGCCGTGGCAGGACGCCACCACCGTGGGCGGACTGATCGGCCAGAAGATCGTGCTCAATGAATTCGTGGCCTACCTGCAGCTGGCCGAGATCGTCAACGGCAACGTCGAGGGCGTGGTGCTGACCGAAAAGGGCAAGCTGATCGCCACGTATGCGCTGTGCGGCTTCGCCAACTTCAGTTCGATCGCGATCCAGATCGGCGGTATCGGCGGCCTGGCCCCGGAGCGCCGCCAGGACCTGGCCCGGTTCGGACTGCGCGCCGTGCTGGGCGGCACCCTGGCCACGCTGATGACGGCCACCATTGCCGGCGTGCTGACCGGCATCGGCGCCTGACCCATCTTGCAGGCGGGTTCCAAGCCCTCCTGCAGAGGTATCGCCATGTCAAAGGTCGTTGTGGTGGGTTCGTACAACCAGGACCACGTCTGGTCCACCGACGCCCTGCCGGCGCCGGGCGCCACGCGCCTGGGCGGCTACGCCAGTGGGCCCGGCGGCAAGGGGTTCAACCAGGCGGTGGCCGCTGCGCGCGCCGGGGCCGCCACGGCGTTTGTCACGGCGCTGGGCAATGACGACGCGGCGGCAACCGCACGCTCGCTGGCCACGGCCGAAGGCATCGACCTGCGCGACCAGGTCCACACCGGGCTGCCGACCGGCACGGCCGGCATCTTCGTGGACGCCGGAGGCCGCAATGTCATCGTGGTGGCGCCCGGCGCCAATGCCGCGCTCACGGCCGGTTTCGTCCGCGCCCAAGGCAGCGCGTTCGACGGAGCGCGCGTGGTGCTGGCCCAGCTGGAAGTCGCGGCCGAGGCGGTGCAGGCCGCGCTCGATGCCGCCACCGCCGCGGGTGCGCTGACCGTCCTGAACCCGGCGCCGGCCAATGCGCCCACCACCGAGGCGATGCTGGCCGCCACCGACGTGCTGACGCCGAATGAAACCGAGTTCGCCGCGATGCTGGCCCGCCACACGGACCGCCGCGCCGACCCCGACACGCTGGCAACCCTCCCCGACGCCGAACTGCACGCCCTGTGCCGTGCACTGGCGCCCCTGGCCACGGTGGTGGTGACGCTGGGCGCGGCCGGCGCCTTCGTCTCCCACGGCGACGCGCAGCGCGGCGACAGTGGGCCTTTCTATCGCCTGCCCGCCCAGGCGGTGGCCGCCGTGGACACCACGGGCGCCGGTGACGCCTTCAGCGGCGCCCTGGCCGCAGCGCTGGCCCAGGCGGGCCCGGGCCGCCCGTTCGCGCAGGCCCTGCGCTTCGCCAGTCGCTACGCCGCACTTTCCACCGAACACACCGGCGCCGCCCTGGCCATGCCGCGCCAGGCCGACGTGACCGGCCGTTTCGGCGCCTGAAACCCGCGAGAGTGACGCCAACGGCACCGTCTGGGCCCAGCGCGCCGGGGACAGGGCGGCTAGAATGCCGCCCCATGCAGATCGGCCCCCACCGAATCCAACCCCGCGTGGTGCTGGCCCCGATGGCCGGCGTCACCGACAAGCCGTTCCGGATGCTGTGCAAGCGGTTGGGCGCCGGGCTGTGCGTTTCCGAGATGACCATCTCCAACCCCAAACTCTGGCACACCAGCAAGTCCATGCACCGCATGGACCATGACGGCGAGCCCGACCCCATCAGCGTGCAGATCGCCGGCACGGTGCCCGAAGTGCTGGCCGAGGCCGCGAAGTACAACGTCGACCACGGCGCACAGATCATCGACATCAACATGGGCTGCCCGGCCAAGAAGGTCTGCAGCACCTGGGCGGGCTCGGCGCTGATGCGCGACGAAGCCCTGGTGGCGCGGATCCTGTCGGCCGTGGTGGAAGCAGTGGACGTGCCGGTGACGCTGAAGATCCGCACCGGCTGGGACAGCGAACACCGCAACGCGCTCGCCATCGCCCGCATCGCCCAGGACAGCGGCATCGCCTCGCTGGCGGTGCACGGCCGCACGCGGGACCAGCACTACACGGGCGTGGCCGAGTACGACACCATCGCCGCGGTGAAAGCGGCGCTGTCGATTCCGGTGCTGGCCAACGGCGACATCGATTCACCGGAAAAAGCTGCTTACGTGCTGCGCCACACCGGCGCGGACGCGGTGATGGTGGGCCGCGCCGCGCAGGGCCGGCCGTGGATCTTCCGCGAGATCGCCCACTTCCTCGCGACCGGCGAACACTTGCCCGAACCGACGCTGGTGGAAGTGCGCGACGTACTGCTGGGCCACCTTGCCCACCTGCACGATTTCTACGGCGAGGTGTCCGGCGTGCGCATCGCCCGCAAGCACTTGGGCTGGTATGCGAAGGACCGGCCCGAGAACGCGGCCTTCCGCGCCGTGGTCAACCGCGCCGACAGCGCCGGTGAACAGGTGCGCCTGACGCGCGACTACTTCGATGCGCTGGTGGCCGGCGTGGCGCCGGACCTGCCCGCGGCGGCCTGAGCCGCTAGAGCAGCAGCCAGACGAAAACGCCGGCAACCACCAGGCCCAGCAGCACCCGCTGCAGCCCGCCCGGGCGATCACCGGGCGCGATGGTGTCGTTGTAGTGCCCACGCGGCGGCGTGCGCTGGATCACCTTCGGGGGGCTGGGCGGCAGGTCGCGCGCTGACGATACCGTGCCGCCGCCGGGACGCAGCGCGGCCGCGGTGGCGATCGCCCCCGGGATCCGTTTGGCCAGCGATGCCGGCAGCGCCGGCGGCGCACGGTGCGTGGCCTGCTTGCCCGCCAAACGGGTCACCAGCCGGTCCAGCATCGGCGAGCCCTGGGCCTCCCACTGCCGCCGCACGTCAGGCGACAGCTTGGCCAGGCCGGCCTCCACCTTCTGGCGGATTTCCGGGGGCAGGCTTGCTAGATCCAGTTTTCCACTCATGGACGGGTCCTACGGGGTGGGCTCAGGCGATCCTATCCTGTGCCAAACCTCGGGCAGGCGTCGAATCGTGTCCGTTGGCCAGGGCGCCTGCGTCGGCGCCACGGCACGCCACGAATCGCCATCGCGCTCGGCCACCACGAAGCGGAAGGTGAAGTCGGGCTCCAGGCCCATGCGCAAATCCGACAGCACCAGCTGCCCGTCGACCTCGCGCGCCGACATGAAGCCGTGGTTGAACCAGCGCAGCCGCGCCACGGCCGGGAAGTCACGCACGGACGCCATCGCCTGCACGTCCGATGGCCGCGGGTCCAGCCGGACCGGGCCGGCGTCCGCCACCAGCGAATACTGGCCCGTGAGGTAACCGTCGGGCGTCATCGCCACCACCTGCCACAGCAGCGTATTGAAGGGCGTGGGCACCGAGAAGCGCGGCGCGTCCTGCAGCCCCATCGCCGCAAGCGCCTGGTCTGCCGCGCGGTCCACCTGGGCCTTGGCCACGAACGACCAGCCTACGTACAGGCTGCTCAGCGCCAGCCCGAGCACCAGCGCGCGCTGCGAACCGCGGCCGTCGCGCCGGCGCCAGGCCAGCACGCAGGCCACCAGCAGCGGCAGGGTGTAGGCCAGGTCGATGATGAACAGCGTGGACCACATCGTTGGCGACACCGGCAGCGGCCACCACAGCTGCGTGCCGTAGACGGTGAGCGCATCGAGCAGCGGGTGCGTCACCAGCGCCAGCTGGATGGCCCAGAACCAACGCACCGGCGACTCGGCCACGCGGCCGCCCAGGCGCTTGAAGGCGGCCCACATCAAGGCCGCCAGCGCAATCAGCACGAACAGCGAATGCGACGGCCCGCGATGCCAGGTCATGTTGTCCACCGGGTCCAGGCCCAGCGGCAGCAGCACCAGCCAGTCGAGGTCGGGCAGCGTGCCGAGCGCGACGCCGGCCAGCAGTGCCGCGCGCCGGTGCTGCGGCGGGGCGACGGCGGCGGCCAGTGCGCCGCCCAATACGATCTGGGTCAGGGAATCCATGCCGCGATGCTAGCCGGGCCGGGAGTTTCGGGAACGTGAGAGCCCCAGGCAGCCGCGACAGTCCGGGCTTAACGCAGGGGCAACGGCGGCCGGCGCAGGATGCACCCCGGGGTCGGCCCGTGTATGATGCCCGCCCTCACCCATCCTTTCATCGCAATCAAAGGATATAAGCCACGATGTCCAGCTACCTCTTCACCTCCGAGTCGGTTTCCGAAGGCCACCCGGACAAGCTTGCCGACCAGATTTCCGACGCCGTGCTCGACGCGATCCTCACCCAGGACAAGCGCGCCCGCGTCGCCTGCGAAACCATGGTGAAGACCGGCGCCGCCATCGTGGCCGGCGAAGTCACCACCTCGGCCTGGGTGGACATCGAAGAGCTGACCCGCAAGGTCATCAACGACGTCGGCTACGACAATTCCAACGTCGGCTTCGACGGCCACACCTGCGCCATCATCAACATGCTGGGCAAGCAGTCGCCCGACATCGCCGCCGGCGTGGACGGCAGCAAGAACAAGCAGAAGAAGCCGGAAGAACAGGGCGCGGGCGACCAGGGCCTGATGTTCGGCTACGCCTGCAACGAGGCGCCGGAATACATGCCGGCCCCGATTTACTATGCGCACCGCCTGGTCGAGCAGCAGGCCAAGGTGCGCAAGTCCGGCAAGCTCAAGTGGCTGCGCCCGGACGCCAAGTCGCAGGTGACCCTGCGCTACGACGGCAACAAGATCACCGGCCTGGACGCCGTGGTGCTCTCCACCCAGCACGACCCGGGCATCAAGCAGAAGGACCTCGTCGAGGCCGTGCATGAGCACGTGCTCAAGCCGGTGCTGCCCAAGGAGTGGCTCAAGGCGCTGCCCAAGTCGAAGATCCACATCAACCCGACCGGCATCTTCGTGATCGGTGGCCCGGTGGGCGACTGCGGCCTGACCGGCCGCAAGATCATCGTTGACACCTACGGCGGCATGGCCCGCCACGGTGGCGGCGCGTTCTCGGGCAAGGATCCGTCCAAGGTGGACCGCTCGGCCGCCTACGCCGCGCGCTACGTCGCCAAGAACATCGTGGCCGCCGGCCTGGCCGACAAGTGCGAAGTGCAGGTTTCCTACGCCATCGGCGTTGCCGAGCCGACCTCGATCTCGGTCACCACCTTCGGCACCGGCAAGATCAGCGACGAAAAGATCGAGAAGCTGATCCGCGCGCACTTCGACCTGCGCCCGTACGGCATCACCAAGATGCTCGACCTGCTGCACCCGATCTACCAGCAGACGGCGGCCTACGGCCACTTCGGCCGCAAGCCCAAGGAAACCACCTACACCGACGGCGCCGGCAAGCAGCACACCGCCACCGCCTTCTCGTGGGAAAAGACCGACCGGGCCGAAGCGCTTCGCAAGGCCGCCGGCCTGAAGAAGTAAGCCACTGCGCAGCACGTTGTACCGGACGGGCCGCGAAAGCGGCCCGTTCCTTTGTGACACCGTGCCAGCCGGCGGACAGCGCTGTCTATCGCGACCCGGTCCCGATCTGGCATCTTGCGGGCATGACCATCCCCACCGAATCCCGCCGGCCCCTAGACACCCGCAGTGCGGGTTGGGCGAAGGCCCTCGCCGCCTCGTTGGCCAAAGCCCGCGTGAGCCCCGACCTGATCTCCGCCATCAGCATCCCGATCGCCTTGGCCGGCGCAGTCGCGCTGCTCTACCTGCCCGCGCCCGCCGGTCCGCTGCTGTGCGCGGTGGCGGTGCAGCTGCGGCTGCTGTGCAATTTGCTGGACGGCATGGTGGCGGTGGAAGGCGGGCTGGGCGGGCCGACGGGTCCGCTTTGGAACGAACTGCCCGACCGCATTGCCGATTCGGTGTTGATCGTGGCGCTGGGCATGGCGGCCGGGGAGCCGGTGCTGGGCTGGGCCGGTGCCCTGCTCGCTGCGGTCACGGCGTACATCCGCACCACCGGCGGCGCGCTGGGCTTCGCGCAAGATTTCAGCGGCGTGCAGTCCAAGCCCAAGCGCATGTTTGTGATGACGCTGGGTTGCCTGGTGGCGGCCGCCGCGACGTGGTGGCCGGACGCGTGGTACGCGCTGCTGGTTGCCGCCTGGATCATCCTGGTGGGCTCGGCGCTCACCTGCGTCACGCGCACGCTGAAGATCGCGAGCCAGCTGCGCGAACGTGCGGCCGCCGCGGGCAAAGCCTGATGCTCGGCACCCCGCTCATCCTGATGCTGCGCGGCCTGGTCGGCGCCAGCCCGCGCTGGCTCGGCTGCCAACCTTCGCCCAACACCCGCATCTATTTCGCCAACCACACCAGCCACCTCGACACGCCGGTGCTGTGGTCCGCCCTGCCCGGTTTCCTCCGGCGCACCACCCGGCCCGTGGCCGCGAAGGATTACTGGGGCAAGCCGGGCCTGCGCAAGTGGTTCGCCGACAGCACCTTCCGCGCCCTGCTGATCGACCGCGAGCGCGGCGACCCGGATGCGGATCCCCTGGCGCCGCTGTCGGAAGCCTTGAACCACGGCGACTCGCTGATCCTGTTCCCCGAAGGCACCCGCCGCGGCGAGCGCCTGCCGGCCGAATTCAAGAGCGGCCTCTACCACCTGGCCATGCGCCACCCCGACGTGGAGTTGATCCCGGTGTACCTGGAAAACCTCTACCGCTCCATGCCCAAGGGCGCCCACATCCCAGTGCCGCTGACCTGCGCGGTGCGCTTTGGCGCGCCCCTGACCCACCTGCCCGGCGAACCCAAGGCGGCGTTCCTCGAACGCGCCCGGGCCGCCGTGGTCGCCCTGGCCTGAGGCCCGCCGATGCCCTCGCTCGAACTGGATTTGAACAACCCCATCGTGCAGCTGCTCAGCGGCGTGGTGGCCCTGCTGGTGTTCGCCTCGGTCATCGGCGGCGTGCTGCAGTGGCGCCTGCGCGGCCGAACCAGCGCCACCATCACCAACCTCAACCAGCGCATCGTCGCCTGGTGGTGGATGGTGGCGGTGCTGGCCACCTGCTTCTGGCTGGGCGCGGGCGCGACGGTGGTGCTGTTCGCGTTCGCGTCGCTGGTGGCGCTGCGCGAGTTCGTCACGCTCACGCCCACGCGCGCCGGCGACCACTGGGCGCTGGTGGCGTCGTTCTACATCCTGCTGCCCGTGCAGTACTGGCTGATCTACAGCGACTGGTACGGCCTGTTCGCAATCTTCCTGCCGGTGTACGGCATGCTGTCGCTGCCGGTGCTGGCCGCGCTGCAGGGCGACACCGACAATTTCCTGGAGCGCACCACCAAGCTGCAGTGGGGCGTGCTGATCACCGTGTACTTCATCAGCTACGCCCCGGCCCTGCTGCTGCTGGACCTGGAAGGCGGCATCGCCCAGAACCTGATGCTGCTTTTCTACCTGCTGCTGGTGGTGCAGATCAGCGACGTGCTGCAGTACGTGGTGGGCAAGCTGTTCGGCAAGACCAAACTCGCGCCCAAGGTCAGCCCGTCCAAGACCGTGGAAGGCCTGGTCGGCGGCGGCGCGCTGGCGGTGGGCGTGGGCACGGCCCTGTACTGGGCCACCCCGTTCAGCCCACTGCAGGCCGCGGCGATGTCCACGGTGATCGTGATGGCCGGCTTCCTGGGCGGGTTGGCGCTATCGGCCGTGAAGCGCAGCCTGGGCGCGAAGGACTGGGGGCAGATGATCGAGGGGCACGGCGGGATGCTGGATCGCTTGGATTCGGTGTGTTTTGCGGCGCCGGTTTTCTTCCATCTTTGCCGGTATTTTTTCCAGGCGCCGGCGGCTGGATAGCCGGCCGGCTTGCGTCGTCATTTCGCAAAGCGCATGATGCATCGCAATTGCAATGCAATGGGCCTGCGCCATGAAAACAGCCACCATCCCTTCGCTGCGGGTTGCGCCGGAACTGCGTGAGGCCGCCGAAGATGTCCTACTCGAGGGCGAGACGCTTTCCGGTTTCGTCGAGGCTGCCCTGCGTGCGCAGATAGGGCAACGACAGATGCAGCAGGAATTCATCGCCCGCGGCCTGGCCTCGCGTGAAAAGGCCCGCAGCACGGGTCGTTACGTCAGCGCCGAGGCAGCGCTTGAGCGCCTGCAGGCGCAATTGGACAAGGCCAAGACCCGCAAGCCATGACCTTCCGCGTCCGCTTCACGGAAGAAGCGATTGAAGACCTGGCGCGCCTGCACGGCTTCGCGCTGCAGCAGTCGTCCGGCGACTGGCGCCAGGCGGATGACGCGCTCGAGGCGATCCGGCGTGGGCTCGCCCTGCTTGAAACCTCCCCCTTCGCCTGCCGTCGCGCGGCCGGTGGCAACGCGCTGCTGCGGGAACTGCTGGTCGGGTTCGGCTCGGCCGGGTACGTGGGGCTGTTAGAAATCGAGGACTCCGCAACAGTCACGCTGCTGGCGGTGCGGCATCAGCGGGAAGATGACTACCGCTGAGTCGAGCTACAGCCTTTCGGCTTATGGCTCAGTCAGCCACCAGCGCCTCGAAATTCGCCACGATGTGAGCATGGGCTTTCGGCGCGTTCGCCAAAGAGTCCCGTGCACGCTTTTCCCACCCGGCGCCACGCCCGACCAGATCGCTCCAGGCATCAGCCAACAGGGTTGGCGCATGTTCCAGATGCCACTGGATCAACGCCAGCGCCTGGAGGATATCTTTGCGGTACTTGGGATTCCGCGCCCCGCGCTCGTACGCCACGATCAGCTTGTGCAGGCCGTAGCGCGCCGGGTCCGGCAGGTTGACCAGGCAGGCGTCGGCGCGATCAATCAGCACCGCCTGGCCCGGGCGTTCGATCAGGTAGTCCATGAACTTCAGCGGCACCAGGGCGATGCCCAGCTCGGGCGCGGCCACGTCGCCCTCCTTGCGCCGGAGCGTGGTGAGGAAATCGATGCGCAGGTCGCCCTCGCGTTCGCTGAGGAACTGGCTGGCCAAGCCCTTGCTGCCGCCAAGCATGGGCAGGAAGCCCATCTGCAGCGATTCCAGCGCCTGCGCCGCATTGGTAGGCACGTTGGCCGGCAGCGCCACGGCGACATTACCGCCCGGCCCGCTGTGCGCAAAGTCTAGGTCCAAAGTGCGCGTGCCGTCACCCCACGCCACGCCCAGCTGGTTGCCCAGCGCGAGGAAGGCGTGCGTCCCCACCAGCAGGCCGCCGGCCCGGAAGAACTGATAGTCGGCCAGCCGCTTGGCGATGCGGAAATGCTTGGGCAGCGTAGCTTTGCAGCCTTGGGCCAGCGCCGCGGCCGCCTGCCGGGCAATCTGTTCCAGCGCAGGCGCACCACGCTCGCGCGCAGCCTCGAGGGCCGCCACCGCAGGACCCTCGGGCCCGAGGTAGTACTCGCGCTTGCGGCCGTCCACTTCCTTGAAGGCCCAATAGGCGTAGCGGCGGCCCTTGATGGTCTTCCACGCGATCTTGCCGGTGAGGAAGGCGGGCGAGCGCGAGGCTTCGGCTACCTGCACCTGCTCGTGGAGTTCGGCGTAGGCGGATTGGGCAGAGACGGGGAGTTCGCGGTAGAGGTCCATGGATTAGCCTCGGGCTGTGGCGGAGTTATACCACCAAAGCTAGGTCGGGTGGTATAACTCCGGGCGCCCTAACGATAGCTACCGTCCTCGTGCTGAGCCACCTGCGCGACGGGACCGATGAGCATGCTCCAAGAGTCGCGGCCAGATTATCGAGGTCACGCGCCCACCATTTCCGCCTCCATCCTAAGGCCCCCCATCAAGCCAATGCATCCGGCCGTGGCGGACTGGAAAGCCATCTTGGGCAACGTCTACACAAACCACATGTAGTCGGAATGGCGGGCCACTGCGTTGCTTCACCAAAAAGGTGGAAGGCTGGATCGTTTCAACATCGGCATGCCATGGATAGATCAAATAGAAGTCGTCGCATGCGAAGGCGCTCGCGTAGGCGTTCATTTGGTACGCGTGCGACTGTTCCGGCTCCAGGCGCGTTGTTCGTCCGGGAAATATCCGCGTCCACTTCGTGTCCGCAACCGCCACAACTCGGTCGCCGTCGCGAAATACGAGATCCGGCCGCAAACCGAACACCGCAGTCTGATCGCACTCGGCAAGGAATTGGGTTGTGTCTTGCCCCAAAGGTGCGATTCCTACGCGCCGCGCTCGCTCGCCAAGTACGGAAGCGACAGCCGCTTCAAAGAGGCGATTCATGTCGAAAAGCATTTCTGGTGCCGCTTGGAGACCAGAGCGAACGTTCGGTGAAAGCAACTTGAGGATCAACACCGCCCAACGAGTGGCTGGCTCATACCGGACCGTCTGACGGTCAGCCACCAGATCGTCAAGCAATGCGAGGGCATCACGTTGGAGAGCAACGCCATCAAACGCTGCATTGAGTTCCAACCAGCGGCGTCCCTGCTCGGTGTCCTCCATCCATGGGCGGACAACTGCCAAGGCAGCACGTAATACTCGGTTGCGCGGATTATCAACCGAAAGCTCATCAAACGCACATGCGACCAAATCCGGTCGCATACCGTGAACCGCCGCCTGTCGGGTGACAAGCAACCGGCCGCGCACCACCCGCACGTCCTCCTTCCTAGACTGGTACCGCCGGAGAAGCCCTCCGCGCACAAGTCGTGACGCTTCGTCCAAAAACGCATCTATGAAGATGCCCAGCAGTGATCTCCGCTCGGCGGCGTGGCCCACGCTGCCCAGCGAGTGAATGGGAACGCGCTTCGCAGCATGCAGCAAACGTAAAAACGTGCCGCGCGCAGAAGAGGCGCTTACTGCACTTTCAACCTTCGGAAGAATCTCCAGAACGCGCCCACCGAGATTCACCAAACCGGCAAACTGGGCGAGCCGGATATTCCGGTGGCCCAGGGTGCAAAATCCCGGTCGGCTCTGACCGATGGCAACTAGGATATCCACCTCCGCCGGCGAAAGCTCGCGAACGCCTGAGCCAATACCAAGCGTTTGATGCTCCCAAGTTGTCAGTAGCCCGGACATGTCGCGCCCTACGGCTGCTGACAGATGCCGAGGAACTCAAGCGAACCCCATCCGGACGGCTCCGTAACACGATAGCGATACCGCTGCGCGAGAGACGCCGCCTCTGCCCCGCTGAAAAGCTTGGCCGCATCAAGCGACTCGCGTGCAATGAACACAGACCGGCCAGTTCCGTTGGAAAGCACCATCTCCACGCGACTCCAATCGTCGAAAAAATACTCCTGCAACAACGGAATAATCCGCCCCTGGAACACAGCTCTAAGATCCACGATGGACCGCACAGCAGAAAAATACGCGTGCCCTATCAGACGATCACGATCGGCCAGGAACTCGATTCGGTCGTTGATCACCTTGAGCAGGAGCGAAAGCTCAACCTCCTCAACCTTTCGCGCAATCACAGAGTAGTCGGGACCAATCTCCCGGAACTCGAATCGCCGGCGCAGCGCTATATCAAGCAGCGCGATGGATCGGTCCGCCGTATTCATTGTGCCGATGATGTCCAGATTCTCCGGAACACCGAAACGCTCGTCTTCGCCTTCCTCTGCCCCTGTTCCGGGCAGTTGGACTTCCATGCCGGCAGTAATATTACCCGCTGCGTCGTACCGGGCTCTCTTGTCGGGCTCAATCAACGTGATCAACTCTCCGAAAACCTTTGCTATATCGGCGCGATTTATCTCGTCAATGAAAAGTGCGTGTCTCCTGCCAGGATTTGCCAGCGCGTCAGCGCACGCCTGCTTGAAGACGCCATCCACCATACGGAATCCAACCGCTCCACCCGTATCCGCACCGCCGACCGGCCGCAGACCAATGACGAAGTCCTCGTAGGAATAAGAGGGGTGGAACGTGACCACCCTGTAACGCTTGACCGGATCGGCGTTCTTCGCGGGCCCAGCAACCCAACGGGCATGAAGCTCAAAAGCTTCGCCGTCTTGATCCTGCCAATCGCTGACGAGGGACCAGTACGAATCAACGTCCTTCTCAAACGAATATGGCGGGCGATGCGTTGCCACGTTCACCGTCCCCTTCTCCCGACTGGCGTGCTCCTGCAAATAGCCCCACATCGTGGGCCGGACCGATCCCTTGCGGTTTCGCTGTGCTGCCTTCGCGCGAATCAGCGAGTGTCCTTCAAAATCGGCCACCTTAGTGGGCTTGCCGATGTCTGCCAAGGCGGCTGCTAGCACCGCGCGCCAGCCGTAGGCAGCCACGAGCTGCAGCTCCCAGGCGGGACGGTCAATGTCTGCCGGTTGATCTGTGTAATCGGCCTGCATCTGCTGCAACCGATAGGTCTTACCCGTTCCAGGCGGACCGTAAAGGATCAAATTCTTTGCGCCAGCCCTATCTTTGACATAAATCGTCGGCGTCGGTTCATTGACACCGGCAATGCCACTGTCTTCCTCAGGTTCCTCGGTTCCTGTGTCATTTGGCTTCTGCCACTCCTCACGCAAAGGGTGCTGATAGAAATCAAGATCGGTTGTGCCGAAACGGTCTTCCTGCTCCACCCGCAGCTTCAGCAGCGCATCGTCGAGCTGACGGTCCGTCCACTTCCGGGTGACCTTGATCGGTGCAACGCCGAATCCGAGCAAAACCCGGCGGCGGTCACCATTGCTGGACATTCGCTCGACCCGGTCGGGGAACAAGAAATACCTAAGCATGTGGCGAAACTGTCGATCACCCTCCGTCGGGACTGTGGCGATCCATTCCATAAATCGGTCGTAATCGCTAAGGACAGAATGCCGGGCAGTCTCAGCCAACTGCTTCACAGCCTTACCAAGCGCGACAAAATAGTTCACTTCCCGCCAGCGGTTGGTGTTGATGCCCATTCCGGCGGAACCGATGCCATCCAGCACAGCGTCATCGAGAAACGGATTGCCGGGATTCAGGCTATCGCCGGACCATCCCCAAACCCTGATAAAGCTTTCGCGCTTCATGTCCTCGGTGATGTTGCTCGGAAAAAGCAGCAGCGCCCACAGCAACTCGGACATGAGCTTGCGCGCCTCAGGGGGCGCGCCGGCGACCTGCAGTTCCAGCTTCTCGTAGAAGCTGCCTTCACCGGCGTCTGGCTGCTGGACTACAAAGCGGTCCAGTGCATCCAAATTCGCCAACGTCCAGATGGACTCATTCGTGAAGACACTGCCGTCCGAAACTAGGCAACGCTGTACCCACTGCTCGGCGGCAGCCAAGATTGGAGTGGAATTGTGCGGATGCGCAATGCGCGACATGGAATTCTTCCCTAGGCCTCGTCCAATACTCTACCTCACGATCTCCCAACCTAAAGATAACCTCTAGGACCTGCGAATTCCGCGGGCGTTGGCCTACCGTGCCGGCTTAGGTTGACCGACCTGCCCCCTCTAGCCGTACCAGCGGTTACTGATAAAGCCCGGGGTTGAAGGGTACAACTTTCTCTTGCTGCTTTGCTCGGTGGTTGGCGGCAAACCTCGCCGGTGGGATTCGCCCGCAACTGCTGTTCGGCCGAACTTCGTTGTAATCGCGTTGCCACTCGGAAATGACGTCCCTGGCCTGCATTAGCGACGTGAACGACTGCTCATTGAGGCACTCGTCGCGGAACTCGCCGTTGAAGCTCTCGATGTAGCCGTTCTGCATCAGTTTGCTCGGTTCGATCAGCAGATGCTCAACGCCATGCATCTGCGCCCAGGAGATGAAGGCGCGGCTGGTGAACTCCGGACCGTTGTCCGTGCGCACGGCCCGGGGGTAGCCGCGGAACCGGGCGATCTGGTCGAGTACGCGGACAACGTAGGCGCCGCTGATGCCGTGGTCGACAACGATATCCACACTTTCGTGGGTTAAATCGTCGGCGATCGTCAGGCACTTGAGCCGACGGACGTTGGCCAGCGCATCGCTGGCGAAGTCCATGCTGAGTACCTCATTGGGCGCATGGGCCGGCACCAGCTTCTGGCGCTGGCCGGCGGGAAACTTGACCTTCTTGCGCCGACGCAGGGCCAGCTTCGCCCCTTGGTAGAGGCGGTAAATCTTCTTGTGGTTCACGTTGGGAAACTCCTGGTCCAGCAGGTCGTGCAGGCGGCGATAGCCAAAGCGGCGCCGCGCCTGCGCCAGCTCGACCAGCCGCGCAGACAGCGCCTGCGTGGCCGGAGCCGGAACGGGCTCATGACGGAAAGCATCGCGGGACAGCCCCGCAAGGCGGCAGGCCTGACGCTCGCTCATCTTTTCCAGCTCGAGCATGCGTCGGACCGCCTCGCGCTTGCATTGCGGGGCTAGCGTTTTACCCCAAAGCCCACCTTCAGGGCCTCGATGTCCAGGTGGGCCTCGGCCAACAGACGCTTCAGGCGCCCGTTCTCCAGCTCCAGTTCCTTCAGGCGCTTGGCGTCGTCCGCCTCCATGCCGCCGTACTTAGCCCGCCAGCCATAGATGCTGGCCGGGCTGAAGCCGTGCTGGCGGGCTAACTCCGCCACCGCCCTGCCGGCCTCTGCCTGCTTGATGAACCCGATGATCTGCTCGGTGGTGAATCGGTTCTTCTTCATGTCCGTCCTCTGAGGTTGACGGACTTTACACCTTCACGTGGTACGGCTCAGAGGGGGCAGGTCATAGTTGCGCTTGAACTACCGAATACTAGCCGCGGGCCACTGCGGAGCCAATGCGCACGCCTCTCGCGCCGCAACAATCCGGGTCCCACTGACCTGCCACCAATCTCAGTGCCAGAGGAATGATGAACGCCTCTCTTGTCGCGGCCGATGCGAGGCGTAGGATTTCTCTTACGCTAGCAAGAGAAATTCTTCTATCGCTTTCAAACTATGGACTCGCGCAACCTAAAGCTGCTCCGGAAGCACTCTGTACCAGTTCGCCGGGCCGAAAGCGCGAACCAAGCTGTGCCGGAGCACTTAATTTAAGGAGATCGCTATGCGTAGGTTTATAGTGGCTTTGCTGATGGTGCTCGCATACACGACAACAAGCTTCGCGAGGGAAGAAAGTTCAATCTCATTTGTATCCGTACCTGAAATATTGGTAAAGGATGCGAATGAACTTCAGTCGATTGCCGTGGCCTCGAGTTCGTGCCAAAGCAGGCAAAAAGCGGCGTCCGACCGTTGCACCTCGCAGTGCGGATCGGCCGGAGTCAAAAGTTTCACTGGATCGGTCTGTGGATCAGGTGGCACATGCGCTTGCGGCATAAACGAAGATTCTGAGCCACCGCTACAGTGAGGCGAGGACCCTGGACTTTGGTGCCCAGGAGAGGACAGGGCCACTAAAGGTGGCATCATGCGTAACCCGTTGTTCTGATTGGCTCTGCGCCAACTGTGCTTTCCAGTTGGCACAGATAGTCGGCACACGTTGCGCCAGGTGGCACGGTGAAAGCAAAGCGCCACTCGAAGCCTATACAACCCAACCCAGTACGTGACGGTTCCGCGAGCCATGATGCTGCGCTGGCCGGATTTCCTGTATGAGAGAGACGGTGTCCCGAGATGGAACAAAACGCGCCGCCTGTGAGGGTTAGGTATGCCAACCACCTCTCTGTGATTTAGAAAGCCGTGTGGCGTTTGGTCGGGCGTCTCTTGGGCACATGCTCCGACCATGGCATTTCAGGATGCGCTATTCACCAGGTAAGCGAATCAATTGGACCTGGTTGGTAAAGCCCCATAGGGCATTGAACCGCTGCTCAAGCGAGCTCAAGAGTGATTGCTGGCGGCGCTGCAGTTGGATAACCGCGCGTCCAGATGCGCCGGACATCGATGATTTCAAAGCCACGATGCTCTGAACATCCTGAACTATGGCGTGGTGAGCGGCCGCATGCGCTGCATTCCCAACCAGGTCAAGTGCAGGAACGGGGACGTCAGCCAATACCGCGCTTCCTCTGCTGTAATACCCGCCACGGAAGGGACTTCCCCGTTTGCGCAGGAAAAACTCAATTGCACGCTGATTCAACAGGCCCATCACGAACTCCAGCGAGTAACCGTCGCGAGGATTCAGCACCATCACTTCGCCTGCGGTGCCGCCGGACGCTACTGCAACACCAACCGTGTCGAACGCGTACTTGTCGCCAGTCTGGTTAACCGAGTAAATTATTTTGGGCTGGGTGAATACCGTCTCAAGTGCTTGGTGGCGGCCGAACGCATAGAAGCATCCGGCGGGAGGTGGAGGAGAAACATCACGTTTCTGAAGCTCGGCACGGTAATGCTTCAAGTAAGCCCAGCCCAGCGGAAAGTTCCTCCTCAGATAACCCGGCACCATGACCTGCGGCGCGCCGGAGAGGCCGACGGAATACGGGAAAATGACTAGGGAGTCGGGCTCGATATTGCAGAACGACTTCACCTGCCCCGCCGAGTCCGCAACGTAAGGGCGTGTCAGTGCCTTTTCAATCTCACACTGCACGCCCTCCTTCTGAAAGAGGACGTTTGGGCCGGAATCCCTGTAGTTTGAAATGACAAAAACGCTGTTCTTGCTCGTCTGGACACCGTTCTTGATATCGACGGTATCACCGAGCTTTCGACTATTGGCGTACAGCATGGAGAGCACCTTGTGCTCATCTGGTGTTCCTGGCAGAACCCATGCGCACTCCCCGGCCGCACTCAAGACGTTACTCGACTGGGCGTAGCCTTTGCCTGAGGGATGAAGTTCGAATTCGCTTTGTTTGTGGATATTGCGATAGCTGAAATCAGTCGTGCCTCGCTGCAGTACCAGGATGCAGACGTAAGCTGATTTACCAGCGAACAGAGTCTCGTTTCCGAAATCCAAGACCTCTCGCACAGCCATCTGGCCAGCGAGATGGCCCCTCAGCTTGCTCGCTGATTCGATGGTTAGCCATTTGTTTGGTACCAGTAGGCCCACAACTCCCGACGGGGATAGAGCGGAAAGCGCTCGTTCTATAAACACGAAGTATTTGTCGAACTGTTTGTGGCAGCTGGTGTACTTAGCTTTGTAGTAATCGAACTCTTGGCGGTTCGCTTTCCTCATATCATCGGTTGTCAGATAGGGCGGGTTACCAATGACAACGTCAAACTCTGTGGGGAGTCCTTCATTCGCCCAGTCGATGGGTACTGTTACTTCGAGCACAGATGCCGGCCCGTTGAAGTCGGTGCTGACTACCGTGTTCCCCCAAATCACGTTTGCGTTTAGGTCTGGAAGAATGCGCTTTGCATTGGGAAGTGTGTCTGCAGCTTCGTCCTCCAGCAGCTTAACGATCAAACTAAAGCGGGCAACCTCCACGGCGTTGTAGTCAATGTCTATACCGAACAGACACTCCTCAAGCAGACGCCGCTTTGACTGAAAATTCAGTCGGAATTCGTTCACCGAAACCTTGTAGATTCGTTGGTCGCTCGGGTTCACCTTGAGGATACTGATTGCGGTGTTTACGAGCTTGTCCAGCGCATGAACAAGGAATCGACCAGAGCCGATGGCTACATCCAAGACTCGGATGGCGCAGAGCTCCTCAAAGGTCGAGACCTTCGCCTTGGCAAACCGCGCATCGAATGCCCGCTGGACTACCTCCTCGACCAGTGGTTGCGGCGTAGTGACAATCTCTCGATCTTCGTATGCCGGCTTCTTCACCAAACCAATGCATCCGTTACCAAGAAGCTCGAGGCGCATAGCCAGGAAGTGCTCATACACCTGGCCCAAGAAGTCTGCGTCCAGTACCGCAAAATTGTAGGGGGAAGCTGGCGAGTAGACTTCCTCGACGAATTCGTAGAAAAGGGCTGCGTTTAGTTCATACCGGTCCTGCAGGCGGTCGTCTGTGACATCAAAGAGGCCGGTGTTGTAACGATCATCAAGCTTCTTGAACAGTGTCCGAAGCTCGATTACGCTTTTTCGTCCCGCGACCTTTCGCAGATTTTCACGGGCCTCAATGCCACGGTCCTCGCACATTCGCAAAAAAATAATGCGGTTGACGACCTTCTGAGCTAGGTCGCTAAGCTCAGGAATGGTCAATTCAGCGTATCGGCCATGGAGCTCATTCGCAAGGCGGACGCGCCAGCCGTTGATTCGCGCCAGAAACTTTGCACTAACGGCAAGAGTCGCTTCGGTTGTGCTCCCGTAGAAGCTATCAATTGAGCCATTCGCCACGGCGGTACGGCCGAACCGCGCGACAAGGTCGTAGAAGCGAGTGGGGAGCTCCGTATAGTTGATGCTATCTAAAAGTCCGACGTCCGCGTCATCGGTGGACCTGGGCTCCAGTCGTGAGTCATATATTCGAAGCGTTCGGAAGTTCGTGAGGATGGAAACGGGCAGTCCCACCGTATACCCATAGCTGCGAGCCTGAAAAGCAGCCGCCTTGTTGGTTGTGATATCGACAGAGGGCTTCTTAGCCTCGACGAAGAACTTCTTCGCCGATGCTATGCGGAATGTGTAGTCTGGTCGCCCTCCATCGCCATCCTGCGACTCTTCTCGCAGAACATCTTTGAGATTGTTCGGCAATCCCCGGCCGTTCACCATATCCCAGCCCAGAAGCTCCAGGAATGGGTCGACGTACTCGACCCTGGCCTCAGTCTCCTGATAGCCCGAGGCTGACGCAGTCAGCTTTTTCTCGTCGGCTGAGAATCGAGCCACAAGGGCTAGGAGTCGAGCAGGTATCGTCATTCACTGTCTCCTTCAGTCGCCGCGCCAAGCAGCCGATGGCGACGACTGCGAATTCGAATGAGCGCCTGTCGTAAGAGCCCACTCTCTTCTTGGCTTAGACCGGCGGCCGTGAGCACCTTGTCGTCCTGCATTTTGAGGAGACGCAGTGCGCAGGTTCCTCCACGGACAGCCTTATCGAGGCTTGCTAGGCTGGGCCGAATCGCTGGAAGTGGTACAAGCAAATTTTCGATTTCGCTTGGCACAAGTTCAAGGACGCCTCCGCCGTAATGGCGTCCTTCTAGCTCCGCAGTCAATGCCGTGAGGCTGTTTACGAAGCAGTAAACCAGCTTCTCTGCCTTCGGTCCGGCGGCCAGCGGCGATATTCGATACGCCGTATCGGTCGTGTAAGCCCCAAGCGAGTTGAGGATAAGGCGTGGATAGTTGTGAGAGCGCTTGAGAAGCCCGATTGGGGTGGCGTAAACCGATGGCACGCGGAACCAGGGGCTCCTAATTCGGCATTTGTAGCGCGTGTGCAGCTTCTGCGACTCGCCGTATTTGATGTACTCGAGAACGCGCTTTGGGAGCCGCGCGGTGTCTTCATCCTTATCAATGGAGAAGAAGTTCGTCGGGAGCCCGCGCTTTCGGTTCGATTCGTGTATGCCCTGGTCGTAGACGACGCCTGGGCAGTGCTCACTGCGGCCGAACATCGGCTTGACAAACTTTTCAAGTCCATAGCGTGCGACCGTATTGTCATCGACCAGGAAGAACTTGTTTGCCCCAGTGACGATGCCTACATCGACCTTTGCAATGTTGATGAATCGCTTCACCGAGGGCAGCGCCTTAGCTTTCTCGAAGACCGCCAGCTCCTCAGGCTTAAGCAGGACCTTCATCCACTTTCCGTTCAGTACCTCGCCGTTGACGTACTTCGCTGTACTGAATAGCTCCTCGGGGTCGCTATCCAAGAAGGAGTTGTCCGGTGCCGCGTGTATGGCTACACCCTCTGACTCGCATGATTCAGCTGTCTTCTTTTCCACCATCAAGAGCACGGTTCCTTGTAGGGCCGCCTCGAACAACAATTCGTTTGGGTCAACCATCAGCACGCGTCGCGATTGCTGCAGAAGGAACTTGCGCAATGAGCCGGCGTGCAGTACGTGCATCAACTCTGAAGGAATGACCATCGCGAGGCGTCCTCCGGGAGAAAGCAGCGCGATGCTGGCAATCACGAACGGAACCCACGCATTGGTGTGCTTTGTGAAAGCCAACGAGAATCGTGCAAAAAGCTTCTCAGATAGCTGTTGGTCCTCTTCGTCCAAATACTGGTAGCGGATATATGGCGGGTTGCCTGTCACAGCGTCGAAGGTTGCACCAACATCAAGCCGCTTTTGGCACCAATGCAGGAAATCCGCCCGAACGACTTGTGCTGAGCGTGTCTTCAATGCAGTGGCGACTTTTCGTGCTTTCGCAGCTTCGCCAGCAAGTCGCTCAACGCCAGTCACCCTCAGTTCGGCGGTATTCAGTCCAGCCAGGGCACGTAGAAACGCGCCGTCCCCGCAGCTTGGTTCGAGAAGGCTTTTGGGTCGGGCGCAGAGCACCCATCGCGACAGGAAACGAGCAATTTCGGGTGGCGTGTAGTAGCCGCCGCGGAGCTTGTCGTCAGACTCGTTCTCTTTAAAATTCACGATTGCGCGGCCGAGTAATTGGGAGGTGAAGCGCTCTTTCAGAGCGGTCTGCCGGGCAGGCGTTGGTGGCACGAGGGGACGTCGCCGGTTCTGCTTGAGCGCGGACTCAGACGCCCTCGCGCGTGACTTCGGTTTCCCTGGCCGGCGCGGCGGCGCGTTGCGTGTGTCAAGTCTCACCGATTCCTGAGAAAGGGACAAGGCGAGCCTCGAGGGTGTTCGCCAGAGTGCTCTGTTCTCAAGCCTTCGCTTTCTGCGACTTGGTCTATTGGTGAGCGTTCCGAAATGTATACGTTATATAGACCGCTTAAAAGCCATCTCACAACTCGTCTCACTGTCCCTTTTCCCAAGTTGGCACCGTAGTCCCCCTGACGGATTACTGCCAAGCAGACCCGTCCGCGGCTTGGCGGACCGGGCGCTGGCATAACCCGGCCAATATTCATCCCCCCATCGCGACAAAGCGATACAATATTGATCGGTCCGCAGGGACCCGCACCCCCGGCAGCCGCCCCGCGGCCCGCCGGACCCTCCGCCGAGGGGCGCTGCAAGCCCGGTCCGCCCCGTGCGGACAAGGGATCAGGCTCGGCGAAGGCTCCGTACCAACCGCGCCCGTTAAACGCGAGCCCCCGCGCCCCCTGGGCCGGCCCGGCCGCCCGATAACGGAGCTATACCAATGAACGCTGTCGTAAACCTCAAGAAAGACTTCAAGGTCGCCGACCTCTCCCTGGCCGATTTTGGCCGCAAGGAGATCGACATCGCCGAGCACGAGATGCCGGGCCTGATGTCCATCCGCAAGAAGTACGCCGCCGGCAAGCCGCTCAAGGGCGTGCGCGTGACGGGTTCGCTGCACATGACCATCCAGACGGCCGTGCTGATCGAAACCATGAAGGACATCGGCGCCGACGTGCGCTGGGCCTCGTGCAACATCTTCTCCACCCAGGACCATGCCGCCGCGGCCATCGCCGTCAGCGGCACCCCGGTGTTCGCCTGGAAGGGCGAGACGCTGGAAGAGTATTGGGACTGCACCCTGGACGCGATCAGCTTCCCGGGCGGCAAGGGCCCGCAGCTGGTGGTGGACGACGGCGGCGACGTCACCATGCTGATCCACAAGGGCTATGAGCTCGAGAACGGCAGCGACTGGGTCAACACCCCGTCGGGCTCGCACGAAGAACAGGTGGTCAAGAACCTGCTCAAGCGCGTTGCGCGCGAGCGCCCGGGCTTCTGGGCCAACGTGGTGAAGGACTGGAAGGGCGTCTCGGAAGAGACCACCACCGGCGTGCACCGCCTCTACCAGATGCTCGAGCAGGGCAAGCTGCTGGTGCCGGCCATCAACGTCAACGATTCGGTCACCAAGTCCAAGTTCGACAACCTCTACGGCTGCCGCGAGTCGCTGGCCGACGGCCTCAAGCGCGCGCTGGACGTGATGCTGGCCGGCAAGGTCGCCGTGGTCTGCGGTTACGGCGACGTGGGCAAGGGTTCCGCTGCTTCGCTGCGCGCCTACGGTGCCCGCGTCGTGGTCACCGAGATTGACCCGATCAACGCCCTGCAGGCGTCCATGGAAGGCTTCGAGGTCAACACCGTCGAAGCCACCCTGGGCCGTGGCGACATCTACGTCACCACCACCGGCAACAAGGACGTGCTGACGCTCGAGCACATGTCGAACATGAAGGACCAGGCCATCGTCTGCAACATCGGCCACTTCGACAACGAGATCCAGGTCGAGAAGCTCAATGAGTCCGGCGCCGAGCGCCTGAACATCAAGCCGCAGGTGGACAAGTACACCTTCAAGAACGGCAACGCCATCTACCTGCTGGCCGAAGGCCGCCTGGTGAACCTGGGCTGCGCCACCGGCCACCCCAGCTTCGTCATGTCGAACTCGTTCGCCAACCAGACCCTGGCCCAGATCGAGCTGTGGACCAACAAGGAAAGCTACGAGAACAAGGTCTACATCCTGCCCAAGAAGCTGGACGAGGAAGTGGCCCGCCTGCACCTGGAGAAGATCGGCGTGGTGCTGACCGAGCTGACCACCGAACAGGCCGAGTACCTGGGCGTGTCCAAGGAAGGCCCGTACAAGCCCGACCACTACCGCTACTGAGCCATCGCCTTCACGGGATGAAAAACGGGCGCCTTCGGGCGCCCGTTTTTATTGGCGTGCCATCATGTGGCTTCGGGGGAGTCCACAGGCAGGAACGGGGTCAGGTTCACTTCTTCTGCGATAACGCCTCGCAATGGCAACGGCCCCCGCAGAAAGAAGTGAACCTGACCCCGTTCCTGCCACCCGCGTGATGGCCAGAAACCCGGGATTTCCGCGTTCCCGAATGAATGGCAGGTGAGCGGGGCTCACTGCTCCATGCCATTATCGGGGGCATGGGTCGACCAGGGGAGCGGGCTTTTGCAGCTACTGAACGAACTCAAGCGCCGGAACGTCATCCGGATGGCGGGCATCTATCTGGTGGGAGCCTGGTTGATCGTCCAGGTCGCCGAAACGCTGCTGCCGGTGTTCGGGACGCCCGATTGGGTGCTCAAGACCCTTTTGCTGCTGCTGGCGATCGGCTTCGTGCCGGCGCTGGTGGTCTCCTGGGTATTCGAGCTGACCCCCGAGGGCCTGCAGCGGGACCGGGGCGCCGATGCAACGCGGGCCGAGCCGCGGCCGACCAGCCAGCGCATGGACCGGCTTCTGCTGGTGGGGCTGGTGCTGGTGGTGGGCGTGGTGGCGGCGGACCGCTTCTGGCCCCAGGGCGCGGCGCCGGCCGCCGTTGCGGCTGACCCGATCACGCCGGGCGCGGCGAGCGGTGAAGCTCCGACCACGGCTCCCGCCGTCCAGCGCGGGCTCGCCGTGCTGCCCTTCGGCAACCTCAGCCCGGACCCGGACAACGCCTTCTTCGCCGGCGGTATCTACGAAGAAGTGCTGACGCGCGTGTCGCGCATCCACGACCTGCGGGTGATTTCCCGCACCTCGATGGAAAACATCGCCGCCGAGAAGCTCGAGGTGCCCGAGATCGGCCGCCGCCTCGGCGTCAGCCATGTGCTCGAAGGCAGCGTCCGCCGCGCCGGAGACACCGTGCGCATCACCGTCCAGCTGATCGAAGCCGCTACCGACAAGCACATCTGGGCCGAGAACTTCGACCGCAAGCTCGACGACGTCTTCGCCATCCAGTCCGAGATTGCCCTGGCCATCGCCAGCCAGATGCAGGTCGCGCTGACCGCTTCCGAGCAGAGAAGCCTGGGCGAACGGCCCACCAACAGCGCCGAGGCCTATGACCTGTACCTGCGCGCCGTCGAGCAGCAGCGCACCTGGCGCGGCGCCGAGGGCTTCCGCGACCTGATTACCCTGCTGGAACCGGCGGTGGCGCTGGACCCCGAATTCGCCGAGGCCCGGGTGGCGTTGGCGGAAGCCTATGGCCGCATGTACTGGATCGGCCAGGATCTCGACGGCAGCTACAAGGCGAAGGCCCAGCAGCAGGTCGCGGAAATCCAGAAGGGTTGGCCCGACCAATGGCACAGCCGGCTGGCCCGGGCCCAGTATCTGTACACCGTTGAACGCGACTATGCCGGCGCCCAGGCGATCCTGACCGACCTGCAGGCCGAACGGCCCAACGACGTCGGCATTGCCCGGACCGTAGCCGCATCCTACAAGCGACTCAATCGCCACAAAGAGCAGCTGGCGGCCAGCCGGCGCACGCTGTTGTTGGATCCCGAGGGAGATCTGGCAAACAGCGAGCTGGTCTTCGCCCTGGAGTCCAATGGCTTGGGCGACGAAGCCATCACCCATAGCGAGAAGGCGCTGCGCCGCTCGCCCGAGGATTTCAAGATACGCGCCGACAACGCCATGCTCTACGCTCGCCTCCGTGGCGATCGGCGTCCCCTGCTGGCCTTGAGCGATGGCATACGGCGGCAGGCACCGGGCATGGTGGCCCAGGCGCTGTTTTCCGAGGGAAAAGTGGACGAAGCCGTTGCCTTGCTTGAACAACAGCGCCAGGACCTGCAAGGCCCGAGCGCCATGAACAACCTGATTTACCAAGCCGAATTGCTTCGACTGGCTGGGCGCGTCGAGGAACCCCTGCGTTTGGCCAAAATGGCTTTCGCGCAGGCCCAGGCGTGGGTCAAGGAGGGCAAACCGGCGCCGTCGGGCATGCAGGCCGCCTGGCTGGCCAACGTCGCGCGCATCGCTGCAGGCGCCGGCGAACGAGCGCAGGCCGAGGCCTGGGCCGCGCAGTCCCGCACAACGCCGGTGCTGGCGCTGGAGGAGCAAGACCAGCAGGTGGCTTCACTCACCCACGTCCGCCGCCTTCTGGGCGACGTGGAAGGCGCCTGGCTCGAGGAACAGGCGCGACGCGACCAGCCGCCGGTCATCAATGGCGAATTGCTAGCCTTCAAGCCCTTCTTCGACGCGATGTACGGTGACTCACCGAGCTACCGCGCCTACGTCGCCAAGCTCGAAGCCGCGCGATGAGCCTGTTCGCCGAGCTGCGCCGCCGCAACGTCATCCGTATGGCCGGGCTGTACCTGGTGGGCGCGTGGCTGGTGGTGCAGGTGGCCGAGACGCTGCTGCCGGTTTTCGGCGCGCCCGATTGGGTGCTGCGGGTCCTGGTGGTTTTGCTTGCGCTTGGATTCTTTCCCACCCTGATCGCCAGCTGGGTGTTCGAGCTCACGCCGGACGGATTCAAGCGCGACGCGGAGGTCGACCACTCGCAGGCACGCGTGCACCAGACGGCGCGCAAGCTGGACCTGGCGGTCATCGTGCTGCTGATCGCGGTGGGCGCGATGGTGCTGTTCAAGCCGTCGCTGCAGCCGGCTTCGCCCACGCCTTTCGCCGAGAGCGAGCTGTCCGACACTCAGGCCGATCCGCCAGCCATCAGCGCCAATACCGCCGCCACATCAGAGGCCAGCATCGCGGTACTGCCCTTCGCCGATTTGTCGCAGACCGCTGACCAGGGCTATTTCTCAGACGGCATGTCCGAGGAAATCCTCAACGTGCTGGCGAAGGTCAAGGGTCTGCAGGTGGCGTCGCGCACGTCGTCGTTCGCGTTCAAGGGGCAGGAAAACCTGGGCATCCCGGCCATCGCCCAGCAGCTGGGTGTACGCCATGTACTGGAAGGCAGCGTACGGCGCGCCGGCGGCACCATTCGCATCACCGCGCAGCTGATTGACGCCGATGTTGATCGCCACCTGTGGTCGGAGACCTTCGACCGGCCGCTCACCGCCGAGAATGTCTTTGCGATCCAGGACGAGATATCGCAGGCCATCGTCGCAGCGCTCGTAGCGGCGATGCCGTCGGCAAAGCTCGGCGACGTGGGCAACACCACCACAACCACCAACCTCAGCGCCTACGACAGCTACCTGCAGGCGCGGCCGCTGGTGCGCGCTCGCCGGCAGCTTGTGCTGGCCGATCAGTTACTCGAAAAGTCTCTACAGCAGGATCCGCAGTTCGCGCCGGCCTGGGAACTGCGCGCCGGCCTGCAGCCGCTGATCGGTGAGTACACCGATTCGGCGCTGACGCCCGAAGAACTGAATCGGCGTGCCTACGAATACGCCGATCGGGCGCTGTCGCTGGTGCCGGAAAGTGCGCTGGCACTGGCGGTCAAAGCCAACCTGCGTTCGCGCGATGCACGACTATATGGAGGGCAGCACGACATGGGTGAGGTCATCGCCGATTTCGAGCGCTCATTGGCGCTGGACCCGAACAATCCCGATACCTTGAACTGGCTCGGATTGACCTGGGCACTCGTCGGACAAAGCGAGAAAGCCCTGGAAACGTTTCAGCGCTGCATGCGGGTGGACCCGATGGCCTCGGCCTGCACCGAGAATGAATACGACACCTTGCATAGCCTGGGCCGCTCCGATGAAGCCTGGCAGCACTACCTGGCCGCCTTGGACCATGGGGCGGTCACCGACACCTACACCAACTTTTCGCTGCTGGCGCAGTTTGAGCAGAAGTCTGATTTCATGTTTGCCAGCAACCAGTCAAGGTATCTGCCGCGCTGGCGCCGGCATGAAGCACTGTACGAAGCACATCGCCACCCCGATGCCGACCACAGCGAACTGGTCCGCGAAGTTCTCGAGTTTGCAGCCCGGGAGAACATCAAAATCGACAATGGCTACGTGGGGTTGATCCTGGTCCCGTTGGGTGCCTGGGATCTGCAGCCGACGCCGCCGCTGGTCTGGGGCCGTGAATACCAGCGATATCGCCAATCCGCCCAATTCAAGCGCTACGTGCGCGACACCGGTGTCTACGCGTACTGGCAAAAGCAGGGTTTCCCCAGCCAATGCCAACCCATCGGCAAGGACGACTTCCGCTGTGACTAAGCCCCACACCAACGCTCGAGGAGGATGCGCATGAGCTTCGTCGCCGAACTGCGCCGCCGCAACGTCATCCGCATGGCCGGGCTGTACCTGGTGGGCGCCTGGCTGGTGGTGCAGGTGGCCGAGACGCTGCTGCCGGCGTTCGGCGTGCCCGACTGGGTGCTGCGCGCCACCATCATCCTGCTGGCGATCGGCTTCGTGCCGGCGCTGGTGTTCGCCTGGGTGTTCGAGATGACGCCCGAGGGGCTCAAGCGTGAGGGCGCGATCCCGGCGGCGGGCGCGACCGCGCCGGTGACCTCGCAGCGCATAAACCGCACCATCGTGGTGCTGCTGCTGGTGGCGGTGGCTTATTTCGCGATGGACAAGTTCGTACTGGCGCCGACCCGCGACACCGCCGTGGCGGCGACCACCGAAGCAGCCGCGGACACGGCCAAGGCCGGCGCCTCGATCGCCGTGCTGCCCTTCGTCAACATGAGCGCCGACGCCGACAACAGCTACTTCGCCGACGGCATCTCCGAGGAATTGCTGAACGTGCTGGCCGGCATCCCGGGCCTCACCGTCGCCTCGCGCACCTCGTCCTTCACCTTCAAGGGCAAGGACACGCCGGTACCCGAAATCGCCCGCCAGCTGGGCGTGCAGCACGTGCTGGAAGGCTCGGTGCGCAAGCAGGGCAACCGGGTGCGCATCACGGCGCAGCTGATCCGCGCCGGCACCGATGCCCACCTGTGGTCGCAGACCTACGACCGCGACCTCACCGACATCTTCCAGGTGCAGGAGGAGATCGCCCAGTCCATCGCTGATGAAATGGCCGGCCTGCTGCCGGTGGCGCAGGTCTCGGTGACCGCCAGCACCGGTGACCTGGAGGCCTACGAGCGCTTCCTGCGCGGCCGTTCGCGCTTCTACCAGCGCCAGGAACTCGAGCAAGGCCTGGCCGACCTGAAGTTTGCGGTCGAGCGCGACCCGGAGCTGGCCGAGGCCTGGGTGTACCTGGCCGCCACGAATTACGTGTTGCCCGGCTATCTCGATATCTCCGCGAAAGGCCCTACCCGGGAGGACACCCGGCAGTCCGTCGCGCAGGCCCGCAAGCGCCTGCCTGCGCACCCGCTGGTGGCCGCGATCGAGGGCTCGCTGCGGGTGGAGTCCGGCGACTGGATTGCGGGCCTCGACACCTTGGCCCGCGCGTCCGAACTGCGATCCCCCGACTCCACTCCCGCGCTCTGGTACGGCCTTTCCCTGCTGCAAGCCGGATACGTCGACCAGGCGATCGTGGCACTGGAACGCGCCCACAGGATCGACCCGCTGGTGGGTATCAACAACGGCTACCTGGGCGTTGCGCGCTTGAGCGCCGGTCAGTTCGAGGCCGGCGCGCAGGACATCCTGCGTGCGGCCGACCAGGGCTGGACTGTGGGCAATGCCATGCTGGGGATCGAGTATTTGGGCCGTGGCGAAAAGGCGCGGGCTGCCGCGGTGCTGGCCGACGGCGGCAATGATGAGGATGGGTCTGCGCAGTTCCTGCGCGACTTCGAGACCGCAACCTCTGAGCCCAGCAAGGCGAAATTCCTGGCCGAGCAGTTCGTCGCCGGAGGCAACTACGAGTCGCTTATTATGCTTGGACTCAATGACGCGTTCCTGGACACGATGCTGGCCGACGCCACGCCCGGCTCCGCCAGCAGGGGAACCCGCTTGCAATGGACTCGCTTCACCCTGCGCAACCTGTGGCTGCCTTCGACCAAGGCGATCCGCGAGGATCCACGCTTCTACGAGATCGCCAAGATCAACGGACTGGCCAGGCTGTGGGAAGCGCGCGGCTACCCCGGCACCTGCAGCCGCATCAAAGACACCAGCGGCGACCACCTGTCCTGCCCGGTGCCGACGCCATGAGCCTGCTGTCCGAGCTCAAGCGCCGCAACGTCATCCGTGCCGGCCTGGCGTGGCTGGCGCTGGGCTGGCTGCTGGTGGCGATGTCGAACCTGCTGTTCCCGGCCCTGAACCTGCCGATCTCGGCGGTGCGCTGGCTGATCTTCGGGCTGCTGGTGGCCTGGGTCGGCGTGCTGTGGTTCGCCTGGCGCTACGAGCTGACCGAGGGCGGCCTGAAGCGCGACCACGGCCCGGCCGGCGACAACCCGCAGAACGCGCGCACGGCCCGTCGCATCGACCAGGTCACGGTGGTGCTGGTGCTGGCAGCGCTGAGCCTGTCGCTGCTGCAGCAGTTCCTGGCGCCCTATGCCCGCGAGCGCGAGGCGGCACAGGCCGCGGCAGTGGCGGCACCGGCGCAATCACCGCCTGCTCCCCTGCCCCCGGTGCGCACCGAACCAGCCGACCCACACTCCATCGCCGTGCTGCCCTTCGCCAACCTCAGCCCCGAGGCCAACGACGCCTATTTCGCCGACGGCCTGGCCGAAGAGCTGCGCAACGTGCTGGCGCGCATCGAAGGCCTGAAGGTGATCTCGCGCAGCTCCTCGTTCGTATTCCGCGACGCCGGCACTCCTTCGGAAGAAATCGGCGCCCGGCTGGGCGTGGCCAACCTGGTGGAGGGCTCGGTGCGCCGCGAGGGCGACATGGTCCGGATCACGGTGCAGCTGATCGACGCGGGCACGGACCGGCACCTGTGGTCGAACACCTACGAGCGCCAGCTCAAGGACATCTTCCAGCTGCAGCAGGACATCTCGCAGGCCATCGCCGATGCCCTGGCGGCAACGCTGGGCGTGCGCACCGTGCAGGTGGCGCCCTCGACCCAGGACCTGCAGGCCTACGAGCTGTACCTGCGCGGCCGCCAGCTGTTCGTGCAGCGCGGCGCCAACCTGCCGGCGGCACGTGACCTGCTGGAACAGGCGGTGGCGCGCGACCCGGATTTCGCCGACGCCTGGAGCGCCCTCGCGGGCACCTGGTACGTCTGGCGCTCGTACGCGGCCGAACCCAAGGGCATCGACACCATCGAGCAGTCGGCCCTGGCGGCGAACCGTGCACTGGCCCTGGACCCGCAGCACGCCGGCGCGTTGGCGGTCAGTGCCCGTCTCGCCGCGGAGAGCGGGCAACGCCTTCGCGAGTTCGACCTGATCGCCCGCGCCCTGGCGCTCGAGCGCAACAACGCCAACACCTGGCTGTGGAAGGGCCTGGGCGAATACGAGGTCGGCCACATCGATGCCGCCCACCAGAGTTTCGTGCAGGCCCAGCGGCTCGACCCGCTCAGCGGGTTGAACCTGGGCTGGCTGGCGATCACCACGGCACAGCGCGGCGACATCGCCGCCGCCCGGCCGATGCTGCGGCAGGCCCACACCCTGGGCTGGCGCGGACCCGCCAGCCGCGCCCTGTTCCTGCTGGCGAGCGAAAGCGGCGACGATCCCACCGAACCCTACCTGGCCTGGCTGCACGACGACGACTCGCTGGCGCCGGCGCAGCGCGACCTCGCCCGCGGGCTGGCGCCCGCGCTGGCGGAACCGGAGCAGTGGGGCCCGATGCAGCAGCGCCTGCTCGCGGCGAGCGCGGAACGCCCCGCCCGGGAGTGGGCGATCCTGCTGCAGATCTTCGGGCTCACCGATGCAGCGTTGACCGCCGCCCTGCACACCGACGCCGCCAACAGCCGAACGCTGTCGCTGATTCAGTGGATGCCGGCGTTCGACAGCTTCCGCGCCCATGCGCGCTTCCTTGAACTGGCCGAGCGCGAAGGCCTGCCCGCCTACTGGCGCCAGCACGGGCCGCCGGACGGCTGCACCGTGCTCGAGTCGCCACCGTCGCTGGAGTGCGCCCAATGAACTTCATCGCCGAACTGCGCCGCCGCAACGTCATCCGCATGGCGGGCCTGTACCTGGTGGTCGCCTGGCTGATCGTGCAGGTGGCGGAAACCGTGCTGCCGGCCTTCGACGTACCGGGCTGGGTGCTGCGGGCGATCATCCTGGTGCTGGCGATCGGGTTTGTGCCGGCGCTGATCTTCTCCTGGCTGTTCGAGTTCACCCCCGAGGGCCTCAAGCGCGACGCCGACGTGGACCCCGCACAGTCGATCGCCCCGGTGACCGCCAAACGCATGGACACGCTGACCCTGGGCGCGGTGGCGTTGCTGCTGGTGGTGATCGCCGCGAACCGTTATTGGCCGAGTGCGCCGCCGGCGCCTTCGCCGGAAACCGAGACGGTTGCCCGGACGGGTGATCCGTCGGCACCCGCCAGCGGCGCCGTCCCGCCCAATTCCATCGCCGTGCTGCCCTTCGTCAACATGAGCTCGGACCCGGAGCAGGAATATTTCTCCGACGGCATCAGCGAGGAGATCCTCAACGTGCTGGCACGCGTGCCGGGCCTGCAGGTCGCGGCGCGCACCTCCTCGTTCTCGTTCAAGGGCGGCAAGCAGGAAGTGCCGGAGATCGCCCAGGCCCTGCAGGTGCGGCTGGTGCTGGAAGGCAGCGTGCGCAAGCAGGGCGACCAGGTCCGCATCACCGCCCAGCTGATCGATGCGACCACGGGTTTCCACCTGTGGTCGGAGACGTTTGATCGCGAGCTCAAGGATATCTTCCGGATCCAGGACGAGATTGCGCAGGCGATCGCCGACGCCCTCAAGGTAAATCTCGGAACTGCGCTGTCGGGCGTGGGCGACGACGCCCATGCCCCGGACCTGCAGGCGCATGATCTTTACCTGCGCAGCCTGGCGCTCTGGCAGACCCGCGGCGAGGAGGAGCTTTGGCAGGCCGTGGACCTGCTCAAGCAGGCCATCACCATTGATCCGGACTATGCACAGGCGCACGCCGGACTGGCCCTGGTCTACGGCGTCATCGCCGGCTACTCGGCGCGCATCACCTATGCCGACGCCAACAGGCTCGCCAGGAACCAGGCCGAGGTCGCCCTGGCGCTGGACCCCCGGATTCCCGAGCCCTTTGTCGTGCTGGGCTACCTGGCCAATATCGAGGCACGTCGCGACACCGCGCAGAAGCTGTTCCAGCGCGGCATCGCGCTGGGACCTTCCTACGCCACGGCCCACCAATGGCAGGGCACGGCGCTGATGTCGGCAGGCCGGCTTGATGAAGCCCTCGCGGTGACGGCGCGCGCGCTGGAGCTCGATCCGCTTTCGCGGGTGATCGTCCAGAACCACGCCCAGGTGCTGCTGTCGCTGGGCCGGAACAAGGATGCCGTCGCGGCCTGCGAGAAGGCTTTCGAATTCGCGCCGGAGTATTTCTACTGCCTGACCACGAGCGCCAACGCCTATCTCTACGAGGGTGACTTTGAAAGCGCCCGGGGCATGACGGATCGCTTGGTTGCCGCCCAGAAGCCGGCCAGCAAGGCTTTCGCGGATCGCCTGTACAAGGCGCTGCGCGGCGATGGCGACCGCAGGGCCATGGCCGAGGAGCTGGCCAGCTATCCCAGGCAGAGCAGCTTCGACCTCGACAGCCCAAACCTGTTCGACGAGATCGATACCGCCCCCTTGCTGGTCATCCTGGGCGCGCCCGACCTGGCCCTGGACTACCTGGAGCGCATGGTCGATAGCTTGGGCGGAGCAGGCAACATCGACTGGTCCCTCGTACTACCGGCCATGGACCCGGTCCGCTGCGAGCCGCGATTCATCGCACTGGCGGAAAAACTCAAGACCCACGACCCCTACTTCCAGCGCGTCTGCGGAGCCAAACCCTGATGTCCCTCTTCGCCGAACTGCGTCGCCGCAACGTCATCCGCATGGCCGGCTTATACCTGGTGGTGGCGTGGCTGTTCGTGCAGGTGGCCGAGACGCTGCTGCCGATTTTCGACACGCCCGGCTGGGTGCTCAAGGCGCTGGTGACGGTGCTGGCACTGGGCTTCCTGCCGGCGCTGGTGTTCGCCTGGGTGTTCGAACTGACGCCGGAGGGGCTCAAGCGCGACGGCGATGCGCGCGTGTCCGGTGAACTGGCGCCGCAGACATCCCAGCGCATGAACCGGATGATCATCGCCCTGCTGCTGGTGGCGGTGGGCTATTTCGCCGTCGAGCAGTTCGTGCTGTCGCCGCGGCGCGCGGCGGATGTCCCCGTGGCGGCGCAGGCGACGCCGGCGGCTGGGGCGGCTGGAGCGGCCGAGCCGGCCATCATCGACAAGTCCATTGCCGTGCTGCCCTTCGCCGACTTCAGCGCCGGCGGCGACCAGGCCTGGTTTGCCGATGGCCTGTCCGAGGAAGTGCTCAATGCCTTGGCCAATATCTCCGACCTTCGGGTCAGTGCCCGGACCTCGTCCTTCGCCTTCAAGGGCAGCAGCACGCCGATTCCCGAGATCGCCAGGCAGCTGGGCGTTTCCTATGTCCTGGAAGGTTCAGTGCGCAGCTCGCCCGAACGCATCCGGGTGACGGCGCAGCTGATCCGTGCTGCCGATGGCTTCCACCTGTGGTCGCAGAACTACGACCGCGACCCGGCGGAGATGATCGCGATCCAGGAAGACCTGGCCCAGAAAATCGCCCAAGCGCTGCAGACCACGACCGACCCGGCGGCGTTGGCGGACATGGCCCGGGTCGGGACACGCTCGGTCGAGGCCTACCAGGCCTACATGCGCGGCGTGGCCGCGGACCTGGGCGAGGGTCTCGATTCCTGGGACAGGGCGTACCGGTATTTCGAACAGTCCCAGGCCATCGATCCCGACTTTGCGGCGCCCGCCGGACGCGCGGCCAGGATACTGCTGTGGCAGGGCGACCCGAACCAGACCAGGAAAATGGACCTGTCGGAGTCTCCTGATGGCGTCGACAAACTGTTTGCCGAACGCATCAATCGGGCGATCCGCCATGCCGCCAACCCGTCGCAGCGCAACGACTACCTGGCCACCAAGGCAATGAGCGAGCTGCGACTGCGCGACGCACTGGCGCTGTACAAGAGCAGTTTCGCAGAACGGCCCAGCGACGCCACCATCGTGACGCCCCTGCTCGACGTCGCCATCGCCGCCAGCGACTACACCACGGGCCAGGCCGTGCTGGACGCAATCTGGACCCAGTCTAAACAACGTCCGGAGATGGCGCTTGCCAGCGCCAACTTCGGCTACCGCACGCTCGACCGCCGCCTGGCCGCCGACCGGGCGCTGGAGCTCTACGCGCGCTGGCCCGACCGGGCCAATATCCTCTACCAGGTCCATCGAAGCCTGCTCTGGGACGGCCGGGTGCAGGACGCTGCGAGGGTGCTGGCGGACTACCGCCGATTGGGCATGGTCGCTGAAGCCTGGGCCTCGATTCCGGAGGCACGCCAGGCTTGCGCGGAAGGGCGGAGGGAAAAGGTGGAACAGCTGTTGGCGCAGACACCCGAGGCCAACGTGTCGCAGCAATGGCACCTGCTGGTGCTGCTGGGCAGGAATGACGAAGCCGCGGAAGTCCTGCAGCCGTTTGAGCGGACGGGGCTCACCTATGCGCTCTACGGCTTTCTCGCCTATCCGCACTTCGACCCGCGTCCCTACCCGTCGCTGATGAAAGTGCTCGAGCGCGAGCACGTCCAGCGCCCGCCGCCCGAGCCGCTGCCGTTCGGCTGCCCGCCGGCCGGGGCCAGCCAATGAGCCTTTTCGCCGAACTAAAGCGCCGCAACGTCATCCGCATGGCCGGGCTGTACCTGGTGGGCGCCTGGCTGTTCGTACAGGTAGCCGAGACGCTGCTGCCTATTTTCGACACGCCCGGCTGGGTGCTCAAGGCGCTGGTGATGCTGCTGGCCTTGGGCTTCGTGCCGGCCATGGTGGTGGCCTGGCTGTTCGAGCTGACGCCCGAGGGCCTGCGTCGGGACCCGGGGCCCGCGTTGGCGGCGGGCCTGGCGCCCCAGACCGGACGCCGGATGGATTCGCTGCTGGCCTTCGGTCTGCTGGCCGTGGTGGCGCTGGTGGCTGCGGACAGGTTCTGGCCGAGCGAAACCGTGCAGGACAGCAGCGCCGCGGAAGTAGCCGTGGCTGGCACGATGCCGGCCGCGACACCGGCCGCAGCGGGCGAATCCATTGCCGTGCTGGCCTTCGCCGACCTGTCGCCCCAGCGCGACCAGGAATACTTCTCCGACGGCATGTCGGAGGAAATCCTCAACGCCCTGGCCAAGGTGCCCGGGCTGAAAGTCGCCGGCCGTACCTCGTCCTTCCACTACAAGGGCCGCGACGAGAACCTGCGCAGCATTGGCGAGGCCCTGGGGGTTGCGCACATCCTGGAAGGCTCGGTGCGCAAGCAGGGCGACAAGGTCCGCATCACCGCGCAGCTGATCCAGGCTTCGGATGGCTTCCACAAGTGGTCGGAGACCTACGACGGCGAAATGAGCGACGTGTTCGAACTGCAGGAACGCATCGCCCGCTCGATCACCGACGAGCTCAAGATCGTGCTGCAGGGAGGCCAGGTCAAACGGCTGGTGAACGCCGGCACCGACAATGCCGAGGCCTATGCGCTGTACCTGCAGGCGACCGCCACCTTCAACCGGCGCGACGGCGCCAAGTTCCAGGAAGCCCTGGCGCAGCTCGACCAGGCGATCGCGCTTGACCCCGGCTATGCCCGCGCTTGGTCGCGCAAGGCCACCCTGGAATCGGTCAATTCCGACTACAGCCCCGGTAAAGCACTCGAATCACTGCAGGCCGTCGAACGGGCGGCCCGCCGTGCTTCGGAGCTGGACCCCACCTTGGCCGAGCCCCATGCGGCCCTCGCCCTGAGCCTGACTGGGCAGCGTCAGTACCGCAAGGGACGAGAGGGGATGGATCGCGCCCTGGCCCTGGATCCCGACGATGTGACCGTCAACTTCTGGCGCGGCGCCGCGCTGATCAACTCCGGCTATCGCGAACAGGGCAAGCAGGCGCTCGACCGGGCCCTGGAGATTGATCCGCTGCTGCCCAATGGCCTGCTCTGGCGCGGGCGAATCCACTTCGCGCAGGGCGAGGTGGACCTGGCGCAACAGAAGCTGCAGCGCGCCACCGAAGTCGGCCATACCTTCGTCGGCCTCGGTTCGTATTTGATCGCGCTGCGGGCTGGCGATCGCCAGGAGGCGACCCGCAGGTTGGCCCAGGCACTGGAAGCCTATTTCTCGCAGGGGTTTCCGAGCGGCACCGGCACCCTGTTCGCGCAGGCCATCGTTGGCGACGCGTCGGCCAGGGCCGAGGCCCTGCGCCGAATCGACGACTACCTGGCCAACGACCCGGTGCCCGTGGCGGGCGTCGTGCCCTATGTGCTGTTCCGCACCGGCGAAATACAGCGCGGTTTCGACGTCCTCCAGGATCGGCCGACCACCAATGACAGCGTGGCCGTCTCCGATTTGTTCAGCGGGCTGCTGCCGGACGTCTGGAAGGCACCCGGATTCCCGGAGTTCATCCGCCGCATGGGCCTGGCCGACTATTGGGATGAATTCGGGCCGCCGGACAACTGCAAGAAGGCCGGCAACGGCGACTACACCTGCGAGTAGGCGATGACCCTTTTATCCGAACTCAAGCGCCGCAACGTCATCCGCATGGCCGGGTTGTACCTGGTGGGCGCCTGGCTGGTGCTGCAGGTGGCCGAGACCCTGCTGCCGATCCTGGGGACCCCGGAGTGGGTGCTCAAGACGCTGTTGCTGCTGCTGGCGATCGGCTTCGTGCCGGCGCTGGTGTTCGCCTGGGTGTTCGAGCTGACGCCCGAGGGGCTGCGGCGTGACACCGGGCAGCCCGCGGACCCCGCGCTGACCGGCCACGTCGGCCGCCGGATGGACCGGCTGATCTTCGCCGGCTTGATGGTGCTGATCCTGGCGATCGCCGCCGATCGCTATTGGCCGCAGCCTGCGGCGGTTGCGCCCGATGCGTCGCCCGTTGCCGATACGGCGCCGCAGCCGGGGACGCCCTCCTCGGCCAACGTCGCGACCGCCATGAATGCCAACGGCATCGCCGTGCTGCCCTTCGTCAACATGAGCGCCGATGCTGACAACGAGTATTTCTCCGACGGCATTTCCGAGGAGCTGCTGAACGTGCTGGTGCGCATCGACGGCCTGGACGTAGCCTCGCGCACCTCGTCCTTCGCCTACAAGGGCAGCGAACTGGGCAGCCGCCGCATCGCCGAGGAGCTGCAGGTGAACTACCTGCTCGAGGGCAGCGTGCGCAAGGCCGGCAACACCGTGCGCATCACCGCGCAGCTGATCGACGCCGGCAAGGACCGCCACCTGTGGTCGGAAACCTACGACCGCGACCTCACCGACATCTTCGCCATCCAGGACGAGATCGCCAAGGCGATCGTCGCGGCGCTGCGCGACGAGCTGTCGTCCGCGGCGCAGCCGCTGGAGACGGTGCAGGTGACCGCCGACACCGAGAACCTGACGGCCTACGAGAACTACCTCAAGGCGCGCGAACTGTTCATCGCCCGCCGCGACCTGGGCGAGGCGATCCGCTTGTTCGAAAAAGTGGTCGAGCTCGACCCCGGCTTCGCCCGCGGCTGGGAAGGGCTGGCGGCCACGTACGGCGTCGCCACCAGCTGGCGGGTGGATGAAGAGCGCGACTTCGGGCCGCTGACCCGTGAAGCCGCGCGCAAGGCGCTCGAACTCGACCCCTCGCTGTCCATGCCCTGGGCCGCGCTGGCCCTGGCGGATTCCGATATCTCGCCCACTGACTGGACCGAGACGCTGGCGCGCCTGGACAAGGCCGTCGCCGCCGACCCGCACAACGCGACCGCGTTCCTGTGGCGCGGCATCGTGTGGATGAACCTGGGCTTCGTCGATCGTGCCGTCCAGGACGTCGAGCGCTGCCTGGCGATTGATCCCGCCTACCCCAACTGCACGCGCTGGAAGGCGACCGTGCTCGCGCATACCGATCCCGTGGCGGCCCTGGCCCTGTTCGAGCAGGGCGTGGCGCGCGGCTTCATTGGCAACCGGGCGCTGGATTTCGCGCCGCTGCTCAATGCGCGCGGCGATCGCATCGGCGCCCGCCTTTTGCTGCGCGAGTCGGCGTTTTCCCCTCAGATGATCAACCTGCTGATGGCCTCGCTCGACAACCCGTCACGGCCGATCCCGGACTGGGACGCGCAGGCAACTCCCGCCGACCGCAAGTCGGCCCTGTGGGACAGGCCGGTGCTGCAGCTGTGGTTCGGCAACTTTGACCGCGTTCCCGAGGAAGACATCCTCAGCGACATGCTCATCGGCTGGCCAACGCACCGGCCGGAATGGCAGGCTTCGCCGGCCTTCAAGCGCACCATGGAGCGCACGGGCATCGCCGACTACTGGCGGAAGAGCGGCTTCCCACCGCAGTGCCGGGCCACCGGCAAGGACGACTTTGAATGCCGCCCGATCGGGGCGCGGTGACCCAGCGGGTTCAAGGCGGGCATTGAGCCGCGCGCCAAGCTGACCGCGCCTCAGCGCCAGTTCGCATGGGATGACCAGAAGGCAACGGCCGCGCGATAGGCCTCGCGGTCCAGCGGAACGCCGCTGCCGCCCTCCTCCACCCCCAGCGCGTTGCGCAGCATCGTGATGGGCACCATGGGAATCTCGGCCGGCTCCATCGTGTACAGGCAGCCGACGATGCCCCAGTCGGCGTAGATCGGCGTGCCCTCCTTCGCCATCTGTCCGCGGCTGTAGAGGATGGGCACCAGGTACTCGGCCACCGGCGGCTCCAGCCCCTCGAACCAGCGCACCAGCACCGGCAGCTCCTCCCGGCTGCGGGCTTCATAGGCCGTGCGCAGCTGGTGCCGATTGCCGTCGGTGATGGCTGCCACCGAGCCCCGCGTGGACGTCCAATTCCGGTGCACGTGCAGCCGGCAGAACGGCGCATAGCCGGGGAGCACGAGCTCCGGTGCCTCGGCGTTGAGCCGCGCCACGAAAGCCTCGGCCGTGCAGTCCTGGATGGCGGTGCGGCGTCCGTCGCCGGGAAACAGGCGGCGCCGGGCGAAGGGGGTCATTTCGATGCTCATCGCGGCATTGTGCCAAGAACGGGGTCAGGTTCACTTCCGACCCCGCTCTCGCTCCTTCATTCCTTTCATGCGGATGAAAGGATATATTGGCGGCCAATCCCCGACGCGCCCGAGCCCATGCCCAAGCTCAGCTTCGAGTTGTACCCGCCCAAGACCGATGACCAGCGCGCGCAGCTCGACCGCACGGTGCGCAAGCTCAAGGTCTATTCGCCGGAATTCGTATCGGTGACCTTCGGCGCGGGCGGCTCCACGCTTTCCTACACGGCCGAAACGGTGCGCGGCCTGCGCGACGACCACGGCCTCAACGGCGTGCCGCACCTGAGCTGCGTCGGCGGCACCCGCGAGGAAATCGGCCAGCTGCTCTCCGAGTACCGCGCGCAGGGCTGCGACCGCATCGTCGCGCTGCGCGGCGACCTGCCCTCGGGCATGGCCCGCGCCGGCGACCTGCACTACGCCTCGGACCTGGTGCGCTTCATCCGCGAAGAACACGGCGACCACTTCCACATCGAAGTGGGCTGCTACCCGGAAACCCACCCGCAGTCCGAAGACGCGATGGCCTGCATCCGGCACTTCAAGACCAAGGTGGACGCCGGCGCCAACTCGGCCATTACCCAGTACTTCTTCAACGCCGACGCCTACTTCCGCTTCCTGGACGACGTGCGCAAGGCCGGCATCACGGTGCCGGTGCTGCCGGGCATCATGCCGATCTCCAACTTCAGCCAGCTGCGGCGCTTCTCGGAAGCCTGCGGCGCTGAAATCCCGCGCTGGATCGGCAAGCGCATGCAGGCCTACGGCGACGACGCCGACAGCGTGCGCGAGTTCGCGGCCGACATCGTCGCCGGCATGTGCCGCCGCCTGGTGGACGCAGGCGTGCCCGAGCTGCACTTCTACACGCTGAACCTTGCCCGGCCGACCGAAGCGGTACTCACCCGCCTGGGCTGAACTTCGCGCTAACCTGCCGGCCATGTACCGGCGTGCTCCCATCCTGATCGCCCTGCTGCTGGCCCTGCCGGCGTGGTCGACACCTGCCGGGGCACAAGGCATCCGCCGCTGCGTGGACGCCCGGGGCATCAGCATCTTCACCGACCGCCAGTGCAGCGAAATGGACGCCGTGCCCATGCAGGCCCCCCCGGCCTCGGAAGGCAACTTCGCCGGCGGATTTCGAGGTGGATTCGCCCAAGCCGGCTGCGCCCGTCGCCCCGAGGCCCTGCTCGACCGCGTGCGCTCGGCGCTGGAGGCGCACGACGTCAACCGGCTCGCCAGCCACTACCACTGGACCGGCACCGGCTCGGGCAGCGGCCGGCGCCTGATGGACGCGCTCGAACGCATCGCCGGGCAGTCACTGCTGTCGGCCGAGCTGGTTTATCCGGCTCCGCCACCCGAGAACGAGAACGGGGTCAGGTTAAGTTCTCACGACGCGCCGTCGGATGCAGGGAGTTCTGGAGAAGAACTGAACCTGACCCCGTTCTCGCCCCCGCCGCGGCAGATCCGGGTGCTGCAGATGCGCAGCGACCAGGCCGAGCAGGCCAGCAGCACCGTGTTCCAACTGCGCCGCAACGCCGGCTGCTGGTGGATCCAGCTGTGACGCCAGCCGGCGCCTGACCGGATAAACTGGCGGCCTGACCCCAGGAGTCCGCCATGACGCAGCAATACCCCGACCACATCTGGCACAACGGCAGCATCAAGCCGTGGGCCGACGCCACCGTCCACGTCATGGCGCACGGCCTGCACTACGGTTCGTCGGTGTTCGAGGGCATCCGCAGCTACGCCACGCCCGACGGCCAGGCCATCTTCCGCCTCACCGACCACCTCAAGCGCCTGTACGCGTCGGCCAAGATCTACGACATGTACATGCCCTACGACGTGCCCACGCTGGCCCAGGCCTGCCGTGACGTGATCACCGCGAACGAGCTGAAAAAAGCCTACCTGCGCCCGATCGCCTACCGCGGCCTGGGCGGCTTCGGGCTGACGGCCGACACGCCCACCGACCTGGCCATCGCCGCCTGGCACATGGGCCCGTACCTGGGGCCCGACGTGCTGGAAGCCGGCATCGATGCCTGCGTATCGAGCTGGCAGCGCTTCGCGCCCAACACCATTCCCTCGGGCGCCAAGGCCGGCGGCAACTACCTCAACGGCCAGCTGGTGGCGCGCGAGGCGCGGCGCCTGGGCTTCGGTGAAGGCATCGCGCTGGCGTCCACCGGCCTGCTCAGCGAGGGCGCGGGCGAAAACCTGTTCCTGGTGATCGACGGCGCGCTGCACACCACGCCGATCAGCGCAGCGCTGCTCAACGGCATCACCCGCAACTCCATCATCACCCTGGCCAAGGCCAACGGCATCGAATGCGTGGAGCGCGACATCCCGCGCGAATACCTCTACCTGTGCGACGAGCTGTTCATGTGCGGCACCGCAGCCGAAATCACGCCGATCCGCTCGGTGGACGGCCGCCAGGTGGGCGCCGGCAAGCCCGGCCCGGTGACACGCCGCGTGCAGGAGCTTTTCTTCGGCCTCTTCGAAGGCCGCACGCCCGACACTCACGGCTGGCTGGAGTACGTCTGAAGGCCTGCCTGACGCCCAGTCAGTCGTCCGCGAAACGCAGCACCGCCACCGCGCCCAGCTCCGGCCGCGGCGCGATGCTCACCTGCCACTCGTACAGTTCGCACAGGCGGCGAACGATGGACAGGCCGATGCCGCCGCCCGCCGTGCCGCCGGCGCCCGAGCCGCGGTAGCCGCGTTCGAACAGGCGTGCGGCGTCCTCTTCGCTCAGGCCCGGGCCGGTGTCTTCGATACGCACCTGGTGCGCCTCCACCACGATGCGCACTTCACCTTGGCTGGTGTATTTGCAGGCGTTGCCGATCAGGTTGCCCAGCGCCACGGCCAGCACGGCCTCCGGCGCTTCGGCAACAGCGTCAGGGTCGCCCTCCACGATGACTTCGATGGGCTTGCCGCCCAGCTGCGTGCGGCTGGCGTCGGCCAACTGCTGGCACAGCCGCAGCAGCGGGGTGTGGCCGATGCCGCGCTCGTTGCGCGAAAGCAGCAGCAGCGCCGTGGTCAGGTCGGTGCTCTGCACCGCCGCGCGCTCGATGCGCAGCAGCCGCTGCCGGGTTTTCTCCGGCAGGTCGGGGTTGGCCAGCAGCAGTTCGGTGGCGCCGCGGATCACGGCCAGCGGCGTGCGCAGCTCATGGCTGACGTCGGAGTTGAACTCGCGGTCGCGCTTCACCAGCGCCGTCATCTGCTCGGCGTAGTCGTCCAGAACGGCGGCCAGCTGGCCCACTTCGTCGTTGGCGAAGTGCGGCGCCAGTTTCTTGGGTTTTTCGCTGCCGGCCATGCCTTTCATGCGGTGTGCCAGCTCGGTCAGCGGGCTGATCACGCGCTTGGACGACCACACGCCAATCACCAGCGACATCAGCGAAAACAGGGCCACCACGCCGATAAGCGCATACATCAGCTGCTTCTGGCTGGCGCGCTGCTGGCTGATGTCGTAGCGCAGGAAGAACCAGAAGCCATCGTCCTTCTTCACCGCCAGCTTGTAGGTGATGATGGCGCCGTCCTCGCCCGGCTCGCTGATCTCGTGCACGCCGTCGGGCAGGTTCTTCCAGTTGAAAGGCACGTTGCCGTACTTGCGTTCGCTGTAGACGATGCCCCTGATCTTCTCGAACTCGAGGCCGATGGGATCCTCGGGTGCGGCGTAGAACGTTTCGGCGTAGTCCTGCAAGTTGCCGTACAGCGCCTCTCCGATCAGCTGGTCCTCCAAGCGCTCGCGCAGCAGCACCGTGGCCGTGGCGAACAGCGCCGTCAGGCCGAAGCCCAGCAGGAAGAACGACAGGATGATCCGGCTGCGAAGCCTACGCCGGTAGCGCATCGGGCTCAGCTCGCTTCGAGGTCGGCAATCCGGTAGCCGATGCCGTGACGGGTCTGGATCAGCGCCTTCTCGAACGGCTTGTCCACCGCGGCGCGCAGGCCGTGGATGTGCACGCGCAGCGAATCGCTGTCGGGCAGTTCTTCGCCCCAGACGCGGGTTTCAAGCTCCTGGCGGGTCACCACCGACGGCGACGCCTCCATCAGCGACTGCAGGATCTTGAGCGCCGTGGGGTTGAGCTGCAGAAGCTTGCCGCCGCGGCGCACTTCCAGCGTGTCCAGGTTGTATTCCAAATCGGCCACCAGCAGCACGCGCGGCTGGGCGGCCTTGCCGCGCCGGGCCAGCACGGCCAGGCGGGCCTCCACTTCCTGCAGCGCGAAGGGCTTGACCAGGTAGTCGTCGGCGCCCGAGTCGAAGCCCTCGAGCTTGTTGTCGAGCGAATCGCGGGCGGTGAGCATCAGCACCGGCGTCTGCTTGCGGCCTTCCTGGCGCAGCTTGCGGCAGACCTCCAACCCGTCCATGCCGGGCAGGTTGAGGTCGAGCACGATGGCGTCGAAGTCGTTGACCACGGCAAGGTGCAGACCGGTCACGCCGTCTGCCGCGTAGTCCACCGTGTGGCCGCGGTCCTCGAGGTAGTCCCCGAGGTTGGCGGCGATGTCACGGTTGTCTTCAACTACCAGGATTCGCACGGGTCAATCCCTTCGCGGCTGTGGGGCGCGCTGTTCTTTGCGGAGCGCGTCCTGGTCCTGCTGGCGGCGGCGAGTGCGCTCGGCCGCGGTAGAGCAGGTGGTCACCTTGCGGTGGCTGCCGGTGGGGACGTCGCGGCTGCAGACGATGCGGCTGTCGAAAGCGGCCTGGGTCAGGATGGTGTTGACGGTTTCCTGGCTGTTGTACAGGTCGATTTTCCGCTCAGCCGGCAGAGCATCGGGCGTCATGTCGCCTTCGAGCATGGCGGACATGCGGTCAAGCGATTCACGGACCTTGCCGCGGTCGGCGGACGAGATCTCGGCGTAGGTCTTGCCGTCGGCCAAGCCCTTCTCGATATTGGCGCGCTGGGCAGCGAAATCGCCTGCGTCGACCGAAACCGGGTTGTTGGCCAGCGCCAGCGGCGCGGCAGCGAGTGTGATCACCAAAGTGAAAATCTTGAACAAGGCGGATGTCCTGCGGAGTTGTGGGCTGTCCAGAATACTCACAGACGCGGAGGGATTGCACAGTCCGGAAAGAAAAAGGCCCGGGGACGCTTGGAGGCGCCTGCCCGGGCCGAAAGGTTGCTACTGCCCCGATTGCCGTAATCCGCGGGATGCCGCTCTGACGAGGAGGACCTTGCAGGGTTTCCGGCTGGCCAAGCCTAGGCCCGGACGTATTAAGAGTCCGTTAAATCCGCTTCAGGCTTTGGTTAAACCCGGCTTGCGGCGGGGGGCGGCCTTGGCCGGCCGGATCTTGGGCCGGAC
>QBLY01000006.1:53492-153249 GCA_003241895.1 Lysobacteraceae bacterium
GGCGCCAGGAAAGTGGATGATGGCGCCCGCCACATCCACCCCCGTGGCGCCCTCGATGCCCTCCAAACCGGGGCTTGAGTTCACCTCCAGCACCAATGGCCCCCGTTTCGAGCGCAATAGGTCCACGCCTGCAACGCCGAGCCCCATCACCCGGGCAGCCCGCAGGGCGGTGTCGATTTCGGCCGGGGTGAGCTTGATCTTGCTGGCCTTGCCGCCCCGGTGCAGGTTGGACCGGAACTCGCCCTCACTGGCCTGCCGGCGCATGGCCGCGACCACTTTTCCGCCCACCACGAAGCAGCGCACGTCCGAGCCCTTGGCTTCGGCGATGAATTCCTGCACCAGGAAATTGGCGTACAGGCCGCGGAAGGCTTCGATGACGCTGCGCGACGCGCCGGCATTCTCGGCCAGGATCACGCCGGTGCCTTGGGTGCCTTCGTTGAGCTTGATCACGTGCGGCGGTTTGCCGAGCATGCCCAGCAGGTCGCCGGTGTCGTCGGGGTTGTCGCCGAACACGGTCAGCGGCAGGTCCAGGCCTTCGCCGGCGAGCATCTGGTGGCAGCGCAGCTTGTCGCGCGCGCGCAGCACGGCGTCCGAGCCGTTGGGGGTGAACGCGCCCATCAGTTCGAACTGGCGCAGCACCGCCGTGCCGTAGAACGTAACCGAGGCACCGATGCGTGGGATCACCGCGTCGATGCCCACCAGCGGCTTGCCCTTGTATCGCAGCAGGAACTGCCCGGGCGCGATCTGCATGTAGCAGCGCAGCGGGTCGAGCACGCGCACGACGTGGCCGCGTTGGCGGCCGGCTTCCACCAGGCGCTGGGTCGAATACAGCTTGGCATTGCGGGAAAGGATGGCGAGCTTCACGGCGGCAACAGGCCTTCGGGCGGATCGCCCTGGCGGAAGGAACTGGCCGGATCGACCAGGAAACGCCCGGCCAGCGCAGTGCGGCCGAGCAGCATGGGGAAGAGCATGTTCCGCCGATGTGTCAGGTTCACTTCGGCCTCCCACTCCTGGCCCGCCAGCCGCAGCCGGGTCTGGATGAAGACGCGCTCGGTGGTGTGGCCGCCCGAATCGGTGACCTGCCGGCGATCGATCACGGCCGCTTCGGCGGGCTGCGGCGCCTGGCCGTCCATACCGGTGTCAAGCACGAAGCGCACGAATTCCCGGCCATCGCGCATGAACAATTCCTGGCCCTGCACGTGCAGCGCCGACGACCGGGCGCCGCTGTCCACCTTGGCCCGCACCGCCACGATGCCCAGTGCGGGCAGCGACAGCCACTCACGCCAGCCCAGCAGGACGGGGTCGGGCATGGCTTCCTCCAGGGGTGGCCGGTGGCCGGAAAGGTGGCGTCGCGGGACGACCACCGGTGCGGTACGTGGAGCGGGTGAAGGGAATCGAACCCTCGTCAGTTGCTTGGGAAGCAACAGCTCTACCATTGAGCTACACCCGCGAACGACGAGGATTATGCGGGCCGCCACGACCGGCCGCAACGCGATAAAATGACCGTCATGCAGATCACCCTCAACGGCCAGGCACGACACGTCGACCCCGGCACCACGCTCGAGTCCCTGCTGGCGCAGGCCGGCCACGCAGGCCGCAAGGTCGCAGTGGAGGTCAACCTGGACGTGGTGCCGCGCAGCCGCCACGCCAGCCAAGTGCTGGCGCAAGGCGACCGGGTAGAGATCATCCAGGCCATCGGCGGCGGCTGACGAGGCCGCCCCGTCGCTGAACATCTTCTTAAGAAAGGGTTAACTCGCACGGTCAATCGGGCCATAATCCGGGGATGAATCGCACGCCCGACGCTCCGCCTGACGCTCCGCACGCCGATCCGCTGGTGATCGCCGGCAAAACCTACCGCTCCCGCCTGCTCACCGGCACGGGCAAGTTCACCGGGCTGGAGCAGACCCGCCTGGCCACCGAGGCCGCGGGTGCGCAGATCGTCACCGTCGCCATCCGCCGCAGCAACATCGGCCAGAACCCGGGCGAACCCAACCTGCTGGACGTGCTGCCGCCCGACCGCTACACGCTGCTGCCCAACACCGCCGGCTGCTACACCGCCGACGACGCGGTGCGCACCTGCCGGCTGGCGCGCGAACTGCTCGACGGCCACAAGCTGGTGAAGCTCGAAGTGCTGGGCGACGCGCGCACGCTCTTCCCCGACGTGGTGCAGACGATCAAGGCCGCCGAGATCCTGGTGGCCGAAGGTTTCGACGTGATGGTCTACACCTCCGACGACCCGATCATCGCCAAGCGCCTGGAAGAGATCGGCTGCGTGGCGATCATGCCGCTGGCCGCGCCGATCGGCTCGGGCCTGGGCGTGCAGAACCGCTGGTCCATCCTGGAAATCGTCGAGAACGCCAAGGTGCCCGTGCTGGTGGACGCCGGCGTCGGCACCGCGTCCGACGCGGCCATCGCGATGGAGCTGGGCTGCGACGGCGTGCTGATGAACACCGCCATTGCCGGCGCGCGTGACCCGGTGCTGATGGCCAGCGCGATGCGCAAGGCGGTCGAAGCCGGCCGCGAAGCCTTCCTGGCCGGCCGCATCCCGAAAAAACGCAACGCCAGCGCGTCGTCGCCGCTCGACGGCCACTTCCTCTGACCATGGCCGCGGGCATGTCCAGCAACAGCGACGACAGCGCCCCGGCCGCGGCGCTGCGCAACCGCCCGATCCGCAGCTTCGTGCTGCGCCAGGGCCGGCAGACCGTCGCCCAGAAGCGCGCCTTCGACCTTTACTGGCCCACGCACGGCCTGGACTACATGGCGGCGCCGCGCGACTTCGACGCAGCGTTCGGCCGCCACGCGCCGCGCGTGCTGGAAATTGGTTTTGGCAACGGCGAGCAGCTGGTGTTCGCGGCCCAGTGCGAGCCGGAACGCGACTTCATCGGCGTGGAAGTGCACGGCCCGGGCGTGGGCCGGCTGCTGAACGCGGCGGCCGGGGCCGGCCTGGCGAACCTGCGCGTTTACCAGCACGACGCGGTGGAAGTGCTGCAGCACGAGATCGCCCCGGCATCGCTGGACGAAGTGCGCATCTACTTCCCCGACCCCTGGCACAAGAAGCGCCACAACAAGCGCCGGCTGGTGCAGCCGGGCTTCGCCGGCCTGCTTTGCGACCGCCTGCGCCCCGGTGGCCTGCTGCACCTGGCCACCGACTGGGAAAACTACGCCGAACACCTCTGGGACGTGCTCGAAGCCGAGCCGCGCCTGCACAACCGTGCCGGCGCGCGCGGCTTCGTGCCGCGGCCGGAATGGCGCCGGCAAACGCACTTCGAGACCCGCGGCCTGAAATTGGGCCACGGCGTCTGGGACCTGCTGTACGACCGGACCTGAGGGCGCTGCACGCATGGAAACCGGCCTGGTCCTGACTCGCGACATGATGCTCGTGCTGGGCTTGGTGGTCTTCACCATCGCGATGTTCATGTTCGAGCGCATCCGCGCCGACGCCACCGCGCTGGTGGTGCTGGTGGTGCTGGGGCTGACGGGCCTGGTGCCTGCCAACCAGCTGTTCGACGGGTTTTCGGGCAACGCCGTCATGGCGGTGATCGCCACGATGATCCTGGGCGCGGGCCTGGACCGCACCGGCGCGCTGAACCGCCTGGCGGTGTGGCTGCTGCGCGTTTCCAAGGGCATGGAGGAGCGCCTGATCCTGCTCACCTCGGCCATGGCCGGGCTGATGTCGGGCTTCATGCAGAACCCGTCGGTGATGGCGCTGTTCCTGCCGGTGGCCTCGCGCGTGTCCGCCCGTTCGGGCATCGGTCTGTCGCGGCTGCTGCTGCCGGTGGCGGCGGCCATCGTGATGGGCAGCGGCCTGACCATGATCGGCAACTCGCCGCTGATGCTGCTCAACGACCTGCTGGTGGCCGCCAACCGCAACCTGCCCTCGGGCGTGGCGACGCTGCAGCCGCTGCCGATGTTCGCGCCGCTGCCCATCGGGCTGGTGCTGCTGGTCGCGGGCCTGGCCTACTTCCGCTGGCGCGGCCCGAAGCTGCTGGGCAAGGGCGAAGAAAAAGGCGTGGCGCCCAGCCGCACGCAGAGCTATTTCGGCCGCGCCTATGGCATCGACGGCGACGTCTACGAGCTCAGCGTCACCGCCGAAAGCCCGCTGGTGGGCATGTCGGTGGGTGAAGCCGAGGCGCAGCGGGATGCACCGCTGCTGCTGGCCCTGCTCAGCGGCAACGAGGCGCGCCTGGCCCCCCCGGCCGACCAGATGATCTGGGTCGGCAGCGTGCTGGGCGTGATGGGTCCACGCGAAGCCATCCAGGACTATGCGCAGAAGAACCTGCTGCGGATGTCGGCGCGGCTGCGCCACTTCTCCGACCTGTTCAACCCCAGCCGTTCGGGTATTTCCGAGGCGGTGATCCCGCCCACGTCGGCTTTCATCGGCAAGGCGCAGGCGCAGCTGCAGCTGCGCAAGCGCTTCGGCATCAGCCTGCTCGCCATCAACCGCGACAACCAGGTCTGGCGCGAGGACATCCGCCGCATGCCGCTCAAGGCCGGCGACATGCTGGTGTTCCACAGCATCTGGACCGACCTGGCGCAGGCCAGCGAAAGCCGCGACTTCGTCGTGGTCACCGACTACCCCAAGGGTGCCCACCGGCCGCAGAAGCTGTGGTGGGCGCTGGCCGTGTTCGTGGCGGCCATGGCGCTGGCGCTGACCACCCTGGTGCCGGTGCCGATCGCGCTGATGGCGGGCGCCGCGGCGATGATGGTCACCGGCGTGCTGAACATGGACGAGGCCTACGCGGCCGTCAGCTGGAAGACCGTGTTCCTGATGGCCTGCCTGATCCCGCTGGGTTGGGCGATGGACTCCACCGGTGCGGCCGGCTGGCTGGCCCAGCACATCCTGGCCCGCATCGGGCCCGACGTCCCCATCTGGGTGCTGGAAGCGGCGATCGGCCTGCTGGCCACCGCCTTCGCGCTGGTGATCGGCAATGTCGGCGCCACCGTGGTGATGGTGCCGATGGCCATCAACGTGGCGCTGGCCGCCGGCGGCAGCCCAACGGCGTTCGCACTGGTGGTGGCGCTGTCGGCGTCGAACAATTTCCTGAGCGTGTCCAACCCGGTGCTGGCGATGGTGACGGGGCCGGCCGGCTACCGCCCGCGCGACCTGTGGCGCATCGGCGCACCGCTGACCCTGGTTTACCTGGCCATCGTTTTGCTGATGATCAACCTGATGTTCTAGCCGACCACCACTTCCAGCGGCACCAGCGAAGCGCCGCGGCAGGGCCCGGCCACGCAAACGCCCTGTTCGAGCTCGAAACTGGCGCCGTGCGCCGCGCAGACCAGGCGGCCCTGGTCGAGCAGGAATTTTCCGGGCGCATAGTCCATGCGCCGCCCGGCGTGCGGGCAGATGTTCAGCCAGGCCTGGACGCGCGCTCCGGTGCGCCGCAGCAGGATCGACTGCAGGTCCCCGGCCACCGGCAGCTCCACTTCCGACAGCCCCTCCGCCGGCAGCTCGGCCAGGTGGATTAACGAACCGCTTACACTTTCCACGCCCGGCCTCGCCATACTTCGGTTCCCCGCATTCTGCCACGCCGCTTATGACCTTCCGCTTCCAGCGCCTTTTCAGCTACTGCCCCAGCAAGCCGCGCAACCCGCTGCTGCGCATCCTGGTGGGCATGCTCGGTCTGGCGCTGCTGGTGCTGCTGGTGGTGTTCGGGCTGGTGATCGGCTTGGGCATGCTGCTGTTCGCGGCCGTGCGCCGCCTGATGCGTCCCACCGTCGCCCCGGCGCGCGCCAGCGAAGGCGTCATCGAGGGCGAATTCGTGCACGTGGCCAAGGCCGATCCCCGGCTGGGCCTGCGCTGACGCCGTCTTCGCACAAACCAGCCGCCCTGCGCGGCTAGACTTGGCGCTTCGCCCCGGAGCCGCGCCATGACCACCACCGTATTCCCCGCCCCCGCCTTGCCCTGCCTGCCCGTGCGCGGCAGCCGCGCGCAGTTCCCCGTGCACCGCATCTACTGCGTGGGCCGCAACTTCGCCGAGCACGCCAAGGAAATGGGCGCCACGGTGGACCGCGGCAACCCGGTGTTCTTCATGAAGCCCGCCGACGCCATCGTGCCCGGCGGCGGTCGCGTGCCCTACCCGCCCGGCACCCGCGACCTGCACCACGAAGTGGAGCTGGTGGTGGCGCTGGGCCGCGACGCCGTAGCCGAACACCAGGCCCAGCGCATCGGCGGTGGCGTGTTCGGCTACGGCGTCGGCCTGGACCTGACGCGCCGCGACCTGCAGGCGGCGGCCAAGGCCAAGGGCATGCCCTGGGACACGGCCAAGGGCTTCGACCATTCGGCGCCCGCCAGCGAACTGGTGCCCGTGGCGGACGCGGGCGCGGTGTTCACACGCCGGCTTTGGCTGGAAGTGAACGGCGAACTGCGCCAGCAGTCGGGCCTGGACGACATGGTGTTCACCGTTGCCGACGTCATCCACGAGCTGTCGAAGCTTTACGCGCTCAAGGCCGGCGACCTGGTATTCATGGGAACGCCGGCGGGCGTGGCGGCGCTGCTGCCCGGGGACCACTTCCGCGCCGGCGTGGACGAGCTGGTTGAATTCAGCGGGCATATCGCCTGATCGCCGTGACGGTGTAAATTCCCGGTTCAAAAACCAAAAAGCACCAGGGAGGGGCAGCACATGGGCATGGTTTCGGAGTTCAAGGAATTCGCACTGCGCGGCAACGTGGTTGATCTCGCCGTGGGCGTGGTGATCGGCGCCGCGTTCGGCAAGATCGTCGCCTCGCTGGTCAACGACATCATCATGCCGCTGGTCGGCAACATCGTTGGCGGCGTGAACTTCAACCAGCTGGCGTTTGAGCTGCAGCCCGCCAGCGTGGACGCCGCGGGAGCCGAAGTGGCCGCGGTGCTGGTCAAGTACGGTGCCTTCATCCAGACCATCGTCGACTTCACCATCGTCGCCTTCGCCATCTTCATGGCGGTGAAGGTGATGAATTCGCTCAAGCGCAAGCGGGTGGAAGATCCCGCCGCACCGGCCGCGCCCAGCGAGGAAGTGCAGCTGCTCACCGAAATCCGCGACGCGCTCAAGCGCTGAGCGCCAAGTAAACTTTCCGGCGCCGGCCTCCGTGGCCGGCGCATTTTTTCTGGAGCCACCCATGCGCCTCGCCCCGACCCTGCTCGCCCTGTCGCTGTCGCTTGCCTTGGCGCCGTCCGCACGGGCCGACACCGGCCTGGACGCCGACGACATCGCCACCGCCGAGGGCTTGCGCGACCGCGCCATGGCCGGCAGCCAGGCGTGGGCGGTGGTGGAATCGCTGACCACCGAAGTGGGCCCGCGCATGGCCGGCACGCCGGCCGATGCGCGCGCCGTGGCGTGGGCGCAGGCGAAGTTCACCGCCATGGGCTTCGACAAGGTTTACCTCGAGCCGGTGACCTTCCCGGTGTGGCTGCGCCACCATGAAAAAGCAGAAGTGCTGTCGCCGTTCCCGCAGCCGCTGGTGATCACCGCCTTGGGCGGCAGCATCGGCACCGGCGCCAAACCGCTGGAGGCCGAGGTGGTGGAGTTCGCCGACCTGGCCGCGCTGGTGGCCGCGCCCGACGGCAGCCTGGCGGGCAAGATCGCCTACGTTGCCAACCGCATGGTCCGCTTCAAGGACGGCCGCGGCTACGGCCCGGCCGTGGGCGCGCGCAGCAATGGCGCGGTGGAAGCCGCCAGGAAGGGCGCGGCGGCCGTGGTCATCCGATCCATCGGCACCAGCAGCGACCGCTTCGCCCATACCGGCACCATGCGCTACGTGCCCGAAGTGCCGCGCATCCCGGCCGCCGCGCTGTCCAACCCCGACGCCGACCTGCTCAGCCATATGCTGGCGCGCGGCAAGCCGGTGCGACTGCGCCTGGACATCTCGGCCGAAACGGTCGGCGAATACACCTCGCACAACGTGATCGCTGAAATACGCGGCCGCGAGCTGCCCGATGAAGTGGTGACCCTGGGCGGCCACCTCGACTCCTGGGACCTGGGCACCGGCGCGATCGACGACGGCGCCGGCGTGGCCATCACCGCAACGGCCGGCGCATTGATCGGCGAGCTCGCGCGGGCGCCGCGCCGCACCGTGCGCGTGATCGCCTACGCCAACGAAGAACAGGGCCTGTACGGCGGCAAGGCGTACGCGCAGGCGCGCGCCGACTCCAACCAGATCGCCACGCACCAGCTGGGCGCGGAAAGCGATTTCGGCGCGGGTCGCATCTATGCGCTGCGCGCCGGCGTCGATCCGGCGGCCTGGCCGGTAATCGAACGCATCGGTCAGGTGCTGGCGCCGCTGGGCATCGTCGTTGAAACCGAGGGTGGCAGCCCGGGCCCGGACGTTGGGCCCATCGTCGCGCTGGGCGCGCCCTGGGCACAGCTGGCGCAGGACGGCATCGACTACTTCGACTACCACCACACCGCCAACGACACGCTGGACAAGATCGACCCGAAGGCGCTCGACCAGCAGGTGGCCGCCTATGCGGCGCTGATGTACCTGGCCGCCGAAAGCGACGTGGATTTCGGCAGCGCGCCGCCGCCCGCCACGCCCTGATGCAGGTCAGTCCAGCAGCGGTGTCGCGAGCACGTCCGACGGCGCCCCGGTCACCTTCTCGACCTGCTCGCGCAGGTCCTCGCGGGACACTTCGCGCAGCGGGATCAGGGCGCGCACCACGTCGTCGAGGCTGCGCTTGCCCTTCGTGCGCTGCCGGACTTCGGCGTCCAGCGCGCGCAGCAACTGAACCGCGCGGGCGGTGCGCGGCCCGGCGGAACGGTTGCGCGTGAGCGTCTTCACCCGCTTGCCGTGGTTGGCCATCCAGGCGTGCGCCTTGTCGGCGCGCGCGTTGCTGAGCAGTTCGGCGCGACGAAGCAGCTCGATCGAGTAGTACTCGGCCAGCCCCTCGGCGATCCAGTCGTCGCCGTCGGCGCCGCGGATGCGGGTGATCACGTGGGTGAGTTCGTGGGTGAGCGTGCTGGTGCCGTTCTCGCTGATCAGCGGCCGGTCGGCGTGCAGGAACAGCGAGCGCGGGCCCGACAGGCCGCCGCGCCACATCGGGTCGCCGGCGCTGACGATCAGCAGTTTGGACGGCAGCGGTCCGAACGCCCGCCGGAACTCGGGCACCAGGCCGTTGAAGAACGCCAGCATGTCGTTGCGGCGGATGTCGTCGCCCTTGGGGCCGGCGACGCTGATTTCCATGTCGCCCAGCACTTCGCGCCGCGTGCCCACCGCGCCGGCGATCACCCAGCCGATCGGCCGGTCGAAGCTGCGTTCGGGATTGGTGACCACGAACGACTTGCCGTCGCGGCTGCGCGGGAAGGCGGTGTCCACGTTGGTCCAGCCCTCGGGCAGCACGAAGCGCAGGCGCACGCGCGAATCCGAGCCTTTCGTGGCCCGGACCCGGGCACTGGGCACCAGGTCGTCGCCGCGCACGATCACCCAGTCCGGGGTCATGCGCGCGTCATAGCCGCCGCTGGTGCGCTCGTGGCTGACGCGGTAGCGATAGCGCAGCTTCGACGGCTTGCCGTCCAGCGGGACCCAGGTGACCGTCTGGCCCTTGCGGGTGACGCTGCCGTCGCCGGTGACCCGGGTGTAGCGGTCTTCGGGCATGGACAGCCGCATCTGGCTGACCTTGCCGGTGCCGGGACGCAGGGCGATGGTCACCAGGGCCTGGTCCGACGCCGGCAGGAAATGCACGGTGTAGGTGACGCCGTACTGCGGGCGAGGCGCCGCCGCGGCCGACGCCACGGCCAGGGCCAGCAGGAGGAGGCAGGCGCCAAAGGCGCGCTTGAGCAGTGGATTGTCCATGCGCGGATTATGCCGATTGCGCGCTGAACAACGCACTCAGGCGTGGCGCTGGCGCCACCATTCGCCCAGGAACACGGCCGTGGCGGCCGCGACGTTGAGGCTCTCCACCGCGCCCGTGCCCGGGATCGCCACACGCAGCCCGGCGGCCTGGGCCAGCGCCGGATCGATGCCGGCCTGTTCGGCGCCCATCACCAGCAGCAGGCGCTCGGGCAGCGCGGTGCCGTAAAGCGGCTGGCCGCCGCGCACCACGGTCGCCACCGCAACGAAGCCCGCCGAGTTGAGCTGGGCCAGGCTGTTGTCGGCGCGGCCCATGCGCACCATCGGCACCTGGTCGGCACCGCCCTCGGCCACGCGCGCCGCGGCGCCCGAAAGCGCCAGCGGTGACTCCTTGGGCAACAGCAGCCCGGCCACGCCGAAGTGCGCAGCCGAACGCAGGATGGCGCCCAGGTTGTGCGGATTGCCTACGCCGTCGAGCCAGATCGCCAGCTGTGGGCCCGGTTTGAGTTCACGCAGCCAGTCCGAAAGGTTGCCTTCGGCGGCGGGCACCGTTCCGAACACGACGCCTTCGTGGTGGGCACTGGCGGAAAGCTTCTGCAGGTCTTCGTCAGCCACCACCGTGTAGCCCAGGCGGTGCTTCACGCAGTGCGCCAGCACGGCGTTGAGTGCGTGGATGCGGGATTCAAGCAGCCAGACCTTGCGCAGGTCCTGCGGGCGGCGCGCGAACATGGCCAGGCAGGCGTTCAGGCCGTGCAGGCGCTGTTCGCGCGGCGGACGGGGCGCCTCGAAGGCGCCGCGCAGCTGGTCGGCATCGGCTTCGTCCTGGGCGTGGTCTCGGTGGCGTTCGGGCTGGCGCTCGCGCGGCGGGCCGCGGCGCTCGGCCGACGGCGGCGGTGCGGGGCGGGCCTCGCGGTCACGCTCGCGCTCGCGCTTGTCGCGCGGCTTGCCGGGCGAAGGGCCCCGGTAGGGGGAATCGCCCGGAGGGGGCTTGCGGTCGGTCATGGGATTGGTCCACCGCCCTCAGCGGCGGCCAGGCCTGCAGTCTAACGGACCGCCCGGAGTCCGGGCCGTCACGACCGCTCAGGCATGACCGCCCACCACCGGCGTTTCGCGCTCAAGCCGCTCGAGCTTGTGGGCCACCTCGTCGGGCGAGCGCGTGTAGGGCGCCAGCAGCGCGTAGAACGCCGGCACCACGAACAGCGACAGCACCGTGGAGAAGGCCACGCCGGAAATGATGACGATGCCGATGGTGCCGCGGCTGGCCGAACCCGGGCCCCCGGCCACCACCAGCGGCACGGCGCCCATGATGGTGGCGATGGACGTCATCAGGATCGGACGCATGCGCACCGACGCCGCCTCGACGATGGCGTCGCGCACCGCAGCACCTTCGTCGCGCAGCTGGTTGGCGAACTCGACGATCAGGATGCCGTTCTTGGCCGCCAGCCCCACCAGCATCACGATGCCGATCTGGCTGAACAGGTTGAGCGAGCTGCCGAACAGCCACAGTCCGATCAGTGCGCCCAGCACCGCCAGCGGCACGGTGAGCATGATCACCAGCGGATGCAGGAAACTCTCGAACTGCGCCGCCAGCACCAGGTAGACGATCAACAGCGCCATGGCGAAGGTGAACAGCACCGCGCCACCCGCCGTCTGGTACTCGCGCGAATCGCCCTTGTAGTCGATCTGGGCGCGCTCGGGCAGCTCCTCGTCGGCCACCTGGCGCACCCACTCCAGCGCTTCGCCCAGCGTGTAGCCCGGGGCCAGGCCGGCGGTGAGGGTGATCGCGCGCAGGCGGTTGAAACGGTTGTACTGGCCCGGCTCGGCCAGCTCGCTGAGCGTGACCAGGCTGGCCAGCGGCACCAGGGTGCCACTGGTGGTGGAACGCACGTAGAGGTTGTTGAGGTCGGAAGGCGAAGCGCGGTCCTGCTCCTGCGCCTGCAGGATGACGTCGTACTCCTCGCCGTCCTCCACGTAGGAAGTCACCCGGCGCGAACCCATCATGGTCTCGAGCGTGCGCCCGACTTCCTGCACCGACACGCCCAGGTCGGCGGCGCGGGCCCGGTCGATCTCCACCCGCAGCTGCGGACGCGTTTCCTTGTAGTCCGAATCGGCCGAGAACAGCCCGGGATTGGCCTCCATGCGCGCCAGCATGCGGTCGCGCCACTGCGCCAATTCGTCGTAATCCGGGCCGCCCAGCACGATCTGCACCGGCTGGCCGCCGCTGCGCACCAGGCCGCTGCGCACCTGCGGCCGCGCTACCACGCCGGGCAGGCTGGCGAGGTCGCCGCGGATCTTCTCCACCAGGTCGGCGGTGCTGATGTCGCGCTCGTTCCAAGGCTTGAGCAGCACGATCGCCTGACCGGTGTGCATCTCGCCGCCGGCGCCGAAACCGCCGGGCACGCGCGTGTTGGCGCGGTCGATGGCTTGGCCATCGCCGATATAGGGGAATAGTTTCTGCTCCACCTGCTGCATCTGGGCGACGGTGTAATCGTAGCCCGCGCCCTCCGGCCCGGCGACGGAAACAAAGAACGCGCCGCGATCTTCGGGCGGTGCCAGTTCGACCGGGATCAGCTTCACGAACAACAAGATCAGGCCAACGCTGCCTAGCAGCATCACGCCGAACAGCAGTGGCCGGCCCACGGTGCGTTCGACCGCACTACGGTAGCCGTTGCCCAGCGACCTGAGGTGGCTCTGCACCCAGCGATTGAAGCCTTTTGGCTCGTTATGGGCGCGGATCAGCAGTGAACACATCATCGGCGTCAGCGTCAGCGCGACGAAGGCCGAAATGATGACTGCCGCGGCCAACGCCACCGACAGTTCGCGGAACAGTCGTCCGTTATTGCCTTCCATGAAGCTGATCGGCAGGAACACCGAAGCCAGCACCGCCGTCGTGGCGATCACGGCGAACGCCACCTGCGCCGTGCCGCGCTTGGCCGCCACCAGCGGTGGTTCACCCAGGTCGGCGCGGCGCTGCACGTTCTCCAGCACCACGATGGCATCGTCCACCACCAGCCCGATGCACAGGACCAGCGCCAGCAGGGTCAGCAGGTTGATGGTGAAACCAAACGCCCACAGCGCGATGAACGCCGCCACCAGGCACACCGGCACCGTCACCGCCGGGATCAGCGCGGCGCGGAAGCTGCCCAGGAACAGGTAGATAACCAACAGCACCAGCAGCACCGCTTCTATCAGGGTCATGTAGACCCGGTTCACCGCCGCGTCGATGAACGTGGTGCTGTCGAAGGCGACGAAAATGGAGGTGCCGCCCGGCAGGGTCGACTGGATCGCCGGCAGCGCCGCCTTCACATCGCGCGCCACGTCCAGGCTGTTGGCGGTGGAGGTCTTGATCACGCCCAGGCCGACGTTGGGCTGGCCGTTGCCGCGGAAGTAGGCGCGCCGCTCGGCCGACGCACGTTCGACCTTGGCCACGTCACCCAGCCGCACGAGGTAGCCGTCGGCGCCCTTGGCCAGGGTGAGCGCCGCGAAGTCGTCGGCTTCCTGGTAACCGCGCATCACGCGCAGGGTGAAGTCGCGGTCCTGCGATTCCAGGCTGCCGGCGGGCAGCTCGACGTTCTCGCGCCGCAGCGCGTTCTCGACGTCGTTGACGGTCAGGCCGCGCGCGGCGAGCGCCTCGCGGTCAAGCCAGACCCGCATGGAGTAGCGCTGCTGCCCGCCAACGCGGACCTGGGCCACGCCGTCGATGCTCGACAGCCGATCCACCACGTAGCGCTCGGCGTAGTCGCTCAGCCCCAGCGTATCGAGCTGGTCGGAGTTCATGTTCAGCCACATGATGACTTCGGCGTCGCTGGCGACCTTCTCGACCCTCGGCTGGTCGGCCTCGTCGGGCAGGCGGTCGCCCACGCGGCTGATCGCATCGCGCACGTCGTTGGCGGCGGCTTCGATTTCGCGCGCCAGCGAGAACTCGATGGTGACGCTGGCCTCGCCGTTGCGGCTGCGCGATTCGATCGTCTCGATGCCCTCGATGCCGCTCACCGCGTCCTCCAGGACCTGCGTGATGCGTGTTTCCACCACGGCGGCCGAAGCGCCGGGGTAGGCCACCTGCACCGACACGATCGGCGGATCGATGTTGGGCAGCTCGCGCAGGGTCAGGCGGGTGAAGGCGATCACGCCCAGCACCACCAGCAGCAGGCTCATCACGGTCGCGAGGACCGGGCGCTTGATCGAGATGTCGGAAAGGATCATCGGATTGTCTTCGCGGGGCGCCGGTCAGGCGCCCTCGGCCACGGCGGCGGTTTCCGGCGCAGGCTTGGCGACCTCGACGATGCTGGCGCCCTGGCGCAGCTTGACGGTGCCATCCACGACGATGCGGTCGCCGGCGGACAGGCCTTCGATCACTTCCACTTCCCCCCGGCGGCGCTGGCCAAGCTTCACGCCCACCTGCTCCACCGTGTCGTCGGGCAGCACCCGGAACACATGCGCGCTCTGCGCCACCTGGATCACCGAAATCTCGGGCACCACCAGCGCCTGCCGCTCGGGCTGGAACACGCGCAGCGTCAGCAGCATGCCCGGGCGCAGCAGGCGGTCGGGGTTGGGGACTTCCGCACGCACCTTCACCGCGCGCGTGTTCGGATCGATGCGCGAATCCACCGTGGTGACGCGGCCGGTGAATTCGCGGCCCGGGTAGGCACTGCTCAAGGCGGTGATGGCCTGGCCGGACGACAGCGCGGCGAGGTAGGCCTCGGGCACGGCGAAGTCGAGCTTCATCAGCGACACGTCGTCCAGGCTGGCGATGGTGGTGCCCGGCGTCACCAGCGTGCCCGGGCTGACCTGGCGGAAGCCCAGCACGCCGGCGAAGGGCGCGGTGATCACACGGTCGGCGAGGCGGGCACGGGTGGCATCCAGGCGAGCGCGTGCGGTGTCCATGGCGGCGCGCTGGGTGTCGAGCTGGCTGGCGGGGATGAGCTTTTGCGCGGTGAGCTGTTCCTGGCGCTGGAACTGCTTCTGCGTTTCGCGGAACGCCGCCGCGGCCTCGGCCAAGCCTGCCGTTTCGACGCGACCCGACAGATCCACCAGCACGTCGCCGGCCTCCACCAGATCGCCGTCCTCGAAGTTCACCCGCACCACGGTCTCGGTGACCTTGGCGGTGAGCATCACCGATTCGTTGGCTCGGGCGGTGCCCAGGGCCTCGATGGCGTCGCTCCAGGGCTTGCTGGCCACCGCGGTGGTGGTGACCGTGGCCGGCGGCGCCCGGTTGGCGGCAGGCGGCTCGGCGCTGCAGCCTGCAAGGACCAGCAGGGCGGTCAGGAGGAGCAGGAGGAGGCGCAGGCTCGGGGTCATCGGGTGTCGGATTCTTTGGGGTCGGGGTTGGCGTGTCGCGGTCTTCGCGAAGCAGCCGAGGGCGGAGGGACGCGTCGCGGGAATGGGACCCAGGCCCCGCTTAAAGGTTCCGTGATTGTACGGCCGGCGCGTCATGCCGGCGTGCAGGCCTGAGGCCGCGGCTGCATCCTCTGGAAGTCCTCAAACGCGGCCGGGCAACAGGCGTTGACACGCCCGCTCGATGATTGGCTGGGATCACCAAGGACACTGCATCGGAGCGTGAGGGTGGCCTTGATGAAAAACGCCGGCAAAAGGCCGGCGTCCTTCGAACCCTTGGCGAGGGAGATCAGCCGCCCTTGGTCCACTTGCCCAGGGCGGCCAGGCCGTTGGCCTTGGCGCGGCCGTACACCGTCTGCTGGGCGGCGGCGATGTTGCCGGTCAGGTTCTTCGACCAGGTCTTGAGCGCCGCCGACTGCATGGCGCGGCCGTAGCTGAAGCTCAGCGGCCAGGGCATGGCGCCCATGCGGTTCATGGCGTCCAGGTGGGAGGTGGCGTCGTCGTCGCTCTGGCCGCCCGACAGGAACACGATTCCCGGCAGGCTGGCCGGCACGGCCGACTTCAGGCAGCGCAGGGTCATCTCGGCCACTTCCTCGACGCTGGCCTGTTCAGGGCAGTCCTTGCCCGACACGACCATGCTGGCCTTGAGGATGGTGCCCTCGAGCATGACGTTGTGCTCGTAGAGGGCGCCGAACAGTGAGCGCAGCGTGACTTCGGTGATTTCGTAGGCGGTGTCGATGTCGTGCTCGCCGTCCATCAGCACTTCGGGCTCGACCATGGGCACGATGCCGGCTTCCTGGCACAGGGCCGCGTAGCGGGCCAGGGCGTGGCAGTTGGAGTCGATGCAGGTGCCGGACGGGGAGTCTTCGCCGATGGTGATCACGGCGCGCCACTTGGCGAACCTGGCGCCGAGCTTGGCGTATTCCTTCAGGCGCTCGCGCAGGCCGTCGAGGCCTTCGGTGACCAGCTCGCCCGGGAAACCGGCCAGCGGCTTGGTGCCCATGTCCACCTTGATGCCCGGCAGGATGCCGTTGTCCATCATCAGCTTGGTGAACGGCACGCCGGCCTTGGTGCTCTGGCGCAGCGTTTCGTCGTACAGGATGGCGCCGGAAATGTAGTCGCTCAGCTTGGGGGTGCCCAGGAGCATCTCGCGGTAAGCGCGACGATTGTCTTCGGTGCATTCGATGCCGACGCCGTCGAAGCGCTTCTTGATGGTGGCGTTGGACTCATCGATGGCGATGATGCCCTTGCCCGGGGCCACCATGGCCTGGGCGGTTTCGGCGAGTTGGTCGATGCTCATGGGTGTTCCCCGGAATGTGCTGATGGACCCCGGATTATAGCCCAAGCCCCCTGCCCGGGCTCAGAGCTCGCCCAGGCCTTCGGCCTTGCCGGCGGGGCCGACCTTGAGCAGGCGCAGGGTGTTGGTGGCGCCGTGCAGCTCCATGTGGTCGCCGCTGGTGATCATGACGCTGTCGCCCTCGGCCAACGCACCGGCTTCGAACAGCTGGAGGATGGCGCCGCGGGCGGCCTCGCGGGTCGCCTGGCCTTGGCTGTCGTAGTGGATCGGGAACACGTCGCGGATCATCGCCATCCGGCGCCGCGCCCCGTCGTGGCGCGAAAGCCCGTAGATAGGCACCGAACTGCGGAAGCGCGACAGGTAGCGCGCCGTGCCGCCCGACTCGGTGAGCGCGATGATCGCGCGCACCTTGATGTGTTCGGCCAGGAACATGCTGGCCATGGCGATGGCCTGGTCGGCGGCCTGCAGGTTGCGCGGCGCCTTCTCGAAGTCGGTGTCGTGGTCGAACTGCCGTTCGGCGCCCAGGCAGATGCGCACCATCGCCTCGACCGCCTTCACCGGGTAGTTGCCCGACGCGGTTTCGGCCGACAGCATCACCGCATCGGTGCCGTCGATGACCGAGTTGGCCACGTCCAGCACTTCGGCGCGGGTGGGAATGGGGTTGTCCACCATCGACTGCAGCATCTGCGTGGCGGTGATCACCACCCGGTTGTGTTCGAGCGCGGTGCGGATGATCTTCTTCTGCAGGCCGGGCAGTTCGGCGTCGCCGATTTCCACGCCGAGGTCGCCGCGCGCCACCATCACCACGTCCGAGGCGATGGTGATCTCCACCAGGTTCTCGATGGCCTCGGCGCGCTCGATCTTCGCCACCAGGAACGCGTCGCTGCCGGCGGCACGCGCCAGCGCGCGGGCCTCGTCCATGTCGGCGGCGGAGCGGCAGAACGACACCGCGATGAAGTCCACGCCCAGCCCGGCGGCGATCTGGATGTGCAGCTTGTCCTGGTCGGTGAGCGCGCCCAGCGACAGGCCGCCGCCCAGCCGATTGAGCCCCTTGCGATTGGACAGCGCACCGTCGGTGAGGACCCGGGTGCGGATGCGGTCGCCTTCCACGGCGATCACCTGCACCGCCATCAGGCCGTCGTCGAGCAGCAGCGTGTCGCCGGCGTGCACATCGTCCACCAAGCCCAGGTAGCTCACGCCCACCTGGGTGCTGTCGCCCAGCGGCGCATCGGCGCGGCAAACCAGGGTGAATTCCTGGCCGGTGCGCAGCAGCACCTTGTCTTCTTCGAATTTCTCGATGCGGATCTTCGGTCCCTGCAGGTCGGCCAGGATGCCGACCTCGCGACCCTGGCGCGTCGCCGCCTCGCGGACGGCCGCCACCCGTGCCGCGTGGTGTTCCGGCGTGCCGTGCGAGAAATTCAGCCGCACCACGTTGACGCCGGCGCGCACCAGTTCGTCCAGGACGCCGGGGGCGTCGGTGGCGGGACCGAGGGTGGCGAGGATCTTGGTGCGGCGCGGGTCGTGGTTCATGGGGCTCTTGCTTGGGGGCTGTACCGGTAACGCTAGCACAGCACATGGACCGTCCCCGTGTGTCCTGCAATCGATTTCAGAGCGCGAAAAGACCGCGCAGGTCGTCGGGCCGCGAGGCCAGGTGGGTGGCGCCGGCGGCGCGCAGCTCTTCCTCGCCCCCGAAGCCCCACAGCACGCCCACCGAGCCGATGCCGTGGTGGCGGGCCCCATCGATGTCCATGTGCCGGTCTCCGATCATCCAGGTGTCCCCGGCGGGCGGGCCGAGACGCGCGAACGCTTCGCCGATCAGCTCGGGCTTGTGGCTGAGCCGGCCGCAGGGCGTGGCGCCGATGATTTCCTCGAACGCGTGGCCAAACGGCAGGTGGGCGATGATCTTGCGGGCGTGCGGTTCGTTCTTGGCGGTCACCACGGCCAGCCGGTGGCCGGCGCCGGACAGCGCCAACACCACTTCGCCGATGCCTTCGTAGATCTCGTGCTCGGCCCAGCCGTGGGTCTCGAAGCGGTCACGGTAGTGCTGCACGGCTTCTTCGATGCGCGCGTCGTCGGCCAGCAGCGGGCCGAAGCTGTCGCGCAGCGGCGGGCCGATCCAGCGCCGCAGCTGCGCCTGCGGCGGCACCGGTTCGCCCATCTGTTCCAGCGCGTGCGCCACGCAGCGCGTGATGCCCACCGCCGAATCGATCAGGGTACCGTCGAGGTCGAAGAAGATCGTTGCCACCTCAGGCCGCCCGTGCCTTGAGCGCGGTCACCGCCGGCAGCTCCTTGCCTTCGCAGAACTCCAGGAACGCGCCGCCGCCGGTGGAGATGTAGCTCATGCCCGCCGCGACGCCGTACTTGTCCACCGCGGCCAGCGTGTCGCCGCCGCCGGCGATCGAGAACGCGTCCGAATCGGCGATGGCGTGCGCCAGAATTTCCGTACCCCTGCCGAAGGCATCGAATTCGAACACGCCCACCGGGCCGTTCCAGATCACGGTGCCGGCGTGCCTGATCATCTCCGCGTAGCGGGCGGCCGTGTCCGGGCCGATGTCCAGGATCATGTCGTCCGGGCCGACGTCGGCCACGCCCTTCACGGTGGCCGGTGCGTCGGCCGCGAACGCCGTCGCCACCACCACGTCGGTCGGGATCGGGATGTCGGCGCCGCGCGCCTTGGCGTCGGCGATGATCTGGCGCGCGGTGTCGAGCAGGTCGTTCTCGCACAGCGACTTGCCCACCGGGTGGCCCATGGCCGCAATGAAGGTGTTGGCGATGCCGCCGCCGACGATCAGCTGGTCCACCTTCGACACCAGGGCCGACAGCAGCTCGAGTTTGGTGCTGACCTTGGAGCCGGCGACGATGGCGATCAGCGGGCGCGCGGGCGCCAGCAGCGCCTTGGCCAGCGCGTCCAGTTCAGCCATCAGCAGCGGGCCGCCGCAGGCGACCTTGGCGAAGCGGATGGCGCCGTGGGTGGACGCCTGCGCCCGGTGCGCGGTGCCGAAGGCGTCCATGACGTAGACGTCGCACAGCGCGGCGTACTTCTTCGACAACACTTCGTCGTCGGCCTTCTCACCGACGTTCATGCGGCAGTTCTCCAGCAGCACCAGCTGACCGGGCTGCACCTGCACGCCGTCGGTCCAGTCCTTGAGCAGCGGCACCTCGCGACCCAGCAGTTCGGCAAGGCGGGCGGCGACGGGCGCCAGGGAGTCTTCCTGCGTCCACACGCCTTCCTTGGGCCGGCCCAGGTGCGAGGTGACCATTACGGCCGCGCCCTTCGCCAGCGCCAGGCGGATCGTCGGCAGCGCGGCGGTGATGCGCTGCTCGGAGGTGATCACGCCATCCTTCACCGGCACGTTGAGGTCTTCGCGGATCAGCACGCGCTTGCCGGCCAGGTCGAGGTCAGCCATTCGCAGGAGGGTCATGCAGGTGCTCCGGATTCGGGGAATCGGGCATTTTCCCCCGCGCGGCGGGCCGGGGGCAAACCCGGCGGGGCCATGTGAGAATGCGCCATGCCCGACATCCCCCAGACCCTGCCCGTCCTCGAGAGCGCGCGCACCCGCCTCAGGCCGCTGCGGATGGACGATGCCCCGGAGGTTTTCGCGATGTTCAGCGATCCCCGGGTGACCCGGTTCTGGAGCTTCGAGGCCTGGACCGATCCAGCGCAGGCCCAGGCCTGGCTGGTGGAGCGCATCGGCTGGGGGCCGCCGTCGGTTTACGGCTGGGCGATGGCCGATCGCGACGACGACCGCTTCATCGGCACCACGGCACTGTTTTCGCTCAGCGGGCCGCTGCATCGGGCCGAGCTGGGCTATTCGCTGATGCCGTCGCGGCAGGGCCGGGGCCTGGCCACCGAAGCCGTGCGCCGTGCGCTGGACTTCGGCTTCGACACGCTGGGCCTGGAGCGGATTGAAGCGGACGTGGATCCGCGCAACGTGGCCTCGTGCCAGCTGACCGAGCGCCTGGGCTTCCAGCGCGAGGGCCTGCTGCGCAACCGCTGGCGGGTGGGCGGCGAGTTCGCCGACTCCATCCTCTATGGCCTGCTGCGCAACGAGTACCGGAGGACCCCGTGAGCGAACCGATGGCCGAAGCACTGGCCGCCCTGCGCCGCGGCGAAGCGATCGGCCTGCCCACCGAAACGGTGTATGGCCTGGCGGCGGACGCCTCGCGCCCCGACGCCGTGCGCCGCATTTTCGCCCTCAAGGGCCGTCCGGCCGACCATCCGCTGATCGTGCACGTGGCCGATGCCGGCCAGCTTGATCGCTGGGCGCGCGACGTTCCCGACGCGGCGCGCATCCTCTCCGCCGCGTTCTGGCCCGGCCCGCTGACCCTGATCCTGCGCAAGCAGCCGGGCGTTCCCGACGAAGTCACCGGCGGCCAGGCCACGGTGGGCCTGCGCTGCCCGTCCCATCCCATGGCGCTGGCGCTGCTGCAGGCCTTCGACGGCGGCCTGGCGGCGCCGTCGGCCAATCGCTTCGGCCACGTCAGCCCCACCACAGCCGCCCACGTGCGCGACGAGTTCGGTGACGCCGTGCCCGTGGTGCTGGACGGCGGCGAATGCGAAGTCGGCATCGAAAGCACGATCCTGGATTTGTCCGGCGGCACGCCGCGCATCCTGCGGCCGGGCCGCATCACGCGCGCGCAGATCGAAGCGCTGGTGGGCAACGTGGCCGAGGGCGGCGACGACCAGAGCCCGCGTGCCTCGGGCACGCTGGACGCGCACTACGCGCCGCGTACCGCGCTGCTGCTGCTGCCGCGCGACGCGCTGGTGGCCGAAGCCCGCCTGCAGGAGGCGCTGGGCAAGCGCGTGGCCGTGCTGGCGCTGGGCACCCTGCCCGACGGCCTGCACGGCACCGCCCTGCCCGACCACGCCGACGGCTACGCGCACGGCCTGTACGCCGCCCTGCGGGCGCTGGACGCCGTGGGCGCCAACCTGCTGCTGGCGCAGCGCCCGCCGCAGTCCCGCGACTGGCTGGCGGTCAACGACCGCCTGCGCCGATCCGCCGCCGGTGCCGGCCTGCCCGGCGACGCCCCCTGAAACAAAAAGGTTCTTCTCCCAAGTGAAGGGAGTGTCGGCTTGGCCGGGTCCACGAAAAGCCGCACACCGGAGCTTCGAGGCAGCACCGCCCTGCAATGCAGTGGCTCGCCGTTCCGGCCTCCTGCCTCCACTTCGGCGAGCTACTGCATCGCAGGGCGGCGCCACGGATCCCTTGGGCACACCGTGGCCAAAAGCGATCGTCCGCGCAGGATTGAGGCCGCCGGTGCAAACCGATCAGCCGAAGGCGCGCTACATGCGATTGCAGCCTTTCTCCCAGCATTGGAAAGACGAGGACTCGGGACTGGCCCGCACACTCGGGCTTGCGCTGACTCCACCTAAAAGTGTCCGTAGGGACGCGCCGCGCTAGGCCGTACACGGCCTCGAAGCGTGCGACGGGTCAACCAAACCCGCTCGGCGGAAAAATGTCCTGGGAAGGAACCAACCGTCACAGGCGCAAGCAAAGCGCGGCGACCGAACCGTCTCGCCGATCAGCGACCCGTTCAGCTACCTACCGGCATTGCCGTGGCAGCGAGGGTCTCTTTGCAGGAGATAAAAAGCTTCACCGAGTGCAAAGAGACCCTCGCTGCCGCGGTGATGCCCGCGCCAGAGGCAAGGCTGGCAAAATCCCTGACTTGGGAGAAGAACCAACAAAAAGCCCCGGCCAGGCCGGGGCTTTCGTGCAGGGTCTTGCTGCAGCGCCGCTTACTTCGCGGCCATCAGCGCCAGCGTGGTGTCGAGCATGCGGTTGGAGAAGCCCCACTCGTTGTCGTACCACGCGCACACCTTCACCAGCGTGCCGCCCATCACCTGGGTGAGCGTGCTGTCGTAGATCGAGCTGTGCGGGTCGTGGTTGAAGTCGATCGACACCAGCGGCTTGGTGTTGAAGCCCAGGATGCCCTTGAGCGGACCCTCCGAAGCGGCCTTGAGCACCGAGTCGATTTCGGCCTTGGTGGTTTCGCGCGCGGCGACGAACGACAGGTCCACCACCGAGACGTTGATGGTCGGCACGCGCATCGAGAAGCCGGTGAGCTTGCCGTTGAGCTCGGGCAACACCAGGCCGACCGCGGCGGCGGCGCCGGTCTTGGTCGGGATCTGCGACATGGTGGCGCTGCGGGCGCGGCGCAGGTCGCTGTGGTAGACGTCGGTGAGCACCTGGTCGTTGGTGTAGGCGTGGATGGTGGTCATCAGGCCGTGCACGATGCCGATCTTCTCGTTGAGCACCATGGCCAGCGGCGCCAGGCAGTTGGTGGTGCACGAGGCGTTGGAAATGACCGTGTCGGACGCCTTGAGCTTGGCGTGGTTGACGCCGAAGACGATGGTGTTGTCCACGTCGCTGCCGCCCGGCGCCGAAATGATCACCTTCTTCGCGCCGGCGGTGATATGCGCCGAAGCCTTGGCCTTGCTGGTGAACAGGCCGGTGCACTCCAGCACCACGTCCACGCCCAGCGCGCCCCAAGGCAGCTTGGACGGATCGCGTTCGGCGCAGACCTTGATGCGGTCGCCGTTGACGATCAGGTCGCCGCCGTCCACTTCCACCGTGCCCGGGAACTTGCCGTGGGCGGTGTCGTACTGGGTCAGGTGCGCGTTGGTCTCGGCGTCGCCCAGGTCGTTGATGGCCACGATGGTGATCTCGTGGTTGCGGTTGGCTTCGTACAGCGCACGCAGGATGTTGCGACCGATGCGGCCGTAGCCGTTGATGGCGACCTTGATGGACATGCAGGCTCCTGAACCGGCGAGGGCCGGCGGGTTGGGTGGAAGACTGCCGATTTTAGCAACCCCGGGGCCTGAGTCCCAGCGGCAGCCGATTTGACGCGCCTCAAGTGGTCCCGCCGCAGGGGGGCGGACACTGGCGCCAGTTCCCAACCGGAGACCCGCCATGCGGACCCTGAAAGTACTTGCTCCTCTGGCCGCCACGGCCGCCCTGCTGTTTGCCACCCCCGTCCTGGCCCAACAGGCCGGCGACTGGACCTTTGGCCTCGGTGCCCACGTCGTTTCGCCCAAGTCCGGCAACGGCAGCTTGGCCGGCGGTGCGCTGGACGCCGATGTCGGCGACAACTGGCGCCCGACGATCACCGGCGAATATTTCTTCCGCGACAACTGGGGCATCGAAATCCTGGCGTCGCTTCCCTTCCAGCACGACATTGACCTCAATGGCGTGAAAGCCGGTTCCACCAAGCACCTGCCGCCGACCCTGAGCCTGCAGTACCACTTCAACGGCAGCGAAAAGGTCAAACCCTTCATTGGTGCGGGCGTGAACTACACGATCTTCTTCAGCCAGGAAACCACCGGCCCGCTGGCCGGCGCCAACCTGGACCTGGACAATTCGTGGGGCCTGGCCGCCCATGCCGGCGTTGATTTCGCGGTTGGCGACAAGAAGTGGCTGCGAGTGGACGCCCGCTGGATCGACATCGACACCGACGTGAAGGTGAATGGCGCCAGCGTCGGCACCGTCAACATCGACCCGATGGTCTACGGCGCCGCCTTCGTCTGGCAGTTCTGACCGTTTGAAGCTGGCAAGGTTCATGGCCGCTGGGGTAGAGTCGGCGGCCATGAACAGACTGATTTCCGCCGTTATCCTCCTGGCCCTCGCTGCGCCGGCCTTCGGCTGGAGCAAACAGGGCCACCAGCTGGTTGGCGAATTGGCCGAGCGTGACCTCACGCCCGCCACACGCGCGGAAGTGGCACGCCTGCTGGCGGGTGAAACCGAGCCCACCCTGGCGGGCGTCTCCACTTGGGCCGACGAGATCCGTGCCCAGAGCCGCAGCACCGGCAACCCGCTGGGTGAACGCAGCAGCCGCTGGCACTACGTGAACTTTCCCGACAAGGGCTGCAACTACGTTCCGGCGCGAGACTGCCCTGATGGCAATTGCGTGATCGGCGCCATCAACGCCCAGCGCGCCATCCTGGCCGACCGCAGCCAGCCGCTGCAGGCGCGCCGGGATGCGCTCAAGTTCATCGTCCACTTCGTTGGCGACGCCCACCAGCCCATGCACGCGGGCCTGGCGTCGGACCGCGGCGGCAACGATTTCCAGCTCAACTACCGCGGCAAAGGATCGCCCAAGGGCGAAGGCACCAACATGCACGGCGTCTGGGATTACTGGCTGCTGCGCAGCGCCAACCTCGACAACGCCGCGTACACCGCCAAGCTGCTGCAGAGCCCGCTGCCCGAGGGCACCCGGCTGGCGGCGGACAATCCGGCGGCGGAGTGGACGCTTGAATCGTGCCGGTTGATCACCAGCAACTCGCTGTATCCGCCCAAGCGCCGCATCACCGACGCCTACCTCGACCTGCACCGCCCGACCGCGGAAGCGCGCGTGCGCCAGGCCGGCGCGCGGCTGGCCGCGCTGCTCAACGGCGCCCTCGATACCGCCCACTGACAGGTCCACGATGGGCAGGACCGAAAAAGCCCTTGGAGTCGCCCTTTCGATGGCCCTTGTCGCGGGCTGCGCAGGCAAACACCTGGTGGCTGAGGTTGATGCCGGCCTGATCATTCCGCCGATGTCAGGTGCGGTGGAGATGCCCGAAAACCAGCAATTCCTGTTCCCTGCGCCGGTGCTGCGCAATCCGCCGCCGGTATACCCGGAAGCACTCGTTGGCCTGGCCCTCCCCGACCAGACGGTCTGCCTCGCAATCGTGATCGATGAAGGCGGTGCGGTGCCTTCGAGCTCACCCGTATTTGACACCCCCGACTGCCCGCGCAGTGGGCAGCCACCTCGGGCCGAATTCCTGGAGGCCGCCAGCAAAGCGGTAGCCGACTGGGAGTTCCTGGCAGCGACCATTTGCACTTATCCCGTCGGCGCCACAAAGAACGACGATTGCGCAGGCGATGATGTGGCCACCCGGCAAGTCGCGGTAAAGCTTTCGTATCGCTTCCGGTTCAGGCTGGTCGATGGCAAGGGGATCGTCGAGCGTTAAGCGTCGGCCGGCCTACTCGGTCCGCAGCGAGGCGATGGGGTCGAGATCGGCAGCCTGCTTGGCCGGATACACGCCGAAAGCCAAGCCGACCGTCGTGCAAAGCAGCACCGACGCGAGAATGGGCAGCGGTGCCCAGGCCACGTCCCAGCCCGCCAGCGCGGCGATGGCATAGGCCAGCGCCACGCCGAAGGCGACGCCCAGCAGCGCGCCGGCCACGCAGATCACCGCCGCCTCGCGCAGGAACTGCGCGACCACGTCCACGCGGCGGGCGCCCAGGGCGCGCAGCAGGCCCACTTCGCGCCGACGCTCAAGCACATTCGCCAGCATGATGTTCATGATGCCGATGCCGCCCACCAGCAGGCTGACACCGGCGATGGCGCTCATCACCACGCGGAAGATGCGCTGGGTTTGCTGGTGCTGGGCAAACAGCTGCGCAGGGATCACCAGGCTGTAGTCGTCGACGTCGGCGTGGCGCTGCCGCAGCAGCGCCGCCAACACCTGTGCGCCCTCGCCGATGCGTTCGGGCGCGTCCACCCGCACCAGAATACGGTCGACCTCGTCTTCCATGGGCTGGCGCCGGAAGCGCGCCAGCCCCGAGGCCAGCGGCACGAACACCCGGTTGCTCTCCAGGCCCAGCGGCACGCCCTGGAAGAGATCGGCGCTGAGGTCGCGGTCGACCAGCACGCCCACCACTTCGAGCCAGGCGTGGTTGACCTTGACGTACTGGCCCACGGCATTCCCCTGCGGGAACAGGCTGCGCGCAGCCTGGTGACCCAGCACGGCCACCGCAGCCAGTGCGTCGTCGTCCGCCTGCGTCAGCGCCCGTCCCTGGGCGATACGCAGCGAACCGAGCTCGAAGAAGCTGGGCGAGATGGCGCTGGCCTGGGCGTCGCTGGTGGCGTGGTCACTGGCCACGGCGTCGGTGCGCACGCGCTTCTCGGCGGCCATCTTCAAGGCGCCGGGCACCACTTCAAGCGCCGCCTCGGCGTCTGATCGCGTCAAGCCCTGGCTCCGGGCGCGCAGCTCGCGCAGCGTGGTTTCGTCGAAAGTCTTGGCTTCCACCACCAGGTTGGTCAAACCCAGGCCCTCGACCAGCCGCAGCGCTTCGCGCCGGCTGCCTTCGCCCACGGCCTGCATGGCGACGATGGAGCCGACGCCGAACACCAGGCCCAGCAGGGTGAGTCCGGTGCGCAGCTTGCGGCGCGCCAGCTCCTCGAATGCCTCGCGCCAGGCCGTGCGGTCGGTGACGTGACGCCAGGGCATCATGGCGGCGCCCCGGCTTCTTCGCTTTTGCCGGGAATGTCCTGGGCCAGCAGCACGCGCTCGCCGGCTTCGAGGCCCGTCAGCACCTGGGTGCGCGCGGGCCCACGCACGCCCAGCGTCACCGCGCGCCGCACGGGCTTGGCCCCTTCGAGAACCGTCACGAACGCCTGCTCGCCTTCGCCCAGCAGGGCCACGTTGGCAACGGTGGTCGCCTGCGCGGCAGACAGCAGGGTGATGCGTCCGGTGAACGCCTGCCCCGGGACCCACGCATGTTGCTTGGCCGCTGCCACCGGGACGCTCACCTTGGCCGAAACAAACTTGGCTGGATTCTGTCGGCTCACCGCGCGCGGCGCGCTGGCTATCCAGGTGACCTCGCCCACGGCCTGCTGTTCCGGATAGCCCATTGGCGTAAGTTCCACCTTCTGGCCCACGGCCAGACCCTGCGCCTCCTGTTGCGGCAGGCGCAGCTCGACCTCCAGGGCCTCGACGTCCGGCAGGTTGGCGAATTCCGCGCTGGCCCACATCTGTTCACCAATGCGCGGCAGCTCACCGCTCCAGCCCGTCGCCAGCATGAAAATGCCGTCGTGGGCGGCACGCAGCTCCAGGGCATCCAGGTCGCCGCGCTTGTTTGCCGCGCCAGCCTCCAGCGTGCCGCGCTGCACGCCAAGCAGGTTGATCTCGGCGGTGCCGCGCTCGGCCGACTGGTCCTGCCGCCAGCGCAGCACCCCGGTCTTCTCGGTCAGGAACTCTTCGTCCTCCACCGCATCCAGCACTTCGTTGCGCGCCAGCGCCTCGAAATCGGCGCGCGCGTACCGGCGGGCGATGGCCAGCGCCGATTCGGCCTGGGCCAGCTCCACCTCCACGCGGTCGAGCCCCACTTCCAATTCGCTTTCCTTGTTCGCCCGCGCCAAAGCGTTGCGCTGCAGGTCGATCAAGGCCTTGTCGAGTTCGAGCTTGGACTGTGCCGCTCCAAAGCGCGCCACCAGATCGCCGGCCTTCACCGGGCTGCCGTCGGGCAGCATCCACAGCAGCTGGCGGCGCGCGAAATTCTGGCCTGGGACGCGCAGCGGTGTCGCCTTGGCTGCCTTGAGCTCCCCCTGGGCACGGACCGAGAAATCGACCGCCCCCGTGGCCACGACCTCGCTGGCCACCACCGCGCCGTCGTCGCCGCCACAGCCAGCCAGCAGCAGCGCGAGGGCGACCAGGGCAAGCCGCCTCACGGCGCCACCGCCTTGCCGGCGGCAGGAACGGTGATCTGGACCGACACCGGCATGCCGGTCTTGAGCCCGGTGGTGTCGCCGTCCAGGCGCAGCAGCACGTCGATCACGGGCATCGGCGACAAGCGCGACTTGCTGCGCACGGTGCGGCCCAGTTCAGCCACCCGGCCCGACAGTCGCTGCCCCGCTCCACCCTGCACCTGCACCCGCGCTGGAAGGCCCACGGCGATGCGCAGCATGTCGCGTTCGGCCAGCGTGGCGCGCACCACCAGCGTAGACGGATCGGGCATTTCCGCCACGCGCTGGCCCATGAAGGCCTGGCCGCCCACCTCGTAGCGTTCGCCGCGCCAGTTGCTCTTGACCACCAGCACGCCATCGCGCGGCGCCGGCACGGAAAGCGAGGCAAGCGCGCGCGTGAGTTCGTCCACGTCGTTGCTGGCCTGGGCAACCTCTGCGGCCACAAGCGCGCGTTCGGCCTCTCGCTGCCGGCGGGCGAGCACTTCGCGCTGGCGCACCAGGGCATCGCGGCGCGTGGCGCGCTCACGCTCGATCACGAGCTTGCGGTAGTCCACCGAACGAATGATGTCGGCGGGCTGGTCGGCCTTGCGGCGCGCCTTGTCCAGCGTGGCGGCCTGCTCGGCCGTGGCCAGGCGCTCGGTGCGCTGGCGTTCGGCCAGGTCCAGCAGGATCTTTGATTCCTCGCTCTGCTTCTGCTTGAGCAGCCCTTGGGCATCCATCAGCTGACGCTGCAGATCGGTGCCGTCGAACGTGACGGCTGGTTCACCCTTCTTGAGCAGGGCGCCGTCGGCGGCGAGCTGGGTGATCTGGAAATTCCAGGCGTTGCGCACCGAGGGCGGCGAGATGGGCGCGCTGCTGAGCGCCGCCACCTCGCCCTCCAGCGTCAGCACGTCGGCGGCGGCGGAGCCCGCAGCGAGTACCAGCAACAGCGTGGCGGAACGGATCATGGCGAACCCCCGGTGCCTGCCGCCGGCGCAGTGACGCGCACGCTCATGCCGGGCCGAAGCGGCAGGCCGTGGCCGTCGGGAAGAGCGATGTCCACCACGAAGTAACGTCCACTCCCCCATTCGGCCTTGGCCTGCGGCGTACTGCCGACGCCCGTGATTCGGGCCTGCAGCAAAGACCCGGGTACGGCGTCGAAGCTCAGGTTCACGGCGTGGTCGACCGCCAGGCCGCGCCGGTCGGGTTCGAGCGCAAAGGCACGCACCCCCAGCGCCCCAGACCGCACCAGTTGCCCGATGGCTTCGCCGGCGTTGGCGGTGCCGCCCTCTTCGTAGCGTTGGCCGGTGTTGGGATTGAAGTTCAGGCTGGCCACGCCGGCTCCCTCGGCCCGCTGCTCGGCCGATGCGATCACCGAGGCCGCGTAGTCCAGGTCGGTTTGCATCTTCGCCATCTCAAGGTCGCCGTCGGCGCGGCGCCGGGTGATGGCCTGGCGCGCAGCACCCAACTCTTCCTGTTTGAGTGCGAATTCCCGCTTCGCGCGCGCCAGTTCGCCGGCATAGCGGTCTACGTCGATGCGGGCGATGTAATCGGGGGGGATGGCGGCATCCACATGGGCAATGGCGAGCGCCGCTTCGGCATCCACCTGCGCCAGCTGGGCGTCAAGTTCACGCACGGCCAGCTCCGCCAGCTCCTTGGCGATCCTGGCGCGGGTCTGCAACACCTGGACCTTGAGCGTCTGCTGCTGGGCAAGGGCCGCACCGGGATCAATGCGCACCAGCGAGTCCCCAGCCTTGACCTCGGTGCCTTCAGGGAGGAGATAGCGCAAGGTCACGGGGCTTGATTCGGACATCGGCGCGAGGATCAGTTCAGCCTCGGGCGCGTGCACTACGCCGCTGAGCAACACCGGGCGCGCAGCCTGCACCTGCGCCCCGGTGGCGGCGAGCGCCAAGGCCAGCACGGCTTCAAGGCCCCGAATCATGGTCCACCCTGCCGTCGCGCATGCGCACTTGCCGCGGCGCGCGCTCGGCCACGTCGGGATCGTGCGTCACCAGCACCACGGTCTGGCCGTCCCGGTGCAGCTCGGCAAAGAGCCCCAGCACGTCGGCCGCGGTCTTGGAGTCGAGGTTGCCGGTGGGTTCGTCCGCCAACAGCAGGGTCGGCTTGAGCAGCAGCGCCCGGGCGATGGCGGCACGCTGCTGCTGGCCGCCCGACAGCTGCTGCGGCCGGTGCGCCATGCGATCGGCCAGGCCGACGCGTTCGAGCAGCTCACGCGCGTAAGCCTCGACCCCGCTCACGGGGTGCAGGCAATAGCGCAGCGGCAACAGCACGTTCTCGAGCACGCTCAGCCGCGACAGCAGGTGGAAGGACTGGAACACGAAGCCGATGCGGCGGTTGCGCAGCTCGCTCAGGGCGTCATCGTCGAGCGTCGAGACATCCGCCTCCTCGAACCGGTAGCGGCCCGTGCTGGGGCGATCCAGGCAGCCCAGGATGTTGAGCAGCGTTGATTTGCCCGATCCAGAGGCGCCCGTGATGGCGAGATGCTCGCCGCGCCCGATCTGCAGGTCCAGGCCGGCCAGGGCCGGAATGTGCTGTCCCTCCACCGAGTAGGTGCGGGTGATGTCCTGGAGGTTGATCATCCGCAGCCGCAGTTCAATTCAGGCGTTGAACCTAATGGGAAGGCGGGCATGAATGCAAGCCCTGCCCGCACCCCGGTGCGATACTGGTGTTCCATGACTCTTGGCGCGCCGATGCCTGCCACCACGCCGATCGATTCCCTGGAAGCTGCCGTCGACCGTCTGATCGCCCACGCGGGCGCGAATATCGTGCTGGCCGCGCCGCTGGGGCTGGGCAAGCCGCATCGGCTGCTCAACGCCATCACCCGGCGCGTGGCGGCCGACCCGGGCCTGAGGCTGGAACTGCTGACCGCGCTGTCTCTCACGCCGCCATCGCCGGGTTCGGGGCTCCAGCAGCGTTTCCTGGCGCCGTTCCTCGACCGCCACTTCGGCGCGGACTTCCCGGCGCTGGACTACGCGCTGGCCATGCGCCGCGACCAGCTGCCGGCCAACATCAAGGTCGAGGAGTTCTACATGCAGTCGGGCGCACTGCTGGGCTCGACGCAGGCGCAGCGCAACTACGTCAGCCTCAACTACACCCACGTGGCGCGCGCGGTGGCCGAGCGCGGCGTCAATTCGCTGGTGCAGAAAGTGGCGCGCGAACCCGGCGGCACGCGGCTCAGCCTGAGCTGCAATCCCGACCTCACCTTCGACCTGGTGGACGAAGTGGCGCGGCTGGGCAACCCGCGCCCGTACTTCATCGCCGAAGTGGATCCGAACCTGCCCTGGCTGGACGGGCCGTGCGCGGTGGACGCGGACTTCTTCGATTTGGTGCTGGACCTGCCCGGGCCCACGCCCGAGTTGTTCGCGCTGGTACGCGAACCGGTCAGCGACGCCGACTACGCCATCGGCCTTTACGCCAGCACGCTGGTGCGCGACGGCGGCACGCTGCAGATCGGCATCGGCTCGCTGGCCGACGCGCTGTGCCATGCGCTGGTGCTGCGACACACCCGCAACGACGTCTACCTTGCGCTGCTCGAAGCCCTGTCACCGGGGCTGGCGAAGTCGCAACTGGTGCAGTCGACCGGCGGCGTCGAACCCTTCCGGCTCGGCCTGTACGGCGCCAGCGAGATGGTCAACGACGGCTTCCGCAGCCTGGTGCAGGCCGGCGTGCTTTCGCGTCGGGTTCTGGACGATCCCGAGGCCATGGCGCGCCTGAACCGCAACGCCGGCACGCCCGAGGACGACGCCCGGCTGGCCTTCGAGGGACGCTACCTGGATGGTGCCTTCTACCTGGGCTCAAAGGACCTTTACGCCTGGCTGCGCGGACTCGACGCCGAGCAGGCGCGCGGCATCGGCATGACCCGCGTTTCCCACATCAACGAGCTGTACGGCAACAACGAAGCGCTGGAGCGCGAACAGCGCCGCGATTCGCGCCTGTTCAACACCTGCATGATGATGACCGCGATGGGCGCGGCCGTGTCCGACGGGCTCGAGGACGGTCGGGTAGTGTCGGGAGTGGGCGGCCAGTACAACTTCGTGGCCATGGCCCACGCCCTGCACGGTTCCCGGTCGGTGCTGATGCTGCGTGCGGTGCGCGGGACGGATGGACAGGCCTCGAGCAACATCCTGTGGAACTACGGCCACACCACGATCCCGCGCCACCTGCGCGACATCGCCATCACCGAATATGGCGTGGCCGACCTGCGCGGCCGCAGCGACGAGGACTGCGTGCTGGCGATGCTGCGGCTCACCGACGCGCGCTTCCAGCAGGGCCTGCTCGACCAGGCGCGCGCTGCACGCAAAGTCGCCGCGGACGCAGCGCTGCCGTCCGGCGCTGCCGGCAACCGCCCCGACCGTCTTTCGGCAAGGCTGGCGCCGTTCCGCCGGGACGGCTCCCTGCCCGACTTCCCGATGGGCAGTGACTTCACGCCGGTGGAGCAGCGCCTGGTGCCGGCGCTGGCCTGGCTCAAGCAGCAAAGCGCGCGTCCGGCCGGTAAGGTCCGCCTGCTCTTGCGTGCGCTGGTGGCCCCGCCTGCCAGCGATACCGAAGCCATGCAGCGCATGGCCTTGGCCGACCCATCGGGACTGGGGCAAAAGCTGGAAGCCCGCCTGTTGGCGCTGGCGCTGTCGCGCACGGCGAACTGACCTGCGGCGCAGGGCGTCGTAAACTGGGTCGTCCGACTTCTGGAGACACGTCCATGTCAGCACCCGACGTCCTGCCCTTCTTCCACGCCGACACCAACACCTGGTCCTACCTGGTCAGCGATCCCGCCACCCGCGAGGCCGCGATCATCGACCCGGTGCTGGACTTCGACCCCAAGTCCGGCCGCACCGCCACCACGTCGGCGCAGCAGCTGCTCGACGCGGTGAAAAAGCTGGACCTGCACGTGCGCTGGATCATCGAAACCCACGCCCACGCCGACCACCTCAGCGCCGGCCACTGGCTCAAGCCCCTGCTGCCCGACGCCGTGCTTTCCATCGGCGAGGGCATCCGCACGGTGCAGAAAACCTTCCGGCCGATCTTCAGCCTGGGCGAGGACTTCGCGGTGGACGGGTCGCAGTTCGACCACCTTTTCGTCGAAGACGAGCGCTTCGCGGTGGGCGTGCTCGAGGGCCGCGTCATCCCGGTTCCCGGTCACACCAACGACAGCGTGGCCTACCTGATCGGCGATGCGCTGTTCACCGGCGACTCGCTGTTCATGCCCGACGGCGGCACCGCCCGCTGCGATTTCCCGGGTGGCGACGCCGCCACGCTTTACCGGTCCATCCAGCGCCTGTACGAACTGCCCGGCAACACGCGGGTGTTCGTCTGCCACGACTACGGCCCGGACGGCCGCGAGGTGCGCTGCGAAACCACCATCGCCGAACAAAAGCGCAGCAACATCCACGTGCGCGACGGCGTGGACGAAGCCAGCTACGTGGCCATGCGCAATGCCCGCGACGCCACGCTGGACATGCCTACGCTGATCCTGCCGGCGGTGCAGGTGAACATCCGCGCCGGCGCCCTGCCCGAGCCGGAAGCCAACGGCGTGCGCTACCTCAAGCTGCCGATCGACGCGCTATAGCTTGGGTTCGCCGCCGGCCGGCCCCAGTTCGTCGAACGCACGCAGCGTCTCCGCGGCATAGATCATCGAAGGCCCCGCACCCATGTAGATGGCCAGTGAAACCGTCTCGAGCACCTGCTCGCGGGTGGCTCCGGCGCGGATCGCCGCCTTGACGTGGAAGCCGATGCAGCCGTCGCAGCGCGTGGCGATGGCGATCGCGATGGCCATCAGTTCCTTGGTCATGACGTCGAGCGCGCCCGGCGCCAGCGCCTCGCGCGCCAGGCCGCCGAAAGCCTTCATCGGGCCCGGCGCGCCGACGCGCAGCGTGGCGATGGCGGCGTTGAGGTCGTCGATCAGCTGTGGGTAGGAATGGCTCATGGAAACTCCCTTGATGGGTGGACGATCAGGCGCCCAGCTGTTGATGCGTCCAGCGCACGATGCCGGGGGCATCCATGGCGCCGGACTGACGTGCGATCTCGCGGCCCTGGCGCAGCAGCACCAGGGTCGGGATGCTGCGGATGTTGTAGCGCTGGCCCAACGTCGGCTCGGACTGGGTGTCAACTTTGGCCAGGCGCACCTGCGGCTCGAGCTGCGCGGCGGCGCGATCGAAGTGCGGCGCCATCACCTGGCAGGGCCCGCACCACGGCGCCCAGAAATCGACCAGCAGCGGTAGTTCGCTGCGATCGGCATGGGCGGCGAAATGGTCCACGCCCAGGACCAGCGGATGCGCCGTGAACAGCGGCTGGTGGCAGCGCCCGCAGGACGGCGCGTCCGCCAGGCGCTGCACCGGGACACGGCTCAAGCCGTGGCAGTGCGGACACGCCAGTGTCGTGGTGTCGCTCATGCGATGACCTCCTGGAGCGCGCGGCGCTTCAACAGCATGAAATACAGCAGCGGAATCACCACCAGGGTCAACAATGTGGAAACCAGTATTCCGAAGATCAAGGCGATCGCCAGGCCGTTGAAGATCGGGTCGTCGAGGATGAAGAACGCGCCGGCCATTGCCGCCAGCCCCGTCAGGACGATGGGCTGGGCACGCACCGCGCAGGCCTCGATCACGGCGTCGGCGGGTGACTGCCCCCCTGCCACCGCGTGGTTGATGAAGTCCACCAGCAGGATCGAATTGCGCACGATGATGCCTGCCAGCGCGATCATGCCGATCATGCTGGTGGCGGTGAACTGCGCGCCGAGCAGCGCATGGCCCGGCATCACGCCGATCACGGTCAGCGGGATAGGCGCCATGATCACCAGCGGCACCAGGTAGTCGCGGAACTGCGCCACCACCAGCAGGTAGATCAGCAGCAGGCCCACCGAATAGGCCAGGCCCATGTCGCGGAAGGTTTCGTAGGTGATCTGCCACTCGCCGTCCCACTTGATCGAGAAGCCCGCTGCGGTTTCGGGCGCCGAGAGAAAGCGCTGCTCGACCGCGGTGCCGGCCAGCGGCTTGTCGTCCACCTGGCCCACCAGGTCGAACATGCCGTAAAGAGGACTGTCGAGATCACCGGCCTCGTCGCCGGTGACGTAAACCACCGGCAGCAGGTCCTTGTGGTAGATCACCGGTTCCCACGGCAGGCGCTGCACCGTCACCACTTCCGACAGCGGCACCAGGCGACCGTCGCCGGCGCGAACGCGCAGCGTGAGCAGCTGGTCCAGGCTGGCCTGGTCGCCAGCCGGCAGGCGCAGGCGCACCGGCACGGCGTATTTCGAAACGCCGTCGCGCAGGAACGTGACGTCGCGGCCGCCCACACCCAGCGCCAACACGTCGGCGATGGCCTGCTGCGTGATGCCCAGGCGTGCGGCGCGCACGCGGTCGACCACCACCAGCTCGCGTTCCGCGGGCGCCTCCAGCGTGCTGTCCACGTCAACGATGCCTTCGGTGGCACTGAAGCGCGCCTGCAGGTCGCGGGCGATTTCGCGCGCGCGCTGCGCATCCGGGCCGTAGATCTCGGCCACCAGCGGCGACAGCACCGGCGGACCCGGAGGCACTTCCACCACCTTGACCGAAGCGCCGTAGCGCTTGCCGATGGCCGCCAGGGCGGGACGGACGGCGCGGGCGATGTCGTGGCTCTGGCGATCGCGCTGGTGCTTGTCCACCAGGTTCACCTGCAGGTCGCCCACGTTGGCGCCGCTGCGCAGGTAGTACTGGCGCACCAGGCCGTTGAAGTTCACCGGGCCGGAGGTGCCGGCGTAGCCCTGGACGTCGAGCACTTCGGGCAAGGTGGAAACCTCGGCGGCCAGTTCCACCAGCAGCGCGTTGGTGCGCTCCAGCGTCGTGCCCTCGGGCAGGTCCACCACCACCTGGAACTCGGACTTGTTGTCGAACGGCAGCATCTTGAGCACCACCAGCTGCACCACCGCCAGGCCGGCAGCCGCGACCACGGCCAGGCCGATGCCCGCGAACAGGCGTCGACGCCGCGAGCGCCCGTGCTCGTCATGCAGGAAGGGGCGCAGCACGCGTTCGAAGCCGCGGCGTAATTTACCCACCAGCGCCCCGTCGCCATGGCCGCCTTCTTCCGCCGGCACATGCCTGGCCAGCAGCTTGAGCGACAGCCACGGCGTGACGGTCAGCGCCACGCCCAGCGACAGCAGCATGCCCACCGACGCGTTGATCGGGATCGGACGCATGTACGGCCCCATCAGGCCCGAGACGAAGGCCATCGGCAGCAGCGCCGCGATGACCGCAAAGGTGGCCAGGATGGTCGGGCTGCCGACTTCGTCCACCGCGGGCGGGATGGCTTCGCGCAGGGTCTTGCCGCCCAGGCGCATGTGCCGGTGGATGTTCTCGACGATGACGATGGCATCGTCCACCAGGATGCCGATCGAGAAGATCAGCGCGAACAGCGACACCCGGTTGATGGTGAAGCCCATCGCCCAGGAGGCGAACAGCGTCAACGCCAAGGTGAGGATGACGGCGCTGCCCACCACGATGGCCTCGCGCCAGCCCAGCGCGAACAGCACCAGCAGCACGACGGCGCCGGTGGCGAACACCAGCTTCTGGATCAGCTTCATGGCCTTGTCGTTGGCCGTGTAGCCGTAGTCGCGGGTGATGCTGGCGTGGATCCCGTCCGGGATCATCGTCGCCTTCAGGCCTTCGAGGCGCTCGGCGATGGCGGTGGTGATGTCGGCGGCGTTGGCGCCCGGCTTCTTGGCGATGGCCAGGGTGACCGCCGGCGCGATGCCGGTGGCGGGGCCGGCGCGGCCGGCAGGCACCGAGTGCCAGGCATACTGCGTGGGCAGGTCGGCCGACGCGCGGATGGTGGCCACGTCGTCGAGGTAGAGCGGCCGGCCATCATCAAGGCCGATCACCAGTTCGGCCACCTGCTGGGCATCGGCCAGATAGCGGCCGGCCGTCAACGGCACCTGGCCGTCGGCGGTGACGCGCTCGCCTGCCTGCTGGACGATGTTGGCCGCCGACAGGGCGCCGGCCAGGTCGTCGGCGGTCATGCCGTAGGAGGCGAGCCGCGTGGCGTCGAGTTCCACCACCACCGCGCGCTGCGGTGCGCCGATGGTGTAGACGTCGCGGGTGCCCGGTACGCGCTTGAGCTCGGCCTCAAGCGTGTGCGCGACCTCGGCCAGTTCGGTGCCGCCGCGCGCGGGGTCGTCCGTCCACAGGGTGACGCTCATCACCGGCACGTCGTCGATGCCCATGGGCCGCACCAGCGGCTGGCCGACGCCCAGGTTGGCGGGCGCCCAGTCGGCGTTCGAATAAACCTGGTTGTACAGGCGCACCAGCGCATCCTGGCGCGGCACGCCCACGGCGAACTCCACCGTGATCAGCGCCATGCCGGGACGGCTGATGGAATAAACGTGTTTGACGCCGTCGATCTCCGACAGCACCTGTTCCAGCGGATAGCTGACCAGGTTCTCGACGTCCTGCGCCGGCGCGCCGGCGAACGGCACGATCACATTGGCCATCGTGACGTCGATCTGCGGCTCTTCCTCGCGCGGCGTCACCAGCGTTGCGAACAGGCCCAGCAGCAGTCCGGCGATGGCCAGGATGGGCGTCAGCGGGTTGGCCTGGAACGAACGCGCCAAGCGTCCGGAGAGACCGAAGCGCGGCTCACTCATTGACCGACTCCGTGCGCTGCGCGGTCAGGTAAGCCAATGCGGCCAGTGGGTCGACCGCGATGCGGTCGCCGGCCGACAGGCCCGCCAGCACTTCGACGCGGTCGCCGGCGCGGTGGCCAATGCGGACCTGGCGCAGGCTGACCCGGTTGGCCGGATCCACGGCGTAGACCGCCGTCACTTCGCTGCGGCTCACCAGCGCGGCGGCCGGCACCACGATGCGTTCCGTGTCGCCGGTCTTGAAGGCGGTCTTGACCGTCATGCCCGGCTGCAGGCCGGTGCTGGCCTTGGGCAGCTCCACGCGTATGCGGAAGCTATGGGTCTTGGGATCGGCATAGGGGAAGATGACCACGCCCGTGGCGTCGATGCGGCGACCATCGGTCAGGATCACCGTGGCCGTGCCGTGTTCGCGTATCGCCTGGATGTCGCTCTGCGGCACCTCCACGTTGACGCGCAGCTGGTCGAGCGACAGGCCCGACACCAGCGGCTGGCCCGGGCGCACCGACTCGCCCACCTCCACCAGGCGCTCGGTCAGGATTCCCGAATACGGCGCCTTGATGACGGTGTAGTCCACCTGTTCGCCTGCTTCGCTCACGCCGGCGCGCGCGGACTCCAGCGCAGCGCGCGCAGCGTCGCGTCGGGCCCGGGCCTGGTCCAGGCTTGCCCGGGCGAGCAGCTGCTTGGCCACGAGCGCCTGCGTCCTGCCGAAGGCCAGTTCGGCCTCGGCCGCGTCGGCCTGCGCCGCGCTGAGCGTCGCCGATGCGCGTCGACTGACCGAGAGCTGCTCCACGTCGGTGAACCGGATGACCACTTGGCCCGCCTCGACGTAATCGTTTACATCGAACGGAATCTCCAGCACGCGGCCGGCCGTCTGTGCCGACAGCGTCGCCTGGTTCACCGCTTCCACCACGCCGTCCCAGGCTCGTTCGCGCGGCGAGGACTCCATCGCCACCTCCAGCGTTTCGAACTGCACCGGCGCGGATGCCACCGGCAGCGGCGTCTTGTCACCGCAAGCCGCCAGCAGGGCGACTGCGATGACGGCCAGCGGAATCAGGCGGACCTTGGGCGACATGTCAGAACCTCACTTGAAGGCGCAGCCGGACTTGAAGCCCAGTTTGCCGAAGATCATCGCCGCCGGGCAGAAGCCGGTGAAGGACGACTGCAGCAGGTTGAGGCCGACGAAGGCGGTCAGCAGCAGCCAGTACGGCGACACGAAGTACGACAAGGCGGCGCTGGCGAGGATCATCAGGCCGGCGAAGGCCAGGACGGCGCGGTCGAGGTTCATGGACATCTCCTTTGGGGTTGGGTTACTTGAGCCGCTCGATGCCGAGCAGCTTGAGGACGTACTTCTCGTACAGCGGTTCGGTATTGCCCGACTTCATCTTGGCCAGGAAGTATTTTTCATAGGCCACCTTGGCCAGGTGCACCCACTTGCCGACCTTGGCCCAGGTGACGTTGCGGGGCGGGATCTGCGGCAGCGCCACGAAGGCGGCGCCGGTGTCGCCCATGTCGGCCAGGCAGATCGCATTCCAGGTAGCCACGGCTTCGGGCGGCTTGCCCGCCAGTTCCGCGGCGATGTTCACCGCGATGGCCGTGACCATGGATTCGATCATGAAACCTGTCTTGGGTGCGCCGGTCGGGACGGTCGTGACCTCCACCGGCGGGATCGCCACGCAGACGCCGGCCGAATAAATGTTGGGGTAGGCGGGGTTGCGCTGGTGCGCATCGATCTTGACGAAGCCGCGCGGATTGCACAGGTCCTTGGCGCTGCGCACGGCGTCCACGCCGGTGAAGGCGGGAAGCACCATCGAGAACTTGAAGGGCAGCTCGTGATTGGCGTGCAGCTGGCCTCGACTGTCCATCTCTTCCACCGACATCATGCCCGGCTCGACCTTCTGGATCTTTGCGTTGACGATCCATTTGATGTGCCGCTGGCGGAGCTCCGATTCGAGCAGCGTCTTCGAGTCGCCGACGCCGCCCAGGCCCATGTGGCCGATGTAGGGCTCGCTGCTGACGTAGGTCATGGGCACCTTGTCGCGCAGCTTTCGCTTGCGCAGGTCGGCGTCGACGATCATCGCGAACTCGTACGCCGGGCCGAAGCAGCTGGCGCCGGCGGCGGCACCGACCACGATCGGGCCTGGATCCTTCAGGAATTCCTGGTACGACGCCCAGGCCTCGCTGGCGTGGGGGGTGGTGCAGACCGAATGCGTATGGCCCTCGGGGCCCAGGCCCGGGACCTCATCGAATGCCAAGCGTGGGCCGGTGGTGATGACCAGGTAGTCGTAGTCCAGGCGGCGGCCGTCGCGCAGCAGCAGATGGTTTTCCTCAGGCACCACCCGCTCCGCGCCGCCGTCTTCGAATTCAATCCCCTTGTTGGCCAGGTGGGGCTGGACCGTGATCTGTATCGCGGTCGATTCGCGCCAGCCCACCGCCACCCACGGATTGGAGGGCGTGAATGAGAATTGCGGGCCCTCGCCAACGACCGTGACCCGGTGTTGCTTGGGCAGGCTCGCCCGGATCTCGTAGGCTGCGCTCATGCCGCCAATGCCGGCTCCCAGGATCACGATGTGCGCCATGTTCTTCTCCCTTCCGTCGGTGGCTGTTGCCAGCTGTTCGTATATTAGCTGGATCTTAATTAGAATTCAATGATAATATGGCCGAAACCCGAGAGGAGACCTGACATGCGTCAAACCGCCCAACAACTGGTGTCCGAGGCCAAGTTGCGCATCCGCGAGATTGACGCGGCCGAACTGCTGGCCCTGCAGGCGCGCGGCCTGCCGGTGATCGACGTGCGCGAGCCCGGTGAATTCGCCCAAGGGCATGTGCCGGGCGCGGCCAGCATTCCTCGCGGCGTGCTGGAGTTCGAGGTGGACGGCCATCCGGCGGTGAACGGGCTTCGCGACCCGGCCCTGGCCCATCGCGACCAGCCAGTCGTACTCTATTGCCGCAGCGGCGGCCGCTCGGCGCTGGCGGCCGAGGCCCTGCTGCGACTTGGCTTCACCGAGCCGCTGTCGCTTGCCGGTGGTTTCCAGGCGTGGTCCGAACAGGGCCGCGCCGTCGAAGGCGCTGCCGGCCAATGAGCGCAAAGTCCGCCGCACCAGCCATCGCCCCCGCCACCGCCCCCGCCCTGCAGATGAAGGAGCGGGCGAACGAAGCCGCCGACCTGCTCAAGGCCATGGCCAACCCGCAGCGGCTGCGCGTGCTGTGCCTGCTGATCGAACGGGAAATGTCGGTGGGCGAGATCAACGCCCTGGTGGACCTGAGCCAGTCGGCGTTGTCCCAGCACCTGGCGGTGCTGCGGGAAAAGGAACTCGTCAGCACGCGACGCGAAGCGCAGACCGTCTATTACTCGGTCCACGACGGCCTGGTGCATGACATCATCGCGTCGCTGCACGGCGCCTTCTGCGCGCCCGGCCCGGGTCGCTGAGCGAGCCGGGCGGATGTCGCCCCGCTAGCGCAGGGCTTTGGCCGCGTCCACCACCGCTTCCACGGTGATGCCGAAGAAGTGATACAGCTGGTCGGCGGGCGCCGAGGCGCCGAAACTGTCGATGCCGATCACCGCACCGTCCAGGCCGACATACTTGTGCCAGAAACCGGTGACGCCGGCTTCCACGGCCACGCGCTTGCGACACCATGCCGGCAGCACGGCTTCGCGCCACTCCACCGGCTGGCGGTCAAATACGCTGGTGCTGGGCATCGAAACCACCCGCGCCTTGATGCCTTCGGCGGCCAGGCGGCGCATCGCCTCCATGGCCAGTTCGGTTTCCGAGCCGGTACCGATCAGGATCACGTCGAACGACGCTTCGCCCGGATCGCTCAGCACGTAGCCGCCGCGGGCGATGTCGCCCAGCTGCTGCGCCGTGCGCGGCTGGTGGGCCAGGCTCTGGCGGCTGAACACCAGGCAGCTGGGGCCGTCGGCGCGTTCAATCGCGGCCTGCCAGCTGACGGCCGACTCCACCGCATCACACGGGCGCCAGACGTCGTTGTTGGGGATGTAGCGCAGCGACGCCAGGTGTTCGACCGGCTGGTGGGTCGGGCCGTCTTCGCCCAGGCCGATCGAGTCGTGGGTGAATACGTGGATGGCGCGCGCGGGGATCAGCGCCGACATGCGCAGCGCATTGCGCGAGTAGTCGGAGAACACCAGGAAGGTGGCGTCATAGGGGATGAAACCACCGTGCAGCGCGATGCCGTTGCTGATGGCGCTCATGCCGAACTCGCGCACGCCGTAGTGCACGTAGTTGGCGTTGGCATCGTTGCTGGTGATGGACTTGCTGCCCTTCCAGAGCGTGAGGTTGGAATGGGCGAGGTCGGCCGAGCCGCCGATCAGCTCCGGCAGCAGCGGGCCGAACGCATCCAGTGCCATCTGCGAGGCCTTGCGCGACGCGACCACCGGGCCATCGAGCTGCAGCTTGGCGATGTAGGCCTTGGCCGCATCGGCGAAGTCTTCGGGCAACTCGGCGTGGGAGCGGCGCACCAGCTCCGCGGCGAGCGCCGGATGCGCCTCGGCATAGCCGTCGAACAGCCGGTTCCACTGCTCCTCCCGCACCAGGCCGGTGTTGCCGGCGCGCCAGCCGTCGGAGATGGCCTGCGGGATCTCGAACGGGGCGTAGGGCCAGTCCAGCGCGGCGCGGGTGGCGGCGATCTCGTCCTTGCCCAGCGGCGCGCCGTGGGCCGACTCCTTGTCCTGCTTGTTGGGCGAACCAAAACCGATATGGGTCCGGCAGCAGATCAGGGTGGGCCGGTCGGCTTCCGCCAGCGCGGTCTTGATGGCCTGGGTGATCTCCACCGTGTCATGCCCGTTGACGCTGCGGATCACCTGCCAGCCGTAAGCCTCGAAACGCGCCGCGGTGTCGTCGGTGAACCAGCCCGACGTGTCGCCATCGATTGAAATACGGTTGTCGTCCCAGAACGCGACCAGTTTGCCCAGGCCCCAGGTGCCGGCAAGCGAGGCGGCTTCGTGCGAGATACCCTCCATCAGGCAGCCATCGCCCATGAAGACCCACGTGGTGTGGTCGACCACGTCGAACTCGGGGCGGTTGAACTGGTTCGCCAGCAGCTTCTCGGCCAGCGCCATGCCTACGGCGTTCGCCAAACCCTGGCCCAGCGGGCCGGTGGTGGTTTCAACCCCCGGGGTGTGGCCGAACTCGGGATGGCCGGCCGTCTTGCTGTGCAGCTGGCGGAACTTCTTGAGCTGCTCGATCGGCAGGTCATAGCCCGACAGGTGCAGCAGCGCGTAGATCAGCATCGACCCGTGGCCGTTGGACAGGACGAAGCGGTCGCGGTTGAACCACTTGGGGTTGTTCGGGTTGTGCCGCAGGAAGTCGTTCCAGAGCACTTCGGCGATATCCGCCATGCCCATCGGCATGCCCGGGTGACCGGACTTGGCGGCCTCGACGGCGTCGATGGCCAGGAAGCGGATGGCGTTGGCGAGATCGCGGCGGGACGGCGTGGCGGTGCTCATGGTGGGCGGCTTCGGCTAGGAGGAGTCGGGCGGCCCGCCGCATGGGCGGGTCCGGTCATTTTCCCCCAGCCGGCCCCGAATGTCGCCGTTGCTCGGCTGGGCGGGCGGTGCTAGGCGGCCTCGGCGAGGTGCTCGGGCTCGCCCTGGCCGATGACCACGGCGCCCACCAGGTCGCCCGTGACGTTCACGCAGGTCCGGCACATGTCCAGGAACCGGTCCACGCCCAGGATCAGGCCGATGCCCTCGGCGGGTATGCCGAACATCACCAGGATCATGGCGATCACCGGCAGCGAGCCGCCGGGCACGCCGGCGGCGCCGATGCCGCCCAGGATGCACAGCACCAGGATGGTGACCTGCTGCACCAGGCTCAGCTCCACCCCGAAGAACTGCGCCAGGAACAGCACGGTGACGCCCTCGAACAGCGCCGTGCCGTTCATGTTGGCCGTGGCGCCCAGCGTGCACACGAAGCGCGCGACGCGCCGCGGAACGCCGAGGTTTTCCTCGGCCACCTTCAGCGTGGTGGGCAGGGTTGCGCTGGACGACGACGTGGAGAACGCGGTGAGGATCGCAGGCTGGGCCGCCCTGAAGAACGCCAGCGGCGACATCTTGCCCACGACCTTCACCAGCAGCGGGAACACCACGAAGAAGTGGATGCTCAGGGCCAGCACCACCGTGCCGACGAAACGTGCCAGCTGCACCAGCACGTCCAGCCCCAGCTTGGCGGTGATCGAGAACAGCAGCGCCGCCACCGCGTAGGGCGCCAGTGCAATCACCCAACCGATCAGCTTCAGGCAGATGTCATAGATGCCCTGCACCGACTTGACGAAGGTATGCGTGCCCTCGGTGCGCAGCACGGCCGCCGCGATGCCGAACATCAGCGAGAAGAACATCACGCCGATCAGGTCGCCATTGGCCGCCGACGCCACCGGGTTGCGCGGGACGATGTTGATCAGCAGGTCCATGCCCGACAGGCCTTCGCGGGCACCGGCAATCTGGGCCGCTCGCTGTGAGGTTTCAGCCAACAGCGCCTGGCCCACTTCGGGCGGCAGTCCGCGACCCGGCTGCAGCACGTTCACGCAGATCAGCCCGATGGTGACTGCGATGGACGTGACCACCAGGATGAACACCAGCGTCTTGCCGCCGATCCTGCCCAGCGACCGGGGATCGCCGATTTCCACCACGCCCAGCACCAGCGCCGAGAACACCAGCGGCACCACCAGCATGAACAGCAAGCGCAGGAACACCTGGCCGACGGGATCGGCTACATAGCGCACGGTGACGTCCAGCCACGCGGCGTCGGCGAACAGGAAGTTGGCCAACAGGCCCAGGCCCGCGCCGACAACGAAACCGATCAGCATGCGGGTGTGGAGGGGAATCGATCGCATGGGGCTGCCTCGTTCGGAATGCCGGTAACTTACCATCCGGCGGCGGCGCCGGCACTCGTGATTTTGGCGGCCCCCTCAACGACCGAGGGCCGCTTTCGCGACCCTCGGTCTTGTTGCTGTGCCAGCGCTGCGCCTACTTGCGGGAAACTTCCAGGATGCGCGGCGTGACGAAGATCAGCAGTTCGGCCTTTTCGGACGACTTGCCCTTGTTGCGGAACAGGTTGCCGAGCAGCGGTACGTCGCCCAGGAACGGAACCTTGCGCAGGTCCTCGCGCGACTTGAACTCGTAGACGCCGCCGACCACGACCGTCTGGCCGTTGTCGATCAGCACCGCCGTGCTCACTTCGCGGCGGGCGATCTGCGGCACGAAGCCACCGGCCGGGTTGGTGATCAGCTCGCTGACTTCGTCCTTCTTCACCATCAGGTTCAGGTAGACGCGGCCGTCCTGGGTGATGGTCGGGGTGACCTTGAGCTCGAGCAGCACTTCCTTGAACTCGACGGTGGCCTGAGCAACCGCTCCGGCCTGAGCAGGCTGGATCGTCAGGTAACCCACCTCGTCACCCTGACGGATGATCGCTTCGCGTTGATTGGCGGTAATCACGCGCGGGTTGGAGACCACCTCACCGCGGCCCTCTTCCTCGAGCGCTGAAAGTTCCAGGTCAAGCGCGATATCGCTGCGCAGGATGCTGAGGTTCAGAATACCGGCCGGCGTGGTCGCCGGCAGGCCGACCAGGAAGCCCGAGTCGGTGGTGGTTTCGCCACTAGCGGCGCCCGCCGGAAGCGTTCCGACCCGATCCTGGACGCCAAAGATGACGCCCAGCTCGCGGGCGAAGGTCTCGGTGGCCACGACGATGCGCGCTTCGATCAGCACTTGGTCGACCGGACGGTCAAGGGTAGCCAACAGCTGGCGCACGTCTTGGATCTTCTTCGGGATATCGATCAACAGTAAGGTGTTGGTGCGGTTGTCGAAACTGACGCTGCCGCGCGGGGACAGGAAACCCTTGTTCTGGGTAGTCGCACCGCCGCCACCGCCACCTGCACCGCTGTTCTTGCTGCCGTCGGTGAGCAGCGTGGCGATTTCCTCGGCATTGCCGTAGTTGATCGCGATGTACTCGGTCACCAGCTCCTCGCGGTCTTCATTGGCGATGCGGGCATCGGCCATCGCCTTCTCGAAGTCGGCGATCTCCTTCTGCGGGGCGACCCAGATGACGTTGCCGTCGCGGCGCTTGTCGAGCTGCTTGGCGCGCAGCACGATCTCCATGGCCTGGTCCCAGGGCACGTTGATCAGGCGCAGGGTGACGTTGCCCTGGACGGTGTCGGAAGCGACCACGTTGAGGTTGGACTCTTCGGCGATCAGCTGCAGCACGGTGCGCACCGGCACGTCCTGGAAGTTGAACGTCACGGCGCGGCCCGTGTAGCTCTGGGCGGGCGCGGCACCCGCAACGGCGCCGGCGGCGCGTGCGGCCGGGGCCGCAGCGATGACGGCGGCGCGCTTGGGCGTGATCTCGATCACGTACTCGTTGCCGGTCTGGTACGCCATGGAGTCGTAGGCGCCGTTGGTGTTGATCACCAGGCGGGTGCTGCCCGCGTTGGTGTTGGGCTCGAGGCTCTGCACCGGGGTGGCGAAGTCGGTCACGTCCAGGCGCCGGCGCAGGTTCTCCGGGATGCTGGCGTTGGCGACGTCCACCACCACCTTGGAACCTTCGGTGCGCATGTCGGCGGCGGCGCCATCGCCATTGAAGCGAAGGATCACCCGGCCCGAACCGTTCTCACCGCGCCGGAAGTCGATGTTCGCGACTTCGATGCCCGATGCGACCCGCTTGGTGGGGTCGGAGGGGTTGGCCATCGTGTTGGAGGCGTTGCTCTGAACGGCTCCGGCGTCCACTGTCAGCACCAGCAGGTTGCCGGAGCTTCGAGTGGTGTATCCCGCCGGGCGGAACAGATCGACCACCACGCGGGTCCGGCCTCCGGCCTCGACGGCCGAAACGGCCGAGGTGGCGCCGCTGCCGATGACGATCCGGCGCTGGCTGAGCCCGTTGGTGGTCCCGGGCAAATCCACCGCGATGCGCGGCGGCGTGTCCGTGGTGAAGGCCTGGACGTCACCCACCGGTTCTGCAAACTGCAGGGTGATGTCGACCTTGCCCCCGGGGGCCGATGCATAGCGCACGTCCTGTAGGACGTTCGCAGCCGAGGCTGACAGCGTGGCCGTCATGCCGACGACTAACGCTCCCATGGCCAGCAACCAAGTGCGCTTGCTGCCCTTTCCCTGGCCGATCGTTTTATTCGCGGTCATCGTGCATTCCCCCAATCAATTGTCGTCAAGGGCGATTTTGGCTTGACGCTCAAGCCAACCGCCGGCCCCATCAGGTACGAGTTCGACCATTTCAACGCGGTCCTCGAAGACCGCGGTTACGCGACCGTCGCTGAGTCCCATGTAGTTGCCCGGGCGCACCCGGTAGGTCACCTTGTCCGGCCCCATCAACAGCGCAATCACGCCGCTGCCCGAGCCGATCGTGCCAACCATGTCCAGGCTGTCCAGCGGGAAAGCCTCAAGGACTTCCTTGCGGCGGTTCGGATCAGGCCTCAGGCCTCCGCCTGCCTGGTCGGCAACCGGCGCGCTGAACGGATCACGCAGGTTCTGGGCCGCGTATTCGAACGATTCGAACTGCTGCATCACCGGCAGCGGATCGAGCGGCGGTGCAGGCTGCGCCTTGATTTCGTTGACCTTGGCCTCGAGGTCCCGGCTGCCCCGGGTGCAGGCGGCAAGCGAAAGGATGGCCGCACCCAGCAGCAGACCGCGGACGATGTTCCCGCTAGCGAGCGCGCCCATCACAGCGCCTCCTCGGTGACGATTTCAGCTGCAGCCGCTTCTTCTTCGTCCAGGTATCGGTAGGTCTTCACCGTGCCCTCCAGCACAAGGGTGTCATCTCCCTTGCCGCGGGGCGCCAGCGAGATGTCGTGCATGGTCATGATGACCACGCGCGGGAGCGAGGCCACGCCGCTGACGAAGGCACCGAACTGGTGGTAGGTACCCACCATTCGCAGCGCTATCGGCTTCTCGGCGTAGAACTGCAGCGCCGTTTCCGCACCCGGCTGGAACAGTTCGTTGTTGATGCCGCTGGCCAGGGCCGTCTGGGAAACGTCGACGATCAGGTCGGGCATCTCGTTCTTGCTCGGCAGCTGGCGCAGCATCTGCTGCAGCATCACTTCCATCTGCGCAAGCTGCTGCTTGAGCGGCTCGAGGTTGGCGGCGCGACCCTGCTTGCCCGTGAACTCGGTAAGCAAAGCCGCTTCGGTGGACTCTGCGCCCGCGATCAGCTCCCGCGTTTCCCTGACAAACAGGTACCAGGCGAGCCCGACGATGAGGGCCACCAGCAACACGCAGGCGCCAATCTTGACCTGGACAGGCCATGAGCCGGAGTTTTTGTAGTCGAGGTTGCGAATGTCGATCTTCTGGCTGCTCACAGGGCACCTCCGGCGACAGGCGCGGCGGCCTCGGGGGCGGCGGGCGCTTCAGGCGCCGCGTCCGCTGCATTGGCAGCTGCCTCTTCGGGACTGGTGGGACCCTTGAGGGTCACATTCAGCGAGAACTGGTTCGGCAGGCCCTTGTCCTCACCCTTCGCCTCGATCACGGTCAGGTCCGGGTTGCTCATCCAGGCGGACTCATCAAGGTTGCGCATGTATGAGCTGACGCGCGCGTTGGACTGGGCCAGCCCTTCCAGCGTGAGCGTTTGGCCGCTCTGCTTGATGGAGCTGAGCCGGACGCCCTCGGGAATGGTGCGCACCAGTTCGTCGAACAGGTGCACCATCTCGGAGCGGCTTGCCTGGAGCTGCTCGATCACCTGCTTGCGTGCCAGCAGGTTGGCCTTCTTCTTGTCCAACTCCTCGATCTCGAGGATCTGCTGGTCCACCAGGACGATCTGCTCGCTCAGGTAGTTGTTGCGGTTCTGCTGGCCTTCGAGCTGGCCGCTGAAATACATCACGATGAGGAAGCTGATCAGCAGCGCGAGCGCCGCCGCCAGGCCCAGCATGCCGAGGAATTCCTTCTGGCGAAGCTTGCGTCGCTCCGCGCGCCAGGGAAGTAGGTTGATTCTGGCCATTAGTCAAAGCTCCTCAGGGCCAGGCCGCACGCAATCATCAGCGCCGGTGCGTCTTGCGCCAGGGCATGGGCCTGGACGCGGGGACCAAGCGCCATGTTGGCGAGCGGGTTGGCGATGACGGTCGGGACGCCGAGCTGTTCCTCGACGAGGTTGCCGATGCCGGCGATGGAGCCGCAGCCGCCGGCCAGCACGACCTGGTCGACGCGGTTGAAATCACTGCCGGCGTAGAAGAACTGCAGCAGCCGGCTGACCTGCTGGACCAGCGCTTCCTTGAACGGTTCCAGCACCTCGACCTCGTAGCTTTCCGGCAGACCGCCCTGGCGCTTGGCCAGGCCCGCCTCGTCGTAGCTCAGGCCGTAGCGGCGCATCACCTCGTCGGTCAGCTGCTTGCCGCCGAACACCTGTTCGCGGGTGTAGATGCTGCGCTGGCCGCGGAGCACGTTCAGCGTGGTCATGGTGGCACCGATGTCCACCAGGGCGACGATTGCGTCCTTGGGCACCGAAAGCTGGTCGGAAACCAGCTTGAAGGCGTTTTCCATCGCGAACGCCTCGACGTCGATGACCTGGGCGGTCAGCCCGCCAAGCTCAAGCGCGGATTGGCGCAGCTCGACGTTCTCGGTGCGGGACGCGGCCAGCAGCACCTGGAGCATCTCCGGGTTGCTGGGCATCGGACCGAGCACCTCGAAGTCGATGCTGACCTCGTCGATGGGGTATGGGATGTAGTTGGCCGCTTCGAGCTGGACCTGGTCCTCAAGCGAATCCTCGTCCAGGTCGCCCTGGATGGGGATGATCTTGGTGATCACGGACGAGCCGGAAACCGCGGCGGCGGCGTGCCTGGCCTTGGTGCCGGAGCGGGCTACCGCCCGCTTGATCGCCTCGCCCACCGCCTCGACCTCGACGATGTTCTTCTCGACCACGGCATTGGGCGGCAGGGGCTCGACCGCGTAGTGCTCCACGCGATAGCGGCCACCCGACTCGGTCAGCTGCAAAAGCTTGACGGCCGTGGAACTGATGTCCAGGCCGACGAGCGGTGTCTTGGAATTTCCGAAAAGACCCACGGTTTCTCCCCTTCCGACGGGCACTTACAAGCGAATGGTGCGCCATCACATTAAATAACGAAAAATTGCCAAATGGCAAGACCCCCCCCCTGCACGGACGCCTCGGCGCCTTTGGGCCAGGCCTTTCGCTCCCCTAACCTAGACGCAGTTGAACCCGGAATCCGGCCGCCCCCACGACATCTTCCGGGTCATGGCACGTTCTATACTCCTCGCCCCATGACGATGTAAACCTCGGGAGAGGCCCAGGATGGCCCGTTTCGTTCGACTGCTGCGCCGCCTACTGTACCTGTTCGCAGGCCTCGCGCTGCTCGGGGTGATCGCCCTGGGTGTCCTTTACTGGCTGATCGCCCCCCGGCTCCCCGACGTCCAGGAGCTGCGCAACGTCCAGCTCCAGGTGCCGCTGAGCATCTACTCCCGGGACGGGAAGTTGATGGCCCTGATCGGCGAAACCCGGCGCTTCCCGGTTGCAATCGAGGGCGTGCCCCTGCGCGTCAAGCAGACCTTCATCGCCATCGAGGACGCCCGCTTCTACGATCATCCGGGCATCGACTGGCGCGGCATCAGCCGGGCGGTGTGGCTGACGGCCACCACCAGTGACCGCCGCGTCCCAGGCGGCAGCACCATTACCCAGCAGGTCGCCAGGCAGTTTTTCCTGAGCGCTGAATACTCCTATACGCGCAAGCTCACCGAGATATTCCTGGCGCTGAAGATGGAGCGCGAGCTGAGCAAGGACGAGATCTTCGAGCTCTACCTCAACAAGAGTTTCTTCGGAAACCGCGCCTACGGCGTCGCCGCGGCGGCCGATTATTACTACGGCAAGACCCTCGACCAATTGACCCTGGCCGAGGCCGCCACCCTGGCGTCCATCCCCAAGTTCCCTTCCAGCGGCAACCCGATCATCAACCCCGAACGCGCGCTCATCCGCCGGAATTACGTGCTGTTGCGCATGCGCGAAGAGGGCATGATCACGCCCGCGCAGGAGCAGGCGGCCGTTGCCGAACCGGTCAACGCCAGCCCGCACGAACCCAAGGTCGAGGTCGAGGCGCCCTACGTGGCCGAGATGGTCCGCGCGGAAATGGAGCAGCGCTACGGCGCCGAGGCCACCACCAGCGGCCTGCGGGTCTACACCACGCTCGATAGCACGCACCAGGCAGCGGCGGCGCAGTCGGTGCAGTCGGGCCTGCTCGAGTACGACCGGCGCCACGGCTACCGCGGCCCCGAAGCGCAGCTCGAACTGACCGAAGCTGAGGACGACGCGGCGCTGCGCAAGCGGCTGCGGGCCTATCCGCCGCTGGGCGGACTGGCGGCCGGCATCGTGTCCGGCCTCGAGGGCGATGGCGCGCGCCTGGTCACGGCGGGCGAGGCCGTCGTGCTCGATGCCAAGGCGACGCGCTGGACCGGCAAACCGCCGCGCACGCTGCTCAAGCGCGGCGACGTGGTGCGCTTTGCCCAAGCGCCGGTGCCGGTCAAACCCGTCGCGCCACTGGCTGCGGGCGAAACCGCCCCAGCTGCGGCCCCGGTCCCGGCCCCCGCCAAGCCCGAGTACCTGCTGGCCCAGATTCCAGTCGCCCAGTCAGCGCTGGTGTCGGTGCAGCCCGAGGACGGCGCCATCCGCGCGCTGGTCGGGGGCTTCAGCTTCGGCCTCAACAAGTTCAACCGCGCCACCCAGGCCCAGCGCCTGCCCGGGTCGAGCTTCAAGCCCTTTGTTTACGCCGCGTCGTTCGAGCGCGGGTTCGGTCCCGGCAGCATCGTGCTCGATGCGCCGGTGGTGTTCCGTGACCGGGCGGGCAACGTCTGGCGGCCCCAGAACGATGCCGGCAACTTCGCCGGCCCGATGCGCCTGCGCGAGGCCATGGTGCAGTCGCGCAACCTGGTGTCGGTGCGCCTGCTGGACGCCATCGGCGTGGATTTCGCCAGCCGCTACATCACCCAGTTCGGCTTCAGCCAGCAAAGCCTGCCGCCGAACCTGTCGATGTCGCTGGGCACGTCCTCGCTCACGCCGATTTCGATTGCGCGCGGCTACGCGGTGTTCGCCAACGGTGGTTTCCGGATCGACCCGTGGTTCATCGACCGCGTGCTCGACCGCGACGGCGTGGTGCTGTCGCAGGCCGCGCCACCGCGTGCCTGCCGCGGCTGCCCGGGCCGCGAGGCTGGCGAACAGCGCGCCACCACGGTGGTGGACGGTTTCGACTTCGGCGCCCAGGCACCGGCCGAGCTGCCGACCGACGCCGCGGATCCCGCCACGACGGTGGCGGCCGAGCCCGTCGCGGTGCCGCAAGGCCCGCTGGTGCTGGCGCCGCGCGCGATCGACGAGCGCACTGCGTTCATGATTTCCTCGATGCTCAAGGACGTGGTGAAGCGCGGCACCGGCACCGCTGCGAAGGTGCTTGGGCGTGACGACATCGGCGGCAAGACCGGCTCCACCAACGACTACCGCGACGCCTGGTTCTCGGGCTTCGGCGGCGACCTTGTCACCACCGTCTGGGTGGGCAACGACGACTTCAAGTCGTTGGGCCGGGGCGAGTACGGCGGCAAGGCCGCCCTGCCGATCTGGATCAACTACATGCGCGAAGCCTTGGACGGCGTGCCGGTGGTGGTGCCCGAGGTGCCGGCTGGCATCGTCACCGCCTCCATCAGCCCGTCCTCGGGCCGGCTGATGGCCGAGGGCAGCCCGGGATCGATCCAGGAATACTTCAAGCGCGAGGACTACGACCGCATCACCAGCAGCGGCTTCGACCTCGACCCCGAGCTGAGCAACGAAGAGGCGTTCGACATCTTCTAGCCCCGGAGGCGAGGAAACATGAGCCCACGACGCCCGGACGATCCGCGCACCCAACAGCGCCGACTCCTCGTGGCGCAGGAAGCGGCCCGCCTGCTGGCCTCGGGCGAGCAGGTGGACATCGACCGGGCGCGGCGCAAGGCGGCGGCCCGGCTGGGCGTAACCGATGAAAGCGCCTTGCCCGATGCGGCGCAGGTCCGGGACGCGCTGGGCGAGCACCAGCGGCTGTTCGGCCGCGTTGAAGCGCCTGCGCTGGGCCTGCTGCGTGAAGCCGCCCTGCAGGCGATGGCGTTCCTGGCCCCGTTCGACCCGCGGCTGGCGGGACCGGTACTGGAGGGCACGGCGGGCGAACGCTCGGGTGTCTTGCTGCACCTGCACCCGCAGGACCCGGACGACGTCGCGCGCTTTCTGCACGACCAGCGCATTCCGGCCCAGCCGGGCACGCGCCGGGTCCGGCTCGAGCGCGACCGCAGCGCCGACTTCCCCTGCTGGCACTTCACGGCCGAGGGCGTCGACTTCGAACTGGTGGTGCTGCCGAACCAGGCGCTGCGCCAAGCGCCCCTGGAGCCACTGGAGTCGACGCCGATGCCCAGGGCGTCAGCTGCCGGGCTGAGGCGCCTGATGGGCACTCGGGACGACTGAGGCCGCGCATGGGCACGCCGCCGCACCAAAACGGACGCCCCGCAATGCGGGGCGCTGGTTTTACGGCCGGGGCTGGAATCAGCGCTTGTCGAGCGCCACGTAGTCGCGGCCGGCGGCGCCGGTGTAGATCTGGCGCGGGCGGCCGATCTTGGCTTCCGGATCGGTCTGCTGCTCGAGCCAATGCGACACCCAGCCGGCGGTGCGGGCGATGGCGAACATCACCGTGAACATCTCGGTGGGGATGCCCAGCGCCTTGTAGATGATGCCCGAGTAGAAATCGACGTTCGGGTACAGCTTGCGCTGCACGAAGTAGTCGTCCTTCAGGGCCGCTTCCTCCAGGCGCATCGCCACTTCCAGCATCGGGTCGTTGACGCCAAGCTCGGCCAGCACTTCGTGGCACATCTCGCGGATGATGGTCGCGCGCGGGTCGAAGTTCTTGTAGACCCGATGGCCGAAGCCCATCAGGCGGAAGCCCGAATTCTTGTCCTTGGCGCGGTCCACGGCCTTGGAAACGTCTTCCGGGCGGCCGATCTCGGACAGCATCTTGAGCACGGCCTCGTTGGCGCCGCCGTGCGCCGGACCCCACAGCGCGGCCACGCCCGCGGCCACGCAGGCATACGGGTTGGCGCCGGTGGAGCCGACCAGGCGGACCGTGGACGTGGAGGCGTTCTGTTCGTGGTCGGCGTGCAGGATGAACAGCAGGTCGAGCGCCTTGGCGGCGATCGGTTTCATGATCAGCGGCTCGCTGGGCACTTCGAACATCATGTGCAGGAAGCGATCGACGTATTCGAGGTTGTTGCGCGGGTAGCGCACCGGCCAGCCGATGGAGTAGCGGTAGCAGGCGGCGGCGATGGTCGGCACCTTGGCCAGCAGGCGGATGGCCGCCAGGCGGCGCTGCTCGGGATCCTCGAGGTCGAGGTCGCCGTGGTAGAACGCCGCCAGCGAGCCGATCATGCCGCACAGCATCGCCATCGGGTGGGCGTCGTGGCGGAAGCCACCCAGGAAGCCCTTGAAGGCCTCATGCATCATCGTGTGGTGGGTGACCTCGTGTTCGAACTTGTCGAACTCGGCCGGGGTCGGCAACTCGCCGTTCATCAGCAGGTAGCTGGTTTCGAGGAAGTTGGAGTGCTTGGCGAGCTGCTCGATCGGGTAGCCGCGGTAAAGCAGCACGCCTTCGTCGCCGTCGATGTAGGTCACCGCGCTGCGGCAGCTGGCCGTGGCCACGAAGCCGGGGTCGTAGGTGAACAGGCCCGTTTCCTTGGGCAGCCGGGTGATGTCGACGCAGGGCGCGCCCAGGGTGCCGGTATAGACGGGAAGCTCGACGTTCTTGCCGGCGGCGTTGAGTACGACGCTCTTGTTGTCGGACACGGGCTGACTCCTTTCAGGGATGGCGCGACCCGCATCCACGAAGGCTTTGGCGCGGCGTTCGCTGCTGAGATGGCAAGGCGCCGCCGGGGCGGTCACCATTCGCCCAAGTATCTCACAGGGCCCGCGGCCAAGTCAGTGACGGGGGCATGAACCTTGGTCGGGGTTGCACCGGACGCAAAAAGGCCACCCGGGGGTGGCCTTTCCTTCCGCGACCGCTCCCGGGAACCCGGGGTGGTCGATTACTTGGCGTAGCGCTTGCGGAAGCGATCGACGCGGCCGCCGGTGTCCATGACCTTCTGCTTGCCCGTGTAGAACGGGTGCGAAGCGGAGGTGATGTCGACCTTGATCAGGGGGTATTCGTTGCCGTCCGTCCAGGTGACCTTGTCCTTGCTCGACAGGGTGGAGCGGGTGAGGAAAGCGAATTCGGAGGACAGGTCCTGGAAGACGACTGCTTTGTAGTTCGGATGGATGTCGGCCTTCATGGCAATTGCTCCGCCGGTGTTTACGTGGGAAAAGACCGTCATTATAGGCCCGGCCCCGCGCCCACCGCAAGCCTTTGCCGGTTGCGGCTTCAGGCCCCCAGCCCCGACCGCACCAAGGCCTCGAACCGCGCCTGGTCGTAATCCATCACGATCCGGGCATTGGCCGGGCGCCCCATGCGCCCCTGCCAGTCCACCAGCGTGGCGCCACGGCTGTGCCGACCCTCCAGTTCCACCGCCAGGTAGCGGTCCTCGGCGCGGCTTATGCCGCCGGGCTGAAGCGCCGCCGCCATGGCCAGCGCATCGGCGCTGAGCCAGCGCCCGCCGCGATGGTCGGCCGGGCGCGCCCGGTTGGCCCGCGAAATCAGCTCGTAGAAGCGCCCACGGTTGTCCCCACCCGCCAGCCAGCCCGTCACGTCGGCGTGCTGCAGGCCGTGCCGGGTGACCGCCTCCCAGTCCACCAGTTCGAAGCGCGGGAAGCCGCGGAACACCACGTCGGCGGCCTCCGGATCGAAGGCGATGTTGAATTCCGCCGGGATGGACGTATTGCCCTGCCCCGTCACCGCGCCGCCCATCACCACCAGCCGCCCGATCCGCGAAGGCAGCTCGGGATCCAGGCGCAGGGCCAGGGCCAGGTTGGTCAGCGGGCCCAGCGTGACCAGCAGCAGCCGGCCCTGGTTTTCCTTCGCCAGACGAATGATGGCCAGCGCCGCGTGCTCGTCCTGCGCCGACCGTGCCGACGGCTCATAGCCGGTGTCGCCGAAACCGTCCTGGCCATGGACGTAGGCGGCGTCGTCGGCTTCGTGCAGCAGGGGCACCGGGCAGCCGGCGAAAACCGGCACCTCGACCCCCGCGACTTCGCAGAGCTTGAGCGCATTGGCCACCGTGTGGCGCAGGCCGACGTTGCCGGCGGCGACGGTCAGCCCGAGCAGGCGATGGCGCGGGTCGGCGAAGGCCATCAGCAGGGCCAGCGCGTCGTCCACGCCGGGGTCGGTGTCGATCAGCAGCGGAATGAGTTCGTCCATGCACGGAGTATGCAAGAGGACGCCGCCCGATGAAAAAGTACCCGGGCCCAAAGATGCCTGCTCAGGCGCCTGCGAACTTCGCCGCGCCGCCTACCCAGCGCAGCACCAGTCGATCGGCCAGGTCGGGCGCCTGCGCCAGCAGCGCGTCGGCCGCCGCGTGCACTTCGGGCAGCAGCGCGGCGTCGCGGGCCAGGTCGGCCACGCGGAAGCTGGCCAGCCCGGTCTGGCGCGTACCCAGCAGTTCGCCCGGCCCGCGCAGCTCGAGGTCCTTCTCGGCAATAAGGAACCCGTCGGTGCTGGCGCGCATCACCTCCAGGCGTTCGCGCGCCATCTGCGACAGCGGCGCGCGGTACATCAGCACGCAGCTGGACGCGGCCGCGCCGCGCCCCACCCGCCCGCGCAGCTGGTGCAGCTGCGCCAGGCCCAGGCGCTCGGCGTTCTCTATGATCATCAGGCTGGCGTTGGGCACGTCCACGCCCACTTCAATCACCGTCGTGGCCACCAGCAGCTGCAGCTGGCCGGCCTTGAAGTCGGCCATCACCGACTGCTTCTCCAAGGACTTCATGCGCCCATGCAGCAGGCCCAGGCGCAGCCCCGGCAGCAGCAGGCCAAGCTGTTCGAAGGTGGACTGCGCGGCCTGCGCTTCGACTTCCTCGCTGTCCTCGATCAGGGTGCAGACCCAGTAGGCCTGGCGGCCCTGCGCGCAGGCGGCGCGGATGCGGTCGACCACTTCGCCGCGGCGATCACCGCTGATCGCCACGGTCTGCACGGGAGTGCGGCCTGGCGGCATCTCGTCGATCACCGACACGTCCAGGTCCGCGTAGGCCGACATCGCCAGCGTGCGCGGGATCGGCGTGGCGGTCATGACCAGCTGGTGCGGCACCTGGCTGCCGCTCAGGCCCTTGTCGCGCAGGGCAAGGCGCTGGTGCACGCCGAACCGGTGCTGTTCGTCCACGATCGCCAGCGCCAGGCTGGAGAAAACCACCTTGTCCTGCATCAGCGCATGGGTACCCACCACCACCTGGGCCTGGCCGCTTGCGATCTCGGCCAGCACTGCCGTGCGCGCCTTGCCCGTGACCTTGCCGGCCAACCAGGCCACCCGCAGGCCCAGCGGCTCGAACCAGCCGCGGAAATTGGCCAGGTGCTGCTCCGCCAAAAGCTCGGTGGGCGCCATCAGCGCGACCTGGCGCCCGGCCTCGACCGCATTGGCCGCCGCCAGCGCCGCCACCACCGTCTTGCCGCTGCCCACGTCGCCCTGCACCAGCCGCAGCATGGGCTCGGGATGCGCCATGTCCTGCGCCACTTCCGCCAACACCCGCTGCTGCGCGCCCGTCAGCTCGAACTTCAGGCCCCTGCGCAGCGACGCCGCCAGCTTGCCGGCCGGCCGCACCGGCATAGCCCCGTGTGCCCGCAGCGAAATGCGCTGGCGACGAAGACTGAGGTGGTGGGCCAGCAGTTCCTCGATGGCCAGGCGACGCAGCGCGGGGTGCACGCCCAGCTCGAAGTCGCGCAGGTTGGTATCCGGCGGTGGACGGTGCGCGGTCAGCAGCGCATCGCGCAGGGTGGGCAGCTTCAGTCGGTCGCGCAGGCCTTCGGGCAGCAGCTCCAGCTCATCGGCCGGCGGCAGTCGATCCAGCGCTTCTCCGATGAGCCGCGACAGCGATTGCGGACCCAGTCCTTCGACCGCCGGGTACACCGGGTCGAGCCGGTCGCGCACGCCCACGTCGGCGTCGTCGCCCAGGAGCCGGTAGCTGGGGTGCACCATTTCCAGCCCGTACTGGCCCGGCCGGGCTTCGCCGAAGCACAGGATGCGGCGGCCGGGCACCAACAGCGCCAGCTGCGCGCGGTTGAAGTGGAAGAAACGCAGCACCAGCGTGCCGCGCGACCCGTCGGAGATGGCCACGCGCAGGGTCGGCCGGTAGCGGAAGCTGCGCTCAACCGCCTCCACGCGCGCCTCGACCTGCGCCGACTGCCCCGGGAACAGCGACGCGATCGGCGTGATGCGGGTCCGGTCCTCGTAGCGCAGCGGCAAGTGCAGCCACAGGTCCTGCACGCTCAGCAGGCCGCGCACCGCGAACTTCTCGGCGACCTTGGGGCCAACGCCGGGCAGCGTGGACAGCGCCTGCGCACCGGCGGGCGCCATCGCCGTGGCGCCGTCGCTGGTGCCGCGGCGGCGCGGCGGACGCGGCATCGAATCAGCCGGTGACGAGGATGGCGTCGATTTCCACCCGCGCCCCGCGCGGCAGCGCCGACACCTGGATGGTCGAGCGCGCCGGGTACGGCAGCTGGAAGTAGTTGGCCATCACGGCGTTCACCGCCGCGAAATCGGCAAGGTCGGTGAGGTAGATGCCGACGCGCGCGACGTCGCCCAGCGTACCGCCCGCCGCCTCGCAGACCGCGGTCAGGTTGTCGAACACCCGGCGCGCCTCGGTGCTGATGTCGGCCTGTACCAGCTCGCCCGTTGCGGGGTCGAGCGGGATCTGGCCGGACAGGTAGACGACGCCGCCGGCGCGCACGGCTTGCGAATACGGCCCGATGGCGGCCGGCGCTCGCGGGGTGTTGATGGGTTCACGGGACATGGCGGACCTCGGCGCGGTGGTTGAATCCCGATTGTAGGGGCCGGCCCATGCGCCGGCCAGTCCTGGTCAGAGCCGCTGCACGCCGTGCACCACGCCCAGGCGCCGGATTCGCCGGATCACGTCAGCCAAATGCTTGCGGTGGCGCACTTCGATCGAGAACTCCATCACCGACATCGTCACGTCGCGCTCGCGGTACTCGACCGAGTCGATGTTGGAGTTGCTCTCGGCCACCGCGGCGGCCACCTGGGCCAGCGAGCCCGGCTTGTTGTCCACTTCGATGCGCAGCGCCACCCGGTAGTCGCCCTGGACGTTGCGGTCCCATGCCATGGGCACGCAGCGCTCGGGGAACTTGCGGTACTCCGCCACGTTCGGGCAATCGGCGCGGTGCACCACCACGCCCTTGCCGGCGCTGAGGTAGCCCATGATCTCGTCGCCCGGTATCGGGTGGCAGCAGGCGGCAAAGCTCAACACGCCGCGTTCGCTGCCCGAGATCATGATGCGCTCGAGGCTGCCCTGCGACAGCGGCGCCGAAGAAAGCGGAAGCTCGTCCTGGCCATGCACCAGCAGGCGCGCCACCTGCGCCGGCATGCGGTTTCCCAGCGCGATGTCGGCCAGCAGCTCCTCCAGCCGGCGATGGCGCATTTCAACCAGTATCTGCTCGATGCGCCCGGCCGGGATGCGGTCGAGCGAGCTGTCCATGCCCTCCAGCGCGCGGTCCAGCATGCGATGGCCCAGGTCCACCGCATCCTCGTGCTCGAGCCGCTTCAGGAAATGGCGGATGGCCGTGCGGGCCTTGCTGGACACCACGAACTCCAGCCACTGCGGGCCGGGCGTGGCCGACGGCGCGGTGATGATTTCCACGCTCTGGCCGCTGGCCAACCTGGTGCGCAGCGGGCCCAGCTTCTTGTCCACGCGCGCAGCCACCGCGTGGTTGCCCACGTCGGTGTGCACGGCATAGGCGAAATCGAGCGCGGTGGCGTTGCGCGGCAGCGCCAGGATGTCGCCCTTGGGCGTGAACAGGTAGACCTCGTCGGGGAACAGGTCCACCTTGACGTTCTCGAGGAACTCCAGCGACGAGCCGGCGTTTTGTTGGGCGACCATCAGGTTGCGCACCCAGTCCTGGGCGCGCGCCTGCGCGGCGCTGCCGCCGGCACCGGCGTTCTTGTAAACCCAGTGCGCGGCGATGCCGCGCTCGGCCACCAGGTCCATGTCCTCGGTGCGGATCTGCACTTCCACCGGCGCGCCGTAGGGGCCGAACAACACGGTGTGAAGGCTCTGGTAGCCGTTGGCCTTGGGGATGGCGATGAAGTCGCGGAAGCGCGTATCCAGCGGCTTGTAGATCGAGTGCACCGCTCCCAGCGCGTGGTAGCACTGCATCACCGTCGGCACCACGATGCGGAAGCCGAATACGTCCAGCACCTGCTCGAGGCTCTTGTTCTCCTGGCGCATCTTGGTATAGATGCTCCACGGCGCCTTGACGCGGCTCACCAGGTGGTTGCGCAGGCCTTCCTGGGCCAGGCGCTGCGCGATTTGCGCCTCGATGGTGACCAGGGCCTCGCGGCGCATCACCGGCTGGGAGGCAATGCGCCTGGAAATCACCGCGTGCCGATAGGGATACAGGGCACGGAAGCCCAGGTCCTGCAGCTCGGCCTTGATCTTGTTCATGCCCAGCCGTTGGGCGATGGGCGCGTAGATCTCCAGCGTCTCGCGGGCGATGCGCCGGCGTGCGTCCACCGCCATCGCGTCCAGCGTGCGCATGTTGTGCAGCCGGTCGGCCAGCTTGATCAGGATGACGCGCAGGTCGCGCGCCATCGCCAGCATCATCTTGCGGAAGCTTTCCGCCGCGGCTTCCTGCCGGTCACGGAACTGCAGCTTGTCGAGCTTGGTGACGCCGTCCACCAGCTCGGCCACGGTGGGGCTGAAGCTGGCCTCGATCTCGCTGCGCGGCAGCGGCGTGTCTTCCAATGCGTCGTGCAGGATGGCCGCGCACAGGGTTTCGGCGTCCAGCCGCAGGTCGGCCAGGATGCCGGCCACGGCCACGGGATGGGTGATGTAGGCCTCGCCGCTCTTGCGGGTCTGGCCCTCGTGGGCGCGGGCGCCCATTTCGTAGGCCCTGCGGACCAGCTGCACCTGGTCTGGCGGCAGGTACTCCGCCAGCTGCTTCTCAAGCGCCGTCACGGCCTCCGGACACGGGTCCGGACCGATATCGGCCAGCTGCGGGGGTGAGAAAGAAGACATGCCGGCAGACTACGCGGCCACGCCAGACGCATCAATGCCGCGCTTTTGCGCGGGCGGCGAAGGCCGGCCCGCGCAAGGGATTACAGGTCGTCGCCGCCCTTGGAAAGGTCGTCGTCCACCACTTCGGCGGCGGCCCACTCGAGGGCTTCACGCTCGGCGCGCTCGCGCTCGGACTTCTCGACTTCGTCGATCATCTTGGCGTCGATCCTGCGGGAGGCGATCTCGCGCAGGGCCAGCACGGTCGGCTTGTCCTGGCTTTCGCTGTTGTCGATGGTCGGCTCGACGCCCTTGGCCAGCTGGCGGGCGCGCTTGGACGCCATCAGGACCAGCTCGAAGCGGTTGTCGACGACGGACAGGCAGTCTTCCACGGTGATGCGGGCCATTGGATCTCCTCAACCGCACCGTGCCCGGCCTGGGCACCCACGGAAAATCAAGGGGTTACGCGAACCGCACATTGTACGCCCGGCCCGGGGCCGGCGCAAACCCGACCCTGGCTGGATCAGGGGCGGCCGGCCAGCAGCTCGGCGATGAGGGCGGCGTGGCGCTGGGCCTGGCCGGGCTGGCGCAGGCGCTGGGCGACGAAGATCGAGCGCAGCTCGGCGGCGGCGGCGTCGAAGTGCTCGTTGACGATCACGAAGTCGAACTCGTCGTAGTGCGACATCTCGTCACGGGCGGCGGCAAGCCGGCGTGCGATCACTTCCTCGGTGTCCTGCCCGCGGTTGCGCATCCGGGTCTGCAGGGCATCCAGCGACGGCGGCAGGATGAAGACGCTGATGGCCTCGGGCATCTTCTCGCGCACCTGGCGCGCGCCCTGCCAGTCGATCTCCAGCAGCACGTCCTTGCCGGCGGCCAGCTGCGGCTCCACCGACTGTCGCGCCGTGCCCTTGTAGTCGCCGTGCACCAGCGCGTGCTCGAAGAAATCGCCGGCGCCGATCATGCGTTCGAACTCGGCCTTTTCCACGAAATGGTAGTGCTGGGCATGGCGCTCGCCCGGCCGCGGCGCCCGCGACGTGAACGAGATGGAGAGCGCGATGCCTGGCTCACGCGCCAGCACGGCGTTCACCAGGCTCGACTTGCCCGCCCCGGAGGGCGCGGCGACGATGTAGAGGGTTCCGCGCAGGGGGCTCATTCGAGGTTTTGCACCTGTTCGCGCAGCTGTTCGATCAGCACCTTGAGCTCGACGGCGGCCTGCGTGGTGCGGCTGTCCACCGACTTGGAACCCAGGGTATTGGCTTCCCGGTTGAACTCCTGCATCAGGAAGTCGAGCCGGCGGCCGACCGCCTCGGGCAGGCCGAACACGCGGCGGGCCTCGGCGACGTGGCTGGCAAGGCGGTCGAGCTCCTCGTCCACGTCGATCTTCTGCAGGTTCAGCACCACTTCCTGCTCGAGCCGGCCCGGATCGAGCGGCAGCTTGAGGTCGGCCAGCTTGGCGTCGAGCTTGGCGCGCAGCGCGGCGCGTATCTCGGGCAGCCACTGCTTCACCTGGACGGTGATGCGTTCGATGCCGTCCAGCCGCTCCAGCATCACCGCGGCCAGCTTGGCACCCTCGCGCTCACGCGCGGCCACGAACTCGGCCAGGGTCGTGTCCAGCAGGGCCAGCGCCTCGGCCTGCAGGCCGGCCTGGTCCAGGGCGTCTTCCTCGACCACGCCCGGGTAGCGCAGCAGCTCGGTGAAGTCGGTGCGCACGCCGGGAAAGCCCTGGTCGATCCGCTGCGCCGCCTGGGCCAACTGCGCCAGCAGCGACTCGTTGATCTTCAGGTCGGCCCGGCCGCCGGCCACGGGGCGGAACCGCAGCCCCAGGTCGATCTTGCCGCGCGACACCTTCAGGGCCACCCGCTCGCGCAGGGCCGGCTCGATGGCGCGCAGTTCCTCGGGCGCGCGCACCGAAAGCTCGTGGAAGCGGTGGTTCACCGCGCGCAGTTCGCAGGTGAGGCTGCCGCCGGTGGCGGCGCGCTCGCAGGCGGCGAAGGCGGTCATGCTGCGGATCATGGGCGGGCCCGGTGGTGATGAGGGCGAATGGTAATCTAGCCGGCCAGACAATGCCGGATTGCCCCCATGACCAGCTCTCACCGCCCCAGCGGCCGCGCGCCCGACCAGCTGCGCGACATCCGCATCGAGCGGCACTACACCAGGCACGCCGAAGGCTCGGTGCTGGTCTGCTTCGGCGACACCCAGGTGCTGTGCACCGCCAGCGTGGAAAACAAGGCGCCGGGCTTCCTGCGCGGCAAGGGCGAGGGTTGGGTGACGGCCGAGTACGGCATGCTGCCGCGCGCCACCAACACCCGCAACGACCGCGAGGCCGCGCGCGGCAAGCAGGGGGGCCGCACGCTCGAGATCCAGCGCCTGATCGGCCGCTCGCTGCGCGCCTGCGTCGACCGCAAGGCGCTGGGCGAGCGCACCATCACCCTGGACTGCGACGTGCTGCAGGCCGACGGTGGCACCCGCACGGCGGCCATCACCGGCGCCTACGTGGCGCTGTGTGACGCCATTGCCTGGCTCAAGGGCCGCGGCGACGTCACCCGCGACCCGGTCCTGGGCGCCGTGGCGGCCGTGTCGGTCGGCATCTACCAGGGCGTGCCCGTGCTCGACCTGGACTATCGTGAAGACAGCAGCTGCGACACCGACATGAACGTGGTGATGAACGACGGCGGTGGCTTCATCGAAGTCCAGGGCACCGCCGAGGGCCACGCCTTCCGCCGCGAGGAGCTGGACGAACTGCTGGTGCTCGCCAGCCGCGGCGTCGACCAACTGGTCGCCGCGCAGCGCGAGGCGCTGGCGAAGTAAGCCGATGTCCAGGCTCGTGCTGGCCACGTCCAACGCCGGCAAGCTGGCCGAGCTGCAGCCACTGCTGGCTCCGGCCGGCTTTGAACTCGTCACCCAGGGCGCCTTGGGCGTGGGCGACGCCATCGAGGATGGCCTCACCTTCCTTGAGAACGCGCTGATCAAGGCCCGCCACGCCAGCGCCGCCACAGGCCTGCCGGCCCTGGGCGACGACTCGGGCCTGGTGGTGGACGCATTGGGCGGCGCGCCCGGCCTTTACAGCGCGCGCTATGCCGGCGTGCACGGCGACAGCGCCGCCAACAACGCCAAGCTGCTGGGCGAAATGGAGGGGCTGGTCGGCGCCCGCCGGCGCGCGCACTTCTATTGCGTGCTGGTGCTGCTGCGCCACTTCGACGATCCGCAGCCGCTGGTGGCCGAGGGCGTGTGGCCCGGGCAGGTGCTGGAAGCGGCGCGCGGCAGCGGCGGCTTCGGCTACGACCCGGTGTTCTTTGTGCCCGGGTACGGCCTGTCCGCGGCCGAGCTGGAGCCGGGACTCAAGAACCGCATCAGCCATCGCGGCCTGGCCCTGGCCCGCCTGCGCGAGCGCCTGGCCGAACTGTGACCGCGCTGATCCCGCCGCCGCTGTCGCTGTACATCCACATCCCGTGGTGCGTGAAGAAGTGCCCTTACTGCGACTTCAATTCCCACGGTCAAAAGGGCGAGCTGCCGGTGGCCGACTACGTGGCGGCACTGGTTCGCGACCTCGAACAGGACCTGCCGCTGGTGTGGGGCCGCACGGTGCACAGCGTGTTCTTCGGCGGCGGCACGCCCAGCCTGTTCATGCCCGAGGCGATCGGCGCCATCCTCGACGCCTGCACGGCGCGCCTGCGCTTCGCGCCGTCGGCCGAGATCACGATGGAGTGCAACCCGGGCACGGCCGAGCACGGCCGCTTCGAGGCCTACCGCGCGGCCGGAGTGAACCGCATCAGCTTCGGCATCCAGAGTTTCGACGACGGCTGCCTGCAGCGGCTGGGCCGCATCCACGACAGCCGCGAGGCCGAGCGCGCGGTGAAGCTGGCGCAGGACGCCGGCTACGACAACCTCAACCTCGACCTGATGTACGCCCTGCCCGGCCAGGACCTGGCCATGGCCCTGCACGACGTGGAGCGCGCCATCGCGCTGCAGCCCGCGCACCTGTCGCACTACCAGCTGACGATGGAGCCCAACACCGCGTTCGCCGCCCGGCCGCCCGAGGGCCTGCCCGACGAGGACGGCGCCTGGGACATCCAGGAGCACTGCATCGAACGCATGGCCGACGCCGGCTACGCGCAGTACGAGGTGTCGGCCTACGCCCGGCCCGGCCGGCAGTGCGCGCACAACCTCAACTACTGGCGCTTCGGCGACTACCTGGGCATCGGCGCCGGCGCCCACGGCAAGATCAGCTCCGGCGCCAGCGGCGAGATCCTGCGCCGCTGGAAGCCCAAGAACCCGCGCGATTTCATGGCCCACGCCGGCACCGTCCAGGGCATCGGCGGCGACGACCCGATCTCGCCGGCCAACCGCCCCTTCGACTACATGCTCAACGCGCTGCGGCTGGTGGAAGGCTTCACGCTGCCGGACTTCGAGGCGCGTACCGGGCTCGACCGCGTGGTGATCGCCGGTGAGCTGGCCCAGGCGCAGGCGCGCGGCTGGCTGGAACAGGCGGGCGACCGGGTACGGCCCACCGAGCTGGGCCAGCGATTCACCAATGATGTGATCGGTTTGTTCCTCGCCTAGCCAATCACGCGCGACTTACGCCCCCCGGGCCACCCTGTGGTCATGCTCGATGAAATCTCCATTACCTGCCCCCACTGCGGCGAGCGCTTCGAAGCCCTCGCCGATCCCTCCGCCGGCGACGCCGACTACGTCGAGGACTGCCCGGTGTGCTGCCGCCCCATCCGCCTGCGCCTTCAGGCCGGGCACGACGGCGAGTTGCTGGGCCTGGACGCCGACCGCGACGACTGACCCCGTCTTGGCTTAGACTTCACGCCGCCCCAGGTGTACGGGAAGCCGGTGTGAATCCGGCGCTGCCCCCGCAACGGTAAGCCAGTAAAAGTTTCCAGTTGAGCCACTGTGCCCCCGGGCATGGGAAGGCGGGAACCCGGTACGGAATCCATCCCGCACCCCTGGCAAGCCCGGAGACCGGCCTGGAGCACGGCCGCCCCCGCATCCCGGGGCGCGGCCGACACGGCACGCTGCGGAGGGCAGCGGGGCGGCGTCGTGTCCTGCGCTTTGCGTCAGCACCCTTCGTTTCCCCGGACCCCCCCCCGCTGCGCGCTCCACGAACCGCGGGTGAGCGTTCCAGGAGGAACTCCATGTACCAAACCATTCACAAGACCGCGCTCTGCGCGGCCATATCGCTTTGCCTGTCGCCGGCCGTCCTGGCCAGCGACGCCAAGACCCTCGATCCGGTGCAGGTCACCGCGACACGCGTCGAGCGGCCGCTGGACGAGGCGCTGGCCTCGGTCACCGTGATCAGCCGGGCCGACATCGAAGCAAGCCAGGCACCCGACCTGCTCGACCTGCTGGGTCGCCAGGTGGGCGTGGATATCGCCCGAACCGGCGGCCCGGGCAGCGGCAGCGCGGTGTTCCTGCGCGGCGGCAACTCCAACCACAGCCTCGTGCTGGTGGACGGCATCCGCGTCACGTCCACCGGCCAGGGCGTGTTCGACTTCGCGCACCTGCCGCTGGAGCAGATCGAGCGGATCGAGATCGTGCGCGGGCCGCGGGCGGCGTTCTGGGGCTCGGACGCCATCGGCGGCGTGATCCATGTCTTCACCCGCGACCCGTCCCAGGCCTCGGTGCGTTTGCTGGCCGGCAGCTACGGCCGGGCCGGCGCCAGCGCGGGCGCCGGCTTCGGCGACCAGGACAGCGGCATCGGCATCACCGCCGGATACCAGCGCCTGGGCGGCTTCTCGGCCACCAATCCCAGGTCCACGTTCTCCTACGACCCGGACGACGACGGCTACCGCAACCGCAATCTCAGCGTGCGCGGCCGGGCCGCCTTGGGCAGCCAGCGGCTGGCGTTCAGCGCGATCAGCACCGACGCCGACGTCGAGTTCGACCGGGGCACCACGCAGGCCCGCAACACGTCGGCCGGCGTCACCCTGGGCGGCGAACTGCGGCCGGGCTGGAGCCACCTGCTGACCCTGGGGCACGCACGAGAAGACCTGGACACCGCCAGCAGCTTCAGCAACCAGTTCCAGAGCCGTCGCACCAGCATGGACTGGCTCAACAGCCTGGACACGGGGACGGACGCCAGCTTGAGCTTCGGCCTGAACTGGCAGCGTGAGAACGGCGCCTCGCAGAACGTGTTCAACGGCGCCCTGTTCGACCAGCAGCGCACCAGCAAAGCGGCTTTCCTGGCTTGGGGTGGGCGCTTGGGCGCGCACGTGCTTGACGTGTCGGCGCGCCACGACGACAGCGACCAGTACGGCGCCGCCACCTCGGGCAATGCCGGCTGGGGCTGGAGTTTCAGCGACCGGGCGCGGCTTCGCCTGTCCTGGGGCGAGGGCTTCCGGGCGCCCAATTTCAACGAGCTTTTCTACCCTGACACCGGCTTTGGCTTCGCCGGCAACCCCGGCCTTCGGCCCGAGTCGTCGCGCACCTGGGAGGGCGGCCTTGAATTCGAGCCCGCGACGGGCCAGCGGCTGGGCCTGTCGGTTTACCGGTCGCAGGCACGCGACCTGATCGCCTTTGCCGCCCCGCTTACCAACAACGCCATCAACATCAACCGTGCCGAGTTGGAGGGGGTGGAGCTGGAATACCGCTTCCAGCGCGACGGCTGGACCGCCGGCGGCAACCTGGCCTGGCAGGACGCGGTGGACGCCGGCACCGGCAACGCCCTGCTGCGACGGGCCAAGCGCAAGGCGCACGTGGACCTTGGCTACCGGTTCGCGGGCGGCATGGAGCTGGCATTGGACGGCGACCACGTCTCGGCGCGGCCCGATTTCGGCGCCAACCTGGACGCCTACTCTTTGGTGCACCTGCGCCTGGCCCTGCCGTTGGGGCCCGCCTGGCGCCTCGAGGCCCGGCTCGAAAACCTCACCAACCGGGACTACGCAATGGTGAGCGGCTATAACACTCCGGGCCGAAGCGGCGTGCTCAGCCTGGTCTGGAACGACAAACGCTGACCGCACCGGACAGTCGCCCACCCCCGGGTGGGCGACCCTCCCCAGCCTATGCACGGGGGCATGGCTGCGCCTAGAATCCGGCAAGCAATTCATCTACGGAGCGCAGAATGTCCCTATCGGGCACATCTCCGCACGCGTCCGCACCGACGCTGGCGTCACGGGCTTTGCCCGATCGGGTTCGCATCCTGCTGGGCGGGATCCTTGAGTATTCGTCGGATGAAATGGAACGCACCCTGGTAGCAATGCTTAACGAGTTTGAGCAGCAGCTGTTCAAGTACGCCGAACAGGCACGCAGCAACATGGTGCAGATCCGCTGGCTGGAAGCGCAGCGCCTGGTCAAGCGCACCCGGCCGGATGTGGTGCCCAGGTTCCTGATTGCGCTGGAAGCCGAGCTGGCCTGCATCAAGGACCCGCCGGGCGCCAAGACCACCGCCAAGGACTTCCGCAACGCCCGCGGCGAACTGTCCCTGGTGGAACCGCTCGACATGGACGAAAGCACGGTGCTGGCCGAAATCGCCAGCCGGGCCGAAGTCCGCAACAGCCTGCCGCTGTACCTGCTGGGCCAGCGCTTCGGCGTCGTGGCGGGCAAACCGGGGTTCGACTCCGAGAGCCTGCCCATCGGCCCGCAGGCGCTGTGCCGCATGATCCGCCAGTCCTGCGAGTGCCTCGAGCTGAGCGGCGAGCACCGCGTGCTGCTGTTCCGCACTTTCGAGCGGCACCTGATGCCGCTGTACGGCACCTTCATCGAATCCATCAATACCTACCTGTCACGCAACGGCGTGCTGCCCAACCTGCACTACGTGCCGGTGCGCCCGCGCGCGCCGTCACCCGCCCTGGTCCCTGCCGAACGGCGCCCGAAGCCGGCCGACGCCGCCGCGCGCGTCCCGCCGCCGGCACCCGCGGGTCCGGGCACCGGCGGTGGCCAGGCCGCTGCGAAACCCGGCAGCGGTGGCGCCGGCCCGGCAGGCAGCGATCAGGTCGGGATGCCCGGCGGCATGGCGGGCAGGAGGGCCGGCGACACCTCGGCCAGCCCAGCGGCCGGCAAACTCGCCGGCGGCGGTGGCCAGGACGGCGGCACCTCGGATGACGCGTTCCAGCAGATGCGCCACCTGCTTGCCGGGCGACGTCAGCTGCTGGGCAAGCTGGTGGGTGGCCGGGGCACCCCCGCCATCCAGGGCGCCACCGAACAGGTCAGCACCCAGCAGGTGCAGGACGTCCTGGGCAAGCTGCAGCACAAATCCAGCACCACCGTGATGGTGAACGGCAAGCCCACCCAGCGCACCATCACCCACCTCAAGCAGGACATGCTGGCGCAGCTCAGGCAGAGCACGTCGGAAGGCAAGCCACCGGCGCTGGCGGAAGAAGACGGCGACGCCATCGACCTGGTCGGCATGCTGTTCGACCACATCATGAAGGACGTGCGGCCCAACAGCCCCGCGTCGGCCCTGCTGGCCAAGCTGCAGGTGCCGCTGCTGCGCGTGGCCATCCAGGACAAGGATTTCTTCACCCGCCAGCAGCACCCGGCGCGGCAGATGCTCAACACCATCGCCGAAACCGGGGCCTACTGGCTGAGCGAAGAGGATGCCGACCAACAGCTGGTGGGCAAGATGCAGTCGGTGGTGGACCGCACCGTCCGCGACTTCGACGGCGACCTGGGCCTGTTCAACAACCTGCTCGAGGACCTCAGCGGCCACCTGCAGACCGTCACGCGCAAGGCCGAGGTGGCCGAGAAGCGCCACGTGGAAGCGGCGCGCGGCAAGGAGAAGCTGGCCATGGCGCGCGAGCGCGCCGCGTCCGTGGTGGAAGGCCTGCTCAAGAAACAAAACCTGCCGCGATTCACCCATACCCTGCTCAGCCAGGCCTGGACCGACGTGATGGCGCTGACGTCGCTTCGCCAAGGCGAGGATTCCGAAGCCTGGAAACAGCAGCTGGCCATCGCCGAGCGCCTGATCTCGGTGGCCAAGAACCCGGCCGGAACCAACTCGCTCGCCAGCGAAGAAGCCCAGGGCCTGCGCACCGAAATCCAGTCCTCGCTCACCCAGGTCGGTTACCACGCCGAGGAGGCCAGTGCGATCTCGCAACGGCTGGTCGACCCCCAGGCCGGCGCCGACGACGACTCCACCGCCAGCCGCACCGAACTCACCATGCGCCTCAAGGCCCGCGCCCGCCTGGGCGAGGACCTGGAGCAGGCCAAGAAAAGCAAGAAGTCCACGCTCACTGCCGAGGAGCAGATGCGCGTGACCCAGATCCGCCAGCTTCCCTTCGGCACCTGGTTCGAGTTCAAGCTCAACCAACAGGGCGAGAAGGTGCGCCGCCGCATGTCCTGGTTCTCCCCGATCACCGGCCAGGTGCTGTTCGTGAACCATCGCGGCCAGAAGGTCGGCGATCACACGCTTGAGGGCCTTGCCAGGGCCATGATCCAGGGCCAGGTAAGCCTGATCGAGGAAGAAAAGGGAACGCTGATCGACCGCGCCTGGAACACCGTCATGAGCGCGCTGCGCTCCTTTGCCGGCCAGGCCCCTGCCGAGGCCCCTGCCCGATGAACGAATACCGTCGCGCCAAGCGCCGCAAGGTCGGCAATATCGACGTGGTGGACACCATGACCAGCCGGGTCATCGGCCAGCTGAGCAATCTATCGGAGACGGGCATGCTGCTGATCCTGGGCGAGCCGGTGATCAGCGATGCGCTTTTCCAGCTGCGTTTCACCCTTACCGAAGGCAACGGCAACAGCCGCAGCCTGGATGTGGGCGCCCACGAACTGTGGTCGGATGAGGCCGCCGCGCCGGGCCAGGCCTGGACCGGCTTCCGCTTCATCGACGTGGGCCCGGAAGACGTTGCCTTCATCCGTGAGTGGGTGGATGCGCCAGGCAGTCAGTACGTCTGAGGCCTGGCCCCGCGGGATCATCGCCGCCGGCCTGTGCCTGACGCTGGCGGCGTGTTCGCGCGGCCCGGCGCCGCGCATTGAGGAATTCCACATCTTCGGCTCCCTGGCCGAAGTCGAGATCCGCGGCGCACCGCCCGAGCAGGCGCAGGCCGCGATGGCCGACGTGTCGGCGCTGCTGGTCCGGCGCGAAGGCGAATGGCATGCGTGGCAGGACTCCGACGTCACCCGCATCAATGCCGCGTTCAAGGCCGGCCTGGCCGCACCGGCGCCAGCGTCGGTCATCGACCTGGTCGAGCGCTCCAAGCCACTGAGCGAGGCGAGCGAAGGCTTGTTCGACCCCGCCGTGGGCGGCCTGGTCGCTGCCTGGGGTTTCCACACGTCCACCTACCCGGTGCTGACGCCCCCGCCCAGCAAAGACACCCTGGAACAGTGGCGCAGGCAGCGCCCACACATCGCCGACGTGCAGGTGCGCGGCGACCAACTGAAAAGCGACAACCCACGGGTGCAGCTGGACTTCGGCGCCATCGCGGAAGGCGCTGCGACGCGGGAGATCCTGGCCTTGCTGGCCGGGCACGGCGTCCAACATGCGTTGGTCACCTTGGGCGGTGACGTCGTGGCCTTGGGCGACGGCGACGGCAAGCCCTGGCAGGTGGCGCTGCGCGATCCGTTCGGAGGCATCCTGGGCGGCGTGGCGCTGAACGGCGGCGAAGCACTGTTCAGCACCGGCAACTACAGCAAGTTCCGCGACTCGCCCTCGGGCACGCGCTGGTCGCACATCCTCGATCCGCGAACGGGCCATCCCGCCCGCGGCGCCGCGGCGGTGGTGGTGCTGCACACCGACCCGATGCTGGCCGATTCGGGGGCGACGGCGCTGTTCGTCGCCGGCCCCGCCGGCTTCGAGCGGCTGGTGCGGCGCATGGGGCTGGCCTGCGCGATGATGGTCACCGAGGAAAACGAGATGCTGGTCACCTTGGCCATGCGCAAGCGGCTGGAGCTGCTGCGCGAACCGGTGCCGCTGGGCCAGCCGCTTGACCTGGGGCCCGGCTGCGTCCTGCCCTAGGCCTTGGGCGGATTCCGGAAGCAAAGCGCCGCCTCGGGACGGTGGATGGCGAAACCCTGCGCGTAGTCGACGCTCAGGCCACGCAGCAGGTCGCGCGCCCGATCGTCGGCCACCCATTCGGCGACCACCTTGAGCCCCAGCTGGTGGCCGATGTCGGTCACCGCGCGGACAATCGAGTAGCTGACCGGATCGGTTTCGATGTTGCGGATGAAGCTACCGTCGATCTTGATGAAGTCCACCGGCAGGTTCTTGAGGTAGCCGAAAGAGGCCATGCCCGAACCGAAGTCGTCGAGCGAGAACTTGCAGCCGGCGCTGCGCAGGCGCTGCATGAACTCCACCGCGCGGGTGATGCTGCTCATGGCGGCGGTTTCGGTGATCTCGAAACAAATGCGCTGCGGCGCAACGCCATGGTGCTCGAGCCGCTGCAGCACGAAGTCGGCGAAGGTCTCGTCCTCGAACGTGGGGCCCGACAGGTTGATGGCGCACAGCGTCACCGGATTGCCCGAGGGATGCAGCGCGTTGAAGTTGGCCAGCGTGGTGTCCACCACCCAACGATCGAGCTGCGGCATCAGGCCGAAACGCTCGGCCGCCGGGATGAACGCGCCGGGCGGAATGATCGCGCCATTGTCGTCGCGCAAGCGCACCAGCATTTCCACGTGTAAGCCGGCAGAGTCATCGCCGTCCCATAGCGGCGCCAGCTCCTGGAAATGCAGCACGAAGCGGCCGTCGGCCAGGGCCTGGCGGATGCGTCCGACCCACTCCATCTCGCTGCGGCGCTGGGTGGTGGTGGCGTCACTTTCAGAGAACAGGTGTACGCGGTTGCGGCCGCGTTCCTTGGCCATGTAGCAGGCCGTGTCGGCATAGGCCATCAGCGCGCGCTGGCTCAGGCCCGGACCCGTCAGCATCACCACGCCGATGCTGGCGCTGACGGTGTAGTTGCGCTGTTCCCAACCGAACACATAGCCGTCGATGTCCTGCCTTACGGTTTCGGCCAGGGCCAGCGCCTGCGCCTCGTCGGTTTTTTCGACCAGGATCGCGAACTCGTCGCCACCCAGCCTGGCCACAAGGGCCTGTTCCGGCAGGATCCCGGCGAACAGCGACGCCAACTGCGCCAGCAGCTGGTCGCCCGCGACGTGACCGGACGTGTTGTTGATCAGCTTGAACTGGTCAAGGTCCATGTAAAGCAGCGCACCCGTCGGCGCGCCGGCGTCCTGGGCGGCAATGGCGGCACTGAGCCGGCGTTCGAACTCCCGACGGTTGTACAGGGAAGTGAGCGAATCGTGGCTTGCCTGGTAGCTCAGCTCCTCGCTGAGCACGCGCAGCTCGGTGATGTCGGTGGCCACGGCCAGCAGGTGCGGCTGTTCGCCCAGCATGATGCGCGACACTGAAAGCGTGGCCCAGAACGAGTCATGCCCCGGCACCTGCAGCCGCGCCGATTCATTGAGCAGGGCGCCCAAGCCCTGGCTGGCTGCGGCGATGCGCGCCCGCAGCCCGGCGTCTTCGACCAGATCGCCCAGCCGGAACTGCGACACGTCGTCGCCGATCGACAGCCGGTCGCGGCAGGCCTGGTTGGCGTAGACCAGGCGGCCGTCATCCTCGCGCGCCAGCATCACCAGCGCCGGCAGCAGTTCGTTGAGCACGCGGAAGCGCTCCTCGCTCTGTCGGTACTGGCCAGCCATGTCGTGGGCCAGCGTCAGTGCGCGCGCGCGGGTGCCGGCGACCGACCAGGCCAGCATGGCCAGCAGCCCACTGGCCAGCAGGCCGATGCCGAAGGTAAGCCAAGGCATCGCCGAGGCATTGCCCGCCAATGTCCTCGCCTGGGCCTGCAGGCGCCATGTGCGCCCGCCGTAGCGGACGTCGCGCTCGAACAGCGGCGCGTCCATGGCGGTCATGGTGGCGTCACCGCTGCCGTAAAGCACGCGATCCCCACCGTCGGTGATGTCCAGCACGCGCAGGTCGAAGCGCTCCAGGGCTTCGGAAGGCAGCGCGTCCTCGATCAAAGTGGCGACCCTGAACGAGGCCGCCAGCGTACCGGTCTCCCTGGCGCGCCGCTCCGCCAGGCTGGCCGGCGACGCACCGCTGGCAAACACCGGCAGCCGGATGGTGATGCCATCGTTGCGTCCCGGCATGCCCTTGCGCTGGACCAGTTGGAACGCCGCCGACATCACCGGCCTGTCGGCGTCGCGTGAAAAACGCGCGGCCTCCAGGTTGGCCGGCTGCGTGCTGATGTCCAGGCCCACCACTTGGCGGTTGCCCGGCAAGGGCGCCACGAGGCGGGTGACATAGCGTTGCCTGCCGGTTTGATCGTCGGTGCGCAGCGCCGCGTAAGTGATGGCCTGCAGGCTGGGGAACTGCTCACGCGGCCGGAGGTTGGCGTACATGGCGTCGAACTCATCGGCCGTCACGTCGTCCGACGACAGGAACAGAGCCTGCACCGATCGCACCAGCAGGCCGCAGGTATTGAGCTTGGCGTCAACGGCTTCGAAACTGCCCGCTGCCAGCCGATCCAGCTGCAGGTGCTCGGCGCGAGCCAGCGACTGGTAGTGCACGGACGCGGCCAGGCCGCTCAATGCGATGCCCACGACCAGCGCGCCCAGGCTCCACAGCCAGGCGGGCTGCCCGAGGAAGCCCCCGTCCTTGCGCCGCTTTTCCAACACCTGCTCCTGCACCCTGCCGCGCAATGCGGCAAAATAAACCCGACCTACCAACAAGGTAACGGAACATGTCAGCCATTGCTGCCAACTCTCTATATCCCGCGCACCTGCATTCAATCAAGGCCAGGGCCGATGCCGCGTTGCAAAAACACGGCTTCGACCACCTTCTGGTCGCGTCGGGGGTGGAAAAGCTCGAGTTCCTCGACGACCGTCCCTACCCCTTCAAGACCAACGCGCAGTTCAAGGCCTGGCTGCCGCTGACCCACCACGCCAGCAGCTGGATCGCCTACACGCCGGGACTCAAGCCCGTGCTGGTGTATTACCAGCCCGACGACTACTGGCACGTGCCGCCGACCCAACCCGAGGGCGCCTGGGTCGAGCACTTCGACATCCGCATCATCAGTGACCCCGCCGATGCCGCCAAGCACCTGCCCACCAGCGGTCGCCGCGCCATCATCGGTGAGCCCGACGCTGCGCTGCCCGGTTTCGAGCCCAACAACCCCAAGGGCCTGTTGGACTACCTGCACTACCACCGCGGCTACAAGACGCCCTACGAGCTGGCCGTGATGCGCCTGGCCCAGCGGCGCGCGGTGCCGGGCCACCTTGCCGCGCGCGCGGCGTTCAAAGCCGGCGCGTCCGAAGCGCAGATCCATGCTGCTTATCTGGCCGCCACCGGCCAAACCGATCTGGACCTGCCCTACAGCAACATCGTCTGCCTGAACCGGAACGGCGCCACCCTGCATTACCAGTACAAGTCCAACGACGTGCCTTCACAGCACCGCTCGCTGCTGATCGACGCCGGCGCCGACGTGGACGGCTACGCCAGCGACATCACCCGCACCTGGGGCAACGGCGACGCCCGCTTCGAGTCGCTGGTGAACGCGGTGGAAAACGAGCAGCAGGCGCTGTGCGGCCTGGTGCGCGCCGGCACCGACTACCGCGACCTGCACCTGGAATGCCACCTGCGCCTGGGCAACGTGCTGCGCACGCTGGAAATCGTCGACATGGACCCGGGCCAGATGCTGGACGCCGGCGTCACCTCCACGTTCTTCCCGCACGGCCTGGGCCACCCCATCGGCCTGCAGGTGCACGACGTGGCCGGTTTCACCGACGAAGACGGCACGCTGATCCCGCGCCCCGCCGGCCACCCCTACCTGCGCATGACCCGCACGCTGGCGCCGGGCATGGTGGTCACCATCGAGCCGGGCATCTACTTCATCCCCACGCTGCTGGCCAAGCTCAAGGCCACGCCGCACGCCAAGGCCGTGAACTGGTCGAACGTGGAACACCTGCTGCCCTTCGGCGGCGTGCGCATCGAAGACGAAGTCCACTGCACCGAGGGCGCGCCCGAAAACCTCACCCGCGACGCCTTCGCCGCCCTGGCCTGACGGGAATGCGTGCGCTGTTCGCGCACGACATGGGGCTTTACGGCAGCGTCGTCCCACACACAGGGGTATTGGCTGATCGCCCTCTTGCTAAGCGCCATCCCTGGCAGAAAAGGCCGCGCCGCTCTCGGGCATCCTGCCCTTCGCGACACTTGCCCATCCATGGGCAGCGTCGTTACGGCCTCGTGCCTCCACTGTCAGCCAACACCCCTGTGTGTGGGCCGCCGCCGCGGAGGCCGCGCGCACACCGCAGCAAGATCAACCCCCCGCTTCGCCCACGCGTTGAAACGACAAAAAGGTAGCCTTCGACCCCGCAGAGATAGATGCGACAGGCGCCTGTCGACCCAAAGCGGTCGGTCGACGTTGTCTTTGCACTCCTAAAGTGCGACTTGGTCAGGCGCCGGTCGAAAGCCAGGCTGGACAGCCGAGACTAGAAGTTCATAGCCTTAGCTCACCGCCCTTGGAAACGGGGTGCAGGTCACGCCCACACCGCGATCTTCAGCGCCTCGATGCGGGGCTGGATGGCGCGCATCTTGGCGAAGCTCTGGTACTGCTTGGCCGGCAGCGGGTACAGCAGCAGCTTGATGATCAGCACCGTCAGGATGCTCGCCCAGACCCAGTTGCCGGTCAGGTCATGCAGCGGCTTGAGCACGTAGGAGCCGTACCGGTTGGCAACGCCAGCACAGAACTGCCGCAAACAATCAGTGGGATCCGCAGTCCTCGGGGCGCTGGACGGCCGTGGCGCCTTGGGCGGCATAGCGTTCGGGCAGCCGGCCGGTGGCCACAGGTGACCAATCCAAGGTCCATTCCGAGGCCAGGCGCCGCGCGTGCTCGACGTGGGCCGGGTCGAGGCGATCGGAAAGCTCGGTGATGCGTCGCTGGATGTCGGTGCGCAACACCGCCGCCTCGAGTCGCTCATCGCCCACCAACGCGGCTTGGGCCCGGTAGAACATGGCCAGCGAGCGACTGCCATCGGGAACGACGGTCTGCGCCAGCAGGCTGCGATGCGTGGACGGGATCGGGGAGAGCGCGGAGCCCAGTGCCAGCAACATCGACAGGTCACCGTTCCTGGCGCCCGTCTCCGCCAGACCGGCCGCTTCCTGTCGGTAAACGGCCAGCGCGTCCAGGTTTTCAAGCAGTTCCTCGCCCCGGAAAGCGCGTCCCGTGGCGTATTCCCGCAATGCGGCCGGATCGCCGGCATGGGCCGCGCGACGCCAGTGGTTCAGTACGTCCCCGGACGTCGTTGCCGGACTGCCGGCGCAATGTGTTTCCTCGGCGACGAGCGCCGTTTCCCGGAGGTCGGCCTCCCGTTCGAACTCGTCTGAAAACATGCGGCGGTTGGCCTCGCTGGTCAGCGACGCCAAGGCTTCTTGCCTCTGCGCGAGCCAACGCTCGAAGTCCTGCCGATGCTCCGGCAGCGCCCCGCACCTCGCGAACTCGGCCGCCAGCCGGCAATGTGCGCCGCCATGTCCCCTTGCTGCCATGTCAGCAAGTTGTGCCAGCGAATCGGCTAGCGGCTGGTCAGCGGAAGGCAGGGGTTCAAGCCGGGTCGCCGCGCCCGCATCTTTAGCCGGACGTGGCGACGGGGCTGGCGCAAGGGCCAAGCCACCGTCAGTCGTTGTATTCGCGTCCGGCCGTCCCGCGTCCGTCGAAGCACTGTAAAGCCGCGCTCCGAGAATCACGGCCACGACCAATCCGACCACAACCACTCCAAAGACCGTCATTTGGCTGGCACGCATCAAAGCAGCTTCAGCTCACCGTTGTCGCCGATCATCACTAGGACTGCGTCGAGCGTGGCGTTCGTGCGCGCCCAAGTGGTGATCGTGAACTGCGCGCTGTCACCAAGGCAAGCCACACCGATGCCGACGATGGACGCGCCGTTGATTAGGGCGTTGACCTTGGCGATTTCGGCGGCGTTCAAAGTGCGCGCGCCGGAAAGGGTCACCACCCGTTTCCGTGCGATGCCGTCCACGAGCACGGTCTCATAACGTGCCGCTACTTTGGTCGCGCCGCAACGATAGCTCGCCTCGGAATGGCCGGCGGCCGGCCGGAAATGGCCCATGGTTAGCGTGTCCTGATCGCTGGGCTGGGCGGCCATCGCCCATGGCGTGGCCAGAAAAAGACAGAAAAGTAAACCGCGCATAGCTACTCCCGGGGTGTCGTGAAATCGACGATGGTTCACGGACAGGTCGTCGGCGTGAGATTTAGCGGTACGGTGGGACCTTCCCTCACAACCCACACTCCACCAGAACGATAGGGAAGATAGCTGCTTCTATTCTGGTAGGCGAATTGGCGCAGCACGCGGTCGGGCCCGACCACATAGAGTGTCAGCAAGGTTGGGTCAGCTCCATTGGTCACCGCGATCTCCGCGGTGTCCCAGTCGCTTTGTTGACCCGGACGGACGGTCGCGCTGGACGACGGATTGCGGTTGATCTGGCAGGAGATCGGATCCGGGCAATAGCGCGCTGACGGGTGGTTGTGGATGATGCCGACGATATTGCTCCAGGTCGTACCAAGCGCGGCCGGCGTGGCGGAGACGCTGCTGCCACCGGCAATCAGCGGCGAGCTTCGCAGGGCGCCAGACGCATCGCGGTAAACCACCGCCAGGTATTCGTTGTTGTTGGAGTCGGGTTTGGCGTTGATGTCCCGCCCCGTCTTCGATGCCTCTTGCTTGAGGTGCGTAGCGGCGGCGACGGGGTCGCCAGAGCGGCAAGCGGCGACGGTGGCGCTAGTATCGGCTCCGATCGGCTCCCCTTCGCCGCCGCTACCGTCTGGATCACCGTAATTATAGCTTCCTCCGTTGGCCGACAAGAGACATCGGCGCGGCGCTAGCTTTTGACCTCGCTACGGTGTGCCATCGGCAGTCGGGGCGGCGGCCAACACCCCTGTGTGTGGGACGACGCTGCCTTACAGCCCCATGTCGTGCGCAAGGCGCACGCCGGAAGTCGCGGGCAAACCGCTGATTTGGTAGGATTTGCGCCATTCCCCGACCCTCCGGCCCGGCTTCGCGCCGGGCGGATGCATTGAGTGCCCCATGGAAAAGAGCTTCGAGCCCCAGACCTTCGAGACCAAGTGGTATGCCCACTGGGAAGCCACCGGCTGCTTCAAGCCCTCGGGTACCGGCCCCGCGTACACCATCATGCTGCCCCCGCCGAACGTCACCGGCACCCTGCACATGGGCCACGCCTTCCAGCACACCCTGATGGACGCCCTGGTGCGCTACCACCGCATGAAGGGCTTCGACACCCTCTGGCAGGTCGGCACCGACCACGCCGGCATCGCCACCGAAATGGTGGTGTCGCGCAACCTCGCGCTCGAGGGCAAGGGCGAAACACGCGACACCCTGGGCCGCGACAAGTTCATCGAGAAAGTGTGGGCGTGGAAACAGGAATCGGGCGACACCATCACCCGTCAGATGCGCCGCATGGGCGCCTCGGGCGACTGGAGCCGCGAAAGCTTCACCATGGACGCCGGCCCGAGCGAGGCGGTGGTGGAAACCTTCGTGCGCCTTCACGAAGAGGGCCTGATCTACCGCGGCCAGCGCCTGGTGAACTGGGACCCGGTGCTCAAGACCGCCATCTCCGACCTGGAAGTGGTGAGCGAGGAAGAAGACGGCAAGCTGTGGTCGATCAGCTACCCGCTGGCCGACGGCAGCGGCTCGCTGGTGGTGGCCACCACGCGCCCGGAAACCATGCTCGGCGACACTGCCGTCATGGTGCACCCCGAAGACGAGCGCTACGCCCACCTGGTCGGCAAGACCGTGCGCCTGCCGCTGAGCGATCGCGAGATCCCGATCATCGCCGACGACTACGTCGACCGCGACTTCGGCACCGGCGTGGTGAAGGTCACGCCCGCGCACGACTTCAACGACTACGCCGTGGGCCAGCGCCACGAACTGCCGCTGATCAACATCCTCACCCCCGACGCCGCCATCAACGACAACGCGCCGGAAAAATACCGCGGCCTGGACCGCTACGCCGCCCGCAAGGTGGTGCTGGCCGACCTGGAGGCCCTGGGCCTGCTGGTGGAAGAGAAGAAGCACAAGCTGCAGGTGCCGCGCGGCGACCGCACCGGCCAGGTGATCGAGCCCTACCTCACCGACCAGTGGTTCGTGAAGATGGACGCCCTCGCGGCGCGTGGCCTCGAACTGGTCGAGAACGGCAGCGTGCGCTTCGTACCCGAGAACTGGATCAACACCTACCGCCACTGGATGGGCAACATCCAGGACTGGTGCATCAGCCGCCAGCTCTGGTGGGGCCACCGCATCCCGGCCTGGTACGACGCCAGCGGCAAGCCGCACGTGGGCCGCAGCGAGGAAGAAGTGCGCGCCTCGTATGCACTGGCCGCCGACGTGGTGCTGACCCGCGACAGCGACGTGCTGGAAACCTGGTTCTCGTCCTCCCTGTGGTCGCACAGCACCCTGGGCTGGCCCAACCCGCAGGCGATGGGCGAGCGCGGCTTCCACACGCGCCTGCCGACCTCGGTGCTGGTGACGGGCTTTGACATCATTTTCTTCTGGGTGGCCCGGATGATCATGATGACCGACCACTTCACCGGCGAAGTGCCGTTCAAGGAGGTCTACATCACCGGTCTGGTGCGCGACCGCGACGGCCAGAAGATGTCCAAGTCCAAGGGCAACGTACTGGACCCGATCGACCTCATCGACGGCATCAGCGCCGACGCCCTGGTGGCCAAGCGCACCACCGGCCTGATGAAGCCCACCGACGCGCCCAAGATCGAGAAGGCCACGCGCAGGGAATACCCCGAGGGCATCCCGGCCTTCGGCGCCGACGCACTGCGCTTCACCTTCGCCTCGCTGGCCACCCACGGCCGCGACATCAAGTTCGACCTGCCGCGCTGCGAGGGCTACAAGAATTTCTGCAACAAGCTGTGGAACGCTGCGCGCTTCGTGCTGATGAACTGCGAGGATTTCACCGCCACGGGCAAACCGCAGCCCCGGACCGACGCCGAGCGCTGGATCCTGCACCGCCTGCAGCACACGCTGCGCGACGTGCAGGCCGGCTACGCCGACTACCGCTTCGACCTGGCGTCGCAGGCGCTGTACGAGTTCGCCTGGAATGAATACTGCGACTGGTTCCTCGAACTGGCCAAGCCCGCGCTGTGGGGCGACGACAAGGCCGCCGCCGACAGCACCCGCCACACCCTGCTGTACGTGCTGGAAAACCTGCTGCGCGCGCTGCACCCGCTGACACCTTTCGTCACCGAGGAGATCTGGCACGCGGTGGCGCCCCAGCTGGGCATCACTGGCGACAGCATCAGCACCCAGCCCTACCCGGAGTTCGACGAGGCGATGCTCGACCCGACCGCCGCGTCGGACATCGAATGGCTCAAGTCGGCGGTGACCCAGCTGCGTTCAATCCGCAGCCAGATGGGCATCTCGCCCGCCAAGGCCGTGCCCCTGCTGCTTCAGGACGGCACCGCCGCGGACCGCGCACTGATCGAACGCCACGGCGCCGCGCTGAAGTTCCTGGCGAAACTCGAATCGATCGAATGGATCGCGGCCGATGCCCCCGCCTCCGCGGCTGCTCTGCTGGGCGGCCTGAAGCTGCTGATCCCGCTCGAAGGCCTGATCGACCTGGGCGCCGAAACCGCGCGCCTGGACAAGGAGATCAAACGCATCGCCGTCGAGATCGCCAAGTGCGAAGGCAAGCTGTCCAGCGGCACCTTCGTGCAGAACGCGCCGGCGGCGGTGGTGGACCAGGAGCGCGCCCGGCTGGTGGATTGGACGGCGCAGCATGAAGCGCTGCGGGCGCAGCGGGCAAAGCTTGGCGCCTGACCCCTCCTGCAGGGATCAGGTCGCTGGCGGCCACTCCAGCGCGGCGTCCGGCGGCAGCAGCTCCAGCCCCATCACGATCGCGTCCTCCCGCCCCTTCGCGGCGGGATAGTAGTTCGGCCGCTGGCCGATCTCGTTGAAGCCCTCGTCCCGGTACAGCGCGATCGCGGCCGGGTTGGACGGGCGCACCTCCAGGAACACCTGCTGGACCTTGTGCCAGCGGGCCAGGTCCACCAGGCGGCGCAGCAGGCGACGGCCGTGGCCGCGGCCCTGGTATTCCGGGGCGATGCAGAGGTTGAGGATGTGCGCCTCGCCGGCAGCGGCGCTCAGCACGCCGTAGCCCAGCAGCTGGGTGCCGGCCTCCAGCACCCAGCACTGGTGCCCGGCGCGCAGGCAGTCGCGGAAGATGCCGGGGGTCCAGGGGAAGACATACGAGCGGTTCTCGATCGCCGCGACGGCATCGATGTCCACCTGCTTCATCGGCCGGACCTGGGTGCCGGGGGCGGGACGGGCGTTCATGGCTCAGCGATTTCGGCGCAGCGCCCGCAGCCGGGGCCAAAGCGCGCGCTTGGCGGCGCCGCTGGCGCGCAGCTGTTCCATCGGGGGCAGCGGCAGCGCGGCCAGGTCGCGACCACCTGCCGCGCGCACCAGCGCCTGCAGCAGGCGGTCGGGCGAGGCGCGCCCGGAAGCTGCGGCCGAAGGGGTTTCACCGGCGGCTGGCGCTGCGCCGGCCTGGCGATAGAGCGTGTAGCCCATCGCCGACAGCATGGCCTGCTGCTGCGGGTTCCAACTCATGCCGCGGACTTGCGTCGCAGCCGGGTCCACCCCCACCAGGCCGGGCCGGACAGCGCATAGGCCACCGCGATGGCCAACAGGCCCTTGGCCTGCGCGATGAACAGCGCCGCGATCACCAGCACGATCAGCAGCAGCACGAAGAACGGCACCCGTTCACCCTTGGGGAAACCCTTGAAGCTGAAGTACTTGATACGGCTGACCATCAGCAGCCCCGCCGTCACGGTGACCACCAGCGCCAGCCAGCGCAGGCCCTGGCCGCTGAAGCCGAACGTGTTCATCGCCCAGACGAACGACACCACCAGGCCGGCCGCGGCCGGGCTGGCCAGGCCGATGAACCAGCGCTTGTCGGTCGAGCCCACCTGGGTGTTGAACCGCGCCAGCCGCAGCGCCGCGCAGGCGGCGTAGAGGAAGGCCGCCGCCCAGCCGACCTTCGCCAGCACCGGGCCGTCGGCGCGGAAGCCGACCAGGGCCCAGTGGTACATCACCAGCGACGGCGCCATGCCGAAGCTCACCAGGTCGGCCAGCGAGTCGTACTGGACGCCGAAATCGCTGGTGGTGCCGGTCATGCGCGCCACCCGCCCGTCCAGGCCGTCGAACAGCGCGGCCACGAACACCGCGATGCAGGCGTTCTCGAAGTTTCCGCTGGCCGCCGCCAGGATCGCGTAGAAGCCCGCGAACAGGCCACCCGTGGTCAGCAGGTTGGGCAACAGGTAGATGCCGCGGCTGCGGGCCGGGCCCGGTTCTTCATTGGGTTCCATGGCCGCCAGTGTAGCGGCTCCCTGAATCGGCCCATAGTCACGCGCGCCGGGTGCTTCGCCGCGCCTTGCAGGGCCGGGGCGGGGGTGGTATCACGGGCGCACCACGCCCCCCGACCCACCCCCGGAGTCCACCATGTCCCGCTCGTCCCTGTTGATCGCCCTCTCGCTCGTGTTGGCGCCCGGCCTGCTGTTCGCGCAGGAAACCACCGTTTACAAGACCACCAATGCCGACGGCACCAATGCCTACAGCCAGATCGACCCGAACAAAGGCGAGCAGCGCAAGGTGGACGGGCGCGACCCCGCCCTGCCGGCTGCGGCGCCCAAGCCCAAGACCGGCAACGAGATCGCCTGCGAGCGCGCCAAGCTGAGCATCGAGATGTACGCCTCGGACAAGGTGCTGCGCCGGGACAGGAACGGCGACGGCGAGCTCGAAGTGATCACCCCGGAAGAACGCACCGCCGAGGCCGAGCTCGCCAAGCGCCAGGTCACGGCTTTCTGCCCGCCCGAGGGCTGAACCGGCCACGGTTGCACGCTTGCCAGCGCCTGCCGGGGCGAAGGGCCGCCGCCGCCGCTACAATGGCGGCCCACCCCGCGGCCGGTCCTTTCAATGCGTCTTTCCCAGTTCCACCTCAACACCAGCAAGGAAACCCCGGCCGACGCCGAAGTCGCCAGCCACCAGCTGATGCTGCGCACCGGCATGATCCGCAAGCTCGCCGCCGGCCTCTACACCTGGAGCCCGCTGGGCCTGCGGGTGCTGCGCCGGGTTGAAGCGGTGGTTCGCGAGGAAATGGACCGCGCCGGCGCCATCGAACTGCTGATGCCGTCCATCCAGCCGCGCGAGCTGTGGGACGAGACCGGGCGCTGGGAAAAGTTCGGCGGCCAGCTGCTCAAGATCAAGGATCGCAAGGACGGCGAGTTCTGCTACGGCCCCACGCATGAGGAAGTCATCACCGACTTCGCACGCAGCGAACTGCGCAGCTACAAGCAGCTGCCGCTGAATTTCTACCAGATCCAGACCAAGTTCCGCGACGAGATCCGCCCGCGCTTCGGCGTGATGCGCGCGCGTGAGTTCCTGATGAAGGACGCCTACAGCTTCCACCTGGGCCACGACAGCCTGGCCGGCACCTACCAGGCGATGTACGACGCCTACACCCGCATCTTCACCCGCCTGGGCCTGGTGTTCCGCGCGGTGAACGCCGACACCGGCGCCATCGGCGGCACCGCGTCGCACGAGTTCCACGTGCTGGCCGATTCGGGCGAAGACGCCATCGCCTTCTCCGACGGCAGCCAATTCGCCGCCAACGTCGAGATGGCAGAGGCCGTGTCGCCCGGCGCGCGGCCCGCACCCGCCGAGACCATGGCCGACGTCACCACGCCCTGGCAGCGCACCTGCGAGGAAGTGGCCAAGCTGATGGGCATCGAGCTGCGGCGCACCGTCAAGTCGGTGGCGCTGATGGGTGATCAGGGCTTCGTGCTGGCGCTGGTGCGCGGCGACCACATGGTCAACGAGATCAAGCTGGCCAAGCTGCCCGGCCTGGCCGACCACCGCCTGGCCACCGAAGCCGAGCTCACCGAATTCCTCGGCAGCGAGCCCGGCTTCCTGGGCCCGGTGAACCCGCTCAAGCCCATCACCGTGGTCGCCGACCGCAGCGTGGCGGCCATGGCCGACTTCGTGGTCGGCGCCAACCGCAAGGGCTTCCACCTCTCGGGCGTGAACTGGGGCCGCGACCTGCCCGAACCGACCCTGGTGGCCGACCTGCGCAACGTGGTGGAAGGCGACGCCTCGCCCGACGGCCAGGGCACGCTGCGCATCGCCCGCGGCATCGAGGTGGGCCACGTGTTCCAACTCGGCCAGAAGTACGCCGAGGCAATGGGCGCCACCGTGCTTGACGCCGAAGGCAAGGCGCAGGTGATGCACATGGGCTGCTACGGCATCGGCGTGTCGCGCATCGTGGCGGCGGCCATCGAACAGAACAACGACGCCAGCGGCATCCGCTGGCCGGCGCCGATGGCGCCCTGGCAAGTGGCGGTGTGCATCATCAACCCGAAGAACGACCCGGCCGTGGCCGAGGCGGCGGACGCACTTTATGCCGAACTCAGGCAGGCCGGGCTGGACACGGTGATCGACGACCGCGGCCTGCGCCCGGGCGTGATGTTCGGCGACATCGAGCTGATCGGCATCCCCCACCGCGTGGTGGTGTCGGGCCGCGGCCTGGAGTCGGGCCAGTTCGAGTACCGCGGCCGCAGCGACACCGACAGCCAGAACCTCGACCGCGCCGCACTGATGGCGCAGCTGGGCGTCGGCTGACGCCAGGCCGGGGCATCGGCTGACAAAACAGGGCCCGGCCACCGCCGGGCCCTGTTTTGTCTAGGCCTTGGGATGCGGCTACCATCGGGGCATGCGGCAGCCGCCGCGCCACCCAACAAGGAAACCGCCATGTCGATCGATCTCGAGGGCCTTTCGGCCAAGGAACTGCAGGCGCTGATCGCCAAGGCCAACCAGCGCAAGAAAACCCTGGCCAAGCGCAAGCCGATCGCCGCGGTGCGCAAGAAGCTGGTGTCGCTGGCCAAGGCCGAGGGCTACAGCGTGGACGAGCTGTTTGGCACCTCGCGCATGGTGCGCGAGAAGACCGGCGTGGCGGCCGCCGCCAAGAAGACCCCGGGCAAGAAGTCCGGCCAGAAGGGCGTCAAGGTCGAACCCAAGTACCGCAACGCCGCCAACCCGGCCGAAACCTGGGCGGGCCGCGGCATGCCGCCCAAGTGGCTGTCCGCCGAGCTGGCCCAGGGCCGCAAGCTCGAAGACTTCCTGATCGCGAAGTAACTGCGCCGACCTAGAGGTTGCGGCGCGAGGGCAGGATGAGGTTGCCGAACAGCAGCCCGGCCACCAGCGCGATCAGGGCCGACAGCAGCGCGAACGCCGTGTCCAGGCCCAGGAACACGTCGCGCTCCATCACGAAGTTCAGGCTGCGGAAACCCACGCTGCCTGGCACCAGCAGGATGATGCCGGGCACGCGGATCAGCGCGCCCGGCCGGTTGAACCAGCGGCCGTAGGCGTTGCTCACCACCGCCAAGCCCATGCTGGCGAAAAAGGCGCCGCCGGCGAAGTTGTCGGAGGCCAGGCCCATCACCTCACCGCCAACGCGGGTCAGCACATAGCCCAGCACCACCGAGGCCATCACCAGCGGGTAGTCGCGGGCGGACGCCCGGAACAGCACGGCGAACGCGTACGACGCCACCAGCAGCGCGGCCATCTCGGCCTGCCAGTTCAATGGCTGGGGCACCGCTTCCATCGGCACCCAGCCCAGCAGGCGCACCAGCTGCATCGCCGCAACGGTGCCGAAGGTCAGCTTCATCAGGCTCATGAGCGCACCCGCGAAACGTGCGGTGCCCGACACCAGCTGCTGGCTCGACAGCTCGCTGATCGCATTGGTCAGCGTCAGGCCGGGCATCAGCACGATCAGCGAGGCGACGATGACGGTCTTGAGCGACAGCGGCTCGATGAACGTCGCCACCGCTGCCGCCAGCAGCGTGGCGACCAGCGCCGCGATCGCCTCCAGCCCTTCGGAAAGACGGGGGCGACCGGCGGCCAGCACAGATAGCACGCCGATCAGGGTGCCGATGCAGCCGCTGGCGATCACGTCGGGCCAGTCGGTACTCAGCAGCCCGGCCACGGCGGCGGCCGAGAGGCCAAAACTCAAGGCCGTCAACACCTGCGCGCGGCGGCGCGGCGGCCGGTCCAGTGCCCGCAGGGCCGCGAAACCCGACACCAGGTCGAGCTTGCCGGCCAGCACGTCTTCCGCGATCGCGTCGGTCGCGGCCAGCCGCCCCAGGTTCTGGTCGCCCGGTTCCAGGCGGATCACGCGGGTGATGCCGTTTTGCTGACCGCGCACCGGGTCGGCGAAGCTGAAGATGATGCCGGTGGGGTTGGACCAGATTTCGCATTCCAGGCCCAGCCGGTGCGCCACGGCCGACACCGCGCCCTCCAGGCGCTGGGCCGAGGTGCCGTAGGCATGCAGGCGGGTGGCAAGCTCGGCAACGAACGCCGTCTGCGCTTCGTAGGTGGCCTGGCTGGTCAGGACAGGGGTCGTCATCGTGGAAAGCATGGCATGAATCGGCGACCGCACTCGGTCGGCGGCTGAACCTCGCCTTCCCCTCGGCACGCCGCCGGTACCCGTCGTCGCCCGCGACAGCTATCCTGAAGGCCTGCCCGCGGCCTCACCAGGCCTGCTGGCACGTTGTCAGGGTATCCCCGAGGAAAGCGACCCGGAATGAGCGAACGGCCCAGCATCGACCATAGCGAGAGCCACCCGGGCATCCTGGTGGCCGGCGGCGACTGGACCCTGGCCAACGCCGCGCAGATGCTTGCGCTGCTCGACCAAGCCCCCGAAAGCGCGAGCGACATCGACGGCCGCGACATTTCCCGGCTCGATTCGGCGGGCGCGATGATGCTGTCGCGCTACGCGGTGAAGGTCGGCCTGGGCCTGGCCACGGTGGAGGTACAGCCCGCCTACAATTCGCTGACCCAGACCGTGCAGGCCATCTGCGAGAACCCGCCGCGGGTCAAGCGCAAGGACTACGGTGTCGGCGAAATGCTGGCGCGCCTTGGCTACTCCATCCAGGACTACACGCGCGAGACCCTGGCCCTGGTCGGCTTCCTCGGCTTGACGCTGAAGACGGGCCTGCGCGTGGCGCTGCGTCCGGCGCGGTTCCGGCTCACGCCCACCGTGGCGCACATGGAGCAGGTGGGCGTGGACGCGGTGCCGCTGGTGATCCTGCTCAGCTTCATGATCGGCGCGGTGATCGCCTTCCTGGGCGCGACGGTGCTGCGCGACTTCGGCGCCGAGATCTTCGTGGTGGAGCTGGTGGGCGTGGCCTTCCTGCGCGAGTTCGCGGTGCTGCTGACCGCCATCCTGCTGGCGGGACGCACGGCCAGCGCCTTCACCGCGCAGATCGGCGCGATGCAGTCGGGCGAAGAAATAGACGCCATCCGCACCTTGGGCCTGGATCCGATCGAACTGCTGGTGATCCCGCGCCTGGTGGCGCTGATGATCATGCTGCCGCTGCTGACCTTCCTGGCCATGATCGCGGGCATCGCCGGCGGCATGGCGGTAAGCATCGCCAGCCTGGGCCTGACGCCGGAGATGTTCATCTCGCGCCTGCACGAAACGCTGTCGATCCGCCATTTCTGGGTGGGCCTGTCGAAGGCGCCGCTGTTCGCCATGGTGATCGCGCTGATCGGCTGCCTGGAGGGCTTCCAGGTGCAGGGCACGGCGCAGTCGGTGGGTGAGCGCACCACGTCGAGCGTGGTGCAGTCGATCTCGCTGGTGATCCTGCTCGACGCCTTCGCGGCCCTGTTCTTCATGGAGATGGACTGGTGAACGCCGTCGCCGTGGACGAAGAAGCGCCGGCCATCCGCGTTCGCGGCCTGCGCAACACCTTCGGCAGCCAGGTGGTGCACGAGGAACTCGACCTGGACGTGCGCCGCGGCGAGATCATCGGCGTGGTGGGCGGCTCGGGTACCGGCAAGTCGGTGCTGATGCGCGCGATCCTCGGGCTGCGCGACCCGCAGGGCGGCAGTATCGAGGTGCTGGGCGTGGACGCGCTGTCGCCGGCAGGCCGCGACAGCGGCGTCATCGAGCGCAATACCGGCGTGCTGTTCCAGAACGGCGCGCTGTTCTCCTCGCTGACCGTGGCGGAAAACGTCGCGGTGCCGCTGAAGGAGCACTACGGCGAGCTGCCCGACGACATGATCCACGACCTGTCCATGCTCAAGATCCGCATGGCGGGCCTGGGCGAGGAGGCCGGGGCCAAGCTGCCGGCGCAGCTGTCGGGCGGCATGCGCAAGCGCGCCGCGCTGGCCCGCGCGCTGTCGCTCGACCCCGCCCTGCTGTTCCTGGACGAACCCACCGCGGGCCTGGACCCCATCGGCGCCGCCGCCTTCGACGAGCTGATCAAGACCCTGCAGCGCGCGCTGGGCCTCACCGTGTTCCTCATTACCCACGACCTCGATACCCTGTACACCATCTGCGACCGCGTCGCCGTGCTGGCTGACCGCCGCGTGCTGGTGAATGCCCCGTTGGCCGAAGTGGAACAATTCGACCATCCCTGGGTGCAGGAATACTTCCACGGCCCGCGCGGACGCGCTGCGCAGGCCGCCCAGGCCAAGGAGGCTTGACCATGGAAACTCGCGCCAACCACGTGCTTATCGGTGCTTTCACCATCGGCGTTTTCATCCTCGCCGTGCTGTTCGCACTGTGGGCCGCCAAGTACACCACCGAAAAATCCTTCCAGGAATACGACATCGTGTTCCAGGAAGCCGTCACCGGCCTGAGCGTCGGCAGCCAGGTGCTCTACAGCGGTATCAGCGTAGGGGCCGTGCGCACCCTGTCGCTGGTGCGCGACGACCCGCGCAAGGTCGTGGCGCGCATCCGCCTGTCGGCCGACACGCCGGTCAAGACCGACACCCGCGCCAAGCTCACCCTCACCGGCCTCACCGGCACCGCCGTTATCCAGCTCACCGGCGGCAGCCCCGGCAGCCCGGCGCTGGAGGCGCCCGAAGGCAAGCGCGTGGCCACCATCCCCAGCGAGCCGTCGGCGCTGCAGAACATCGCCGCCACCGCCAGCGAGATCGTCGACCGGGTCAACAAGCTGCTCAGCAACGACAACGTCGCCCGCGTCACCCGCACGCTCGAACAGCTCGACCAGGTAACCGGCGCCATCGCCGGCGAACGCGAGGAGATCGCCGGCCTGATCCGCAGCGCCCGCGCCGCCAGCGAGAAGCTCGAAGCCACGCTGGCCAGCGCCGACAAGACCATCGTCGGCCTGGACCAGGGCGTGGTGCAGAAGCTGCCTGAGATCGTCGCCAAGCTCGACCGCACGCTGGCGCAGCTGGAAAACACCAGCCAGAACGCCAACGCCATGCTGTCCGAGAACCGCCAGGCCATCTCCGACTTCAGCAACGACGGCCTGGGCCAGGTAGGCCCGACCATGCGCCAGCTGCGCTCGCTGATCCGCGAACTCGACGACCTGGCCGACAAGGTCGAAACCAACCCGGCCGGGTTCATCCTGGGCCGCGAGCAACCCAAGGAGTTCGAACCATGAGCCGCGCTTCCCTGTTCACCGCCGGCGCCCTGGCCATCGTGCTGGCAGGCTGCGGCTCCATCGGCGGCCCCAAGACCGACGTGAAGCTGTACTCGCCGGCCACCGCCGTTACCGTGGACCCGGCCTGGCCGACCGTCGACTGGTCGCTGATGGTGGGCGTGCAGGCCGCCAACGCGATGCTCGATTCGCCGCGCATCGCGGTGCGGCCCACGGCCAACGAGCTGCAGACCTATAAAGGTGCGCGCTGGGCCGACAATGCGCCGGACCTGCTGCAGACCGCGCTGGTGCAGGCCTTCGAGGATTCCGGCCGGATCGGTTCGGTCTTGCGCTTCGGCGGCGGCGGTTCGCGCGGCGAGTACGGCCTGTGGATCGAAGTTCGCCAGTTCGAAACCGTCTACCACAGCGACAAGCCCGAGGCGGTGATCGAAGTGCAGGCCCGGCTGGTGAAGCTGCGCGGCGGCGGCATCGTCGCCAGCAAGCGCTTGCGCCACGCCGTTGCCGGCCGCACGCCGGAAGTGGACGACATCGTGGCTGCGTTCGGCGAATCGATGTCGGCCCTGGGCACCGAGCTCGTCGGCTGGACCCTGGCCGAGGGCCAAAAGCACGAGGCCAAGTCCGCGAAAGAGTAAGCCGTCACGACGGGCGGCGGCGATCAGCCGCGGCGCGGCGCGCGCGGCGCCACGCAGGCTATGAATGCACCCGGGACGCCTGCGTCTGGATCCGGCGGAAGGTGAGGTTGAGCCGCGGCGCGACGGGCCGCGCGGTGCGCGGCAGCGCGTGCTGCCAGTTGGCCTGGGTGTCGCCGGACATCAGCAGCAGGCTGCCGTGCCCCAGCTCCATCGCGAACGTCTTCGAATGATCGTGGCGGTGGCGGAAGCGGAAACGGCGGGTGCCGCCCAGGCTCAGCGAGGCGATCATCGGGCGCGCGCCCAGCTCGGGCTCGTCGTCGCTGTGCCAGCCCATGGCGTCCTGGCCGCTGCGGTAGAGGTTGGCCAGCACGCTGTTCATCGCCACGCCGCTGGCGGCATCGATGCGCGGGCGCAGCGCCGCCAGTGCTTCCGGCCACGGCCGCGGCTCGAAACGCACCCGCGAATAAACGTAGCTGGCGCCGGAGTCGCCGATCCAGCAGCTCAGGCGCGGCGAATCGTGTTCCTTGCCGAAGATCCTGATGCGGTGGGTTTCCCATGCGGTCTGTTCGCGCAGCGCCTCAAGCAGCGCATCGGCCTCGGCCTCGCCCAGCCAACCGGGAAGCAGGTGCAGCTCGGCGCCGGGGAGGTCGATGCGGGGGTTGGGTGGGAAGAGCATTTTTGCCACGGCCAGCAAATCACTCGCCAGTGTCGGCGACGGCGGCAATCACCTGCCCGAGCTCGAGCAGGCGCAGGTCGCTGCCGGGCGCGCCGACCAGCTGCAGTCCCAGGCCGCCGGGAAGCGGCAGGCTCAGCGCCGGGCAGCCGGCCAGCGAGGCCAGGGCGGTGAGGTCGGCCAGGTTCGCCGGCTCGTCGCTGCCGTAGGCCGGCGGCGGCGACGCGGTGGTGGGCAGCAGCAGCACGTCGAACTGTTCGAACAGGCGGCGTACCTGGACCACGTGCTGGTCCAGGCGGCGGTCGGCGCGGGCGAAATCGGCGGCGGTCTTGCGGCTGGCGAAATCCAGCAGCCAGCGCAGCCGCGTGGACGCGCCGCCGAGGCGATGTTCGTGCGCGGCCAGTATCTCAGCCTCCATCAGCAGCAGCGCGGCGCGGCGGGTGGCCGCCACTTCCAGCGGCGCCACTTCCAGCGCCACCGGCAGCGCGCTGCCGAACACGGGCGCCACGCGCGCCATCACGGCGCTGAAGTTCTCCACCACGGCGGCGTCCACGCCAAGCGCGGCCAGGTCGGCCACCACGCCGGCCTTGAGCTCGCCCGGCACCCAGTCCGGCGGCGCCAGCGGCACGCGGCGCTTGCGCGAGCGCGGGTCACCGGCGTCGTAGCCGGCCACTACCGGGAGCAGCAGCGCCGCGTCCTGCACCGTGCGCGTGATCAGGCCCGGGCAGTCCAGGCGGCGCAGGCCCGCGGCCAGCCCGCGGCAGCTGAGTTCGCCGAAGGTGGGCTTGTGGCCCACCAGGCCGCAGAAAGCGGCGGGAATGCGCAGGGCGCCCAGCGTATCGGCGCCCAGCGCCGCCACTGCGTGACCGGCGGCCACCGCCGCCGCCGCGCCGGCGGACGAGCCGCCCGAAGCGCGGTCGGGCAGCACCGGGTTGCGCACGTCGCCGTGGTGCGGATTGCGACCCAAGGTGCCGAACGCGGCCTCGTCAATGCTGGTCTTGCCCAGGAACACCGCGCCGGCACCGCGCAGGCGGCGCACCACGTGCGCGTCGTGTTCGGCCAGGCCCGGATGCCCCGGCAGGCCCAGTCCCGTGGGCATGCCGGCGATGTCGAAGTTGTCGTTCACGGCGAATGGCACGCCGTCCAGACGGCCCAGCGGCTTGCCCTCGGCGCGCCGGTCGTCGCTGGCGCGTGCGGCTGCCAGCGCGCCCGCGGCGTCCACCCAGGCCCAGGCGTTCAGGTGGCCATCACGCGCGATCGCCGCCAGGCAGGCGCCGGTAAGCGCCTCGCTGCTGGTTTCGCCTTTGGCCAGCGCGTGAAGAACGCGATACAGCGGGGCCTGGCGCAGGACATCGGGGCTGGCAGTCATGCGAAGTGCATTCCGGATCCAAGGAGGGCACTCGAAGTGTCCTTGATTGCCCGCTCGCGGGCAAACCGGGACAATCCAGACTTCAGCGTATGGAGTGGCCGCAATGACCGAGCGTGACGTCATGGAATACGACGTGGTGGCCGTGGGCGCAGGCCCGGCGGGCCTGTCGTTCGCGATTCGCCTCAAGCAGCTGCGGCCCGAGCTGTCGGTCTGCGTGATCGAGAAGGCGTCCACCATCGGCGCGCACATCCTGTCGGGCGCGGTGATCGAGCCCGGCCCGCTGGACGCGCTGCTGCCGGGCTGGCGCGACAACCCGCCGCCGGTGTGCGTGGCCGCGAAGGAGGACGAATTCTGGTTCCTCACCAAGACCGGCGGCACCAAATCGCCGATCGTGCCGCCGCAAATGAACAACCACGGCAACTTCATCGTCTCGCTGGGCGCGATGTGCGCGTGGCTGGCGCCGCAGGCCGAAGCGCTGGGCGTGGAGATCTACCCGGGCTTCGCCGCCGCTGAAATGCTTTACGACGAAGCGGGCGCGGTCTGCGGCGTGCGCATCGGCGACATGGGCGTGGCCAAGGACGGGTCGCACAAGCCCGGCTACACCCAGGGCATCGACATCAAGGCCAAGGTCACCGTGCTGGCCGAGGGCGCACGCGGGCACCTGACCAAGCAGCTGGTGGGCAAGTTCGGCCTGGACGCCGAGTCCGACCCGCAGAATTATTCCATCGGCATCAAGGAGCTCTGGCAGGTGCCCGAGGGCCGCGTTTCCCCCGGCAAGATCTTGCACACGCTGGGCTGGCCGGCCGACAGCCACACCTATGGCGGCAGCTTCCTGTACCACCTGGACAACAACCAGGTCGCGCTGGGCTATGTTTCCGGCCTGGACTACCGCGATCCGAACTACCAGCCTTACGAAGCCTTCCAGCAGTGGAAGAACCACCCGCTGGTGAAGTCGCTGCTCGAAGGCGGCACCATCCTCAGCGCCGGCGCGCGCGCCATCGTCACCGGCGGCTGGCAGTCGCTGCCCAAGGTGGAAATGCCGGGCGCCCTGCTGATCGGCTGCGGCGCCGGCCTGCTCAACGTGCCCAAGATCAAGGGCACGCACCAGGCGTTCCGCAGCGGCATGCTGGCCGCCGAACACCTGGCGGCGCAGTCCGGCGTGCTGGCCAGCGCCGGCTTCGACGCCAAGCTGCGCGCGTCGCCGGCCATGGCCGAGCTGCGCAAGGTGCGCAACATCAAGCCCGGCTTCAAGAAGGGCCTGTGGTTCGGGCTGGTCAATTCGGGTTGGGAAACCATCACCGCCGGCCTGTCGCCCTGGACCTGGCGCTGCAAGCCCGACTGGAGCTCGCTGCAGAAGCTCGACGTGGCCGAAAAGCCCAAGCGCGACTACGTCGAGCGCACCCTGCCCCCGCGCGACCGGCTGGCCGGCGTGTACTACGCCGCCACCGAACACGACGAAGACCAGCCGGTGCACCTGCGCGTGTCCAACACCGACGTCTGCATCACGCAGTGCGCGGAGGAATACGGCAACCCGTGCACGCGCTTCTGCCCGGTCGGCGTCTACGAGATGATTGACGACGACCAGGGCAAGCGCCTGCAGATCAACGCCGCCAACTGCGTGCACTGCAAGACCTGCGACATCAAGGACCCCTACCAGATCATCAACTGGGTGACGCCGGAAGGCGGTGCCGGTCCCAACTACCAGAACCTATGATCGCGCCGTGAAACTAGCGCTAGCCACCGCGATCGCCGCGTTCGATCTCGACGACGACCTCGAGCCGCTGCGCGTGGCCTGCGAAAAAGCCGGCATCGACACGTCCGTCGTGGCCTGGGACGACATGACCGTGAGCTGGGCGCGCTTCGACGCGGTGCTGCTGCGCTCGCCCTGGGACTACGTGGAACGCCTGCCCGAATTCCTGGCTTGGTGCGAGCGCACGGCCAAGCAGGCGGCGCTGTGGAACCCACCCGACGTGGTGCGCTGGAACACCGACAAACGCTACCTGGGCGATCTTGCCCGGCAGGGACTGCCGGTGATCGAAAGCCACTTCCTGGCACCGGGCGACGACCCTGCCACGCTGCCGGACCTGGAAGAGTTCGTGGTCAAACCCACCGTCGGCGCCGGTTCGCGCGACGCCCAGCGCTACCTGCGCGCCGACCGCCCCGCGGCCATCGCGCATGCCAAGCGCCTGCTCGACCAGGCGCGGCACGTGCTGGTGCAGCCTTATCTTCGGGCCGTGGACGAGCAGGGCGAAACCGCGCTGCTGTTCTTCGAGGGCCAGTTCAGCCACGCCATCCGCAAGGCACCACTGCTCAAGCGCGGCGAAGACCCCACCAGCGCCTTGTTCAAGGCCGAAAGCATCACGGCCCGCCAGCCCTCGGCGACGGAACTGGACGTCGCCAACCGCGTGCTGGCGGCGCTGCCGTTCGACACACTGGCCTACGCCCGCGTGGACCTGCTGCCGTCCGACACCGGCCCGCAGCTGCTCGAGCTCGAGCTGACCGAGCCGTCGGTGTTCCTGCCCTACGGAGAGGGCGCGGCGGCGAGGTTTGCCGCGGTGCTGGCGGCGCGGCTCGCCCGCTGATCGCCATGTCGCACCGGGGCCCAGGCCCCGGTGCCTTTCGCCGGCAAAATCAATCGGCCAGCACGCGCGCCATCACCAGGCCCGCCAGCGCCTCGGGCGTTTCGTGCAGCGTGTCGAGCACCAGCTCGGCGTGCTCGGGTGGTTCATAGGGCGAATCGATGCCGGTGAAATTGCGGATCTGGCCCGCGCGCGCCTTGGCATACAGCCCCTTGAGGTCGCGCCGTTCGGCCTCTTCCAGCGACGTGTCGACGTAAACCTCCAGGAACTCGCCCGGCGCGAACAGGTCGCGCGCCATCCGCCGTTCGGCCCGGAACGGCGAGATGAAGCTCACCAGCACGATCAGGCCGGCGTCGCTCATCAGTTTCGCCACTTCGGCCACGCGGCGGATGTTCTCCACCCGGTCCTCGTCGGTGAAGCCCAGGTCGCGGTTCAGGCCGTGGCGCACGTTGTCGCCGTCCAGGATGAAGGTGTGGAAACCCTGCGCGTGCAGGCGCTTGTCCACCAGGTTGGCGATGGTGGACTTGCCGGCGCCCGACAGGCCGGTAAACCACAGCACGCGCGGTCGCTGGCCCTTGATGCGGGCGCGCGCGACCTTGTCCACGTCCAGGTGCTGCCAGTGGATGTTGGCGGCGCGGCGCAGCGCGAAGTCCAGCGTGCCGGCGGCCACCGTGGCGTTGGTCTGGCGGTCGATCAGGATGAAGCCGCCCAGGGTCCGGCTGTTGGTATAGGGCTCGAACGCGATCGCCTGGTCGAGGCTGAGGTTGCAGTAGCCGACTTCGTTGAGGTCGAGATGCCGGGCGGCCAGCTCGGCCTGGGTGTTCACGTCCACTTTGTGCTTGATGTCGGTGATCTGCGCGGTGACGGTGCGCGCGCCGATCTTGAGCCAGTAGGGCCGGCCCGGCAGCAGCGCCTGTGCGTCCATCCACAGCAGGTGCGCCGCGAATTGATCGGCCACCTGCGGCGGGTCGCCGGCGGCGGCAATCACGTCGCCGCGGCTCACGTCCACTTCGTCGGCCAGCGTCAGCGTGATCGCCTGCCCTGCCACGGCGCGCGGCAGGTCACCGTCGGCGGTGACGATGCGCATGACCTGGGTGCGGCGGCCCGAGGGCAGCACCACCACGTCGTCACCGGGCGCCACGGTGCCGGTCGCCAGCGTGCCGGCGAAGCCACGGAAATCCTGGTTCGGCCGGTTCACCCACTGCACCGGCAGGCGCATCGGCGAGACCGTGTCCAGGGTGGCGATGTCGGCGCTTTCCAGGGCCTGCAGCAGCGACGGGCCGGTGTACCAGGGCATGGCGGCCGACGGCGCGAGCAGGTTCTCGCCCTTTAGCGCCGACAGCGGGATGGACTGCACCGTGGCGATGCCCAGCGCCTTCGCCAGCTCGGCGTAGCCGCCGACGATGGCCTCGAACACCGCCGGGTCGTAACCCACCAGGTCCATCTTGTTCACCGCCAGCACCACGTGGCGGATGCCCAGCAGCGAGACGATGTAGCTGTGCCGGCGCGTCTGCGTCAGCAGGCCCCTGCGCGCATCCACCAGCACCACGGCCAGGTCGGCGGTGGACGCGCCCGTGGCCATGTTGCGGGTGTACTGCTCGTGGCCCGGGCAGTCGGCGACGATGAACTTGCGCTTCTCGGTGCTGAAGAACCGGTAGGCCACGTCGATGGTGATGCCCTGCTCGCGCTCGGCGGCCAGGCCGTCCACCAGCAGCGCGAAGTCGATCTCGCCGTTCTGGGTGCCGTGGCGCAGGCTGTCCTTCTCCAGCGCGGCCAGCTGGTCGTCGAGCAGCAGCTGGGTGTCGTGCAGCAGGCGCCCGATCAGGGTGCTCTTGCCGTCGTCCACGCTGCCGCAGGTGATGAAGCGCAGCAGCGGCTTGTCCTCGTGCTGCTGCAGGTACTCGCGGATATCGGAAGCGGCGGCCATCAGAAGTAGCCCTCCTGCTTCTTCTTTTCCATGGACGCGCTGGGGTCGTGGTCGATAACCCGGCCCTGGCGCTCGGAATTGCGCGCCACCAGCATCTCGGCGATCACCTTCTCCAGCGTGTCGGCTTCCGATTCGATCGCACCGCTGAGCGGGTAGCAGCCCAGGGTGCGGAAGCGCACGCGCTTGAGCATCGGCACTTCGCCCTCGCGCAGGGGAAGGCGTTCGTCGTCCACCATGATCAGCGTGCCGTCGCGGTCCACCACCGGCCGCTCGCGCGCCAGGTACAGCGACGGCACCGGGATGTTTTCCCGGTAGATGTACAGCCACACGTCCAGCTCGGTCCAGTTCGAGATCGGGAACACGCGCACGCTTTCGCCCTTCTGGATGCGGGTGTTGTAGACGTCCCAGAGTTCGGGCCGCTGGTTCTTCGGGTCCCAGCGGTGCTGGGCGCTGCGGAACGAAAAGATGCGCTCCTTGGCCCGCGACTTTTCCTCGTCGCGCCGGGCGCCGCCGATGGCCGCGTCGAAGCCGTGCAGGTCCAGGGCCTGCTTGAGCGCCTGGGTCTTCATCACGTCGGTGTGGACCGTGGCGCCGAAGGTGATCGGATTCATGCCCTGGGCCAGGCCCTCGGGATTGGTGTGCCAGCGCAGCTCGACGCCGGTCTCGGCGGCGCGCTGGTTTCGGAACGCGATCATCTCGCGGAACTTCCAGCCGGTGTCCACGTGCAGCATCGGCATGGGCGGCCTGGCCGGATAGAACGCCTTCACCAGCAGGTGCAGCAGCACCGAGCTGTCCTTGCCAACGGAATACAGCATCACCGGGTTGCGGAACTCGGCGGCCACCTCGCGCAGGATGTGCAGGCTTTCGGCCTCGAGGCGATCAAGGTGGGACAGGGTGTGGTCGGTCATCATGTCGGCAGGATAATGGGTTTTAAAAGGTTGTAGAGGCTTACCAGGACCACCAGGACACCGACCGCGGCCATCAGTGGCCGGGCCGGGATGCGCTTGGCCAGCCAGGCGGCGAACGGCGCAGCGACCACGCCGCCCACCAGCAGGCCCAGCACCACGTGGGTGTGGCTGATGCCCAGCGTCACCAGGAAGACCACCGTGATGGCGAGGCTGACGAAGAACTCGGCCGCATTGGCGGTGCCGATCGCGAAGCGCGGCTCGATGTGGCGGGCCATCAGGCTGGTGGTGGTGAGCGCGCCCCAGCCGCCGCCGCCCACCGCGTCCAGGAAGCCGGCGCCCAGGCCCAGCGGCGTATTGCCGCGTTCGCGCACGGGAGCACGCACGCCGCGCCAGGCGCGCCGCACGAGCAGCAGGCCCAGCGCCAGCAGGTAGGCCGCCACCAGCGGCCGCAGCCAGTGCCAGTCCACCCAGCTCAGCAGCAGCGCCCCGGCGATGCCGCCGGCCACTCCCGGCACCGCCAGCTTCCACATCAGCGCCTTGTCGACGTTGCCGAAGTGCAGGTGGCTCAGGCCGGACACACCGCTGGTGGCGACCTCGGCCGCGTGGACGCTGGCGCTGGCCAGCGCCGGAGGCAGGCCCAGCGCCAGCAGCAGGCTGGAGCTGGTGATGCCGTAGGCCATGCCCAGGGCGCCGTCCACCAGTTGGGCTGCCAGACCGACAAGGACGAAGTAGAAAAACTCCGGGGGTAGATCCATGGCGCCCTGCGGGTGGGTCCGCGGTGTGGAGAGGCCAGAGTATTCGCAGCCGGGCGGCCGTTCCAGAAATAAGCCAAGGGCATGTGCGTATGCCGGTTCGCCCTTTCCTGGGAAGAAACGTCGCGCGTAGTTTCGATCCGAACCGAACCCGCAGACCCGACGCCATGCCTCCCGCCACCGCCACCCTGTCCGCGCTGCCCCTGTCCGAGGACAAGGTGGACCTGCTGGCGCGCCTTACCGACGGGCTGGACGCCCCCGGCCTGTGGTGGCTGTCGGGCTATGCCGCCGGACTCGCCGCCCGCCCCGGTGCGCGGCCAGCGGCCGCGGTGGAGGCCTCCGCCCGGCTCACGGTGGTCTACGGCAGCCAGACTGGCAACGCCAAGCGCCTGGCCGAACTTCTGGCCCGCCAGGCTGAAACGTCCGGCCTGGGCGTGCGGCTGCTGCGCGCCGACGCCTACCCGGTGCGGGAGCTGGCGGCCGAGAAGCTGCTCTACGTTGTCATCAGCACCCAGGGCGACGGCGACCCACCCGATGATTCCCGCGGCTTCGTGGAGCACCTGCTGGGCAAGCGCGCGCCCGCACTGCCCGGGCTGAAGTTCGCGGTGCTAGGGCTGGGTGATTCGAGCTACCCGCAGTTCAACGTCACCGGCCGCCAGATCGACGCGCGGCTCGAAGCACTCGGCGCCCAGCGTCTGTTCGCGCGCGGGGAGGCCGACCTCGACCTGGACACCATCGCCACGCCCTGGCTGGCGCAGGCGCTGGCCGCCGCCAGGGAATCACTCAAGTCGGCCGCGCCGCTGGCCTCGGTGACGCCCCTGCGGCCGACAGCCGCCGTGTCACCGTGGTCGCGCGACAAGCCCTTCGCCGCGCCCGTGCTGGCCAACCAGCGGCTCAGCGGCCGCGGCAGCCACAAGGACGTGCGCCACGTCGAACTCTCCCTGGAAGGCTCCGGCCTGAGCTACCTGCCCGGCGATGCGCTGGGCGTGTGG
>QBLY01000007.1:0-66548 GCA_003241895.1 Lysobacteraceae bacterium
CCGCCCACCTCGGGCCTCCCCCACCTGGACCTTTGCCGCCCGCTTCGGCCGCGGAGCCTTCGGCTGGAAGTCCGATCTGGCGATCCAGCGCCTGGACGAGGCCGCAGCGAAGATCCGCGCGATGATCCGCAAGGACCCGGTGCTGGCCGCCGAGGGCGCGGTGCGTCTCATCGAGAAGCTCTCGCCGTGTTGAGGCGCGTTGATAATTGATCAGAAAACGGCGGCAATGCGCACCAAGCATTGACCATCGTCGCAACCCGATGACGGCGATAGCATCCGTAGTAATCCAAGGCGAGCTTGTTCTTGGTCTGATCAGTGATTTTCGCGCAGGGCTGGTCAACTTTTGTCGCGCGTCAACAGAGCTGGGCGCCTCCGGTGCTGAGCGAAGGCTTCCGCAACCAAGCCGGCGGCCAAACCGATGTGCACCGCTTCGCCTGCGGCGCGCCGCCCGGCGAGTCGGTGCGTCTCCGCGCATCTCAAGACTGAGCCGCGTGGGCTATCGGCCCTGTTCATTGGCCGTGTCGACGGGCGCCTCGGCGTCCGAGGGCACGGCTTCGCTGGCCTCGGCTTCGTCCGGTGACTGCACCAGGTAACCGCGCTGCTGCAGCGCCACCAGGTAGCCACGCTCGCCCACCACCCGCGCCATCGACAGCACCGCGAAACTTTCGTCGTGCGTGGCCAGCGCTTTCTCCGCGGCCTCCATCCACGCCGCCTGCACCCGCGCCGGCAGGTCGCTCATGCCGTTGCGCTGGGCCAGGGTGGTCTGCAGGATCGCATCGGTGCAGGCCTGGGCGTTGTCGGTGTAGGTCAGGTCGCGCAGCATCGCCACTTCGCCCTGGGCCCAGGCGTTGGCGCGCGTGGCCAGCGTGCCCAGGTCGTTCTGCACCTGGTCGAGCGTGCGGCGGAAGCACACCAGGTCGTCCACCGGGTTGCTGGCGAATTCCTTGATCGCGGCCTTGGCGTTTTCCACTACCAAGGTGACGCTGGGCCGCTCGATCGGCACGTCGGCCTTCTCGGCGGCGCGCGTTACGACGCGGCCGGCGATGTCGCGCCAGGACAGGTCTTCGCGGTCGAACGCTTCCTGGCGCAGCTCCATGGCCGCCAGGAACGGGCGGCGCTTCTCGACCGCGCCGTCGCGCGGCAGGTATTCGGCCTTCAGTATTTTCCAGCGGGCATAGTCGTCCGCCGGCAGCACGTCGGCCAGTCGCTCCTTGCCGGGGTTGTTGCGCGCCCTGAGCATGGACGGCACCAGGAAGATGCCGCCGAGCATCGCGCCCTGGGCCGTGATGCTCACCCGCGGCGGCATCAGCAGCACGCCCGATGCGGCCACCTTGGCCTCGACCTCGGCCGAATTCCATTCCATGCGCTTGGGCAGCGGTGCCAGCGTGCCCAGCACCCACATCACGCGGCCGTCCCTGGAAACCCGCCACAGGCCGGGGCCGGGCTGGATGCCGCTGACCACCACGGTGTCGAGCACCTGCAGCACCTCGGCCGGTTCCTGCGCGGGCAAGTCGGCGGCGGCGGCGAACGGCGCGGCGCAGGCCAGCGCCAGGACGAGGGGAAAGCGACAGCGCAACAGTCGGGTCATGCGGGCGTCCGTGGGGGGCTCGGCGCAAGTCTAGCGGCGGCCGGCGATCCGTCGCGTGCCCTTCGACACACGACCACAGCCCCGGTTCACGCATCAGGCGGCGGGCCTCGCGCAGGCGGCGGGCGTGGCCGACACGCTGTTGCCAGCCTCAGGCGCCCTGGCGTGCCTGCAGGATGAGCTTGGCGATGTGCGTGTCGCCTTTTTCCAGCAGCTCCACCGGCGTGAGCTGGAAGCCGGTGAGCACCATCGCTTCACCGACGCACCACTCGCGCTGCTCGCGGGTGAAGGTGGCGGCGCCGGCGGCGGCGGCGGTGAGCAGCAGGGTCGACGGCACGGTGTCCTGGGGTTCGGGTGCACGCGCCGCGCCGGGCTTGATGCCGGCGCCCGCGGCCTTTTCGGCCTCGGCCTTGAGCCAGGCCACGCGCGCCAGCGCCACCGCAAGCCGGTCGCCGCTGTCCTTGAGCTTGGGCACGGCGTTGGCCAGCGAACCCAGCAGGGCGTCGCGTTCGGCGGCCATGGCCTGCTGGTCCTTGGCCTGGGTGTCGATGGAATGGCGAAGCTCGGCCACCTGCTTTTCCAGCTGCACGATCTCGGTGGCGGGGTCCACCAGGGTCTTGGCGGCCAGCAGGCGCATCACCTTTTCGCCCAGCCGCGCGTAGATGGCCGGGTCGCTGAACTTGAGGTCGCGCACGGCGGTCTGCCAGGCCAGCGCCACCTGGCTGACGGTCTGGCCTTTTTCCGGGGCCAGCCCAGGCGCCGCCTCGTTGACCTCGGCGGCGGTGTGCGGCGCGCGCGGGGCGTTGGCCTGGGCCTGGATGGCCAGGTCCAGGCGCTCGCACAGCTCGGTCTTCTGGAAGTCGCGCGAAAGCTTGCGCAGTTCGATCCGGCAGTCGATCAGCAGGGAGCGAAGATCATTCATACGGCCATTCTATGCCGGCCCGCAGGCCTTGCGGTCAACGCGCCAGCAGGAAGTTGAGCAGGTTGTTCTGGAAGTACGGGTTGACCGAAAGCTGGTCGTGCTGCTCGCACAGGAAGAAACTCCTCACGATCGGGAAGATGCCGCCCTGGTTGCGCGCCGCTCCGGACAGGCCCAGGCCCAGCTGCGAGTCGCGCGTCACCAGGCCGTCGCCCGGCTGCAGCAGCAGGCGGTCGTAGTCGACGCCGCTGACGCGGTTCTTCACCTGATCGGGCCGGATCACCAGCCGCTCGCCGTCCTTGTCGCTGTCGAGCACGGCGCGGGCCGGGGTCAGCGTACAGTCGCCGCCGAAAGCCGCCACCTGCACGCCTTTTACGCGCCCCGGCGCGCTGAGCGAGAGCTGGAAGCGCTTCGCGCGCTCCAGGTGGTGCGCGAACTGCGCCTGCAGGACCGCCAGCTGCGCTCCGCCCGACGCCACGTCGGGCGCGCTGGCCACCACGCGCGCCTCGACTTCGGGCGAGAACACCGACCATTGGCGCGAACGCCACACGTGGGGGTCATAGAAATCAAACGCAATCGGCTGGCCGTCGTTCGAAAACACCACCTGCGCGTCGGGATGCGGCAAGGTCTCGAACGGCGTGGCGAACGTCGCCAGAACTTCCACCGGCACGGTGCGCAGGGCGATCTTGAAGCCCTGCTGCAGGCGCTCCAGGCTGGTAACGGCGCCCAGGTTGGGCGTGCCCAGCAGCACCAGGCGGCGCACGTGCCGGCTGCCTTCATCCCAGGGGGTGAAAGGCGTCTGGTCGAGCACGTCATGGGGACCGTAGCGCAGGTAGTAGTTGGCGATCAGCCCGCCGTTGCTGTGCGCCAGGATGTCCACGGTGAGTTCCGGGTCATCGTAGTCGATGCGGATCTGTTCAATCAGCGCATGCAACTGCACCACGGAGGCGAGGTTTTCCTGCCGCCAGTCGTAAAGCAGCACGTAGTAGCGGCGCCGGTCGTCGGCGCCCACCGACTCGCCGGGCTGGCCGCGCTTGAAGCGGCCCACTTTTTCCAGCGTGTCGGTCAAGGTCTTGTAGTAGTCGACGCGGCCCACGCCGTAGAACAGGTCGCCCGGCATCAGGCCACCGCCGCTTTGTTCCGCGGCCTTCATCCGCGCCAGCTCGCGATAGTTGCTGAACGCCATGGTGCCGATGCCGCCGGGCCAGAACTCCTTGCCGCTGCCGCGCTCGACCAGGGTCGAGCCCATCAGGCCGTGGATCAGGATCACCGGCGGCTGGCTCAGCCGCTGGGCGTCGTACTCATACAGGCGCACCAGGTCGGGGCGTGTCGGCGTGCCGCCGCAGGCCGCCAACATCAGCAGCAGGCAGGGCAAGGCCAATCGTCGTATGAAAAAAACCATCCGGGGATTCTCCCATTGCCGCCGTGGCGCCACCATGGCCACGACGGCACTTGCAGGGTCCCGGTTCAGTCAGCCAACAGCGCCTCCGCCTCGTCAAGGCGCAAATAGTCGGTGTAGCCGGCGGCGCCGGGGGCGATGCCCACGCGCGCTTTGCTGATCGCGGTGATGGTGGCGTCCACCACTTCGACGATGCGGTTCGTGAGGGCGTTCGTGCCCAGCGAATACGGGGTGAACAGGCGCTGGGTCATGGGAGTCTCCTGGAAGTGAGGAACACAATCGCGCCTTCATAAATGAAACAAAGTCGTGTAGACGTGACGTATCGTTCCCAAAATGGCGCCTGGCCGTGACGCTGCGAGCACGCGACACCCGGTCCAATGACCCTATGAAAGCGTGGCTCTGCCTGCTGTTGCCGCTGTTGCTGCTGCTTCCGGGCGCGGCGTCGGCCCAGCCGTTCGAAAACTCCCGCCAGGAGGCGATCGCCGGGGTGTCGGTACACGTGCGGCACTGGCCGGCCGACGGCGCGGTGCGCGGCTGCCCGGTGCTGCTGCTGCACGGGTTCGGCGGTTCGACGTTCTCGTTCCGCGACCTGGCGCCGGCGCTGGCGGCGGCCGGCCACGAGGTCTGGGCCATCGACCTGCCCGCCTACGGGTACAGCGCCCGCACGCCCTTTCCTGGCACCGCCGGCGAGGCGCTGGCCCCGTGGCTGCGTGGATTGGGCCAAGGGTGGTGCCTGCTGGGCCATTCGATGGGCACGCGGGTGGTGGCCGAACTGGTGGCGGACATGCCCGGCGACATCGCCAGCGTCGTCTACCTGGCCGGCAACCCGATCCCCTCGGCCAAGGAGCTGCGCAATCGCGAGCGCTTCAAGTCGCCGCGCCTGAGGGGCTGGCTGGCCGGCCTGCTGGAGCGGCGCTACCTGCGCGAGGAAAAGATCGGCGAACTGCTGGCCAAGGCCTACGGCCGCCCCGCCAGCCCGGAAGAAATCGCCGGCTACCTGGCGCCGCTGCGCCAGCCCGGCACGGCGCTGGCGATCATGAACGGCTATGCCGCGCAGTGGCCGGCCACGCCCACCGGCGCCGACCTGGACGGCGTGCCGACGCTGATCCTGTGGGGCGAAAACGACGAATGGGTCAAGCCCGAAGTCGCCGACCGGCTGCAGGCCGCCCTGCCTTCGGCCCGGCGCGTCACCGTTGCCGGGGCCGGCCATTGCCCGATGGAAACCCACGTCGCGCCAACCCTGGACGCGGTGTTGGCACAGTTTGCCCCGGTGGCTCGGGCGGCGGTGGCACCGCCGAAGTGAATGCCGGGGTCCCGGCAGGCCGGGGTTAAGGCGCGGGGCCATGCCTTGGGCTAGGCTCGGAGACTCAGCCCCCCACGGAGTTCCACCATGACGCCTACTGTTCGCCTTGCCCTGGTGATCGCCGCACTGCTGGCCGTCGCGGCCTGCAGCGGTCCTGCGGTGTCCGGGCCGGCAGCCGCCATGCCGGTTGCCGCGACTGCCGCCACTCCGCCCGACACCACTCCGCCCGACACCACTCCCCCCGCCGCCGAGGAACCCGCCATGACCTGCCAAGCCGACAAGGGCCAATGGGCCATTGGCCAGATCGCCGACGAGGCCCTGGTGGCCAAAGTGCAAGCCGAAACCACGTCCGAGAGCGTGCGCGTGATCAAGCCCGGCATGATGGTGACCATGGACTACCGGGACGACCGGGTGAACCTGGACGTGGACGACGACAACCGCGTCACCGCCGTTCGCTGCACCTGAGCCGCGGGGCGCGGCGTCGCGCTATCTTTGGCCCCTGACCCCTGACGGCGGAGCCACCGCGGATGACCCAGGACATGCCCGGGCAATGGGCGGCGGTGGACGCGCTGTTCGACCAGCTGCAGGACCTGGCGCCCGACGCGCGCGCCCAGGCGCTGCGCCAGGCCAAGGTGGATGACGCCACGCGCCGCCAGGTGCAGCGCATGTTCGACGCGCTCGATTCGCAGCCGCAGTTCCTTGAACGGCCCCCGGCGGTGTCCGTCGAAGTCGACCTCGCCGACGGCTACAGTTCGCTCGCGCCGGGGGACATGGTGGGCGACTTCCGCATCGAGAAGCTGATCGGCCGCGGCGGCATGGGCGAGGTGTACCTGGCGCACCGCGCCGACGCCGACTTCGAACAGCACGTCGCGCTCAAGCTGATCCGCCCGGAATCCGCCGGGCAGATGGCCAACTTTGGCAACGAGCGGCGCATCCTGGCCGGGCTCGAACACCCCGGCATCGCCCGCCTGGTGGACGGCGGCCTGGCGCCGGACGGCCGGCCTTTCATGGCGATGGAATACGTGGACGGCCGCGACATCATGAGCTGGGCGCGCGAGCGCAAACTCGACCTCGACGGCCGGCTGAAGCTGTTCCGCGAAGTCTGCACCGCGGTGGACTACGCCCACCGCAACCTGGTGGTGCACCGCGACCTCAAGCCCGCCAACATCATGGTCACCGACGACGGCCAGGCCAAGCTGCTTGATTTCGGCATCGCCCGCCTGGTCGCCGACAGCGGCAGCCCGGCCCAGACCCAGGCCCTGCTGACGCCCGACTACGCCGCGCCCGAGCAGATCGAAGGCGGCCCGATCACCATGGCCACCGACGTCTACTCGCTGGGGCTGCTGCTTTACGAACTGCTGGTGGGCGCGTCGCCGTGGCGGCTGCAGGGCCTGCCGCTGCCGGCCACGATGCGTCGCCGGCTGGAAGCCGACCCGCTGCCGCCCAGCGAAGCCGCCGGCCCCGACAGCCTGGTGCCGGCGCGGCGCCTGCACGGCGACCTGGACGCGATCGTGCTCAAGGCCGTGCGCCGCGAGCCCGGGTCGCGCTACCAGAGCGCCTCGCAGCTGTCCCAGGACATCGACCGCCACCTCAAGCGCGAACCCGTGCAGGCGCGCGGCGACGCGCGCGGCTATCGCGTGCGCCGCTTCATCAGCCGCCACCGGGTGGCGGTGGCCGTGGCCGCCGCGGTGATCATCCCACTGGTGGCGGGGCTGGCGGGCGTGGCCTGGCAGGCGCGCGAGGCGGAGCGCGAACGCGACCAGGCCATCCTGGAAACGCGGCGCTCGGCTGCCGTGAAGCAGTTCCTGATGATGATGTTCCGCACCGCCGGCGAAAACGCCGGCAGCGATTCGCTCACCGCCAAGCAGGTGCTCGACAAAAGCGCCCGCAACCTCGCCGACCAGTACCGCGACCAGCCGCAAACCCGCGCCGAACTGCTCGAGACGCTGGGCGCGCTTTACGGCTACATGAACGACTACGAAGGCGCCGCGCCGCTGCTGCGCGAATACCTGGCATCCCCAGAATCGCAGGCCTCGCCGGTGAATCGCGCCGAGATCACGGCGCAGCTGGCCGAGGTGGAACTGCGCCGCGGCGATGCAGCGCAGGCGCGCCAGCTGCTCGACCAGGCCCAGGCCTACTGGAACCAGGACCGGGGCCAACACCGGGTCGCCCTGGCCACCAGCCGGCAGCTGCAGGCGCAGATCGAACGCGAGGAGTCGGGCCTGCCCACGTCCATCCGCACGCTGCAGGCCGCCCTGCGGGAACACGACGCCTATTTCGGCCGCCAGCACCTCTCCACCGCCAACCTGCTCAACAGCCTGGGCATCGCCTACCAAACCAACAACGACACCGACCTGGCCGACGCTGCCTTCCGGGACGCGTGGGCGGTGTACGGCACCTTGGGCCAGGAGGCCAGCGCCGGTGCGCTGCTGACGCTGGGCAACTGGGCCACGGTGGCGTTCCGCAAGAACGATTTCGGCAGCGCCGAAGACCGCCTCAAGCGGGCCAGCACGCTGCGCCGCCAGCTCTACGGCCCGTCCGCGGCGCTGGCGGCGATGCAGGCCAACCTGGGCAAGGTGATCGTGCGCGCGCGCCGTCCCGACGAAGCGCTGCCGCTGCTGGTGGATTCGCTGGCGATGTCGCGCGAGTTCACCGGCGAGCAGAGCCCGCTGACGGTGGCGATCCTGCAGAGCCTGACCGAGGCGCACCTGCTGCGCGGGGAGCTGGATTTGGCCGCGAGGCACCTGGCGCTGGCGCGCGACGCAGCGCGCGCCCACTCGGGCGAAGAACAGGTGCTATATGCGCTGTGCGACGGCATGGAGGCGCGTCTGCAAATGAAGCGGGGCCACCATGCCAAGGCGCTGGAATGGGCGAACGTCATGGCCGGCAAGTTCGATGCGCTGGGCGAAGCCGGCGCACCGTACCAGCCCGAAGTCCTGCGCCTGCGCGGGGAGCTCAACGCCGGGGCGGCCGCCGCGGCCGATCGCTGAGGCCTGCGCCCCGGGTTGCATGGGCGGCGATGCCCACGCTCTATTCGGGATTGAGCTCGACGAACAGCCAGGACTTGGCCTTGAGCCAGTCGCGGCGCACGGTGCGCTCGCTCACCGACAGCGCCTGCGCGGTTTCGGCGTCGGTGTAGCCGGCGAAGAAGCGGCACTCCACCACTTCGGCCAGGCGCGGGTCCATGGCCTGCAGCCGTTCCAGGGCACCGTCCACGTGCAGCACCTGTTCGTCCGACTCGGCGGCCACGCGCTCGGCGGCCGACATCGTGTCGGGCACCATCCCGCCGCCCCGCTTGAGCGCGAAGCGCTCGCGCGCGGCGTCCACCAGTACCTGCCGCATGGCCACGGCCGCCGCACGCAGGAAATGCTCGCGGTCGTTCCAGCCTTCCACCCTGTGCAGCTTGAGGTAGGTTTCGCTGATCAGCGCCGTGGTCTGCAGCGTGGGCGAATTGCCCAGCCGCCAGCGCTCGCGGCTGGCGACCTTCTTGAGTTCGCAATACAGCGCGCTTACCAGCTCGCTGGAGTTTTCACGTCGGGGGGGCGTGGGGTCGGTCATGGCCGCATTGTGGCCCAAGTGCGGGTGCTCTGGCCCGGGGCCTGGCCGACCGCTTCAGGCGCGCGGACGCGCCTTGGCGACGCTCGCGGTGGCCGTGCCGCGGCAGCCGAGCGCCGGCGAGTTGGCCAGCCACTCCGGATCGGGGTAGTAGGCGAACAGCAGCTGGCCCTGCTTGAGCGTGTCGATGAGTTCGCGCGCCACGGCCGGGCGCACCGCGGGGCAGCCGTAGCTGCGTCCCAGGCGGCCCTGCTTCAATGCGGCCAGCGGGTCCACGTAGGGCGCGCCGTGCATCACGATCAGGCGGTCGCGCGCGGCGTCGTTGACGCCCGGCTCCAGGCCGTCCATCCGCATCGAATAGCCGTTGCCGCCCTGGTAGGTTTCCGCGGTGCGGAACAGGCCCAGGCTGGACTGGTGGCTGCCGTCGCGATTGGAAAAGGCGTGCGGCACGTTTTCGCCGCTGCCCTGGCCGTGCGCCACGACCTCGGCGAACAGCAGTGACTTGCGCTTGAGATCAAAGACCCACAGCCGCGTTTGCGTGGACGGACGCGAGTAATCGATCACCGCCAGCCGGGAGGCCGAGCCCGCGCCATCGCTGGTCATCGCGCAGCTGCGCGCCTGCAGCGCCAGTGCCAGCACCTTGGGGTCGGCGTCGGGCGCGGCGGCCGCGAGGCGCTCGAGCAGCCCGTCGGCGGCCAGCGCAGGCAGGGCGGCGAACACCAGCAGCAGGGGAGCCAGGCGCAACATGGAAAGGAGTGTAGCGGCGTGGCTCATTCGCCGCCTGAACGGGCGTCAGCCTGAACGCCTTGCCCTTCGGCTTCGAGCACCGTCAGGGCAGGCGCTGCACCCAAGGGCTCGTCTGTGATCACCAGCGTGGCGCCCGGCGCCATCGCGTCGTAGACCGCCCGGGCGAAGCCCGGTGCCACGGCGAGCAGGCCCGCCAGCGCGGCCGGATCATCGCCGCCGTCGCCGTGCACCCGCAGCCAGCGCCGACGCGGGCGGTCGGGCAATAGTGGCGCGACGCCGGGCTGCAGGCCTTCCAGCAGCACGTAGGCTGACGTGCCCGCCGGCGGTTCGCCCGCCACGGAAACCGGGCCGCGGCCAATCTCGACGCCTTCGCGCACCACCACCACCACGCGGTCGGTCGTGCTGATCACCACGGTCAGTGCGCCGGGCGGCGCCAGTTCAGGGGTCCACGCGTAGCCCGCCTCGGGCATGGCCGGCGCTGCGAGCGCGGCGATCGGCGTGGAAAGACGCAGCGGCTGCTTCGGCGCTGTTGCAGGGAACACGGCGGGGTCGGCCAGCATCGGCGCCTGGTTGGGTTCATCAACGATCACCACGGTCATGCCGCGCTCGCTGACCCCGAAGAACTTCTCGGAGAACACCGCCGGCAGGCGCACGCAGCCGTGCGAGGCCGGGTAACCCGGCACCCGCCCCGCGTGCAGGGCCACGCCGTCCCAGGTCAGCCGCTGCATGAACGGCATGGGCGCGTCGTCGTAGAGGTTGGAATAGTGCTCGCGCTTTTTCTGCAGGATGGTGAACACGCCGGTGGGCGTTTCGTAGCCCGGCTTGCCGGTGCTGACGGTGGCCACGCCGATGCGCACGCCGTTGCGATAGACATAGGCGCGCTGCTCGGGAAGGCTTACCAGCATCAACACCGGTCCACGCGGCGCAAGCTCGGGCAGCCAGAGGTATTCGCCGGGCAGCAGCTGCAGCGGCGTGGAAGGTTCGCCCTGCGCGGGGGCGATCGCCAGCGCGCCCAGCAGGCACAGGGCCAGCAGGCGTCGCGGCAGCCGCTTCAATGCGCGAACAGCACGGGAAAGGTGGACTGTTCAAGCACCGCGCGCGTGGTGCCGCCGAGTATCCGCTGGCGCCAACGCGCGTGGCCGTAGCCGCCCATCACCACCATGTCGGCCTGCTGCTGGCTGGCGTAGTCGACGATGGCCGTGCCGGTGCTGCGGCCTTCGCGCGGCAGCGAAACCACTTTCACCTGAAGCCCATGCCGGGCCAGGTGGGCGGCGATCTCGGCGCCAGGCTGCGGGCCGTGGCCGGACTCGCCCACCTCCGGGTCCAGCACCAGCACGTCCACGCGGGCATCGCGCGGCAGCAGCGCCAGCGCGTCGTGGATGGCGCGGCTGGGCTCGCGGCGCGGCTGCCAGGCCAGCACCACCCGGCGCGGCGGCACCAGCAGCTTCGCAGTGGGCGGCACCATCAGCACCGGGCGCCCGGTGTCGAGCAGCAGCGCACTGAAGCCCAGCGTGAAACGCGCGTCCGGCCCCTCCGGCAGCATGCCGCCGAACACCGACAGGTCGGCGTGGCGACCGTGCAGGGCCGCCGCCTCCTCAGGCTCGCTGAGCAGGGTTTCGACCACGCGCAGCTCGCAGTCGGCGCCGGCGCGCTCGACCTGCAGCTTGGCCGACTCACCCGCCTCGCGCGCGGCGCCCAGCACCCGGTCGAAGTCGACCTGGCTGACCATCGTGGTGGCCATGCCCCACTCGCTGGCGATGGGTACCGGATAGGCCACGGCGGCCAATACCGCCACCCGGGCTTCGTGGGCCACCGCCAGCAGGGCGGCGGCGGCCAAGGCGGCGCTGTCGCTGGCGTTGTACTGCAGGGGCACGAGGATGTCGCGGATCATGGCGGAGTCCTTCGGGGATGGCGCGCGCGGCGCACCGTTCCACCCTACGCCGGTCGTCGGCCTGGCGTTTGACTCCGGTCAAGGCGGGCATGGCGTCGTATTCATGTGTTTTGGCAAGCGCGCCGGTCGTGCCTTCGCTCGCCCCGGGGCCGGGCCGCGGCCTTGTTCGGGCATTCATCGCCATCGGGTTAGGCTGCGGCCATGACGTCTCCTATTGGCCATGCCTTGCGCGACCGCGTTCGCGGATGGGTGCTGCACGCCTTCCCGCGCGCACCCGCCGGCACCGGCATCAACTACGACCAGCCGACGGGCGACCCGGGGCTGTTCGATCCCGACGGCCCGGCCTGGCGCGTGCACGCCGACTTCCCCGGCATGCTCAGCGGCGGCCTGTGTGCGCTGATGCTGCAGACCCTGCACCCGGCGGCGCTGGCCGGCGTCTGGGACCACTCCAACTTCCGCGACGACCTGGTCGGCCGCCTGCGGCGCACCACCGACTTCGTGGCCGGCACCAGCTATGCGCCGGTGGCCGAGGCGCAGCGCCTGATCGACCGGGTGAAGCGCATCCATTCGAAGGTGCGCGGCGTCACCGAAAGCGGCGTGCCCTATTCCGCCGACGACCCGGCCCTGCTGACCTGGGTGCACGTCACCGAGGCCTACGGTTTCCTGCAGGGCTACCGCCGGTACGCCGGCGCCGTGCCGGTGGCCGACGCCGACCGCTACTACGACGAGACGCGCGTGGTGGCGCAGCGCCTGGGCGCCACCGACGTGCCGCGCAGCGAAGCGCAGGTCGAGGCTTACTTGATGCAAGTGCAGCCGCAGCTGGCCTACACCGCGCGCTCGCGCACCGTCATCGACGTGCTGGCGCACATGCGCCTGCCCGTGCCGCTGCCGGGGCTGTCGCGCGACGTCTTCCTGGGCGCCGGCGCCGCGCTGCTGCCTGCATGGGCCATCACGATGCTGGGGCGAACGCCGGCCGACGCGCTGCGGGCCCGCCTCGGCGCCGGCAGCTTGAGGGCGATGGCACCGGTGTTCCGTGCCGCGCTCAACGATGGCCCGGCGCAGCGTTCGTGCCAGCGCATGGGCATCGATCCGGCCCGGCTCCGACGTCCGTTTGCTTGAGCGAAGACCGGTTCGTACTCCGGCGGTTACGCCCTGTCGTGCAGACGCCCTGTGATCAAACCGTCGGCGTGCGCTTTGCACACGGCATGTGGCTGCAGGGCAGCGCCGCGCCGATGTCTCTTGTCGGCTGTGGATTCAACCGGTCATTTCAGGCATCAACAAAGCCACGCGGGAACGCACCGAGAACTCTAAAGTGCCTTCCGTCCCCCTGGAAAAACTGCAGGCCGTGGACAGGTTGGTGATTGAGTCGGCGATTACGGTCAACAAGAGCAGCGAGATGCCACGGTTCTGCTTCGTTGGCGAAGATGGCGTACTTGGGTTCTACCCCGTTTCCTTACGAAATTGTTGGGCCACACCCTGAGGTGTTCGCCGACCTGGCGCCAGAATTGTAAAGACCAACAGGATGAGTGATGCCGCCAGCGCGGCATCAAGTGATCGCTGCAGCAAGCCCCTCCATGGCGCCAGGTCAGGCTGAACCATGGCAACGAAGACCACGGGAAAGGCTATCCCAGTCAGCAGCATGAAGGCGCGCCGCAACTTGAACGAGCTGAATCCAGGAGCCAAGGAGACTAAAGCAACGCCGACGCCCATGCCGAGGTACGCGAGGACTGAAAGAGCATTGTGTAAAATTTGACTGGTTGAACCCTCTGCAGGGCAGCCGGCATCACAGGGGAAAAGTGCCCCAAGTAGGTATGAAGCGGGGACAGACCACAAGAGCCAGAAGCCCAGGCGGCTGACGCCAGAAACCTGCGCAAGTGGCGCGGCGGCGACCAGGAAACACGACAAAAGAGCTGCAGTAGCTAAAAAGCCCGCATAGGTGAGCGTGCCTGCCCAGGGTGTCGCCGTTGCGTTGTATTCGCTCACAAAGTTGGACAATTGCGAATAGCCTGGCTTCAGGGCGCTTCCGATGAAGTAGAAGCCGATCACATACAGGATGCTTGTGACTAGCAGCAGGCGAGCGAGTTGCGATCTATCCATGGGGCCCCAGGCGATCCTTATTGTGGCCTGACGTTTGACAGGAGCGGCGGGGCGAGCGGCGCGAAGCGCCCTTGGCACGTCCGCTTGATGGCAGGGTTGGGTGCCGGTGCCGCGACCGGCGAGCCATGAAAGTGGTTTGAAACGCTCATGCGGCTGGCCTGAGAATAACGACGAACGAGACGCTGGCGAGTGAGCGACCGGAGCCAGCCACAAAGCTGTTGAATTCATCGCCCGAGACCAACGACCGGGAGATGAAGAACTGCCCTCGATATTGCCAGCGACTTGGCGCGCTCTTTATAAAAACCGGTAAGGCGCTTCTCTGAACGGCGAATTGGGCGCTAACCGGACCCGTTCGTGCACCCTGGCCACAAAGGACGACCTGAGGCGCCCTCGGACTGAATTTCGTGCTGAGGCAGGCGGCAACAACGACGCCATTGCTGGTGGGCAAGCAAGACACGGTGCTTCCACCAAGCTGAGCATGGATCTCAGCTCGCGTGTATTCATCTCCGAGGGTAAACATTGCATCTCTTCCGGGACCCCACTACCGAATATACGGACCTCAACGTCCGGTTACACATCCGACCGGTGTCACGGCCATTGGCCCGCAAGCCGATGAATCCTCGCGAGTTCAGGCTGGCCTTGTCCGGCAAACAATCCGACGCAATCCCGGACGTCTTGGGCTCGTCCGTTTCGGCCCGGTTGGCCGTCGCCGGCACGCTGGTCAAAGCAGGCCGGCGCCCGCAGCGGGTCAGGCCTTGAGCCGCACGTGGATGGACTTGCCGCCGCCGGCGCTGCCGCGCTCCTGGATCTCGAACAGCGCCGGATGCGCCTTGAACAGTTCGCTGAGCTTCTTGTGGCCAAACAGCCGCGGGTCGAAATCGGGGCGGATCTTGCCCAGGTACGAACCGACCGTGCCCAGGAAGGCCCAGCCTTCGTCGTCGGTGGCTTCTTCGATGGCCTGGGCCAGCAGTTCACGCGGCAGCCCGGCCACGGCGGGCTTGGCGGCGGCGGGTGCGGGCGGCGCCGAAGGCGTAGCGGCCTTTCGGGCCGGCTTGGCGGGCGGCTTGGGAGCCGGTGCCGCCGGCTCCGGCCGGGGTTCGCGCCGCAGCAGGTCGGTGTAGATGAACTTGTCGCAGGCCTGCACGAACGGGTCGGGCGTCTTGCGCTCGCCAAACCCGTAGACGGTGTGGCCTTCCTCGCGCAGGCGCTGGGCCAGGCGGGTGAAGTCGCTGTCGCTCGACACCAGGCAGAAACCGTCGAACCGGCGCGTGTACATCAGGTCCATCGCGTCGATGATCAGCGATGAGTCGGTGGCGTTCTTGCCGGTGGTGTAGGCGAACTGCTGCACCGGCTGGATCGAGTGCTTGAGCAGCGCCTTCTTCCACTGCGTCTGCTGGGGCGAGGTGAAGTCGCCGTAGATGCGCTTGACGCTGGCCACGCCGTACTTGGCGACTTCCGACAGCAGGCCTTCGATGATGCCCGGTGGCGCATTGTCGGCGTCAATCAGCACCGCCAGCAGGCGCTGGTCGTCGTCGGTGTCGGGCTTGCCGGTGTTTCTTGGCTTCATGGCGTCGGCTCCGTGTGCGATGGCGACCATCCTACGGCGGCGCGGCGCCTGCAGCCACACGGCAACACAACCGTCGAAAAACGCTAACCTAGCGGCACTACCACCGCGAGCCCCGCCATGGCCAACGACCGCTACCGCCTGTATTCCGAAGTGGACCTGGCCTTCGTGGTGGATGACATGGCGCGACAGGCGGTGTCGCTGCTGGACGCCACGCCCACGGTGCTGCTGGGCGTGCTGCGCCGCGGTGCGCCGCTCGCCGACCGGCTGCTGGCGCGCATCAAGGTGCATGCACCGTGGGCGCAGATCGAGCGCATCGACCTCAAGGTCAAGCGCTATGCCGATAACCTCGAGCTGCTGCACCCGGAGACCCGCCTGGAGGCGCCCGATGGCACCAACCTGCTCAACCGCCGCGTGATCGTGGTGGACGACGTGCTCTACCAGGGCTATTCGCTGATGCGCGTTTTCGAATGGCTGGCCACCCACAAGCCCGCGCACGTGCACGCCGCCGTGCTGGTGGACCGCCAGCGCCACCGCATGCCGGTGCGCGCCGACATCGTCGGCATCACGCTCAAGATCGCACCCGACGACGTGATCGAGTGCAACGTGCCGCCCTACGAACAGGACTTTGCGGTGGACCTGTGGCGGCCCGCCGACGGCGCCCCCGGCTGACCTGCCCCGCCGCCCCGCAGAACGTGGCCGCGGTGCGATGGTCCCGGCGTCTCAAACGATGAGATGGCCATGGCGCAGCCTGTGGTTCCACCCACGCAGGAGCCGCCCATGGAAACTTCCCTCACCCACGTCACGGTGGTGCTGGACCGCACCGGTTCAATGGATTCGATCCGTGACGATGTGATTGGCGGCTTCAACGCCTTCCTCGCCGAACAGCAGGCGCTTCCCGGCCGCGCCACGCTCAGCCTGGTGCAGTTCGACTCGCAGGACCCGTTCGAGGTGCTGTTCGAGCATTTGCCGATGGCGCTGGTGCGGCCACTGACGCGCGAGACCTTCGTGCCGCGGGCCAGCACGCCGCTTTACGACGCCTTGGGTCGCGCCATCGTGGCGTTGGATGCGCAGCTGCTGAAGCTGGCCGGCGCCGCTCCCGCGCGGGTGGTGGTTGCGGTGGTGACCGACGGCCAGGAGAACGCCAGCCATGAGTTCACCCGCGAACGGGTGCGGCAGCTGATTGCGGAGAAGAAACAGGCGGGCTGGCATTTCCTGTTCCTGAGCGCCGACGAGTCGGCCTTCGCCGATGCCGGGGCGATGGGCGTGGCGATGGAGTCGCGCATGGCCTTCGACGCGGATGCGGCCGGCACCAAGGCGGCGTTCAGCGCCAAGTCGCGCATGGTGCGCAGCCTGCGCGCGGGCGAAGCCGCGCCGGGGTTCACCGACGATGAGCGGCGCTCGGGCAAGTCCGGCTGAGGCCGCGCCCCCGAACGAAAGCGGCCGGGCACAGGGCCCGGCCGCGATGGCAACGCTAGCGGTGCGATCAGCTGCCGATGCGCAGACGCGAGGCGTCGACGCTTTTCACGCCCCGGGTGTTGCGGGCAATGCTGATGGCCAGGTCACGCGCGGCAGCCGTGGCGGCCATGCCGCTCAGGTGCACGATGTTGGCGTGGGTTTCGACCGTGATGTTCAGGCCCTTGGTGCCCGGGTCGGCCAGCAGCTGCGACTTCACCTTGGTGGTGATCCAGCCGTCGTCGATGCCGTCTCCGGACTCATCCATGGCTTCGCGCACTTCGCCCGAGGCGGTGGCGGTGTTGGCGTCCTGGCGCGCCTCGCTGCCGGCGGGGAGCACCTTGAGCTGGTTGTCCACGCGCACGACGCCGGTGGCGCTGGCGGCGAGCGCGCCGGCGGTGTTGCGCGACATCCGGCTGTCGGCGCCGCCGGTCAGGGTCACCACGCCACGGGCGGTGTCGACATTGATGTCGAAGCCCTTGGTGCGCTCGTCGCCCAGCAGCTTGGCTTTCACCGAGCCGGTGATGGTGGCGTCGTCCACGGCAGTGCCGATGGTGCGGGTGCCGGACTTGTCGGTGGTGACGGTTCCGGTGCAGGCGCCCAGCGCCAGGACGACGGCGGCGCCAAGCAGGGTTGCCTTGAGGATCTTCATGGGGGATTTCCTTGGCTGGTGCGGATCGCTGCAAGCGCAGCGCACGGCCCGGGGGGCCTGACGGGGACGACCGCGGGTTCACCGGGGTTCGTCGCGCCTATAGTCAAACTGCGCTTCGGTGTCCCAACCGCGTCTGAAGGACGTTCAGCCATCGGTGCGCTGGCGCACGGATGCCGCCGCTCAATTGGCGTTGGAATCCATGGGCTGGGCGCCGTGCCCGCGCAGCGCAGCGTCCACGCGGGCGTGCAGCTCGGGCGTGGTGTCCACCACCAGAAGGATGCCGCCGGCCTCCACTTCGTCGTTGAAGCGGCGGCGCACTTCGTCGTCCACCGTGTCGCCGGCCAGCGCCGGCACCCAGCCGCCCATCGCGTTGCCGATCAGGTTGATCAGGCCAGCGCCGGCAATGCTGACGCCCAGCGTCGGCACGGTGACGGCGCTCAGTCCGGCCAGCAGGCCGGTGAGCTGGCCATGCGCCGCAGGTTCGGGCGCGTCGGGGTCGAGGCGCAGCTCGATGTCGTGGCGCGCCACTACCGCCAGGTCGTCATCGGTCACGCCGCAGCTGCGGGCGGCATCCATGGCGTTGATCAGGCGAGGCAGGCTTTCGATGCTGTAGACGTAGCGGGTTTTCATGGTGTGGCTCCTGCGGGGACGAGGCGTATGCGCCGCGCGCTTCGCGCCAGTGTGACATGCGGGCACGCCGCACAAACAACAGCGGCCGCGCCCTGGGGCCCGACCGCGGTTGTCCACTCTGACATGGATGAAACGGGTGTTCCGGCGCTTTTACTGCTTGATCACCAGGCCGTCGGCCATGACGTGGGTGACACCCTTGGTCGCCGTGGCGATTTCAATGGCCTTGGCGCGGGCCGCCGCGGTGTCGGCCGTGCCGCCCAGGGTGACCATGTTGCCCTTGGTTTCCACCGTGATCTGCGTGCCCTTTACGTCCGTGTCGGCCAGCAGCTGGGTCTTGACCTTGCTGGTGATCCACGCGTCGTCGATGCTGTCGCCGCTTTCGTCCATGGCTTCGCGCACTTCACCCGAGGCCGTGGCGGTGTTGGCGTCCTGGCGGGCTTCGCTGCCGGGCGCGGCCACGATCAGCTCGTTCTTGATCAGGATGACGCCTTCGACGTCGCCGGCCAGTTCCTGCGCCGCGCTCTTGGCAGCGCTGGAGTCCGCGCCGCCGGTCAGCGTCACGACGCCCTTGACGGTGTCCACGTTGACGTCGAAACCCTTGGTGCGCTCGTCGGCGAGCAGCTTGGCCTTCAGGGTCGCGGTGATGGTGGCATCGTCCACGGTCTGGCCCATGGTGCGGTCGGAAGCCGCAGCAGTGTCCTGCGCGGCAACGGCGCCGGCGCCGAGCGCCAACGCAATGGTGGTGGCGATGAGCGAGGTCTTGAATGCGTTCATGGGGTGGCTCCTTGTTTTTTTGAACGAACCGCTGCCGGGGGGGCGGAAAGCGGGTTGGCCTTGGTGGCCGTGTTCGTTGGGCGCATCAGCACGGCCCGTCGAACGTTGGGGCGAGGTTGGCCTGCCGAACCACAACGAACCATGAAGCACTTGTTTCAAATGCGTTAGCCGAATCCGCACGGAGGCTTGAGAGTCTTTGCCCGCGCGGTCTCCAGGAACATGAACGGCAACAGGGCGGCAGCGCAGGCGGTTTCTCCGAAAACCACAGAGACTCCACAGACGGAGTATTATTTGCTTCTACTCCACGCAAGGAGTTTCCTGTGTCCGCCAAAACAGCCCCCGCATCGCCGCCGCGCGACGATCTCGCCGGCCCGGCGCTGCGCGCCTTCTTCCGCATCGCCGACGCCTGGGGTTTGAAGAACACGCAGGCGCGCCGGCTGCTGGGCAACCCGGCCGAGTCCACCTTCTACAAATGGAAGAAGCAGCGCGACGGCGTCCCGGGACGCGACGTGATCGAACGCATCAGCTACCTGCTGGGCATCTTCAAGGCGCTGGAGCTGCTGTTCCCCGATCCCACGCGCGCCGATGCGTGGATCCGCCGGCCCAACGACGCCGCGCCGTTCGGCGGTCGCTCGGCGCTTGATCGCATGCTGTCGGGCAACGTGGCCGACCTGTACGTGGTGCGCAGCTACCTCGACGCGCAGCGCGGATGGCAGTGAGCAAGGCGCCGCGGCGCACGGGACTCAAGTGGGCGGAAGCCTGGCGCATCGTGCCCAGCCGTTTCCCGCCGCGCGGCGTGTTCGACCGCATCGCCTCGCCTGATGACCTGGACGCGCTGTTCGCGATCGAAGCGCTGACCAATGCCCGCCTGCGCCAGGAGCTGGGGCAGCTGGACCTGGTGCCAAAGGCGCGGCGGGTGAGCGGCCCGGGCACGCAGCCGATCATGGCCGCGTTCACCCATCTCAACCCCGACGGCAGTCGCTTCAGCGACGGCAGCTACGGCGTGTTCTATGCCGCGCGTTCGCTGGACACCGCCGTGGCCGAAACCATGCACCACCGGGCGAAATTCATGGCCGCCACCCGCGAGCCGGCGATGAAGCTGGAAATGCGCTGCTACCGCACCGCCATCGAAGGCCGCCTGCACGACCTGAGAAAGGGCTGGCCGGCCATGCTGCACCCCACCGACTACGGCCCGCCGCAGGCGCTGGCGCGCGAACTGCGCGCGGCCGGCTCGGACGGCGTGGTGTACCCCAGCGTGCGCCACGCCGGCGGCGAATGCGTGGGCGTGTTCCACCCCGACCTGGTCAAGCCCTGCGTGCAGGCCCAGCACCTGGTCTACAGCTGGGACGGCGAACGCATCAACGCGCAGTACGCGGTGGCCACCCTGCACACCGCGGGCTGATCAGCGCAGCCGCTGCGCCAGCCCGCTCCAGCGCTGCGCGCCGCGGCCGATGCCCTCGCGCAGCGCAGCCTCGCTGGCCCACAGCGTGACGCCGCGGCGGCAGCGGGTGAGGCCGGTGTACAGCAGCTCGCGCGACAGCACGCGGGCGCCGCGTTCGGGCAGCGCCAGGAACACTTCGCCGAACTCCGAACCCTGCGACTTGTGCACGGTGAGCGCGAACGCGAACTCGTGCGCCGGCAGCGCCGCCGGCAGCCAGGCGCGCGGGCCGTCGCTGTCGCCGGCGTCGAACCACACCCGCAGCTGGCCCTGTTCGTCGGGCCAGGCCACGCCGATGTCGCCGTTGAACAGGCCGTGGCGCGGACTGTTGCTGGTGATCATCAGCAGGGCACCGGCGAACAGGCGCTGGTCGCGTTCGCCCACGGGCCGCAGCGCGTCGGCGATGCGGGCGTTGAGTTCGATGCTGCCGCTGGCGCCGTCGCGCAGGGCCGTCAGCAGACGGAAACGTTTGGCGCGCTCAAGCGCGTCGGCCGCGCCGTCGGCCTGCTGCACGGCCCGATAGGCCGGCAGCGCCGCAGCTAGCGCCGCCGCGGGCAGGCCGCGGTCGGTGCCCGGCAGCCAGCGCAGGCCGGGCTGGCCGGCATCGCGCAGGGCGTCCAGCACGGCGTCGGCGCGGCCGTCGCGGATGTCGGCGGCCACGGCGGCCAGGGCGTGGCCTTCGGCCTGGCGATAAACGGTGCGCAGATGCACGCGAGCCAGCAGCGAACCGGGTGCGCACAGCGCCGACAGCACGTCACCCGTGTCCACCGACGGCAGCTGGTCGGGATCGCCCACCAGCAGCAGCGTGGCCTGCGGCGGCACGGCGTCGAGCAGCCGCGCCATCAGCGGCAGGTCGACCATGGAGGCTTCGTCCACCACCAGCAGGTCGAGCGGCAGCGGATTCGCAGCGTCATGCCGGAACCCGCCGCCCGGACGCCAGCCCAGCAGCCGATGCAGGGTGCTGGCGCTGGTGGGCAACGCGTCCCGCGTGGCGGCTTCCACCGTGCCGGCGGCCTGCAGGGCCACGAGGTTTTCCCTGAGCGATTCCGCCAGGCGTGCCGCCGCCTTGCCGGTGGGCGCCGCCAGGCCGATGCGAAGCGGGGCGCCTTGGCGTTGCGCCGTTTCCAGCGCCAGCACCAGGGCCCGGGCCACGGTGGTGGTTTTGCCGGTGCCCGGCCCGCCGGTGAGCAGCAGCAGGCGGGTGTCGGGCAGCGCGCATGCGGCGGCGGCCTGTGCGTCGTCCGGATTCGCTGCCAGCGAGGGGAACAGCGTGGCCAGGCGTGCGTCGCGCCAGGCTGCATAGCCGGCATCCCGCGTGGGCACCGGCGCCGACGCGCGGGCGCGAAGCGACAGCGCCAGCCGATGTTCATGCTGCCAGTAGCGGCGCAGGTAGACGTTTCCGCCGTCCAGCACCAGCGGCCCGTTGTCCGTCACCGCCTTGTCCGGAGCCAGCACCCACGGCGACGACCGCAGCGCGTCGAGCCATCCGTCCAATGCGGGCATCACCGGTGGCGGACGTTCGGCGTCGATTTCCAGGCACAGCCCGGCCACATGCGACAGCGGCAGCAGGCCGTGGCCGAAGGCCAGCGCGTGGCTCGCCATCGCCGCCGCCAAGGCGACTGCGTCCTCGGTGCCCGGACGCAAACGCCGCAGGCTGTCGGCCAAGGCGAAGTCCACGGGTCGCAACCAGCCCTCGGCGAGCCAGCGGTCCAGGGCGCTCATGCGTCCTGCGCGGCAGTGGGAAGCAGCAGTGCGTCCAACGCCTCCACCAGCGCGCGCGGCGGCGTGCTGGCGTGGATGCCGGGCGAATCGGCGCGGCTGGAATCGAGTCCGCGGCAGAACAGGTAGCGCACGCCGCCGAAGTGCCGATCGTAGTCGTAGCCGGGCAGCCGGAAGCGCAGCCAGCGGTGCAGGGCCAGCGTGTACAGCAGGTACTGCAGGTCGTACTCGCTGTGCGCCATGGCATCGGCCAGCGTATCGGGCCCATAGTCGGGCAGCTGGTTGGACTTGTAGTCCAGCACGTGGAAGCGGCCCGCGTGTTCGTAGACCAGGTCGATGAAACCTGTCATCAGGCCTTCCAGGCGCTCGCGCTTGCCAAAGGCCTGCCGCGCCACGACCAGGCCGTGCCCATGCATCAGCGCCAGCACCGCGTCCAGGCGCGCCGGCGCCAGCGAGAAATGGAACTCCATCTCCGGCCGACGCTGCGCCGACGGCAGGTCGCACAGGCGTACGCCTTCGGGCAGCGACACGTTCAGCGTGTGGAACACCAGCTTGGCCAACAGCGGTACGCCCTCGGCCAGATCATTGGGCGTGCCGTAACCGCCGTTGCGCAACGCCCGCTCCAGGGCCGCCGACTGGCCGGCAGGCGGCGCGTCGCCGGCATCGCGCCACGCGGCGAAATCCACTTCTTCCAGCGCCTCGTGCAGCACGTTGCCAAAACGGGCTCCGGCAAAGCGCGAGCCGGGCAGCAAGGGTTCGCTTTCGTCGGCGGCACGGCGCTCTTCGGCACCGCCGGCCTCCCGGGCCAGCCCCGAGAAGCTGTGAACCCACCAGTCGCGGGCGAAGTAACGCACGGGTTGGGCAGCGGGAGGCAACGCCATCGGCGCTTCCAGCGCAGGCGCGCCGGGCGGCACCGCCAGCGCAGCGTCCGCCACGCGGATGGCCGCAGGCGCCGACAGCGCCAGCGCGTCCAGCCGCTCGCGGATGGCTGCGGCAGACAGTGATTCCGGTTTGACCACGCGTTCAGCGCCGAACAGCAGGTCGGCCAGCGGCGTGTCCAGCGCATCCTTGGTGGGTCCGAAGCAGACCCACGTGGCCAGCCGTGCGCGCGTCAGGCCCACGTACAGCAGGCGCAGTTTTTCCGCGCGCGTCTCGGCCTTGTCGCGGTCGCTGGCCTCTTTGTAGGCTGCGTCGTCGCCCGCCTTCATGCGCGCCACGCGGCGCACGCCGTCGTGGAAACGCGCCAGCGCCAGGCCGCCACGCGGTGCACTGCTGCCAGCCTGAGACAAGAAGGGAAGCATCACGATCGGGAACTCCAGCCCTTTGCTTTTGTGCAGCGTGAGCACCCTGACGCGGGCGGCGTCGGATTCGAGCCGCATCAACTCTTCGTCGTTGTCGGCATCGGCGTCGGCGATGCGCTGGCGCAGCAGGGCCAGCACGGCAGGCGAATCGTGGCCGGAGCCTTCGGACTGCAGGGATTCGGCCAACTGAAGCCAGTTGGTGAGGCGGCGCTCGCCGTCGTCCAGGGCCAGCAGGCGCGGCGCGTTGGCGGCGCACAGGTCGGTCACCAGCGCCAGCGGGCCGTGCTTCTCCCAGCGCGTGCGCCACCCCAGCGCGCGGTCCTGCCACAGGCGATGGCCCTGGCCATCGCTGTCAAGCGCCGCCAGGGCCGCCGCATCCAGCCCGATCAGCGATGTCGCCAGTGCGCCGCGCAGGCGGCTGTCGTCGGCCAGGTGCAGGCAGGCTTCCAGCAGGGTCAGCAGGTCCTGTGCTTCGCTGCTGGCATACAGGCTGTCGCGTCCCTGCGCGACGAAGGGTACGCCGGCGCGCGCCAGCGTGCGCTGCATCAGGCGCGATTCCCTGTGCGACTGCACCAGCACCGCGATGTCGCCGGGGCGCACGGCACGCATCTGCTTCGCCTCGCGACAGGTGGCGTAGCCGTCGGACAGCAGCTGGCGGACGGTGGCCACGCAGGCGGTGGCGGCGGCGGCGCGGCCGCCGTCGGCGCTGTAAACGCCCGAGGGGGCGTCGGGCAGCGCCAACACGTGCAGTGCCGGCGCCACGGCGCCGTCCAGGCGCAGCGCATCGTCGGCGACGCTGCCGCCGGCGCCCACGGGGACGAACGAGATTCCGGCCTCGCCAAAGGGCGTGGCGCCGGCATCGGCATACAGCGCCTGCACCGCCTGCAGCGCCAAGGGCCGCGAACGGAAGTTCTGCGCCAGGGTGGCATGACCTTCGGCCTGTTTCGCGGCGTCGAGATACGTGAACACATCGCCGCCGCGGAAGCGGTAGATGGCCTGCTTCGGATCACCGATCAGGAACAGCGCGCGCGGCAGCCCGTCTTCGGGCGCCTGCGCGAACACGCGCCGGAAGATGTCCCACTGCTGCGGATCGGTGTCCTGGAACTCATCGAGCAGGGCGATGCGGTACTGCGCGCGAAGGCACTCGGCCAGCCGCTGGCCGTGCTGGCCGGCCAGCGCCGTCGCCAGGCTGCGGATCAAATCGTCGAAACCCTGCAGGCGACGCTCGCGCTTGAGGCGTGCCAGCTGCCCGGCGGCGTCCCGGCGCAGGCGATGCACCAGGCGGATGCGCCGTTGGCTGTCGAATTCGACGACTTTCCTGCGCAGCCATTCCCACTGGTCCACTGCCTTGGTGAACGGGTTGCTGATCAGGGCGGTCTCTGCCCGGTGCGCCTTGTTGGTCTTGGCTTGGATCTGCTCGTCGCCGGCCAGCAGCAGCCGCTTGCGATCGTCGTCGTTGCCCGCAGGTGCACCGATGCAGCCACCGATCACCCAGGCGTGCAGCGTTTGCCAACCCAGCTGCAGTCGTGCGCTGGAGAAATGGCTGGCGTGCATCCAACCCGCGTTGATCGCCGCGTCGAGCTGGCGTTTTGTTTCGGCGCCGTGCGCCTGGTAGCCCAGCGCGACCGATCGCGCCGCCTCCGCCAGCGCCGCCCGGAGTTCCTTTTCGGCTGCAACGTCGGGCGCCACGTCCTCGGGAAGCAGCACGTCCACGTTCACCAGGTCGCGCAGCGACGCAGCCATGTCGGCCGGAGAAGCCCACAGCGCCATCAGCGCACCGGCATCGTCGGCGTCCTGGCAGACCATGCGCCACAGGTCGGTGGCCACTTCCTCGCGCAGCGAGCGCTCGTTCTTCACCAGCTCGACGTCGCCGGGCGCATGGCCGGCTTCGATGGCATGGTCGGCCAGCGCGCGGCGGCAGAAGCCGTGGATGGTGTACACGGGCGCCAGGTCCATCTGCTCGGCGGCTTGGCGCAGCCGCAGCCTCAGGCGCGCGACCGGTTCGTGGGCCAAGGCCGCCTGCACCAGCACCTGCGTGATGACGTGGTCGGCCTTGGACGGGTCCACCGGCTCGCCGTCGGCGATGCCTGCGGCCAGCTGCAGCCGTTCGCGGATGCGGGTGCGAAGCTCCTGCGTGGCCGCGTCGGTGAACGTCACCGCGAGCAGCGACGACACCGGCAGCTTCAGCTCGATCACCAACCGCGCGTAAAGCGTCGCCAGGGTGAAGGTCTTGCCGGTGCCGGCGCTGGCTTCCACCAGTTGGAGGCCGTGCAGCGGCAGGTCCAGGCCGAGGTCGCGCGCGGCGTCAGTCATGGCTTTGCGCCTGGGCGCCTTCGGCCGGCAGACCGTGGAAGACGCGCGCGCTGTATTGGTCGAAATTCATCAGGGCGCCGGCATCGTCGTCCGCGAACGGGTCTTGGCCGCGCAGCGCCAGCTTCACCCAGGCATCGTCGCCCTCGCCGGGGAATCCGCTGTTGCCGCACCAGGCCTTTCGCGCCGCGGACTCGGCGCCGTCGGGCTTGTCGCTGGTGGCGACCGCATGCCAGGCGTAGCCGCTGCGCGGCAGGAAAGGCAGCGCCTGCTGCGCGGCTTCGCCGGCCATCGCCACCAGGTCGGCCAGGCGGGTGCGCGCAGCCTCGGGCGCCAGCGGCGCGATGGGCCAAGGCCGTTCGCCCGGCAGCAGCCGCAGCACCGGGCGCGTTTCGCCCAAGGCGCTCCAGACCAGCCAGTCCAGGCCGAAGTCCAGGATGACGCGGCCGTTCGCGGCACCCGGGCGGAACTGCAGCAAACCCCGGGCGTGCACATCGGCGAAGCTGCCGACCAGGTCGCGCCCGGGCAGTGCGATTCGCCACGGCATGGCCATGGCGGGGTCTGGCGCCCAGTCCCTGGCCTGCGCGGCGGAACCGGCCACCAAGCGGATGGCGGCGCGCAGTGTTTCGCGACCCGCCGGGCCCGGCGCCAGCAGGGCCTGCGACAGCAGCCGCGCGTGCAGCGCCGATTCGTCCAGCGCACCCTCGCGCAGCGCCTGGAACACGCGACGCGCCAGCCGATGCCGCAGCAGCGCGTCGCCGCGGTCGAAAGGCTCGCTGTCGGGCAGCGTGTCTTCGGCCTGGGGCAGGCGCAGGCCGAGGCGCTCGCGCAGGAAATGCCGCGGCGGGTTGCACAGCGCCGCGAACAGCGCGGCGCGCGTCATTTCGCTGGCGCCTTCCGGATCCACCGGCGGCGCCAGCGCCTGCGCAACGAAAGGCGGCAGCGGCTGGCGCGGTGCCGACGCGGCCGCCAGCGCGGGGCGCCACTGCTCGTGGAAGCCGATGCGGCGCGCCGCATCCGCGGCCGGCTCACGCGCGTCCACCGGTGCGCCGAAGGCCTGCGGCGCGAACGGCTGCAGCGGATGCCGCAGCACCAGTCGCCTGGCGGCATCGGCGGGGTCGGCGAAGTAGCGGCTGGCGGTGTCCACCAGCTCCGACACCACCACGGACGGCGGCTTGGCCTCGCCGCTGCGCGGGTCGTTGCCCAGGAAGCTGAGGTAAAACACCTGGCCGGCCGAGGCCAGCAGCTGCAGGAACAGGAAGCGGTCGTCTTCGCGCACCGATCGATCGCCCACCCGGCGCTCGGGCGTGGCCAGCGTGGCGGTGAGCCGGTTGAGCGCGCCGCCCGGATCGCGGCGCGGGTAGTCGCTGTCGTTCATGCCCAGCAGGCAGATCACCTTGAACGGGATCAGGCGCATCGGCACCATGCGACCAAACGTGACGCCACCGCTGAGGAAGGGCTGGCGGTCGTCGCCTTCGCCCAGCCGGGCCTGGAACCAGGCGCGGACCAGCGACGACGGCAGCACGGAAGTGAGGCCGGCGGCTTCGATCTCGTCGCCGAACGCGCCGATGTGCGCGCGCAGCGCATCGATGGCGCGCGCGGCGGCGGGATCGGTCGGACGCTCGGGCAGCAGTTCGTCCAGGGTGGCGGCGAGCAGGCGCGGCCATTGCGCCGGCGCGCGCGGGGCGGCCAGGTCACGCGCAAGCCGATCCAGCGCGCGCAGACCCGTGAGCAGGGCGTCGAGCGCCACCAGGTCGCCGCCCTCCAGCCGGGGCAGCGGCGACACCCCGGCGATGTCGGCGTCGTCGCCGCTGGCGTGGCCCAGCAGCAGGCGGTCGAGCGCCCACTGCCAGGTGTAGGCGTTTTCGTCGGGCGCACCGCTGGCGCGGCGGTGCGCGGCATCGCGCCCCCAGCGCGCGCCGGCTTCCGCCAGCGCCTGCTGAAGTCGGTCCACGCCCGACGGCGTCAACCCCAGCCGCTGCGCCACCGGCGGCAGCGACAGCAGCGACAGGCCTTCGGCCAACGTGAAACGCGCGCCGGGCAAGCCCAGCACCCGCAGGAACCAGTCGGCGACCGGCTGCGCCGCCAGCGCACTGCCGTCGGCCACGGCGTAGGGGATGGCGCGCGCGGAGCCCATGGCCGCACCGAACACGGCGTGCACCAGCGGCGCGTAGGCGTCCACGTCAGGGGTGAGCACGGCGATGTCGCGCGGCTGCAGCGACGGGTCGGCGTCGAGCAGGGCGCGCAGCTGGTCGTGCAGCACCTGCACTTCGCGCAATGGCGTGTGGCAGGCGTGCAGCTGCAGGCTGCGCTCGGACGGGTCGAAAGCGAGTTCGGACACCGCGGGCGGCGGGCGGCGGGCCAGCAGGTCGCACTGCAGCCATGCCAGCAGCCCCGTGCCCGAAGGTTCGGAATAGGCAGGGATTTCGCCGCGCGGGTGCACCGCTTCCCCCGCGAACAGCAGGTTGATGAAATCGCGCCCGGCCGCGCCGTTGGCCACCAGCAGCGGATTGTCGGCGTCGGCCGCGAATACGCCGTCGGCGTCGGCGTGCAGGCGGTCGCGCGCGTTGGGCAGGTCGCCCCACCAGCCCTGCACCGGCGACACGAAGTAGAAATGCAGCGGTCCGGCCAGGGCCGCCGACGCAATCACGCGCAGCACGTCGGGCGAGACGTTCTGGCAGCCGAAGACGAACAGGCGTGCGGGCAGGCCCGCCGGTATGGCCGCAGCCTCGCCACCGAAGCGCTGCAGGTAGGCATCGAGCCGGCGCGCGCGATGCGCCAACCCCCGGGTGGCGCGGCGCCAAAGTTCGGCCTGCCAGTCGTCGGGATCGGCGCCGCCGTCCCAGCGCAGCAGCCAACCGCGGCGCCAGGCCTGGTACTTCTCGAACGCGTCCGCCACTTCGCCCGCCAGCGACCACGCCGCCATCGCCCGGTCCGGTCCGGACAGCACCGGCTGCAGCGGCGCGAACGCCGGCGCCTGCATCATCGCCTCGTCGGCCAGCAGCGCCCACAGCCGCCAGCGCAGTACGGCCGCATCGGCGGCGGCGGCGTCCCCGCCCGGCAGGTTCGCCGCCAGCGCCTCGCCCACGAATTCACCCGGTGTGAGGAAGCGCAGGTTGGCGGCGATGCCGTGGGTTTCGGCCAAGGTTTTCTGCAGCCAGCGACGCATCGCCGGCTGCGGTATCAGCACTGTGTCGGGCAACAGCAGCGCGGCGCCCGGTACCGGGTTGGCCAGCTCACTCGCCAGCAGCCCGGCGAGCACGTCGAGGTCGTTGCCGTGCTGGAGTCGGAAGTCGGGCGGGGCGGGCATGGCGCCATGATGCCGCACCCGGGTCTCAAACCAAGAGACGGCTCAATCGTTCAGCGCTTCAGTTCACCACGCCCGTCACCGCCAGGGTTACCGATGAACCGGCGGGCAGGGTCGGCAGAACGATGCCGGTGCCGTTGGTCAGGTTGGCGAGGGTGAAGGCGGCGCCCGAAGGGCAGACCGCGCCTGCGGTAACGGCGGTGCAGGTGATGCCGGTCAGCGTCAATCCGGCATCGGGGACGTCGCGGACAACGCTGCCATCCCCGGGCGCCGGCCCGGCATTGCTGATCGTTATGACGTAGGTCATGGAGACGCCCGGAGTGTATTCGGTCTGGTTGTTGGTCTTGGTGACCGTGATCGTCGCCGCCGTAACCACGGGATCGGCCGTGGGCTGCTGGCCGGCCGTGCCCGGGTCGCTGTCGCTGTTGGCCGTGACGGGCTGGTTGAGGGTCTGCCCGCGGTAGTCCAGCACGGCCTGGTTGCTGATCACGGTGCCAGCAGGCACGCCGGCATTCACCCGCACGCGGAAGGTGAGGCTGAAGGACTCGGTAGGCAGGATGCCGCCGCCGGTGGTGGCATTGGCCCCCGTGCCCAGACGGAACACCACGCGGTTGTTGCCGGCGTCGAATTCGGCCTGGTCGTCGCCGGCGACGTCGGTCTTGGGCCCCGTGTTGGCGCCCGCGGTCACCGCCAGGGTGCCCGGCTCATAGGTGGTGTTGGCCGGTATCACGTCGCGCAGCACGTTGAGGATGGAGTTGTCGTTGCCGGTATTGACGCTGGTCACCGTGTACTCGAGCAGGTCGCCGGGCACCAGCGAACCGCCGTTGACGTCCAGGGAGGACTTGGTCAGCGACGACTCCAGGTTGGGCAGGAACACCTGCGTCGCCAGCGTCACCACGCCGGGATAGTTCACGTCGGAGCTTTGGCCACGCACCCGCAGCACGGCGGACGTGGCGCTGTTGGGAAGCGGGGTGTTGGGCGTGAACCGATCCACGTCCACCCCCAGCGTATTGGGGAAGCCCGGATTGCGGCCCGCGGAGGTGGTGCCCAGGTCGCTGATGCTGCTGTTGTACACGTCGTCGATCGGGTTGACACCGTTGAACACCGGGAACAGCGTGCCGGTGGTGGTGCCGAACTGCAGCGCCGCCTGTCCCGCGGCTACGTCCAGGAAGCCGAAGTCACCGTCATAAGTCACCAGGCCCAGGCGGCTGCTCACCGGCCCGGTGGCCGGCGTGATGAACCCGCTGATGCCAAGGTCGATGGGGGTGTTGATGTTGTTGGCCAGCGCCCAGCCGTCGAACACATTGAGGTTGCGCGTGGGCTCGGCCGGATTGCTGTAGGCCACCACCAGCTGCCAGCCCGCCCAGTTGTTGGCGCCGGTCGTCGCGACGATGTTGCCGGCGAAGTACACGCCATTGCCTCCGGTCTGGACCAGCGCGGTGACGTCACGGAAGCCCTGGTAGTCCGCGCCAATGCTGTCGAGCGTGGTGGCGGTGATCGTCTGGTAGCCGGCTGTGGCCGGCGTGCGCAGCAACACGGCGTTGCGCGTGGCGCCGCTGCTGCGCGCGGACCAATACAATCCGGCCCAAAGCACGGTGGAACCGGCCGGCAGCGCCAGGGTGGCGGAGCTGGAGTTGGTGGTGGCGGCATCGGCATCGATGTCCACGGCCACCATCGCGAAGCTGTTGTTGCGACCGGCGCCGCCGCCTTGCGCCGTGGTGCAGGCCGCCGACGCCGGGCAGTGCAGGTTCATGTTGCCGATCAGCACGATGTCGCCGGTGACCGCCGTATTGGCGTAGCGGGTCGCGAACGTGCGCTGCGCCTGGGCGGGCAGCGAAGCCAGCAGGGCCGCCGCCGCCAGCAGCAGGGCAAACGCCGCCAGCGGGCTTGGGTTGCGCCGGGTCACGGGTCGCGGATGCAGCCGGCTGAACATGGTCTGGTTCCAGTGCGCTTTGCGGGGCGGTGATTGTTGATCATTACGGCCCCGATGGGGAGAAAGACTTGGCACCGGCGGCGGCATACCGGTCGGACTTGAATCGCACGACATGCCGCTGCCCCTGCGCCCGCGGTTCGATCACGTAGCGGCCGTGCACGGCCAGCACACGGTCGAGGATGGCCGGCAACGCCAGCGCCGGTGGCGGGTCCTGCACGCGGTCGGCGAACTCCAGGTCCATCCGCAGCTCGACACCCTGGCCTGCTGCGTCCTGCACCACGTCCAGCGCCAGCGCGAACTTCGCCACGCCCGGCAGCCGCACCGCCTCGCGCACCGCGGCCTGCACGATGCGGTAAACCGCAGTGCGGGCGTCGTCATCCAGGCTGTCCACCGCACCGCTGAAGGTTGGTGCGAACCTGACGTTGGCGTCCTCGAGCATTTCGCGCAGCGGCCCGTTGTCCAAGGCATGTCGCAGGCCATGGCTGTCGAGCATCGGCGGGCGCAGCTGGCGCAGGGCGCGGCGCAGGCTGTCCTGGATCTCGCGCACCTGTTCGCGCAGCGACTCCAGGAATCGCGTGCCCTGCTCGTCGCGCACGTCGCGGAACGCCAGGCTGATGCGCGTGCCCAGGGCGTGGATGGCGTGGCCCAGCTCGTAGTCGAGCTCGTTGGCCAACTCGCGCTGGCCCTGTTCCTCGATGCGCACCAGGCGCTGGGTGACGTTGCGCAGTTCGTCGGCCAACGCCGCCAGCTCCTGGTTCTTCGCCGCCAGGGCCTGGTGCTGCAGCGCCAGCGACTGGTGGCTCAGGCGCAGCGCGGTGCTGGCGGCGCCCAGCACCAGCGCGCCCGAGCCCACCACGGCCAGCACCAGCTGCATCACGGTGACGCTGGCGTTGAGCAGGTCCAGCTGCACCAGCAGGTGGATCACCAGGCCCAGGGCCGCCGTGCCCAGCGCCGCGCCCTCCCAGCCGTGGCGGAATCCCAGGAAGAAAAGCGGCGCGAAGGCCAACAGCAGCACGTACGTGGCCAGGCCGCCGTAGGCATGCAGCAGTACGAATACGGCCAGCGCCCCCGCCAGCACCAGCATCAGGTCGCGCCACAGCCGGCCGCGGCGCTTGCTAAGTTCGCCCTGCAGCAGCGCCACCAGCAGCGGCGCCAGCACCAGCTGGCCGATCAGGTCGCCGTACATGAAGGCGAACATGCTGGCCAGGGTGTCGGCCGTGGTCATCGGCACGGTGACCAGGAACATCCACAGCAGCGGCGACACGCCGGCGGCACCCATCAGCCCCGCCAGCAGGAACACGATCATGCGGGTCGGGCTTTCGAACACCGGCGCCGGCTGCGGGCCGCGCAGCACCAGCACGACGGCGGCATAGATCAGCCACGGCGCGACGCAGACCGCCAGGAAGGTCGTGGTGAACAGTGGATAGCCCAGCACCGCCGATTTGATGGCCTGGGCGGCGATTTCCGAGGCGCCCAGCCAGCCCCAGCGGCGGCTCGGGGTCAGCCAGAGCAGGGCCAGGCGCAGGCCCGCGGGCAGGAACCAAAGCTGGGATGACAGCTGCTCCAACGCAAGCCAGGCCAGCACCGACGCCACCGCGATACCGGCCCACCGCCACCGGCTGCCCGGCGGCGAATCCTGCAGCAGCGCCAATGATGCCCGCACCATGCGTCCCCCGGCCCGGCTCGACTGCCGGGCCCTTCGTCCCAGCATGCCCGTTATCAAGCGTGTGAAGGAAGCCCGCAACACGCGCCTTCCGCGCATGGCGCGGTGCCGATATAATCCGGGTCTTCCCTCTGAAGGGCTTCGGCCCGCCGTCCAGGTACGACAGTGCGCAACCACGATCTGGTCTTCCTCAAGCAATTCTCGATGATCATCGCCTTCCTGGCGGCGCTCACCATCGTTTTGATCCTGGCCGGCATGTACATCAATGCCCAACAGGAAGCCGAGCCCAACCCGGTGGCCGAAGCCGCCACGCAGGATCGCCTGCGTCCCGTGGGCGGCGTTTACGCCGGTGCCACCGGTGCAGCCGCCGCTGCCGCTGCGAAGGCCGCCGCCGCCGCGGCCGCAGTAGGCCAGGTCGCTTACGAGGGCACGCTGGATGGCTCGGTGATCTATGCGGCGCTGTGCGGCGCCTGCCACACCTCCGGTGCCGGCGGTGCCCCGAAGATGGAGCGTGCCGCCTGGACCGCCCGTATCGCCCAGGGTGCGGAGCTGATGCACAAGCACGCCATCGAAGGTTTCCAGGGCAACGCGGGCATCATGCCGGCCAAGGGCGGCAATCCGGCCCTCACCGACGAGCAGGTCATCGCCTCGGTTGACTGGATGGTCGACAACCTCAAGTAAGCCGGGCCTGCGCCCGACCGCGACGCCGCCTCCGGGCGGCGTTGTTGTTTCTCACCCCCCTTGTCCCGACCGGAGTGCCCATGCGCCGCTGCATGCTGATCGCCTCATCCCTGTGGCTTGCCGGCTGCGACGCGCCGCGCCCCGACGCCCCCGCAGCTACGCCGGACGCCGGCGTGCAGGCCATCGCCCAGGTTCAGGGCGCGGGCGCCCGCAGCCCGCTGGAGGGCCGGCAGGTAACGGTGGAAGGCGTGGTGGTGGCGAACTTCGCCAAGGGCCTGGGCGGCGTGTTCGTACAGTCACAGGCCGACGACGGCGACCCGGCCACCGCCGAGGGCCTGTTCCTGCCGCGCCGCCCCGACGCCGAGCCGCGGCTGCGCCTGGGCGACCACGTCCGCGCCACCGGCCGGGTGGTCGAGCAGGGTGAGGGCGACCAGACGCTGACCTCGCTGCAGGCGCAGGCCGTGGAAGTGCTGGGCCGCGGCAACGTGACGCCGCGCGTGCTTTCCGAGGTTCCCGCCGCTGGCTGGGAAAGCGTCGAGGGCGAGCTGCTGTCGATCACCGCGCCGCTCACCGTGACCGGCAACGACGGCCTGGCGCGCTACGGCGAACTGGCCACCAGCTTCGGCGGCCGGCTGTACGCGCCCACCGAAGTGGCGCCGCCGGGCGCCGGGGCTCAGGCCGTGGCGCGGGAAAATGCCCGCCTGTCGCTGCGCCTGGACGATGCCCGCAGCGGCCAGGACCCCAAGACGCTGTGGTTCCTGCCCGGCGCCTGGAACGACGCGGCCCCGCTGCGCACGGGCAGCGTCATCACCGGCGTGCAGGGGGTGCTGGACCAGCGTTTCGGCAGCCACCGCCTGCAGCTGACTGAGGAAATCGGTGCAATCGAGCAGGCGCCGCGCCCGGCGGCGCCCACCGTGCCGGGCGACCGGCGCATCGCCGGCTTCAACGTGCTCAACCTGTTCAACGGCGACGGCCGGGGCGGCGGCTTCCCCACCGACCGCGGCGCCGCCACGCCGGCCGACCATGCCCGCCAGGTGGCCAAGCTGGTCGCCGCGGTGCGGGCCCTGGACCCGGACTTGGCGGCGCTGATGGAGCTGGAAAACGATGGCTTCGGCCCGGATTCGTCGTTGGCGCAGTTCGTGGACGCGCTCAACGCCGCCGGGCCGCACACCGATTGGCGCTTCGTGGATGCCGGCGAAGGCCCGGGCAGCAACGCCATCCGGGTGGGCATCGTTTACCGCAGCAGCCGCTTCCAGGCCGTGGGCCGACCCGCCACGATCAACGAAACCCCGTTCGCGCGCTCCAGCCGCGCGCCGCTGGCCCAGGCGTTCCGCGCCAGCCGCGGGCCGGTGTTCGTGGTGGTGGCCAACCACTTCAAGTCCAAGGGCGGCTGCGACAAGGCCACCGGTGGCGACGCCGACAGCGGCGACGGCCAGGCCTGCTACAACGCCACCCGCGTGGCCTCGGCGCGGCAGTTGAACGAATGGCTGGCCACCGACCCCACGGGCACCTCGCCCGCAGGCAGCCTGGTGCTGGGCGACCTCAACGCCCACGCGCAGGAAGACCCGCTGCGCCTGCTGTACTCGCGCGGCTGGCGGGACGCGTTCGCGCTGGTCAAGGCCGAGCGCCCGTATTCCTTCGTCTGGGCCGGGCAATCGGCCCGCCTGGACCACGCCCTGCTCGACGTCGGCCTGGCCGGCCGCCTGCGCGGGGCCGCGCAATGGCACGCCAACGCCGACGAGTCCGACCGCTTCGACTACCGCCGCGACCGCGAAAACGACCCGTGGCGCGCCTCCGACCACGACCCGATGCTGCTCGGTCTCGACCTGGCCCGCTAAGGGCTATCATCCCGCCATGAACGCCCTCCCGGACTTCCCCAGCGAATCGGGCCCCTTGCTGATCCCCGGCCCGGCCGGCCAGCTGGAGCTGATGGTCGACCTGCCCGAACCGGGCCAGGAGCGCGCCGGCGTGGCCGTGGTCTGCCACCCCAATCCGCCCGACGGCGGCACGCTGCACAACAAGGTGGTCACGATGACCGCCCGGGCGCTGAGTGAACTTGGCCTGGTGGCGGTTCGCTTCAACTTCCGCGGCGTGGGCCAGTCCGAAGGCAGCTTCGACGAAGGCCGCGGCGAAACGCTCGACCTGCTGGCGGTCACCGACTGGGTCCGCAAGGCACGACCCGACGACGCGCTGTGGCTGGGCGGTTTTTCCTTCGGCAGCTGGGTGGCGCTGCAGGGCGCGCGCCACCTGCCGGTGAAGCAGATGATCTCGATCGCGCCTCCGGTGGGCCTGCGCGAATTCGCCGGCGTGCTGCCGCCGCCCTGCCCCTGGCTGGTGGTGCAGGGCGAGATGGACGACATCGTCGACCCGCAGGCGGTATATGACTGGATCGACACGCTCAAGGACAAGCCCAGCCTGGTGCGCATGCCCGACACGGGCCACTTCTTCCACCGGCGCCTGATGGACCTGCGCGGCGCGATCAAGAACGGCGTTCGCAAGAACCTGCCCCCGCCGCGCAATGGCTGACAATGGCTAGGAATCCGGCGGCGCTGCCGCCGTCGGCGATCTACGCCAACGGCGTCACCTCGCGTCGCTGGCAGCGCGACCCGGCCCAGCAGCAAGCCCTGGCCGAACTCGACCGGATCCACCGCCAGCTGCCCGCGCGCCTGCGCAAGCCGCCGCTGCGGCGCCTGCTGTGGCAGCTGCTGCCGCCGTCGCCGCTGCGCGGTGTGTACCTGTGGGGCGGCGTGGGCCGCGGCAAGACCTTCCTCAACGACCTGCTGTTCGAACAGCTGGGCGACCTGCCGCGCCGGCGCTGGCATTTCCATCGCTTCATGGTGGAAGTGAACGACCGCATGCAGGCCCTGCCCGAGGGCACCGCCGACACCGTGGCCGTGGTGGCCGATGCGCTGGCCGACGAAATGCGGCTGCTGGTGCTGGACGAGTTCATCGTCAGCGACATCGCCGACGCGATGATCCTGGGCCGCCTGCTCGAGCGCCTGTTCGCGCGCGGCGTGGTGCTGGTCACCACGTCCAACACCGCGCCGCCCAACCTCTACCGCGACGGCCTGCAGCGCGCGCGCTTCCTGCCCGCCATCGCCCTGATCGAGCGGCACTGCGCCGTGGTGCACCTGGACAGCGCGCAGGACTACCGCCTGCGCCTGCTCACCCGCACCAGCACCTACCTCACGCCGCTGGACGCGGCGGCCGAACACGCCATGGCCGACCACTTCGCCCACCTGGCCGCCGACTGCCCGCGCGACCACGACCCGCTGGTGATCAACGGCAGGCCCGTGCCGGTGCGTGCGCTGGCCGAGGGCATCGCCTGGTTCGACTTCGCCACGCTGTGCGAGGGCCCGCGCGCCGCGGCCGACTACATCGAGATCGCGCGCGACTTCCACACCGTGCTGCTGTCGGACGTGCCGGTGTTCGACGCCACGCGCGACAACGCCGCGCGCCGCTTCGTGCACCTGGTGGACGAACTCTACGACCGCAACGTCAACCTGGTGCTCAGCGCCGCCGCCGAGCCCTCCCGGCTGTACCGCGGCGGGAAACTTGGCCCGGAGTTCGAACGCACGGCCTCGCGCCTGGTGGAGATGCGCACCGCCGAATTCATGGCCCGCGAGCACCGCCCGTGAAGCGGCTCGCGCCCTGGCTGGCGGCGGGGCTGGGCCTGGGCGTGGCGCTGTGGATCTTCTGGCCCGGCTACATGAGCTGGGACTCGGCCTACCAGTGGTGGCAGGCGCGCCATGACCGGTTCGACAGCGTGCACCCGCCGCTGATGGCGATGATCTGGCAGCTCAGCGACCGCGTGGTGGAAGGACCGGGCGGTATGTTCGCGCTGCAGGCGGCGCTGCTGTGGTCGGCGCTGGCGATGTTCGCAGCGGCGCTGCCGGTGCGGCCGGCGTGGCGTTTTGCGATCGTGCTGGGGCTGGGCTTCTGGCCGCCGCTGTTCGCGCTGCTGCCGCACGTGTGGAAGGACCTGTGGACGTTGGCGGGTTTCGCCTGGGCGCTGGCGCTGCTGGCGCACGACCTGCGCGCGCCGCACCGCGGCTGGCGCGCCGGCGCATTGATCGCGATCACCTTTGCCTGCGCCTTCCGCCACAACGCCCTCACCGGCGCGCTGCCGCTGCTGGCGTGGATCGGCTGGCGCGAGGCGGTGGCCGCCCGCTGGCTGCCCACGCGGCGGCGCCTGGGCGCCACCGTCGTTTTCACGGTGGCGCTGATGTCCACGGTGATGATCCTGTCCGGGTTGCCGAACTTCGACGCGCGCGTGCGCCATACCGAAAAAGTGTGGTCGGTGGTGACGCTGTGGGACGCCGCTGCCGTGTCGCTGGCCGAAGGCGCCTTGGTCTATCCGCCCGAACTCGTGGATCCCACGCTCACCCTGGACGAGCTGCGCGGCAAGTTCGTCGACTTCAGCAACACCTCGGTGTTCGAGACCGGCAAGCTGCGCCACAGCTTCGACGCGCCGTACATGCCGGCGCAGCGCGACGCCCTGGACGCGCTGGCGTGGTCGCTGCCGCGCGACCACGCGCCGGCCTACTTCGCACACCGCTGGCGACTGACCCAGCTGCTTCTGGGCTGGGATCGCGCCGGCCTACCCGATGGCCTGGTGCTGATGCCAGGCCTGCATCAGTACCAGGACAACCCGCCGGTGCCGCCGCAAACCAGCGTGCTGCATGCGCGCATGCTGGCGATGCTGCAGTCGCTGGTGGATACGCCGCTGTTCGCGGGATGGATTTACCTGCTGCTGTGCGTGGGCGTGATGGCCGCCGCCGCGGCAAAGCGGGTCCGCACGGCAGCGACTGGCGCGGCCAACGTGGCCGTGATTTTCGCCGCAGCGGTCGCCGCCTCATCGCTGGCCTACGCACTGCCGCTTACGCTGGCATCGGGCAGCGCTGAATTCCGCTACCTCGCCTGGCCCGTGCTGGCCGCGCTCGCTGCGCTGATCCTGATCGCCACCGCCGGCGTCCTTGCTTCACCGCTGCGGATGCCGTCGCCCTCCGTGCCGCCCTTGCACCGGTAGAAACCCGGGTCGCGGACCCCTGCGGGCAGCGGTGATAGCATCGGCCTCAACCCGTTACGGAGTGTTGCCATGCGTCAGCTGCTGCTGGTTTGCGCCCTTGCCGCCGCGCTGTGCGGTCCCGCCGCCGCCCAATCGCCCGACGTCGATGCGCTGGCCGCCACCGTGGACGCCAAGGTGCAGGCCTGGCGCCGCGACATCCACCAGCACCCGGAGCTGGGCAACCGCGAAACCCGCACCGCCAAGCTCGTCGCCGACCACCTCACCGCGCTGGGCTTCGAGGACGTGCGCACCGGCATCGCCACCACCGGCGTCACCGCCGTGCTGCGCGGCGGCAAGCCCGGCCCGCGCATCGCGCTGCGTGCCGACATGGACGCGCTGCCCGTCACCGAGCGCAGCGGCCTGCCCTTTGAATCGAAGGTCACCACGCAGTTCAACGGCCAGACCATTGGCGTGATGCACGCCTGCGGCCACGACGCCCACACCGGCATCCTGATGGGCGTCGCTGAAGCGCTGTCTTCGATGAAAGCCGACCTGCCCGGCGAAATCCTCTTCATCTTCCAGCCCGCCGAGGAAGGCCCGCCGGACGGCGAGAAGGGCGGCGCCGACGAGATGCTGGCGCAGGGCGTCTTCGATCGCTTCAAGCCCGAGGCGGTGTTCGGCCTGCACGTGTGGAGCACCCTCAACGCCGGCCAGGTGGGCTACCGCAGCGGTCCGATGATGGCGGCGTCGGACCGCTTCAAGATCGTCATCAAGGGTCGCCAGACCCACGGCTCGCGGCCCTGGAGCGGGGTGGACCCGATCGTGGCCGCGGCCGATGTGATCGGCACCGCGCAGACCATCGTCAGCCGCCGCCTGAACATCTCCAGGCAGCCGGCCGTCGTCAGCTTCGGCGCCATCCACGGTGGCATCCGCTTCAACATCATTCCCGACGAAGTGGAGCTGATCGGCACCATCCGCACCTTCGACGAAGACATGCGCCAGCAGATTTTCGCCGACCTCACCAACGTGGCGCAAAGCGTGGCCAAGGCGCACGGCGCCAGCGCCGTGTCCCAAGTCCCCGACATCGTCGGCACCCCGGTCACCAGCAACAACCCGGCCCTGGCCGCCCGCGCCGCCGAAAGCCTGGCCACCGCCCTGGGCGCGAAGAACGTGGTCGAGATGGACCTGATCATGGCTGCCGAGGACTTCAGCCACTTCGCCAATCAGGTGCCGGGTTTCTTCTTCATGGTCGGCGCCACGCCCAAGGACCAGGATGCCAGCAAGGCGCCGTCGAACCACTCGCCGGAGTTCTTCCTGGACGAGGAAGCGCTGAGGGTGGGCACGCGCGCGATGCTGCAGGTGGCGTTGGACTACCAGCAGGCCAAGTGACGGTTTAGCTGCACCGTGCAGGGCGCGGTGGCGTTCGCCGCCGCACTCTGGCGGGTTTGGCCGGGAAGGTGCGATCCGGGCGATAATGACGCCCGCTTTTTCCGCGCCACCCCGAATGCTCAGACCCCGACACATCCCCACGACCGTTTATCTCGACGCCTCGCTGCGCATGGCGTTTCGATTCGCGCTGTTGGCGGCGGTGCTGGCGGTGGTCCTGGCCGCGCTGCGTGCGCTGTTCGCGCTGCCAACCGACCCGGCGCTGGCGGTGGCGGTGTTCCTGGCCCTGGGCGCGGTGGCGGCCCCGCTGTCGGTGTCGGGGCTGCGCAAGCAGCGCCGCGTGCCGCTGGCCGCGGCGTCCACCGGTGCCGGTGCACTGTTTTCGTTTGCCTGGGCCGCCCTGTTCTGCGCGGCCTTCGTGCTGTGGCTTGAGCACTTCCGGGACGCTCCGGCGGGCCTGCTGGAATACGCCGCGGCGGTGGTGCTGGCCGGCGGCATCGGTGCCCTGCTGTCCATCCTGCCCAGCCCGTTCGTGGCGCGCCGACGCGGACTGTAGGCCGCCGCTGGTCCCCAGGCACCGCGGCCGGCCGCGCTTTGCGGCGGCCTGCAGGCGTGAGCTGGTGGCCTGACCCCTTCGTCCATGTCGCAGCCCCGGGCGATACGCGGGCATTTGGCCGGATCAGTGGAGGTGTTGCGTACACCCCGGGCCTGCCGTGGGATGCGAGAATGCCGGCCATGAACTCCCCCGAACTCAGCCCGCTGGGCCAAGCCGTCGACTACGGCAGCCCCTACGACCCCACCCTGCTGTTCCCGATCGCGCGGGCCACGCAGCGCGCCGCACTGGGCCTGGGCGAAGAGTTGCCTTTCGTGGGCGTTGATTTCTGGAATGCCTACGAGTTGAGCTGGCTCGACGGTCGCGGCAAGCCGCGCGTGGCCCTGGCCGAGTTCCGCGTGCCGGCCGCGTCCACCAACATCATCGAGTCCAAGAGCTTCAAGCTTTACCTGGGCAGCTATGCGCAGTCGCGTTTTTCCGACACCGACACGCTGCGCGCGCAGCTGGTCCGCGACCTGTCCGACGCCGCCGGCGCGCCGGTGAGCGTGGTGCTGACGCCCGCGGCGTCGGCCAACGCCGCGCTGATCGAAACGCTGGAAGGCGACCTGATCGACGACCTGCCGATCGAGATCACGCACTACGGCCCGCCGCGCCCGGATTTCCTTTCGTCCGATCCCGAACTGCGCGCCGACGAGGTGCTGGTGTCGCACCTGCTCAAGACCAACTGCCCGGTCACCGGCCAACCCGATTGGGCCAGCCTGCAGATCCGCTACGCCGGCCCGCGCATCGCCCGCGACGGCCTGCTGCGCTACCTGGTGTCGTACCGCAACCACAGCGACTTCCATGAACAGTGCGTCGAGCGCATCTTCATGGACCTGATGCAGCACTGCGCGCCCACGCGGCTGGGCGTTTACGCCCGCTACACGCGGCGCGGCGGCCTGGACATCAACCCCTTCCGCGCCACCCCGGGCCTGCCGCTGCCGGGCAACCCGCGCACCGCGCGCCAGTAAGCTGCCCCACCCAGCCTGACCCGGGAATCGCCATGCGCCTGACCACGCTCGCCGCCGCCCTGCTGTTCATGCTGTCCCTGTCGGGCTGCGGCGGAGACGACAAACCCGCTGCCGTGGCCGCAGCGGCCGGGACCGCGCCCGTGGATGCCCCGGCGCAGGGCCCCGCCGAGCCAGCCCCCGTTGAACTGCCGCCCATGCCCACCGGCGATTTCCGCATCACGTCGGTAACGCTGGGCAAGGCCGTGGACGAAGAGGGCCAGGTGCGCCAGCCGCAGGACGCCTTTGCACCCGCCGACAAGATTTACGCCGCCGTGGTCAGCGTGGGCAGCAGCGACGGCCTGACGCTGGCCGCACGCTGGACGGCGGCCGACGGCACCCAGGTCGCTTCGGCGGGACAGAGCCTCAACCCCAGCACGCCCACCGTCACCACCTTCAGCATCGCCCAGCCCGAGCCCTGGCCCACGGGCGGCTACAAGTTGGAAGTGTCGGTGAACGGGCGCGTGGTCGAGTCGCGCAGCTTCCTGGTCCAGTAGCGCGCTCGCCGCCCAACGGGGCCGCGCTTTCCCCGGGGGTCCGGAACCGCGACAATGGCCGTCTTGCAAGCGCCGCGGCTGCGACACAGCCCACGGCAACGCCATCACGAGAAGAATTGTCCATGTCCGACGCCCCCAGGATCATCTACACGCTCACCGACGAAGCGCCGTTCCTGGCCACGCAGTCGCTGCTGCCGATCGTGCAGGCCTTCGCCGGTGCGGCCGGCATCGCGGTGGAAACGCGCGACATCTCGCTGGCCGCACGCATCGTGTCGCAGTTCCCCGAGCGCCTTCGCGACGACCAGAAGATCAGCGACGACCTGGCCGAGCTGGGCGCCCTGGCCACGCGACCCGAGGCCAACATCATCAAGCTGCCCAACGTCAGCGCCTCCGAGCCGCAGCTCAAGGCGGCCATCCGCGAACTGCAGGGCCAGGGCTACGACCTGCCCAACTACGTGGACGATCCCGGGACCGACGCCGAGGCCGACGCCAAGAAGCGCTACGACCGCGCCAAGGGCAGCGCCGTGAACCCGGTGCTGCGCGAAGGCAACTCCGACCGCCGTGCACCCAAGGCGGTGAAGGAAAACGTGCGCAAGAACCCGCACCGCATGGGCAAGTGGTCGGCCGATTCGGCAACGCACGTCTCGCACATGGACCACGGCGACTTCTTCGGCAGCGAACGCTCCACCACCCTGGCCAGCGACGGCAGCCTGAAGATCGAGCTGCTGGCCGCGGACGGCGCCACCACCGTGCTCAAGCCCAAGGTGAAGGTGAAGGCCGGGGAGATCGTCGACGCCTCGGTGATGAGCCGCCAGGCGCTGGCGACGTTCATCCAGGCGCAGATCGCCGACGCCAAGGCGCGCGGCGTGCTGTTCTCGCTGCACCTCAAGGCCACCATGATGAAGGTCTCCGACCCGATCATGTTCGGCATCGTGGTGGCGGAGTTCTACAAGGACGCCCTGGCCAGGCACGCCGACGTACTGGCCAAGGCCGGCTTCGACCTCAACAACGGCATCGGCGACCTGTACGAGAAGATCACCTTGCTGCCGGCCGACGTGCAGGCGGCCATCAAGGCCGACATCGACGCGGTGTACGCCGCGCGCCCGGCGCTGGCGATGGTCAACTCCGACAAGGGCATCACCAACCTGCACGTGCCCAGCGATGTGATCGTCGACGCGTCCATGCCGGCGATGATCCGCGACTCGGGCCGCATGTGGAACGCCCAGGGCGAGCTGCAGGACACCAAGGCCGTCATCCCCGACCGCTGCTATGCCGGCATTTACCAAACCGTGATCGACGACTGCAGGGCGCACGGCGCCTTTGACCCGGCCACCATGGGCAGCGTGCCCAACGTCGGCCTGATGGCGCAGAAGGCCGAGGAATACGGCTCGCACGACAAGACCTTCGAGATCGCCAGCGCCGGCACCGTGCGCGTCACCGACGCCGACGGCGCGGTGGTGTTCGAACACGCGGTGGAAAAGGGCGACATCTGGCGCATGTGCCAGGCCAAGGACGCGCCGATTCAGGACTGGGTGAAGCTGGCGGTAACCCGCGCGCGCATCAGCGCCACGCCCGCGATCTTCTGGCTCGACGCCGAACGTGCGCACGACGCACAGGTGATCGCCAAGGTCGAACGCTACCTCAAGGGCTACGACACCCACGGCCTGGACATCCGCATCCTGCCGCCGGCCCAGGCCATGCAGGTTTCGCTGGACCGCATCCGCAAGGGCCAGGACACCATTTCGGTCACCGGCAACGTGCTGCGCGACTACCTCACCGACCTGTTCCCGATCATGGAGCTGGGCACCAGCGCCAAGATGCTGTCCATCGTGCCGCTGATGGCCGGCGGCGGCCTGTTTGAAACCGGCGCCGGCGGCTCGGCGCCCAAGCACGTGCAGCAGTTCGTTGAAGAGAACTATCTGCGCTGGGATTCGCTGGGTGAATTCCTGGCGCTGGCCGCGTCGCTGGAACACATCAGCCAGCGCTGGGTGAATTCCTGCGCCCCGGTGCTGGCCAAGACCCTGGACCAGGCCAACGGCCGCGTCCTGGACGAAGACCGCGGCCCGTCGCGCAAGGTCGGCGGCCTGGACAACCGCGGCAGCCATTTCTACCTGGCGCTGTACTGGGCCCAGGCCCTGGCCGCGCAGGACGAGAACGCCGTGCTCAAGGCCGCCTTCACCCCGCTGGCCAAGGTGCTGTCGGACAACGAGGCCAAGATCGTCGCTGAACTGGGCGCCGTCCAGGGCAAACCGGTGGACATCGGCGGTTACTACCATCCCGACCTGGCCCGGACGGCGGCGGCGATGCGCCCCAGCGCCACGTTCAACGCCGCGCTGGACGCCTTCACCGCGCGCTGAGCTGCACACGCCATGCAGCAACGAAGAAGGGCGCCTCGGCGCCCTTCTTCATGGCCCCGCTTGCTGCGGCAGCCGGCGACTCAGGCCTGTTCCCACGCGATGTCGATGCCCTCGGACGTGCCCACGGCCTGGCGCAGCATGGAGACGAGCGTGGCGCTGCCGCCCGCTGCTTCCAGGAGGTCCACGGTGGCGCCGTTGATGAAGTAGTCGGTGTCGCGCGAGGATTCTTCCTCCAGCTGGTCGTTGAGGAACTCAAGGTCTTCCTGGCTGATGCTGCCCAGGACGGCGCCGGTCGATTTGTCGGTGATGCGAACGCTCATCTGGTTTCCTTTTCCAATGGGAGGGTGGCGCTGCCCCGACGATAGACGAAAAACCCCGCGCCAGCCGAAGCCGACGCAGGGCGGGGGTCCGGTGGAGCGGACCGGCTGGCGCGCTTACTTCAGGTCGAAGCGGTCGGCGTTCATCACCTTGCCGAACGCGGCCGCGAAGTCACGCACGAACTTCTGCTTTGCATCCGACGCGGCGTAAGCCTCGGCCAGGGCGCGCAGCTGCGAGTTCGAGCCGAACACCAGGTCGGACACCGTGCCGGTCCAGCGCAGGTCGCCGGACGTGCGGTCGTGGCCTTCGATCACGTCGTGGTTGGCCGCCGACCGGGTCCACTTCGTGCCCATGTCCAGCAGGTTCACGAACACCTCGTTGTTGAGCACGCCCGGCGTCTTGGTGAACACGCCGTGCTGCGCGCCGCCCACGTTGGCGTCCAGCGCACGCAGGCCGCCGACCAGCACCGTCATTTCCGGCGCGCCCAGGCCCAGCAGCGCGGCCTTGTCCACCATCGCCTCGGCTTCGGAGCCCTTGAAGCCCTTGGCAACGTAGTTGCGGAAACCGTCGGCCCTGGGCTCGAGCGGAGCGAACGAAGGGGCGTCGGTCTGGTCGGGCGTGGCGTCGGTGCGGCCCGGCGCGAACGGCACAGTGACCGGCACGCCGCCTTTCTTCGCCGCCGCTTCCACCGCCGCGATGCCGCCGATGACGATCAGGTCGGCCAGGGAAATCTTCTTGCCGCCGGTGGCCGAGGCGTCGAAGTCCCTCTTGACGCCTTCCAGCGCGGCCAGCACCTTGGCCAGCTGCGCGGGCTGGTTGGCTTCCCAGTCCTTCTGCGGCGCCAGGCGGATGCGGGCACCGTTAGCGCCGCCGCGCTTGTCGCTGTTGCGGTAGGTCGAAGCCGAGGCCCAGGCCGTGGCCACCAGCTGCGGCACGGTCAGGCCCGAGGCCAGCACCTTGGCCTTGAGGCCTTCGACGTCACGGGCGTCCACCAGCGCGTGGTCGACTTCAGGCACCGGGTCCTGCCAGATCAGCACTTCCTGGGGCACCAGCTTGCCCAGGTAGCGGTCGCGCGGACCCATGTCGCGGTGGGTGAGCTTGAACCAGGCGCGGGCAAAGGCGTCGGCGAGCTCGGCCGGATTGGCCATGAAACGGCGCGATATCTTTTCGTACGCCGGGTCCATGCGCATCGCCATGTCGGCCGTGGTCATCATCGGCTGGTGGAACACGCCGGGTTCGAACGCGTCGGGCACGGTGCGGCCGGCGTCGCCCTTGGGCTTCCACTGGTGCGCGCCGGCCGGGCTCTTGGTGAGCTCCCACTCGAAGCCGAACAGGGTTTCGAAGTAGCTGTTGTCCCAGGTGGTGGGGGTGGGCGTCCAGGCGCCTTCGATGCCGCTGGTGATGGTGTGGCCGGCCATGCCGCTTTCGTAGGTGCTGATCCAGCCGAAGCCCTGGTTGGCGATGTCCGCACCCTCGGGTTCCACCTGCACCAGCGACACGTCGCCGGCGCCGTGCGCCTTGCCGAAGGTGTGGCCGCCGGCGGTGAGGGCGACGGTCTCTTCGTCGTTCATGGCCATGCGCGCGAAGGTTTCGCGGATGTCGCGCGCCGAACCCAGCGGGTCGGGGCGGCCGTCCGGGCCTTCGGGGTTCACGTAGATCAGGCCCATCTGCACCGCGGCCAGCGGGTTGGCCAGCTCGCGGTCGCCCGAGTAGCGGCTGTCGGGCTTGTCGCTGCCGGCCAGCCATTCGGCCTCGGCGCCCCAGTTGATGTCGGCGTTGGGTTCCCAGATGTCGGCGCGGCCGCCGGCGAAGCCGAAGGTCTTGAAGCCCATGGATTCCAGCGCGACGTTGCCGGTGAGGATGAACAGGTCGGCCCACGAAAGCTTGGCGCCGTACTTGGCCTTGATCGGCCACAGCAGGCGGCGCGCCTTGTCGAGGTTGCCGTTGTCGGGCCAGCTGTTGAGCGGCGCGAAGCGCTGGTCGCCGGTGCCGCTGCCGCCGCGGCCGTCGGAGATGCGGTAGGTGCCCGCCGCGTGCCAGGCCATGCGGATGAAGAAGGGACCGTAGTGGCCGTAATCGGCCGGCCACCAGGCCTGCGAATCGGTCATCAGGCCGTGCAGGTCCTTCACCACGGCGTCGAGGTCCAGGGTCTTGAACGCCTCGGCGTAGTCGAAGCCTTCGCCCATCGGGTTGGCGCGGGCCGAATGCTGGTGCAGGACCCCGAGGTTGAGCTGGTCGGGCCACCAGTCGGCGTTGGAGCGGGCGCGCGGGGCGGCGCTGCCGGGTTCATTACCCGACATCGGGCATTTGGCTTCGGTGTTCATGGCTCTCTCTCCCTCGTTGGCTGTTCGCACTTTGCGGCATCGCCGGCGTCATGGCGGATGGACGCCGCCGGTCTTGATCCACCATAGGCCTGCGCAGGGACGATAGATAATTCATGTTTTGGATGCGTTTGATAGGCGCTGGCTATGGTGGCAGCAAGATAGACTGCGGCGGGCCGCCATCAAAAAGCTGATGAACCCACCCAGAGGTCCCGGCGATGTCCGTCCCGCAGAGCGCCCTCTTGAAGCCGCCCGAACACGCCCTGGCCTGGCGGGAATCACGTGCGCTGCTGGACGCCGGCCGCATGGTGCTGCCGCTGCTGATGCCGGCCGGCAATGCCCGCACCGAGCGCGCTCGCCACATCATCGTGCTGCCCGGCTTTGGCGCCGGCGATCGTGCGCTTTGGCCGCTGCGTCGTTACCTGCGCAAGCTGGGCCATCACGCCGAAGGCTGGGGCCTGGGCGTGAACCGCGCCGGCATTGATATCCGCCACACGCTGGCCGATATCTCGCCGGGCTGGAGCGCCGAGCCTATAGCCCACTACCGCAACGAAGGCTCGGTGCCGATGCTGTGCGACCGGATGGTGGCGCGCGTGCGCGAACGGCATCTCGCCCTGGGCGGCACGCCGATCACGCTGATCGGCTGGAGCCTGGGCGGCGTGGTGGCGCGCGAGGCGGCGCGCGACCTGCCCGGCATGGTCGAAGAAGTGATCACCTTGGGCACGCCCGTGCAGGGCGGCCCGAAATACACGCGGGCGGCGGCGTTCTTCCGCGGCCGCGGCATGGACCTGGACTGGATCGAGCGCGGCGTGGCCCGGCGGGAAAGCACGCCCATCCGCGCCCGCATCACCGCCATCGCCAGCCCCACCGACGCCGTGGTGGGCCATGCCGCCACCCGCGACCACCACAGCCCCGACGTGCGCCACATCGACGTGGACGCCGCGCACCTGGGGCTGGTGTTCAACCCGACGGTGTGGGCGCTGATTGCCCGCGCACTCAACGGCGAGCCCTTGCCACAAGGCCTTAACATGGCCCCGTGATAGCCTCCGGGGCAGTTCGCCCACCCCGGAGCCACACCATGCGCATGACCCTTTCCCCGCTTGCCCTCGCCCTGGCTGCACTGATGCTGGGCGCGTGCACGCCCGCGTCGCAGGACGCCACGGCCGACGCCAGCACTACCGACGCCATCACTCCGGCCGGCACCGATGCCGCCCCTGACGCAACCGCCGATGCGACGCCGGCCGACCCGATGGACGCCATCCTCGCCGGCGACTGGCGCGACCCGGCCAATTCGGCCCGTGACGCTTCGCGCCATCCGCGTGAAACGCTCGCCTTCTTCGGCGTCGGCCCCAGCCAGACCGTGATCGAGATCAGCCCGGGCGGCGGCTGGTACACCGAAGTGCTGGCTCCGCTGGCGCAGGGCAAGGGCCGCTACATCGGCGCGCTCAACGACCCGGCCAAGGCCAGCAGCGAGCGTGCCACCGAGTACCACACCAAGGCCAACCAGGGCTTCCGCGACAAGCTGGCCGCGCGCGCGGACGTCTACGGCAACGCCAGCGTGGTGGAAGTGGACCCGGCCGCGCCGGTGTTTGGCGAACCGGGCTCGGCCGACGTGGTGCTGACCTTCCGCAACGTGCACAACTGGGTGGGCGCCGGCAGCGAAGCCGCGATGTTCAAGGGCTTCTACGACGTGCTGGCCCCCGGCGGCGTGCTGGGCGTGGTGGAACACCGCGCGGCCGCCGGCAAGACGATGGAAGAAGTGAAGGAATCGGGCTACCTGCCCGAGGACTACGTCATCGGCCTGGCCACCGCCGCCGGCTTTGAGCTCGCGGAGAAGAGCGAGATCAACGCCAACCCGGCCGACACCAAGGACCACCCCAACGGCGTGTGGACCCTGCCGCCGGGCAACCGCCACGACGACGCCGACAAGGACAAGTATGCCGCCATCGGCGAGAGCGACCGCATGACGCTGCGCTTCGTGAAGCCGCAGGCGGAAGCCGCCGCGCAGTAAGCGCTCGGCCCTGTGGGAGGGCCCGAGGGCCCTCCCACGACTGTGGGGACTTGACAGCCGCCACGCGGCGTCTGCACTGTACTAGAACACACAGTACAGGCAGCACCCCCATGGCCCGCAGCCAAGCCCTGATGATCGAGATCGCCACCGGCGACGCCCGCCCGATCAGCAAGCAGATCGTCGACGGCATACGCATGAAGGTGGCCACTGGCGCCCTGGCGCTCGCCAGCCAGCTGCCCAGCGTGCGCGGCCTGGCCCAGCAGCTGGGCATCAATCCCAACACCGTGGCCAAAGCCTACGCCGAGCTCACCGCCGAAGGCTGGCTGGAATCACGCCAGGGCCTGGGCCTGTTCGTCGCGCCACCGCGCCAGCGACTGAGCCGGGCCGAGCGCGACAAACGCCTGGACGAGGCGGTGAGCAGATTCGTGCATGACGTGGTGGCGCTGGACCTGCCGGCCGGGGAAGTGCTCGCCCGCCTGGACCTGGAACTGCAGGCCTTCGCGCCTAAAAAAACCGCCTGATGCCGACCGCCCGGCCTGGAGCGACCATGTCCGACCTCGTCATCGAAACCCGCGACCTGAGCAAGCGCTACGGCAGCAAGCTGGCGCTGCGGCACCTGGACCTGCAGGTGCCGCGCGGCCGCATCCACGCCATCGTCGGCGCCAACGGCGCCGGCAAGTCCACCCTGTTCCGCATCCTGCTGGGCTTCCTGCCGCCCACGGCCGGCGAAGCGCGCATCCTGGGCCGAGACAGCCAGCGGCTCACGCCCCAAGACCGCGGCCGCATCGGCTTCGTCAACGAAGAACACACCCTGCCGGGCTGGATGAGCGTGCAGGCCATCACCCGGGCGCACCAGCGGCTGTATCCGCGCTGGAGCCAGCGCCTGTTCGACGATGTGTTGGGCCACTACCACGTGCTGCCGGCGCAGCAGGTCAGCCAGCTCTCGCGCGGTGAGCGCGCCGGCTTCAACCTGGCGCTGGCGCTGGCGCAGGGCCCCGAACTGCTGGTGCTGGACGAACCCACCCTGGGCCTGGACGTGGTCGCCAAACGCGCCTTCCTGGAGGCGCTGATGTACAGCAACCTCAGCGACGACTGCACGGTTATCTACTGCTCGCACCAGATGGACGAGATCGAGCGCGTGGCCGACAACCTGATCATCCTCGAGCAGGGCGAGCTCAGGAACATGTCGCCGCCGGAGGAGTTCGTGGCGCGCGTCACCTACTGGGTGGCCGACATCCCCTTCAAGGGCCTCGACCCGCGGACGGTGCCGGGCCTGCTGCAGGTGCAGCGGATCGACGGCCTGCACCACTACCTGGTGCTGGACCAGGACGAATCGTTCGGTGATTTCCTGCACGCCGCCGGCGCGCGTTCGATCAATGCCATGCCGGTGGGGCTTGATCGCGCCGTGAACGGTTTCCTGGCCAAGAACCACGCCGCGCCCAGCGCCGCCTGACCCGGGACCGAGGCCATGTCCGACATATTGAAATCCGAGTTCCAGCGTTTCCTTTCCTGGTCGGTGGTGTACGCGTTCGCGCACCTGCTGCTGCTGCTGTTCCTCACCCGCGTCACCGACCTGGCGCAGCAGCCGGACGAGGTGTACCTAGCCATCGCCAGCGTGCATGCGCTGAGCGGCCTGCTGTTGGGCCTGTTCCAGATGGGTGGCTACCGTCGACCCAATGCCTGGCTCAACCTGCTGCACCGGCCGCTGGCGCACTGGCGCATCGGATTGGCGCTGCTCGGAGCGGGCACGGCATTGCTCATCATCGCGCTGCTGTTACCGCTGCTGGCGACGGCCGCATGGCAGGAGCTGATGACGCCACGGGTGCTTGACCTTCGCCATCTCGGCCTGTGCCTGGCCGCGTTCGGCATCGGCGTGATCGGCTATCTCGCCGGCACGGCCGCCATGCTGGTGCCTCGGCGCACCGCCGTGGCGCCGCTGGTGTTCCTGGCGCTGCTGCCGGCGGCCTATGCCACGGGCCCGGGTTTGCTGGCGCTGCTGCTGGGCGTGGCTGCCTGGCTGCTGGCGCTGACGCTGGCGGCCTTCAAACCCGACCTGGGCAGCGCGCCGCGCGGCGCGGCCGGCGTGCTGCTGGCCGTGCCGATGCAAGTGGCGATGTGGCTGGCGCTGGTGATGGCGGGCTTCGGTTTCGAACTGGGGTGGATCGCCCAGGGCACCCACCCGAACAACGTGGCGAGCGCGCCGGCCGGCAGCGCCAAGCAGGCCGACGAGGCCGAAGCCGCGGACCTGCTGGTCTACGGCCTGGCCGCGAGCAGCGCCCAAGAGGCGCCGCTGTGGCGCGAGCAGGCCGCCATCTCCGACATCATGACCCTGGGGCTGGGCATCCCGGTGAACCCGGTCTGGAACGAACTGGGCAATCGCGCGCCGATGCAGTTCGACGATGACGAGCGGCGCGTGCGATGGGTGTTCAGCCACGACCTCGGCCGCTTCGTGGGTTACGGGCTCACCGACAACCAGGTGATTGGCGAGCTGGGAGTGGAGGGCGATGCGCGCTTTCCCTCACCGCCGCTTCCCGGACCGGCTGGCCTGCTGATCGGCCGCGATACCGTGCACCAGTTCGACCGCGAAACCCAGCGCGTGCTGCCGCGCCTGTCGCTGCCGCCGGGCGAGGTGATGGCGGGCGTCCGCCTGAGCGGCGAACGGCTGGCCTTGCTGAGCGACCGCGCGCTTTACCTCTACGACGCACGGCCGCTGTCGCTCGATCGCGCGCCGCTGGTGACCCGCCAGCGCGTGCCCTTGCCCGACGCCGCCGGCAATCTCACCCGCGTGGACGTGATGGAGTTGGTCGATGGCCATCTGGTGTCGTTCACGATGACTCGACAGGGCCACAGTGGTCGAGGCGGTTCTTTCCAGCAGCTCGCGCGCGTGGATGAGCAGGGCCAGGTGCAGTGGGTGGCGCGGCGCGAGCTCGTCACCGGCTATGGGCCGCTGTTCACCTGGCAGAAGTGGTGGCTGTCGCCGGTGGTGGACCGCACGCTGGGCGCGCTGCGGCATCTGTTCGCGCCGTACCAGCCTGGCCAGGCGTTCTCGCCGCCGCCGCCGCCGGCATCGGTGCTTTGGATGGCGGGCATGTTGATGGCGCTGTCGCTGCTGCTGGGCACGCTGCATGTCCGGCGCACCGGGCTGGGGCGCACCGCCCGCGTGGCCTGGTGCGTGGCCTGCGGCGCGATCGGGCTGCCGGCCCTGATGGCGCTGTGGCTGAGCGTTCCGCCGCGCGAAACCGTGGCGCCGTCGCCGCGGGCCGCGCCTGCGCTGGCCTGACGCGGCGAGGCCTGCAAGGAGGATGACGATGGACTTCGGGATTTCGATCCGGTGGCCGGCGGCGGCGATGCTGGCTTGGGGGCTGCTGGCGGCGGGTGCCGCCAGCGCTGCGCCAACGGTCGCTGCGGCCGGGCCCCGGGCAGAAACGGCGAAGCCGCTGGCGGGCGCCAGCCGCGACATCGATGCGCTGCGCGCGGCGGTCGCCAGCGGACGGGCCCGGCCGGTTGCACCCCGCGTGCCGCGTGCCGCGTTCATTGCCCAGGCGCAGGTGCAATCGGTGACGCTTTCGCCGGACGGCAGGTCCTTGGCCTGGATCCATGAACGCAACGGGCGACGCACGGTGTGGCTGCAGTCGCTGCCGGACGGCCAGCCGCGGCTGGCGCTGCCGCGTACGCAGGCTTCGCAAGTGGCCTGGTCGCACGACAGCCGCTGGCTGTTCCTGCCCGAACCACGGCAGCTGGCTGCGCTGGCCGTTGCCGGCCAGCGCGGCGGCGGCGAGGTGGCTGCGCTGGGCGGGCTGACCCGGCGACAGTTCCTGGCGGTGGACCCGGTGCAGCCGGCCGCCGTGCTGCTGCTGGAGCGCCCGGCGCTCAGCGGCGGCACGGACCGCCGCTGGCGGCTGCTGCGGGTGTCGGTGGACGGCAAGGCCAGCGTGCTGCACGAGGACGCGCAGCCGATTGTCAACGCCGCCATCGGCGACGACGGCCGCCTGGCCTGGCTGCTGGTCGCGCAGGGCGAGGCTCACGTGCTCTATCGCGCTGCCGACGCGGCGCCGCGCGAACCGGTGCTGCGCTGTGAGCAGGCGCGTCGCTGCGGCCTGCTGGGTCGCGCCGCCGGCGGTGGGCTCTGGCTGGTGGGCAACCTCGACAGCGACCGCACCGCCCTGGTGCGCGTGGCCGCGGACGGTCGTCGCCAGCGCGTGCATGAAGATCCGCGCGGCGAAGCCGACGTCTTCGACGTCACGCTCGACCCGGTCGATGGCCGCCCGCGCCTGGTCGGCTATCGCAGTACCTTGGCGCAGCTGTTCGCGCTGGAGCCGCCGGACGCGGAGCGGCTGGCCGCCATCGCGCGGCAGCGTCCGGGCCGCTCGCTGGAAATCACGCCGGGGCAGGCGCGCTGGCTGGTGCACGAACGCGCCGACACGCTGCGCGGCGAACGCTGGTGGTTGGCCGATGAAAAAGGCGCATTGCGCGAGGTGTTGGCCGATGCCGCCTTCGTGTTCGAAGGCAGGCCGCAGGCGCGCCCCGACGAGGCGCTGATGGCCCACAAGTGGCCCATGCGCTGGCGCGCCTCCGACGGGCGCCTGCTGCACGGCTTCGTGACCTTGCCGACCGGCGCGGACGTCGCCAAGGCGCCGATGGTGGTGAGCGTGCACGGCGGCCCCTTCAGCCTGGTGCGGCCGGACTTCAGCAACGATGCGCAGCTGCTGGCGAACCGGGGCTACGTGGTGTTCCAACCCAACTTCCGCGGCTCCACCGGCCTGGGGCGCGAGTACCTGCTTGCTTCGCAGGGTGATTTCGGCAACGGCCGCGTACAGCAGGACATCGTCGACGGCACCCGCTGGCTGCTGGCGAACGGCATCGGCGATGCCGAGCGGGTCGGCATCACCGGGGCGTCGTTCGGCGGCTATTCGGCGCTGCTGGGCGTGACGTTCCAGCCGGAGCTCTTCAAGGTGGCGGTGGCGGGCGTGCCGCCGGCCGACTTCGGGTTCGTGGTGCGCGAATACCTGGGATCAGGTCACGAGATGTTCCCGGGCATCCCGATGGCGGCCAGCATGCGCCACCTGGGCCTGGATCCGGCGGACGAGGCCCTGGCCCGGCGGCTGGTGGCGCAGTCGCCGACCGCCAACGCCGCGGCGCTGCAGCGGCCGGTGCTGATCCTGGCCGGCGGCCAGGACGAGCGCGTGCCGATCCGCGGCATCACCCACTACGCCGCACTGCTGCGCACGCTGGGCAAGGACGCCAGCCTGTTCGTGGACGACCAGGCCGACCACGGCATCGCCGACGAGCGATCGCGCGAAGCCTACTACTTCCTCATGGAAACCCTGTTGCACCGGACGCTGGGCGGCGCAGAACCCGAACCCGCCAGTGCGGCGCTGCGCACGCACCTGCAGCGCCATCTACGCCTGACGGGCGCATCGCTGGAAGGCGTGGTTCAGCGCGCGTCCTTGACGATGTCGCCGCCCTGAATGACCACCGGGATGGCCTCGAGCAGCTGCACGTCGCGGGTCGGGTCGGTGTTGCGCGGGAACACGCCGCCGGTGGCGTCAAAGCTCTACGCGGCGGTGACCACGCGCGGGCCGCGGATCTTGCCCTCGTCGATGGCCTGGCGCAGGCCGACGTCGTTGAAGGCGTCCGAACCGACGTTGCGCACGGTGGTGAAGCCTGCATCCAGTGTTTCGCCGGCATGCTTGACCTGCAGCACCGACCAGAGCCGGTCGCTGAACTGCGGGCCGGTGTAGCCGCCGTAGCCGGGGTGGGAATCCAGGTGCACGTGCATGTCGATCAGGCCCGGCACCAGGCTGCGGCGGCGGTGTCTTGCGTGGCGGCACGTGAGGCAGGGGCGGCAAGGGCGGCGGCAAGCAGGAGGCGCTGGGTCATCGGGGGTTCCCGGGATTCAAGAAGCCCGAGTTTGCCAGCCAAGCCTGCCTTTCCACACGCCGCGATGCGCAACGAACGTTGCCGCCGGGTGCTCAGGCCGTTTCGCCGGTCTGCAGCCGCCACAGCGCTGCATAGGCGCCGCCGCGGGCGACCAGTTCGTCGTGGGTGCCGGTTTCGACGATGCGGCCGGCTTCCAGCACGTGGATGGCGTCGGCGTGGCGCACGGTGCTCAGGCGGTGCGCCACCACCAGGGTGGTGCGGCCGCGCGCGGCCACGGCCAGCGAGCGCTGGATGGCGGCTTCGGTTTCGTTGTCCACGGCCGACGTGGCTTCGTCGAGCACCAGGATGGCCGGGTTGCGGTACAGCGCACGGGCCAGGGCGATGCGCTGGCGCTGGCCGCCCGACAGCTGGCTGCCGCGTTCGCCCACCGGGCTGTCGTAACCCTGCGGCATGGCGGCGATGAAGGCGTGCGCCTCGGCGGCGCGCGCGGCGACTTCCACCTTGGCGCGGTCGGCGTTGCGCTCGCCGTAGGCGATGTTGTCGGCCACGGTGCCGTCGGTGAGGAAAGGTTCCTGCGCGACGTAGCCGATGCTCCGGCGCAGCGCCGCGGGATCGAGGCCGGCGACATCGAACCCGTCGAACACGATGCGGCCGCGCACCGGGTCGATGAAGCGCAGCAGCAGCTTGAGCAGGGTGCTCTTGCCGCCGCCCGTACCGCCCACCAGCGCCACCGTTGCGCCGGCCGGCACGCGCAGGTCCACCGCGTGCAGCGCGGGCAGGCCGTCGTAGTCGAAGCCCACGCTTTCGAACCACAGTTCACCGCGCGGCTTGGCCGGCAGCGGCTCGCTGCCGCGCGCGGGCACGGGCGTATCCAGCAGGTCCATCACGCGGTCCACCGACGCCATGGCGCGCTGGTAGAGGTCGGTCATGTCGGCCAGGCGCGTCAGCGGCCACAGCAGGCGCTGGGTCAGGTACACCAGCGCGGAGTAGCTGCCCACGCCGAGCTCGCCGCGCAGGGTGAGCATGCCGCCGTACAGCAGCGTCGCCACGAAACCGGCCAGGATGGCCATGCGGATCACCGGCGTGATGGCGGCCGAGAAGCGGATGGCCTCGGCGTTGCGCGCGCGGAAACCGTCCGAGGCCTCGCGCAGGTGCGCGGCTTCGAAGTCCTCGGCGGTGTAGGCCTGGATGGTGGCCATGCCGGCCAGGTTGTTCGACAGCCGCGACGAAACGGTGGCCGCCGCTTCACGTGCCGCGGCATAGCGCGGCGCCAGCCGCTTCTGGAACCAGAACGCGCCGATCAGGATCAGCGGGATCGGCATCATCGCCAGCGCGGCCAAATCGGCGGTAAGCACGAAGAACACCGCGCCCACCATCAGCGACGACACCACCACCTGGATCAGGTCGTTGGCGCCGGTGTTGAGGAAGCGCTCGATCTGGTTCACGTCCTCGTTCATCAGCGCCATCAGCCGGCCGCTGCGCTCGCGCTCGATGATCGCCGGCGGCAGTTTCTGCACGTGGCCATACGCGGCCTGGCGCAGCGAATGCTGCAGGTCCTGGGCCAGCCCGCGCCACTTGAGCGCGTACAGGTATTCGAACGCCGATTCGGCCACCCACACCACGATCGTCAGCGCCACCAGCGCGTACAGCTGGTGCAGCGGATCGGGCAGGCCGAAGCGGGACATGAACGAGTCCTGCTGGTTCACCACCACGTCCACCGCCACGCCGATCAGCAGTTCGGGCAGCACGTCGAAGAACTTGTTCAGGACCGAATAAATCGTGGCCAGCACGACATTGCGCTTCTGGGGTCGGGCGAAGGCGGCCAGCCGGCGCAGGGGATGGGTCGGGGACATGGGCGTTTCCGGGCTTTGGACGGCATGGATCAGGCGCGCAGTGTCCCACGGCGCTACAATGGAGCGATGCTGATTGCCTTCAACAAGCCCTACGGCGTCATTTGCCAGTTCACCGACAAGACGGTGCCACCCCGCCCGACGCTGGCCGGCTTCACGCTGCCGCCCGACGTCTATGCCGCTGGCCGGCTGGACCAGGATTCGGAAGGGCTGCTGCTGCTGTCCGACGACGGTCCGCTGATCGCACGCATCAGTTCGCCCAAGTTCCACTGGCCCAAGACCTACCTGGTGCAGGTGGAAGGCCAGGCCGGCGACGCGCACCTGGCGCAGCTGCGCGCCGGCGTCACCCTGGCCGACGGGCCCACCCGCCCGGCCAAGGCGCAGGTGCTGATCGGCGCGCCCGACTGGCTGTGGCCGCGCACCCCGCCGGTGCGCCAGCGCAAGACGGTGCCCGACAGCTGGCTTGAGCTCACCATTACCGAAGGCCGCAACCGCCAGGTCCGGCGCATGGTGGCCGCCGTGGACCTGCCCTGCCTGCGCCTGCTGCGCATCGCGGTCGGCCCGCACCGGCTCGAAGGCCTGCCGCCCGGCCAGTGGCGCGAACTCACCCAGTAACCCCGCAAGAACCAGAACGGGTCAGGTTTACACCCGGTTGGGCGTGGGTTTTGAATGGCTCCCCGAACAAGTAGTCTGAAGCCTGGCTCTGGTGCCGCCGTGTTTCGGGCTCCGGATTTCTTGGCGGCTGGATCGGGAGCAGGGCGAACATGCGTCGACTGATGTTGGTGGTGGCTTTGGGCGCGGCGCTGGCCGTGCCGGCGATGGCGATGGGCGCCCCGATGCAAGGAACTCAGGCGCAGGTGGCCGACCAGACGCGTGCCCTGCATGCCCTGTTCGAAGCCGACTGGCAGCGCAGCCTGGTCGACAACCCGCTGATGGCGACCTACCTGGGCGACCCGCGCTACGACGCAGCGCTTCCGAATGTTTCCAGCGCCGCGGTGAACAAGCAGCAGGACGCCACCCGGGCGTCGCTGGCCGCCCTGCTTGCCATCCCCCGCGACGCCCTGTCGCCGGCCGACCAGCTCAACCACGACATCTATCGCCGCCAGCTGGAAACCGACATCGCCGGCTTCGCTTTTCCCACCCACCTGATGCCGGTGGACCAGCGCAGCGGGCCGCACCTGCTGGCCGTGCAGATGGCGCCGGCGCTTCGCTTCGAAACCGCCAAGGACTACGCCGACTGGATCACGCGCCTGCGTGGCTACGGCGCTTTCGTCGACCAGTCGATCGCCCTGATGCGCGAAGGCATTGCCGCCGGCTGGGTGCCGCCCAAGGCCGTGATGCAGCGCGTGCCGGCGCAGATTGCCGCGCAGCGCGCCGCCTCCATCGAGCAGAGCAGCTTCTTTTCACCTTTCCTGAAGATGGCCCCAGCCATTCCTGCGGACGAGCAGGCGCGCCTGCGTGCCCAGGCCAAAGCCGCCGTGGGCGAAGGGGTGCTGCCGGCCATCGCCCGCTTCGAAACCTTCTTCAACCAGACCTACCTGCCTGCGACGCCCGACTCGGTCGCCACCGGCGACCTGCCCAACGGCAAGGCTTACTACGACCACCTGGCGCGCAGCTACACCACCACCGACCTCACGTCCGACCAGATCCACCAGATCGGGCTGGGGGAGGTGGCGCGCATCCGCGGCGAGATGGAAAAGATCAAGGCCGAAGTCGGCTTCGACGGCGACCTGGCGGCGTTCTTCACCCACCTGCGCACCGACCCGAAGTTCTTCCACGCCACGCCCGAGGCGCTGCTGGCCGACTACCGCGCCATGAGCCGCCGCATCGACCCCGAACTGGTGAAAGTGTTCCGCACGCTGCCGCGCACGCCCTACGGCATCATCCCGATCCCGGCCGCCATCGCGCCCGACACCACCACGGCCTACTACCAGCGCCCGTCAGCGGACGGGCTGCGCGCCGGCTACTACTACGTGAACCTGTACAAGCCCGAGTCGCGGCCGCGCTGGGAAATGCTGGCGCTGTCGCTGCACGAGGCGGTGCCGGGCCACCACCTGCAGATTTCGCTGGCGCAGGAAATGCCCGACCAGCCGATGTTCCGCAAGCAGGGCGGGTTCACCGCTTTCATCGAGGGTTGGGGCCTCTACGCCGAGCGCCTGGGCTATGACATGGACCTCTACGACGACCCCTACGACCGCATGGGCCAGCAGGCCTACGACATGTGGCGCGCGGTGCGGCTGGTGGTGGACACGGGCCTGCATTCGAAGGGCTGGTCGCGCCAGCAGGCGATCGACTATTTCGCCGCCAATGCGCCCAAGGCCGAGCTCGACATCGCCAACGAAATCGATCGTTACATCAGCACGCCCGGCCAGGCGCTGGCGTACAAGATTGGCCAGCTCAAGCTCAGCGAGCTGCGCGTGCGCGCGAAAGCAAAGCTGGGCGATCGCTTCGACCTGCGCAGCTTCCACGACGCGCTGCTGGCCGACGGTGCGCTGCCGCTGTCGGTGCTGGAGCAGCGCATGGACGCGTGGATCGCGGCCGAAGAATCCAAGGCGCCATAGAAACAACAACCCGAACGACAGAACGGGGTCAGGTTCGGTTCTTCCTTCAGAAGAACTGAACCTGACCCCGTTCTGGTTTGGGCCTTACGCCTTTTTGGCGGCGGGTTTCCTGGCGGCGGCTTTCTTCGCAGGCGCCTTCTTGGCCGCCGGCTTGGCGGTGGCCTTCTTGGCCGCGACCTGCTTGGCCGTGGACTTCTTGGCGGCAGGCTTGGCGGCGGCGGTCTTGCGCTTGTTCACAACGTAGACCGCGGCGCCCACGGCCGCCAGGGCGGCGGCGGTGACGGCGGTGCCGACCGGATGCTTCCTCACGGCCTTGATGGCGGCGGCGCCGCCCTTTTTCGCGGCGGCCAGGCCGGCGCCGGCACCAACCAGCGCACTGGCCTTGCTGGTGAGGTCGGAATTCTTCCAGGCCTTCTTGGCCAGCGCGGTGCCGTCGTTCAACGTGGCCAGCGCGGTCGATACGATCTTGCTCGTCTTGCTCATGATGGACTCCGGAGGGATTGATAATTTCGGGATTGCCTGCTGCCTCGACAGCCTAACCCCAAACAGATGAACGGCGGTCACATCGCGGTCCGGCCTCAGGTCCCCCGCGGCTTGGCCCGATGGGTGGCGGCGGCGGTCCAGGGATCGTCCGGCCAGGGGTGGCGCGGGTAGCGGCCCTTCATTTCCTTGCGCACTTCGGGGTAGGTGTTGTGCCAGAAACTGCGCAGATCCTGGGTGACCTGCAGCGGTTTTCCGCCCGGCGAAAGCAGGTGCAGCGTCAGCGGCACCCGGCCGTCGGCAACGCGCGGGGTGTCGGCCAGGCCGAACAGTTCCTGCAGCTTCACCGCCAGCACCGGCGCCGCGCCCTGCGCGTACTCGATGCCGCGCTCCATGCCCGAGGGCACGGTGATGCGGCGCGGCGCCAGCGCGTCGAGCTTCTGCCGCAGCGACCAGTCCAGGCCTGATTTCAGGGCTTCGCCCAGCGCCTCCTCGTCCAGGGCGTCGAGCCGGGTCTTGCCGGTGAAAGCCGGCTTGAGCCACGCCTCGCGGCTGGCGAGCAGCGCGTCGTCGGACAGGTCGGGCAGGCCCAGCTCGGGCAGCCAGTCGCGCACGCAGCGGACGCGCTCGAGCCACTGGCGCAGGCCCGGTGTCCAGGGCAGCGCGTCCAGGCCCAGTTCGCCGACGGCGTCGCTGAGGGCCTGCGCGGCGAGCTTGGGGTCGGGGCGTCCGGCGGGTTTGCTTTCCAGCGTGATCTTGTCGAAACGGCGCTCGCGCCGCGCCACCAGGGCGCGCGCCGCCGGGTCCCAGCGCACGATGTCGCCTTCGAAGAAGCGCCCGGGGAAATCGCGCTGCAGCCGCGCTTCGTCCACCGGCGCGGCGCGCATCACCAGCGAGTCCTTGGCCTCGAAGCGCAGTTCGCTGGCGACGATCCACGGTTCGCCGTAAAGCGCGCTGTCGTCGAAGATCCGCGCCATGCGGCCGTTGGCCAGCTGGTAGCGGCGCGGCTCGGTGGGATGCTGGCGGGCGATGCGTTCGGGGAAGGCGTGCGCCAGCAGGTCGCCCAGCAGATGCGCCGGGGCATCGCGTGGCGGCAGCGCGTCACAGCGCAGGCGCCGGCGCCACTGCCTGCTGGCTGCGTCGATGGCGGCGAGCGCGCCGCGGTTGGCCTCGGGCGGGACGCGGCCGTGGCGCAGGGCCGCCAGGGCCTGCCAGCGGCTGGCGATGTCGTCTCGGCGGCCGCGCAGGGGGTCGCGGGCTTCCACCAGCGCAGCGAGGTCGCAGGCCAGCGCGCGCTCGACCGGATCGCGCGGCGCCTTGAGCATCGCCGCCAGCCGCGGATGCGTGCCCAGCGCCAACAGCTCGCGGCCGAAGGCGGTGATGCGGGCCGCCTCGTCCACCGCGCCCAGGCGCAGCAGCAGCTCCCGCGCCGCGCCCAGCGGGCCGGCGGGGGGAGCGTCCACGAAGCGCAGGGAGGACTCGCCCCAGGCGGCGAGCTCAAGCGCCAGGCCGGCCAGTTCGACCTGGGCGATTTCCGGCGTACGCATCGGCTCCAGGCGCTGCGAGGCCGGCCACAGGCGATAGCACCAGCCCTCGGCGACACGACCGGCGCGGCCGGCGCGCTGGTCGGCGGAAGCTTGGGATATGGCGACGGTTTCGAGCCGCGAGAAGCCCGAGTTCGGGTCGTAGCGCGGTTCACGCGCCTGGCCCATATCAATCACCACACGCACGCCGGGCAGGGTGACGGAGCTTTCGGCGACGTTGGTGGCCAGCACGATGCGGCGCCGGCCCTGCGGGTCCGGCGAGAGGGCGGCGGACTGCGCATCGACGCTGAGCTCGCCGTGCAGCGGCAGCAGCTGCACCGCGTCGTCTGCCGCCGCGCGTCTGGTCGCACCGGTGTCGGCGTCATCAGAAAGATGCGCGAGCGCCTTGAGCGCATCGGCAATCTCGCGCTGCCCCGGCAGGAACACCAGCAGGTCGCCCGGATGCCGCGACAGCGCCTCGTCCACGCAGCGCCGCAGCTGCGCGGTCAGCGGCTCGTCGCGGCGCGCGGGGAAGTGCGCGGTGGTGACGGGGAAGCTGCGGCCGGCGCTGGTGAGCCGCGGCGCATCGAGGAAGCGCGCCAGCTTCTCGCCGTCCAGCGTGGCCGACATCACCACCAGCCGCAGGTCCTCGCGCAGCTGCGACTGCACGTCCAGCGCCAGCGCCAGGCCCAGGTCGCCGGCCAGGTGGCGTTCGTGGAATTCGTCGAACACGATCGCCGCCACGCCTTCCAGCGTCGGGTCGTCCTGGATCATGCGGGTGAGGATGCCCTCGGTCACCACTTCCACCCGGGTGCGGGACGACACCCTGGACTCGAAGCGGATGCGGTAGCCGACCGTGTCGCCAGGCGCTTCGCCCAACTGCGCGGCCATGAAGCCGGCGGCGGCGCGCGCGGCCACGCGGCGCGGCTCGAGCATCAGGATCCGGCCGTCGCCGCGCCAGGGCGCCGACAGCAGGGCCAGCGGCACCTGGGTGGTCTTGCCGGCGCCGGGTGGCGCCTCGAGCACCAGGCGCGGGTGCGCTTCAAGGCTGGCCAGCAGCCTGGGCAGCAGTTCGGCGATCGGGAAATCGGGGCGCGTGGGTGTGTGGGTCACCCCGCTAGGCTAGAGAGCGCGACCCCTGCCGTCGAGCGTGGGGCGCGGCTTGGCCTGCACGGGTTTGCGCAGCGGCACGATGGCCGGGCTGCGCAGCTTCGGATTGGATCGGGTGTAGCGCACGAAATCGAGCTGCTGCAGGCAAAGCCCTTCAAGGGCCGTCAGATCGTCGCGCATCAGGCCACCGTTGCCGGCCACGGCGATGATGCCGCTGCTGCCGTTCTGCCAGTCCACCCACGGCGTGAAACCAAACGCGCCCGGGCTGGACACGCGGTAGGTGGCGCCCCACGCGTCGCGCGCTTCGACCCATTGGCCGATGCCGTAGCCGAAATCGTAGTCGGACACCGGCGTAAAGGCGATCACCAGGCCCACGGTGCGGTCGAGCGCCATGGCGGCCAGGGTGTCGGCGCGCAGGAAGGATTGGCCTTGGTGCAGGCCGCCGGCGAGCAGCATGTCCAGCACTCGGCCGTAGTCGTCCAGCGTTGAACGCGCGCCGCCGGCGATGCGCGGATTGGTGTTGCGAACGTAGCCGAAACGAGCGCCACTCGTATTCCAGTCGGTATCGGTGAGGCCTAGCGGAAGCACCATCTGCGCGATGAAGAGATCGTCCCAGGCCTGCCCGGTGGCGAGCTCGGCCATGGCGCCCGCCACCTGCATCGAATTGCCGCCGTAGGCGAAAACGGTGCCCGGTGGCGACGCAAGGGGTAGCGCCAGGATCTCGCGCGCGCAGGCCTGCAGCGTCTTCTGGCGGTCTGCGAGGCAGGGCCGTTCGGCCGCGAACATGCCGCTGGTATGCGAGAACAGCTGACCCAGGGTGATCGGCCGCATCGCCGCCGACGCCTCGGGGAAGAACTCGCCCACCGTGCTGTCCCAGCGCAGATCGCCGCGCTCGACCAGCCGCGCCAGGGTCAGCGCCGACAGCCACTTGCTGGCTGAAGCGATCGCCAGCCGTTCGTCGCCGGTGTAGCCGCCGTAGGTTTTCCGATGCACCACGCCCGCGCCGCTCGCCAGCCTGATGGACGCCCCCGGGAGCCGATACCTGTCGACCAGCCGCTGCGCCTGGGCGTCCACCGGTGCCAAGTCGTGGGCGGGTCGCGCGGGCGTGAGGCCCGGCGCGGCCAGCCCCACCACCAGGGCCAAGGCGAAACCGGCGGCGCGCCAAGGAGTAGAGCGTTCAGTTGCGGGCATGCGGATGTCCTCTGGCCTACAGCATAACCAACGCACGGCTGCGACCGCGGTTGACCCGCCCGGTTACCATCATGGCCTTCACCGCGTGAGGCCTGCATGGACCTGATCGACATCGGCGCCAACCTGGGCCACGAGAGCTTCGACCACGACCTGGACGCCGTGCTTGCGCGCGCCGCCGACGCGGGCGTGGCGCAGCTGGTGGTCACCGGCGCCAGCCGGGCCGGCGCGGTGCGCGCGCTGGAAATCGCCCGCGCCCATCCGGGCCGCCTGTTCGCCACGGCCGGCGTGCATCCGCACCATGCGGTGGAATACACCGACGAGGCCGACGCGCAGATGCGCGCGCTGCTGGCGCATCCCGAGGTGGTGGCCGTGGGCGAATGCGGGCTGGACTTCCACCGCGACTTTTCGCCGCGGCCGGCGCAGCGCAGCGCCTTCGAGCGCCAGCTGCAGATCGCCGCCGACACCGGCCTGCCGCTGTTCCTGCACCAGCGCGATGCCCACGCCGACTTCATGGCGATGATGAAGAACTTCGACGGCCGGATCGGCCCGGCGGTGGTGCACTGCTTCACCGGCACGCGCGAGGAGTGCTTCGACGCGCTCGACGCCGGCTATTTCATCGGCATCACCGGCTGGCTGTGCGACGAGCGCCGCGGCCAGCACCTGCGCGAGTTCGTCAAGGACATCCCGGCCGACCGCCTGATGGTGGAAACCGACGCGCCCTACCTGCTGCCGCGCACCGTGCGGCCGATGCCCTCGCACCGCCGCAACGAACCGATGTACCTGCGCCATATCGTCGAGGAGCTGGCGCGCGACCGCGGCGAAGCTTTCGAAACCACCGCCGCTGAAACCACTGCCGCCGCCGCCGCGTTCTTCCGGCTGCCCGCTCGCCGCGCATGACCCCGGCTCGCTGGGGGCGTCGGATCAGCTGCGCAGGCCCACGCCGCGCTTGAGCAGCCACAGTGCCAGGGCCGACAGGCTGACCACGAAGAAGCCCATCAGCGCGAACGCCGTCACCATCGACACGTCGCTCTGGCCGAGCAGGCCGTAGCGGAACGCGTTCACCATGTAGAAGATCGGGTTGAGGTGGGTGGCGGCTTCGGCCCAGTCCGGCAGCAGCTTCACCGAATAGAACACGCCGCCCAGGTAGGTCAGCGGGGTCAGGATGAAGGTCGGCACGATGGCCACGTCGTCGAACTTCTTGGCGTAGACGGCATTGATGAAGCCCGCCAGCGAGAAGATCACCGCGCCCAGGAACACCGTGGCCAGGGTGATGAACGGGTGCGGCAGGCGCACCTGGGTGAAGAACATCGCGATCACCATCACGATCGCGCCCACCATCAGCCCGCGCAGCACCCCGCCGGTGACGTAGCCGCCCAGGATCACCCAGTTGGGCATCGGGCTGACCAGCAGCTCTTCCACGTGACGGCCGAACTTTGCGCCGAAGAACGAGGAGCTGATGTTGCCGTAGGCGTTCTGGATGATGGCCATCATCACCAGGCCCGGAACGATGAAGTCCATGTACGAAATGCCGTCCATGGTGCCGATGCGGCTGCCGATGAGGTTGCCGAAGATCAGGAAGTACAGCGTCATCGTGATGGCCGGCGGCACCAGGGTCTGGCCCCAGATGCGCAGGATGCGGGCGACTTCGCGGCGGGCGATGGTCCTGAGGGCGACCAGGTTCGGGCTCATGCCGCCACCTCCGGCTGGCCGGTGAGCCGCACGAACAGCTCCTCGAGGCGGTTGGACTTGGTGCGCATCGAGCGCACCGCGATGCCGTGGGCGCCCAGCGCGCTGAAGACGCGGTTGAGGTCCATCTCGCGCGGCTTCTCGACGTCCAGCGTGTGGTCGTCCTCGCGCACCAGGGTGACGCCCTCGATCACGGGCAGCGTGGCGGGCAGCACGGTCTCGACGTCCAGCAGGAAGCCTTCGACGTCAAGCTTGGCCAGCAGCGTCTTCATCGGGCCCTGCTCGATGATGCGGCCCTTGTCGATGATGGCCAGGTTGCGGCACAGGTTCTCCGCCTCCTCCAGGTAGTGGGTGGTGAGGATGACGGTGGTGCCGGCGGCGTTCACTTCCTTGAGCGTCTTCCACATGCCGCGGCGGATCTCGATGTCCACGCCGGCGGTGGGCTCGTCCAGGATCAGCAGGCGCGGTCGGGTCATCATGGCGCGGGCGATCATCAGCCGGCGCTTCATGCCGCCCGAGAGCGTGCGCGACATGGTGTTGGCCTTGTCGGTCAGCTGGGCGCGGGTGAGCTCCTCATGCGCACGTACCTGGGCCTGCGCCCGCGGCAGGCCGTAGAAGCCGGCGTAGTTCACCAGGATGTCGAACGGCGTCTCGAACATGTTGAAGTTGATCTCCTGCGGCACCAGCCCGATCTGGCGCATGGCCTCGGAACGCTGGGCATGCAGGTCGATGCCGAACACCTTCACTTCACCCGAACTCTTGTTCACTAGCGAGCTGACGACGCCGATCAAGGTCGACTTGCCGGCGCCGTTGGGTCCCAGCAGCGCGTAGAAATCGCCGGGGGCAACGCTGAGCGATACGCCCTTGAGCGCCTGCACGCCGGTGGCATAGGTTTTCGTGAGATCGGTGATCTCGAGGGCTGGCTGGGTTTGCATGAGGCTCCTGGACCGCGCCGGCGCTGCGCCGGGGGTCTATGCGGCTTATTATATGGCGCTTCCCGCCCCGGGCTCCGGTGGCGCGGCAACACAGTGTTTTCCACTCCCGGAGTCTTCGTTTGGCCATCGTGCACTTCCCGCTTCGCCTGGTCGGCAGCCGCATGCTGGCCCCGACCGTCCGCCACCTCGCCTTCGCGCGTGACGACGGCCAGCCGCTGGACTTCATTCCGGGCCAGTTCGTGCAGGTGCACTTCAACTATCCCGACGGCACCGCCACCAAGCGCAGCTACTCGCTGGCCACCATGCATGACCACGCCATGGCGCCGGGCGAAGCGATCGAGATCGCGGTGAGCTACGTCGCCGGCGGCGCCGCCACGGCGCTGTTCGAGGCGCTCGACGAAGGCCAGCAGATCCAGGCCAGCGGCCCCTATGGCCGGTTCTGCCTGGTGCCGGCCGACGCCAACAAGCGCTACCTGCTGATCGGCACCGGCACCGGCGTAACGCCTTACCGGGCGATGCTGCCGCAGCTGCATGCGCTGATGCAGTCTCGCGGCGTCGAGGTGGTGCTGCTGTTCGGCGCACGTACGCCGGCCGAGCTGATCTATGGCGAGGACTTCCGCGCGTTCGCCGAGGGGCATCCGGGCTTCCGCTTCGTGCCGTGCTTCAGCCGCGAACTGCCGGAAAACCCGCACCCGGACGTGCGCAAGGGCTACGTGCAGGACATCCTGGCCGAGTTCGCGCCCGACGGCGAAGGCGACATCGCCTACCTGTGTGGCAACCCGAACATGGTGGACGCCGCGTTCGAGGCGCTCAAGGCGGCGGGCCTGCCGGTGCCGCATATCCGGCGCGAGAAGTACGTCAGCAGCAAGTAAGCCCCACCCCCGGCCGTCGGAGAGACGTCATGACCGACAC
>QBLY01000007.1:66558-150492 GCA_003241895.1 Lysobacteraceae bacterium
ACACCGCCCCACCCAAGCCGCCCCAGACTCTCAAGCTGCTCAAGAGTGCGCTGCTGGGCTTGGCGGGCGGCGCCTTCGGCTTCCTGGTGGCCAAGGCCGGCATGGAATACGTGCCCTCCAGCGTGAGCCTGAAGGCGCTGGCTGCCTGGGACCTGCTGGCGCTGCCGGTCATCATGGTGTTCGTGCTGGCGTTCCATGAGGCTGGTCACCTGGCAGGCGGCATGAGCCGCGGCATGCGCTTCCTGCTGTTCATCGCCGGGCCGTTTGGCTGGGTACGCGGCAAGGACGGCATCGGCTTCCGCTGGTTCTTCAACCTGGGCACGCTGGGCGGCGTGGCCGCGGCGCTGCCGGTGGTGGGCGAGCCGCTCAAGCCCCAGCTCACGCGCCTGGTGGTGGGTGGGCCGCTGGCCAGCCTGGTGCTGGCGGGCCTGGCGCTGGCCGTGTTCTGGGCGTTTCCCGGCCGCATCGGGGCCTACGGCCTGATCACCGCCGGGCTTTCGCTGTCGATCTTCGTGGTTACCGCAGTGCCGATGCGCAGCGGTGGTTTCATGTCCGACGGCATGCAGCTGCTGCAGCTGCGCCGCAACCCGGCCATGGTGGAGCGCCGTGCGCGACTGATCGCCCTGATGGGCCAGGGCATGGCGGGCGTGCGTCCGCGCGACTACGACCGCGACGCACTGGCCCACGCCCAGGCCATCACCGGCGATGAAACCATGTACGACGTCGGCGTCTGGCTGTACAGCTACTTCAACGCCCTGGACGCGGGCGACATCGCCGGCGCGCAAGGCTGGCTGGACCGGATCGAACCGGTGGTGGACGACTATCCCGACGGCTTCCGGCAGTCATTGGCGATCGAGCTGGCGCTGTTCGAAGCGCTGCATCGGCACCGCCCGGAACAGGCGCGGACCTGGCTGGCGCGCGCGCGCGGCGGCGTGGTGGATGAGTCGCGGCGTCGCCTGGCGGACGCCGCACTGGCTGTTCGCGAAGGCCGCCATGACGAGGCGCGGTCGGCACTGGCCGTGGCAACGGCCAAACTGGCGCGCAGCATGGACGCCGGCTCGACCCACCTGAGCGCCGACCAGATAGCCGCGCTGCAGGCGCAAGTCGCCGGTGCCTAGGCAGCACCGAGCCGACCTGGCTGTCACGTTTTGTGCTTTGCACCGTCTGTAGTCACAACACCCTGCGCATCTACACCGAGGTAACCATGCGAACAATGCTTCCGATCGCGCTGCTCCTGATGTCCCTGCCGGTTTCGGGGCGGACCCTGGGCAGCCTTGAATTCAGAGATTGCGAACTGGCGCAGCCCGGCACGGGCGCCACCGTGCGCGCACAGTGCGCCACGCTCGAGGTGCCCGAGGATCCCGGCAACCCCGAAGGCCGGAAGATCAGCCTGAAGGTCGCGCTGGCCGCGTCGCGCGCCGCCGAGCCGGCGCCGGACCCGGTGGTCTTCTTCGCCGGCGGCCCGGGCCAGTCGGCCACCGAGTCCTACGCCTCGGTGGCGGGCGGTTTCTCCCGCCTGCGCGACAAGCGCCACCTGGTGTTCATGGACCAGCGCGGCACCGGCGGCTCAAATCGCCTGGCGTGCGATTTCCCCGAGGCACTCGACGCCAGCCAGGTCCCCAGCGAAGCGCTGCAGGTGCAGATGGCCCGCGACTGCCTGGCCAGCCTGGACGCCGACGTGAGCCAGTACACCACTACGGTGGCCGCCGGCGACGTCGAAGCGCTGCGTCAGGCACTGGGCGCGCCGCAGCTCAATCTCTATGGCGGCTCGTACGGCACGCGCATGGCGCAGGAATACGCGCGCCAGCATCCCGACGCCGTGCGCAGCATCATCCTGGACGGCGTGGTGCCGCCCGAGCTGGTGCTGGGCAGCGAACACGCCATCAACCTGGAAGCCGCGCTCAAGCAGATCCTGGCCCAGTGCAGCGACCAGGCCGAGTGCAAGCAGGCCTTCGGTGACCCGTTCGCCACCCTGCACGGCCTGCTGGACCAGGCGCGCGACGCGCCGACGGCGGTGGCCATGCGCGACCCGGTAAGCCATGCCGCGCGCGAAGTGCGGCTGGATGAAGGCACGGTGGCGCTGATCGCGCGCCTGTTCGCCTATGCGCCGGAAACCGCCGCGCTGCTGCCGCTGCTGATGGACGAGGCGGCCAAGGGCCGGCCGCAGTCGCTGCTGGCGCAGGCGGCGCTGGTGTTCGATTCGCTCACCGGTCAGATCAACCACGGCATGCAGCTGTCGGTGATCTGCGCCGAGGACGCGCCGCGCATGCAGGCCCGGCCGCAGGACCAGGACCTGGTGCTGGGCGACAGCCTGGTCAGCGTGACGCTGAACCAGTGCAGCGTCTGGCCCAAGGGCCCGGTGTCCAGGGACTTCAACCAGCCACTGATCACCGACACGCCCACCCTGCTGCTGTCGGGCGAGTTCGACCCGGTGACGCCGCCGCGCTACGCCGAGCAGGTGCTGGCCTCGCTGGGCAAGGCACGGCACCTGGTGGGCAAAGGCCAAGGCCACATCCTGCTTGCGCGCGGCTGCACGCCGCGTCTGGCCGCGGAGTTCGTCGACAAGCTCGACCCCGTGGGCCTGGATGCGAAGTGCCTGGATCCGCTGGGCAGCACGCCCTTCTTCATCAATTACAACGGAGCCGCGCCATGATCGAAGTCCGTGACCTGCACAAGGCCTTCGGCAAGGTCAAAGCCGTGGACGGCGTCAGCTTCACCGCCGCCGACGGCCAGATCACCGGCCTGCTGGGGCCCAACGGCGCCGGCAAGACCACCTCGCTGCGCATGCTCTACACGCTGATGAAGCCCGATTCGGGCCAGGTGCTGGTGGACGGCATCGACGCCAACGTCGACCCGCAGGCGGTGCGACGCCGGCTGGGCGTGCTGCCCGACTCGCGCGGCCTGTACAAGCGCCTGAGCAGCCGCGAGAACATCCGCTACTTCGGCCGCCTGCACGGCATGGACGACGCCTTGATCGCGCAGCGCATCGAGGCACTGGTCGAGGCGCTGGAGATGGGCGACATCATCGAGCGCCGCACCGAGGGTTTCTCGCAGGGCCAACGGGTGAAGACCGCGATCGCCCGTGCGCTGGTGCACGACCCGCGCAACGTGATCCTGGACGAACCCACCAACGGCCTGGACGTGATGGCCACGCGCAACATGCGCCGGTTCCTGCACCAGCTGCGCGACGAGGGCCGCTGCGTGCTGTTTTCCAGCCACATCATGCAGGAGGTGGCGGCGCTGTGTGACCGCATCGTCATCATCGCCCGCGGCCGGGTGGTGGCCGAAGGCACGCCCGACGAGCTGCGCGGGCAGACCGGCGAATCCAACCTCGAGGACGCCTTCGTCAAGGCGATCGGCACCGAAGAAGGACTGATGGCATGAATCCGGCGCTCACTGTTTTCCTCAAGGAAGTCACCGAGAACCTGCGCGACAGGAAGACCGTGGTGAACGCGCTGGTGATGGGCCCGCTGCTGGGCCCGATCTTCTTCGCGATCATGATGGGCTTCATCATCACCAAGCAGCTCGACAGCGCCGAGAAGCCGCTGGAAGTGCCGGTGGTGGGCGCGCAGAACGCACCCAACCTGGTGGCCTGGCTGGAACAGCAGGGCATGGTGGTGGAAGCCGCGCCGGAAGATCCCGATGCGGCCATCCGCAACCGCGACGCCCGCGCCGTGCTGATGATCCCGCCCGACTACGGCAGCCGCTGGCGCGACGGCGAGACCGCCCAGGTGCAGGTGCTGTTCGACAGCTCCGACCAGGACGGCCGCGCCCCGGTGGCCAGGCTGACCGGGCTGCTGGAGGGCTACTCGCGGCAGCAGTCGGCGCTGCGGGTGGCCGCACGCGGCATGCATCCGGCGGTGCTGACGCCGGTGGCGGTCGCCGAGCGCGACATCGCCAGCACGCAGCAGCGGGCCGGGCAGCTGCTGAGCTTCCTGCCCTACCTGCTGGTGCTGGGTGCGTTCCTGGGCGGCATGTACCTGGCCATCGACACCACGGCGGGCGAACGCGAACGCCAGTCGCTGGAACCGCTGCTGGTGAACCCGGCCTCGCGCGCCCAGATCGTACTGGGCAAGCTGGGCGCCACGTTCGGGTTCGCCATGGTGAGCATGATGCTGAGCCTGGTGGCATTCGCAGTGGCGTTCCAGTACATCCCGCTGGACCGGCTGGGCATGAAGGTGGACTTCGGCGCCGGCCTGATCGTGCGCGCCGGCCTGCTGATGGTGCCGCTGGTGATGGTGTTCGCGGCGCTGCAGACGATCGTGGCGGCCTACGCCAAGTCCTACCGCGAGGCGCAGACCTACCTGTCGCTGCTGATGCTGCTGCCGATGCTGCCCTCGGTGATCCTGATGATCAACCCGATGAAGGGTGAGCTGTGGATGTCGGCGGTGCCGCTGCTGTCGCAGAACGTGCTGATCATGGCCCTGGCCCGGGGCGAGACAGTGGCCCTGTTGGACTTCGCGCTGAGTTTTGGCGCCAGCCTGGCCATGGCGGGGATCCTGGTGTGGATCGCCGTGCGCATCTACCACCGCGAACAGCTGGCCGTTTCTGCCTGAGTCGCCATGATTCACCTGCAGCAAAAAAGGCCCGGCATTGCCGGGCCTTTTCTTTTCGCGCCTTGCGCCGGTTACGGGCGGAAGGTGAAGGTGCGCGTGAGCTTGGCGGGCGCGTCCATCGGCTCGAACTGCCAGTCGCGCACGGTGTTGATCACGGCGCGATCGAACTGGCCGCGCGGCTGGGCGCGGGTGACGCGCACGTCGGTGACCGAGCCGTTGGCGCCAATGCTGATCTCGACGGTGACTTCGCCGGTGACGCCCGAGCGGGCCGCCTCGCGCGGATAGGTCGGCTGCGGCGTGCGCACGCCCACGGGCGTGGTGCTGCGCGCAACCGGCGGCGGCGCGGCAACCGGCGAGGCGACTGGCGCCGCCACGACCGGTGCGGGCGCCGGCTGGGCAAGCGGCGGCGGCGTCGCGGGCGCCGGCGCGGCAACCACCGGGGCCGGGGTGGACGCGGCGGCGGCGGCGGCTTCGGCCACGGCGCGCTGGGCGGCCGCTTCGGCGTCGCGCTGGCGCTGTTCTTCCCGCGCGGCTTCCTGGGCAACGCGGTCGGCGGCCCCGGCTTGGCCCTTGGCGATGGCGTCGGTGATGCGGGGCAGGGACGGCGCCTGGGCGTCGGTCTTGGCGATCAGGGCGCGCAGGCGCTCGGCTTCCGCGAAGTCCTCGCGGCCGATGGCCTGCTCGGCGGCGATGATGGCGTAGGGCATCAGGTCGATCAGGGCGCTTTCAGCCGAGGCATCGGGCTTGTCGCTTTTCTCGCGCAGGGCCAGGTAGAACTCCATCGCGCTGTCGCCGGCCGGAGCGTACAGGCGCTGTTCGCGCAGCGCCTGGCTGCCGCGGGTACGCAACTCATCCACGCTCAGGTTGGCGAGCGCCGCCTTGGCGACATCAGCCGCCTGCTGGGCGGCGAGGTCTTCGGCAGTGGGGCCTGCGGCCTCGGTGGGCGCGGCCGGGGCCGGGGCCGTCGTGGCGGGCTCGTCCTTGGAACAGGCCGCCAGGCCCAGGCCCAAGGCCACGGCGATGCCCCAGCGCAAGGCGCGGGGGGTGGAAGCGGTCGCAGCGTTCATGTTGTTCCCCTGAAAAATCACTAAACCATGACGTTCAGCACATAAGAGTTTGGCCGCTTTGTCAAGCGTGTTGCGTATCGAACCTTGATTCAGCGCACACATTGCGGCCCCGGTGGCTGGCTACTTGCCGATGCAGAAGTCGCCGAAAATTCGACCCAGCAGCGCATCGGCATCCAAGCGCCCGGTGATTTCGCCCAGCGCGTCCTGGGCCTGGCGCAGCTCCTCGGCGGCCAACTCACCGGCACCGCGGTGAAGCTGGGCCGCCGCGCGCTCCAACGCGGCGGCGGTGCGCGCCAGCGCGTCCAGGTGCCTGGCGCGGGCGCTGAAAGCGCCCTCGCCGCCCTCGCCCAGCCCGGCGGCGGAGCGCAGCGCTTGGCGCAGCGCGTCGAGACCTTCCCCGGTGTGCACCGACAGCCAGAGATGGCGGCCGTCAGGCCGGTCTTCGGCGTGCGCGGCTTGGCCGCTGAGGTCGGCCTTGTTGTGCAGCCAAAGCACCGGCGCCACGACGTCCATCTCGGGCAGCGGCAGGTCGGGCCGGCTGTCGTCGAGAACGGCCAGCACCAGGTCGGCCTTGGCCAGTTCGCCCTGGGCGCGCCGGATGCCTTCGCGCTCCACCGGCTCGTGGGTGTCGCGCAGGCCAGCGGTGTCCACCAGCGTCATCGCCACGCCGTCCAGGCGGATGCCTTCGCGCAGCAGGTCGCGGGTGGTGCCGGCGACGTCGGTGACGATGGCGCGCTCTTCTCCGGCCAGGACATTCAACAGCGAAGACTTGCCGACGTTGGGCGCGCCCGCGATCACCACGTGCAGCCCATCCACCAGGCGCTTGCCGCGCGCGGCGTCGGCGCGCAGCGCCGCCAGGCCGGCGGCCACGGCCTGCAGGCGCTGGCCCAACTCGGGCGCGGCCAGGAAATCGATCTCCTCGTCCGGGAAGTCCAGCGCCGCTTCGATCCACACCCGCAGCGCCGTCAGGCCCTCCAGCGTGGTGTCCACGCGCCGGGAAAACTCACCCTCCAGCGACCGGCGCGCGGCCCGTGCCGCCGCTTCGCTGCCCGCCGCGATCAGGTCGGCCACGGCCTCGGCCTGCGCCAGGTCCAGGCGGCCCTCAAGGAAAGCGCGCTCGGTGAACTCGCCCGGCCGCGCCGGCCGCGCGCCCAGGGCCATGCAGCGGCGCAGCAGCTGCGCCAACAGCACCGGGCTGCCGTGGCCCTGCAGCTCCAGGGCGTCTTCGCCGGTATACGAATGCGGGCCGGGGAAGAAGATCAGCAGGCCGTCGTCAATCAGCGAACGATCGGCGTCACGGAAGTGGACGTAGTGCGCGTAGCGCGGTTCGGGCGGGCGACCGAGCAGGGTGCCCGCGATCGCCCGGCAGCCCGGCCCACTCAGCCGCACGATGCCGACGCCGGCGGCGCCGGCGGCGGTGGCGATGGCGGCAATGGTGTCGCGGGCGCTCATGCCGACATGGTCGCAGAAACGCGAAGGCCCGCCACCAGGGCGGGCCTTCGCCGGCAGAAGCCGGGACTAGTTGGCGGCGACGGCGGTTTTCTCAGCGTGGCGCTTGCCGATCACGTACTGCTGGGCGAGGCCCAGGATGCCGTTGGTGCACCAGTACAGCACCAGGCCGGACGGGAAGAAGGCCATCATCACGCCGAACACCAGCGGCATGAAGGTCATGATCTTCTTCTGCATCGGGTCCATGCCCGGCGTCGGCGTCATCTTCTGGGTCAGGTACATCACCGTCAGGTTGATGACCGGCAGGATGAAGTACGGGTCGGGCGCGGTGAGGTTCTGGATCCAGCCGATCCACGGCGCCTGGCGCATCTCGACGCTCTCGAGCAACATCCAGTAAAGCGCGATGAAGATCGGGATGGTGATCAGGATGGGCAGGCAGCCGGCGGCCGGGTTCACCTTCTCCTTCTTGTACAGCTCCATCATCGCAGTCTGGAACTTCTGCTTGTCCTCGCCGTAGCGCTCCTTGAGCGCTTCGATACGCGGCTGGATCGCACGCATCTTGGCGAAGCTCTGGTACTGCTTGGCCGACAGCGGGTACAGCACCAGCTTGATGATCAGCACCGTCAGGATGATCGCCCAGCCCCAGTTGCCGGTGAAGTCATGCAGCGGCTTGAGCACGTAGTCGAACATCGGCTGCGCGAGGAAAGTGAAGATGCCGTAGTCGAGCGTGAGCTTGAGGCCCGGGGCGATGGCCTCGAGCTGGCCCTGCAGTTTGGGGCCCACCCACAGCGTGGCGTCGCGGGTGACCGACAGGCCGGGGCCCACTTCGATCTGGCTGCTGACGCCGCGCACCAGGTAGCGCGGGCTGCCGGTGGTGAGCGGGGCAAGCGAGAAGCTCTGCGGCTCGGCCTTGTCGGGCACCCAGGCCAGCACGAAATGATGCTGCAGCATCGAGATCCAGCCGCTGGTGACTTCGCGCGACTGGGCGCCGTCTTCGAAGATGTTGGCGACCTTGAACTTCTCGAACTTCTCCAGCGGGCTGTACCAGGCCACGCCGACGAAGCTGTAGGCCTCGGGGTTGGTGAGGCCGGAGGTGCGCGAAGTAGGCGCCGGCGGCGAGCGCAGCAGCTGCTCGTAGGCGGCACCGCGCCACGGCGCCGTGCCGTCGTTGCGGATTTCCTGGCGCTGGGTGATCGCGTACGAACCCCGGGTGAAGATGAAGGTCTTGCGCACCGTCAGGCCACTGGCGGCATCGGTCCAGACCAGCGGCACTTCGAGCTGGGTAGCGCCGTCGGCGAGGCGGTACTCACTGCGGCCGTCCTCGGCCCGGAACACGGCTTCGTGGCTGGGCGCGCCGGCGCTGCCGGCCACGGCCACCAGACCCGACTGGGCGACTGAGTAATGGCGCGGGTCGGAGTCGAGCAGCTTGACCTTGATGTCGGGCTGGTTCTTGTTGACCGGGTAGGCCAGCAGTTCGGCGCCCACCAGGCTGCCGCCGCGCAGGTCCAGCTGCATTCGCAGCACGTCGGTGGTGATGGTCAACGGGGCCGGGGCGCCGGCGGTGGCCGGGGCGCCCATCGCGGCGTCCGGATTGACCACGGCGGGAATCTCGGTGGCCGAAGGAATGGCGCTGGCGTCCGGGATCTCGACGCCCGAAGGCACGGCTGCCGCCGCGGCAGGCGCCGTGGCCAGGCTGGGTTCCGGTGCGACCGGGGCCTTGTTCCACTCCAGGAACAGCAGGAAGGCAACGGCAAGCCAGGCAATCAGGAGGAACGAGCGGGTCTGGTTCATGGGCAGGCTGCTGGCACCGGCGTGGAGCCGGGGCCGGGCACAAGGTCTCGGTCAGGAATCGGAGGCGGGGCGTTCGGACGCGCCGGGGGTGGTGGGCATTGTGCCGGGCGAGAGCGCGGGCTTCAACGACCGTGCGCGTTCGAACAGCGGCTGCAGCTGCGCGCGCAGCTCGGAGTTGCTCAGCAGTTTGGCGCCGGGCTGCACCAGCAGCACGTAGTCGCCGGGCGGCAGCATGGCCATTTCATGGCGGAAGAACTCGCGGGCAACGCGCTTGATGCGGTTGCGGCCAACGGCGCGCTTGTCGACTTTCTTGGACACGGTAACGCCGAGCCGGGGCACGCTGGCCTCGGCCCGGACGTGGGCATGCAGTCGCATATGGGGGCTGGTCAGCCGCCGCGCGCCCTTGAAAACCGCCTGGTACTCGGCGGCGACGTGCAGACGCACGCTGGGAGGGAACGCGTGGGGCTTGACGGGCGGGGTCGTGTTCACGGCCCGCTGGGTCGCCGCCGGAGGACCGGCGGCAACGCGTCAGACTGCCAGGCGGGCGCGACCCTTGGCACGGCGACGCGACAGGATCTTGCGGCCGTCGGCGGTAGCCATGCGGGCGCGGAAGCCGTGGTCACGCTTACGCTTGAGGTTGCTGGGCTGGTAGGTGCGCTTGGTCGCCATGGTGGCACTCGATTGATTTTTGGGCGGAAAAGACCGTGGACTATAGCGGCTACCCGGCAGGTCCGTCAAGCCAGATTCGCGTGGCGGGCCGGGGCCGGCGGCGTTATGCTTCTCGCCCCGACCACTTATCCACAGCCGCGCCCTGGCGCTGCTGCTCCCCGGACTTTCGCTTGAACATGGATGCTGCCTGGCCCCGCTGCCTGGAACGACTGGAAGCCGAACTGCCGGCTGAAGAGATACACGCCTGGCTCCGCCCCCTGCAGGCGCAGTCCAGCGCCGACGGCCTGACGCTGTACGCGCCCAACGCCTTCGTGGTGGACCGGGTGCGCGAACACTACCTGGTCCGCATCCGCGAGCTGATGGCGCATTTCGTCGGCGGCCCGGCCCCGGTGGCGCTGGAGGTGGGCTCGATCAAGCGCGTCGACGCCCCGTCCGCCGCCGCCGCCGGTCCGGTCAGTGCCAGCCGAACCGGCAGCATTGCGGCGCCGGTGGCCTTCTCGGGCAACCTCGACAGCCACTACACGTTCGAGAACTTCGTCGAAGGCCGCAGCAACCAGCTCGGTCGCGCCGCCGCCCTGCAGGTCGCCCAGAACCCCGGCAAGGCCTACAACCCGCTGCTGCTGTACGGCGGATCGGGTCTGGGCAAGACTCACCTGATGTACGCCGCCGGCAACCTGATGCGGCAAAACAACCCCGGCATGCGCGTGCTTTACCTGCGGTCGGAACAGTTCTTCAGCGCGATGATGAAATCGCTGCAGGAGAAGTCCATGGACCAGTTCAAGCGCCAGTTCCAGCAAGTGGACGCGCTGCTGATCGACGACATCCAGTTCTTCGCGGGCAAGAACACCACCCAGGAAGAATTCTTCCACACCTTCAACGCGTTGTTCGACGGCAAGCAGCAGATCATCCTTACCTGCGACCGCTACCCGCGCGAAGTGGAAAACCTCGAGACGCGGCTCAAGACGCGCCTCACCTGGGGCCTGTCGGTGGCGATCGAACCCCCCGACTTCGAAACCCGGGCGGCGATCATCACGGCCAAGGCGGTTGAACGCGGGATCGAGCTGCCCGACGACGTCGCCTACCTGATCGCCAAGCGCATGCGTTCGAACGTGCGCGACCTCGAGGGCGCACTGAATACGCTGGCGGCGCGTTCGAACTTCATGGCCAAGCCCATCACCGCCGAATTCGCCCAGGAAACGCTGCGCGATTTGCTGCGGGCGCAGCAGCAGGCGGTCTCCATCAGCAATATCCAGAAAACGGTGGCAGACTACTACCAGCTGCGCATGGTGGACCTGTTGTCCAAGCGGCGGACACGCTCACTGGCACGTCCGCGGCAAATGGCAATGGCCCTGTCCAAGGAACTCACCGAGCACAGCTTGCCGGAAATCGGCGATGCCTTCGCGGGCCGTGACCACACGACCGTGATGCACGCCTGCAAGGTCATGCGCGAACTGCGTGAGATCGACGGCAAGCTGCGGGAAGACTGGGACAAACTGCTGCGCAAGTTGAGCGAATAACGGCGGCACAAGGCCTGGGGACGGCCTGTGGACAACATGGGGGCAAGTTTTGCGCTCCAAACTTACCCACAGGTTGTGCCACCCTGTCCCGAGCTTGCCGCACAGCCTTGTGAGTTGCTGAAACGTTATTAATTTCAACGAGTTGTGTGTGTTATCCGGAGAAAAACCCGGCTCTACCACCACCACTTTCTTTAAATATCCACTCTTTGGAGCTTGGGGATCTGCATGCGGTTCAGCCTGACGCGAGAAGTCCTACTCAAACCGCTCCAGCAGGTCGTCAACGTGGTCGAGCGTCGGCAGACGCTGCCCGTGCTCGCCAACCTGCTGGTCAGCGTCGAAGGCAGCAAGCTGTCGATGACCGGCACCGACCTGGAAGTCGAGATGGTGGCCCGCACCGACGTGGACGACGCCCAGTCGGGCGAAACTACGATCCCGGCGCGCAAACTGTTCGAGATCGTGCGCGCCCTGCCTGACGGCAGCCGCGTCACCGTCAGCCAGACGGGCGACAAGGTCACCGTGCAGGCCGGGCGAAGCCGGTTCACCCTGGCCACCCTGCCCGGCAACGACTTCCCGGCCGTGGAGGACCTCGACCTGGTCGAGCGCATCCGGGTTCCCGAAGCCGCGCTCAAGGAGCTGATCGAACGCACCGCGTTCGCCATGGCGCAGCAGGACGTCCGCTACTATCTCAACGGCCTGCTGTTGGACCTGCGTGAGGATTCCCTGCGCTGTGTCGCTACCGACGGCCATCGCCTGGCGCTGTGCGAAGCGCCGCTGCCGGCGGGTGCCCAGACCCGCAAGCAGATCATCCTGCCGCGCAAAGGCGTGCTCGAACTGCAGCGCCTGCTTGAGGGCGGTGACCGCGAGGTCGAGCTCGAAGTGGGCCGCAACCACCTGCGCATGCGCCGCGAGGATGTCACGTTCACTTCCAAGCTCATCGATGGCCGGTTCCCGGACTACGACGCCGTGATCCCGATCGGCGCCGACAAGGAAGTGAAGGTCGACCGTGAGGCGCTGCGCGCGGCCCTGCAGCGTGCGGCGATCCTCTCGAACGAGAAATACCGCGGCGTGAAGCTGGAAATCAGCCCGGGCCAGCTGCGCATCGTCGCCCACAACCCCGAGCAGGAGGAGGCCCAGGAAGAGGTCGAGGCCGAAACCCGGGTTGATGGCCTGAGCATCGGCTTCAACGTCACCTACCTGCTCGACGCCCTGAGCGCGCTGCGCGAGGAGTTCGTCATCATCAACCTGCGCGACGCCAACTCCTCGGCGCTGGTCCGAGAGGCCAGCCACGAGCGCAGCCGCCATGTGGTGATGCCGCTGCGCCTGTGAACCGCGGCATTCCCGTTGCACCACGCCGCCCGGCCCTTGCCGGGCGGCGTCGTTTTCGTACCCTGCCCTGCGAAGGGGTCGCCCGCTCCAGCCGGGCCGCGGGGGCGCCGTGCGCCTGACCCGCCTGGACGTCAGCCGCCTGCGTTGCCTTGAGCGGGCCGAGTTTCGCCCTGCCCCGGGCCTGAACCTGATCACCGGGGGCAATGGCGCTGGCAAGACCAGCCTGATTGAAGCGGTGCACCTGCTCGGCTACGGACGCTCCTTCCGCGGGCGGGTCCGCGACGGCCTGATCCGCAGCGGCAGTCCGAACCTGGAGCTCTACGCCGAATGGTTCGACGGCCAGGGCCGGGCCCGCCGGGCCGGCCTGCGACATTCAGGCAACGACTGGGAAGCCCGGCTCGACGGGGCTCCGGCACCCAGCCTGACCGAGCTGTGCGCCGAGTTGGCGGTGGTGACGTTCGAACCAGGCAGCCACGAATTGATTGCGGGCGGGGCCGAGCACCGTCGCCGCTTCCTGGATTGGGCCCTGTTCCACGTGGAACCCACCTTCCTGCCGGTCTGGCGCCGCTATGCCCGGGCACTGAAACAGCGCAACGCCCTGCTTAAGCGCCAACCCTCGCCTGCCAGCCTGGCGCCTTGGGATCGCGAGCTGGCCGAGGCGGGGGAGCGGCTCAGCCGCCTTCGCAGCGACTACCTGGATCGACTGGAGCCGGTGTTGGTGGCGACGGCGGCCGAGTTCCTGCCTGAGTTGGGTCCCGCCGGCCTGCGTTTCCTGCCCGGCTGGCGTCGCGAGGAAAGCCCGCTGGAGGACGCGCTGCTGCTGTCGCGGGAGCGTGACCTGGCGCTGGGCTACACCGGCGTCGGTCCGCACCGCGCCGATTGGCGGGTGGACTACCTGGGTCTGCCGGGACGGGAAGCGCTGTCCCGTGGGCAGGAGAAGCTGACCGCCCTGGCCTGCGTGCTGGCCCAGGCCCGCGCTTTTGCGGCAGACCGGGGGGAGTGGCCCCTGGTGTGCCTGGACGACCTGGCGTCCGAGCTCGACCGCGCCCACCAGCACCAGGCGTTGGTGTCGATACTGGCGTCCGGCGCGCAGGTGCTGTTGACCGCCACGGAGGCGCCGGCCGCGCTGCCGGGAGGCATCCTGCCGGCGGCAAGGTTCCACGTGGAACGCGGGGTTCTCTCTGGTCCGTGACGGCGCCGTCCTACCGGGCGGGGAGCCGCTTCCCTACGCCTGCGTGGCCCTCACGCGCTATACTTGGGGCTCATTATCAATAGGCGCGCTGTGGCCTTCCGGGCCGTCCTGCGCGCCGGTGTGGCCCAACGCGAGACAGCGCCAGCAATGACCGAAGAAACGATTCCGCCGCAGATCCCGACCAACGTCTACGATTCCAGCAAGATCACCGTCCTGCGCGGCCTGGAGGCGGTACGCAAGCGCCCCGGCATGTACATCGGCGACGTGCATGACGGCACCGGCCTGCACCACATGGTGTTCGAGGTCGTGGACAACGGCATCGACGAAGCCCTGGCCGGTCATTGCGACCATCTGGTCGTGACCCTGCACAACGACGGCTCCTGTTCGGTCTCGGACAACGGTCGCGGCATCCCGACCGACATCCACAAGGAAGAGGGCGTATCGGCCGCCGAGGTCATCATGACCGTGCTGCACGCTGGCGGTAAGTTCGACGACAACAGCTACAAGGTGTCCGGCGGCCTGCATGGCGTTGGCGTCTCGGTGGTCAACGCGCTGTCGTCCAAGCTTTGGCTCGACATCTGGCGGGACGGCCATCACCACCAGCAGGAATACGCGCTGGGTGAGCCGGTCTATCCGCTCAAGGTCGTCGGCCCGGCCAGCAAACGCGGCACCGAGCTGCGCTTCCTGCCCAATGCCGAGATCTTCACGGACGTCGAATTCCATTACGACATCCTGGCCAAGCGCCTGCGCGAACTGAGCTTCCTCAACTCCGGCGTCAAGATCGAACTGATCGACGAGCGGGGCGAGGGCAAACGCGACCTGTTCGAGTACGAAGGCGGCATCAAGAGCTTCGTGGAACATCTGGCGGCGCTAAAAACCCCGCTACATCAATCAGTTATATCGGCTTCAGGCGAAAAGGACGGCATCGTCGTCGACATCGCGGTGCAGTGGACCGACTCCTACCAGGAAACGATGTTCTGCTTCACCAACAACATCCCGCAGAAGGACGGCGGTACCCACCTGATCGGCTTCCGCGCCGCGCTCACCCGCACGCTCAGCAACTACATCGAACAGAACGGCATCGCCAAGCAGGCCAAGATCACCCTGTCGGGCGACGACATGCGCGAAGGCATGATCGCCGTTCTGTCGGTGAAGGTGCCCGACCCCAGCTTCAGCTCGCAGACCAAGGAAAAGCTGGTTTCCTCCGAGGTGCGGCCGGCCGTGGAATCGGTGATCGGCCAGAAGCTCGAGGAATTCCTGCAGGAGCGCCCGAACGAAGCGCGCGCCATCGCCGGCAAGATCGTCGACGCCGCTCGAGCGCGCGAAGCCGCGCGCAAGGCGCGCGACCTCACCCGCCGCAAGGGTGCACTCGACATCGCCGGCCTGCCGGGCAAGCTCGCCGACTGCCAGGAAAAAGACCCCGCGCTGTCCGAACTGTTCATCGTCGAGGGCGACTCCGCCGGCGGCTCCGCCAAGCAGGGCCGCAACCGCAAGACCCAGGCCATCCTGCCGCTCAAGGGCAAGATCCTCAACGTCGAGCGTGCGCGCTTCGACCGCATGCTTGCGTCCGCGGAAGTCGGCACGCTGATCACCGCGCTGGGCTGCGGCATCGGCAAGGACGAGTACAACCCGGACAAGCTGCGCTACCACCGCATCATCCTGATGACCGACGCCGACGTCGACGGCTCGCACATCCGCACGCTGCTGCTGACGTTCTTCTACCGGCAGATGCCGGAGCTGATCGAGCGCGGGCACATCTACATCGGCCTGCCGCCGCTCTACAAGATTAAGCAGGGCAAGAACGAGCTGTACCTCAAGGACGACAGCGCGCTCAACGCCTACCTGGTCAACAACGCGGTCGAGAACGCCGAGCTGCGCACCAGCACCAATGCGCCGGCCATCGCCGGCGCGCAGCTCGAGAAACTGCTGCTCGACTTCGTGGCTACGCGCGAAACCATCGCGCGCTTCGCGCACCGCGTGGACACGCCGGTGCTCGAGGCCATGCTGGAGATGGCGCCGCTCAAGGCCGAGGATTTCGCCAACGCCGAAAACCTCGCGCCCTGGTGCCGCGAACTCGAACGCCGCCTCAACGCCACCGGACTGGGCCGCGCGCGCTATGTCTTCACCATCCAGGCGGCCAGCGACGAAGGCCACGCCGGTGCGCTGGTGATCGGCAAGCAGCACCACGGTCTCGTGGCCACCCAGGTGCTTGCGGCGCCCCAGCTGCTTGGCGGCGAGCTGCGCCAGATCAACGAGATGGCGGGCACGCTGCAGGGCCTGCTGCAGGCGGGCGCCACCGTTGCGCGCGGCGGCAAGAGCGCCGAGGTATCCACCTTCCTGCAGGCGCAGGAGTGGCTGCTGGAAGAGGCCAAGAAGGGCCGCACCATCCAGCGCTTCAAGGGCCTGGGTGAAATGAACCCCGAGCAGCTGTGGGACACCACGGTGAATCCCGAGACCCGCCGCCTGCTCAAGGTGCGCATCGAAGACGCGGTGGCCGCCGACCAGATCTTCGCCACGCTGATGGGCGACGTGGTCGAGCCGCGCCGCGAATTCATCGAAGAGAACGCGCTGCGAGTCGCCAATCTTGACGTCTGATCCCGCTGTGCCTGCGATCGATGCGGGCCGCGTGGATGTGCGTGATGTGCAGTGGCATGCGGCACTGCCGTGGCGCGGGTTCCTGGTCGACTGCCTGCTGGCGGCCGTGCTGCTGATTGGCTTGTCGCTGCTGTTCATCGTGCCGATCGTGATGCTGCACGTGGGCAACCAGACCGTCGCCGGCAGCCGCATCGGGGCCCAGGCGGCCTTGGCCGCGGCCCTGCCCGCCATCACCGTGGCAGCCATCGTTGCGATGCTGGTCGCCGCCGTGCTGACGTGGTGGCTGCGCGGTCGATCGCTGGTGGGGCCGCTTGTGCGCATGGCCGCGATGCCGGCCTATGGCCTGGCCATCGCTGCCGGCATCGTCATCCAGCTGGGCGCCCAGTCGTTGGGGTGGCTGCTGGCGCAATCCGGGGCAGGGATGCAACCGAGCAACGCACAGCCGCTCATCGCCCTGTTTGCCGCCGCGCCCTGGGTGGCTTGGCTGATGGTGGTGATTGTCGGCCCCTTCGCCGAGGAACTGCTGATGCGCCATGTGTTGTTGCGCCGCTTCGCCGTGGCAGGTCATGCCGCCATCGGCCTGGTGCTGACTTCGGTGGTCTTCGCACTGCTGCACGAGCCGGCGCCCAGGGACGCCGGTGTCGCGGCCTGGCTCGGCGGCCTGGCCACGTACGGCGGCATGGGTGCTGCCTTTGCGCTGGTGTACCTGCGCACAGGCCGTTTCCGCGCGGCGTTCCTGGCCCATGCGGCCTGCAATGCGGCGGCGCTGGTCGTGGCGGCGTATTCGGCTTCCTGAGTCCGGGGTTACACTGGCGCCTCGCCGGCCCGGGGAGCGGTTGGCGACCACGGCAACACCACCAGGACAGTCATGAGCAAACGCCACCTATACCTGCTGGCCTTCTCCATCATCGCGGTCGCGCTTTCCGCCATGTACTACAAGTGGAGCGTGCTGAAGTTCCCCCTGCAGCCCGACGCCCAGGTGCAGGTGTGGACCGTGCAGGCGCACGTGGAATACCAGCCGCGCACCGGCGCCAACACCGTCACCCTGCAGCTGCCGTCGGACGTGCCGGGCTTCACCGTGCTCGACGAACGCTTCGTGGCCCGCAATTATTCCAAGCTCGAGGAGTCGGGCGAAGGCGGCCGCGAAGTGCAGTGGGCCATCCGCCGCGCGCTTGGCGAGCAGGACCTCTACTACCGCGCCACCATCGTGCGCGCCGACGACAGCCAGGCGCTACCCGAGGCGGAGCTCGAGCCGGTCATCCCCGAGCCGGCCGTGCTCGAGGAACCCTACGCCACCGCCGCGCAGACGCTGCTCGACCAGGTGCGCGATCGCTCGTCCAACACCATCACCTTCGCCCGCGAGCTGCTGGGCCGCCTCAGCGAGGCCTCGCCCAGCGAAGAGGTCGCGCTGCTGCGCGAGCGCTTCGGCGAAGACGATGTCGCCCGCAGCAACTTCATCGTCCAGCTGCTGGCCAACCGCAACATCCCGGCGCGCGTGGTCTACGGCATCCGCCTGACCCAGCTGGAACGTGACCCCGATACGCGCATGCAGTCGTGGCTGATCGTCCACAACGGGCTGGGCTGGACCATGCTCGACCCGCGCACGGCGGCCGAAGGCAAACCCAGCGACCTGTTCGAGTGGAGCCGCAGCGGCGAGCCGCTGCTGGTGATAGACGGCAGCCCGGCGTCGGCGCTGATGTTCAGCGTGCGCAGCAACCTCGCCGACGCCATGGCCACCGCCGAGCGCCGCCTGGAAGTGCAGGACGCCAACCTGGTGCGCTATTCGCTGCTCAGCCTGCCGCTGCAGGCGCAGGAAACCTACCGCGTGCTGCTGATGGTGCCGATCGGCGCCTTCATCATGCTGCTGCTGCGCAACCTGGTCGGCATCAAGACCTACGGCACCTTCATGCCCGTGCTGATCGCGCTGGCCTTCCGCGAGACCGCGCTGGTGGCGGGCATCACGCTGTTCGTGCTGGTGGTGGGCTTCGGCCTGCTGGTGCGCTTCTACCTTGAGCGCCTGCGCCTGCTGCTGGTGCCGCGACTGACCGCGATCCTGATCCTGGTGGTGCTGCTGATGGCCGCGGTCAGCGTGCTGTCCAACCGCCTGGGGCTGGAAGTGGGCCTGTCGGTGGCGCTGTTCCCGATGGTGATCATGGCGATGACCATCGAGCGCATGTCGGTGGCCTGGGACGAGCGTGGTGCCGGTACGGCGATCCGCGAAGGCGTGGGCACCCTGGTGGTGGCCGCGCTGGCCTACCTGATCATGAGCTGGCACCCGCTGGAGCACCTGGTGTTCGTATACCCGGAAACGCTGCTGGTGCTGTTCGCGATGGCGCTGCTGCTGGGCCGCTACTCGGGCTATCGCCTCAACGAACTGCTGCGTTTCCGCGCGCTGGCGCGCGAGCCCGACCCGATCGTCCCGCCGCCCGCGGCCGATGACGCCACCAACGACGCCACCAGCCAGTCCAAGGCCTGACCGATGGGCCTGTTCAATCCCTTCAGCCTCGCCAAGCGCCTGCGCCAGATCGGGCTGATGGGCATTGGCCAGCGCAATGCCCACTACGTGCTGATGCACAACCCGCGCAAGTTCTACCCGCGCGTGGACGACAAGCTGTTGACCAAGAAACTTGCGCTGCAGGCGGGCCTGCCCGTGCCGGACCTGTATGCGGTGGTGCGCGAAGAGCACGAGATCGCCGAGCTGCACGACATCCTCAAGTGCCGGGAAAGCTTCGTGGTGAAACCCGCGCACGGCTCGGGCGGCGACGGCATCCTGGTCATCTCCGGCCGACGCGGCGACAAGTACCGGCGTGCGAACGGCTCGCTGATGAGCCGCGAGGAGTTTGAGCACCACTTGTCCAACGGGCTGTCGGGCCTGTTCTCGCTGGGCGGCCAGCCCGACCACCTGATCGTCGAATATTGCGTGCAGTTCGATCCCATCTTCGACAACGTCAGCTACAAGGGCGTGCCCGACATCCGCATCATCGTTTTCCTGGGTTATCCGGTAATGGCCATGATCCGCCTGCCCACCCGGATGTCCGACGGCAAGGCCAACCTGCACCAGGGCGCCATCGGCGTGGGCATCGACGTGCCCACCGGCAAGACCAAGCGCGGCGTGTGGGGCACCGAGATCATCCGCGAACACCCGGACACCGAGCACTCCATCGTCGGCCTGGCCATCCCGCACTGGACCGACCTGCTGCAGATGGCGTCGCGCTGCTACGAGCTGTCGGGCCTGGGCTACGTGGGCGTGGACTTCGTGCTTGACCGCGACAAGGGACCTCTGATCCTGGAACTCAACGCACGCCCCGGCCTGGCCATCCAGATGGCCAACGGCAACGGGCTGGAGGGTCGGCTGCACAAGGTGGAGGCCCTGCGCGACAGCGGCCAACTGGCCAAGGACCCGGCGGAACGGGTGGCTTTCGCGATTGCGAATTTTCCCACCACGGGCTGAATGCCGCCGGCCGGTTAACGCGGTTTTAAGAACCGCCGGGCAGCAACCGGTCAAGCTGGGGCCAATAGACGGTATACGGGGGCGGATGGCCAAATCGGCCAATCGCTTGAGCAAATGCTCCATTCCCCGGTACCCTTGCGGACCCAAAGCCGAAGTCTGTGCGGCGACCAGGAGTTTTCACCATGACGGCAACCCATTCCCTCAAGCTCGCTTCGCTGATGCTTTTGGCATTGTGCGTGGCGATTCCCGATGCGCATGCGCAGCGCAATCGCAGCGGCGACAAGAAGGAAGAGCGCGCAGCCCAATACCCGGACGCCACCCGTGAAGACCCCAAGGGCGAGTTCTCGCAGCGCCTGTCCAAGCCGGTAACGCGTCTGCAGAAGGCCTACGAGGCCGACGGCCAGGAAGAGAAAGTGATCGAGGCGGCGGAGGAAATCATCGGCAGCGACCGGGCGAAACCCTACGACCGCGCCATGGCCTCGCTGCTGGCCGGCACGGCCGCCATCGGCCTCGACGACGATGCCCGCGCCATCGCCTACTTCACCCGCGCCATCGACGAGAACGCGCTGTCCAACGACAACCACTACACCGCCATGCTCAGCCTGGCCTCGGTTTACATCAACGCCGACGATTTCGACAAGGCCGACCCGTTGATCGCCCGCGTCATCGCCGAAACCAAGACCACCAACCCGCAGGTCTATGGCCTGCAGGGCGCCAGCTTCTACAACAACGACAAGTACGCCGAAGCCATCCCGGCGCTCAAGCGTGCCATCGAGCTCAAGCCCGACGCGCCGGACGACCAGTGGCTGCAGATGCTGCTGGCCTGCTACGCCGAAACCGACAACAACGCCGCCGCGATCGCCCTGGGCGAGCAGCTGCAGCGCAAGAGCCCTGACGACAAGCGCGCCATGATGATGCTGGCCGGCATCTACTCCAACGCCGACCAGCAGGAGAAAGCCGCAGCCCTGCTCGACACCGCCCGCCAGAAGGGCATGCTGAGCGACGCCGCCGACTACCAGCGCCTGGTCAGCATGTACTTCGGCATGGACCGGGAGAAGGACGCCGCCGCCATCCTCGAAGAGGGAATGGCCAAGGGCATCCTGCCGTCCGACGGCAAGAACAACTCGCTGCTGGCCCAGGCCCATTACTTCAGCGACAACATCCCCGCCGCTGTTGCCGCGGCCCAGAAGGCGGCGCCGCTGGCCACCGACGGCGAGGCAGCCCTCTTCCTCGCCCAGATCCTGGGCCAGGAAGACCGCAATGCCGAGGCCAAGGCCGCTGCGCAGCAGGCGCTGGCCAAGGGCCTCAAGAACCCTGGCGCCGCCTGGATGGCGATCGCCCGGGCGGAGTACTATTCAGACAACATCGCAGGGGCCCAGGCGGCCTATCGCGAAGCCGCGAAAGACCCAAGCACGAAAACCGAGGCACAGAAGGCACTGGCACAGATTTCACGCTGATCGGTTGGTAAACCAGAAACCTTCGTATAAGCTAACAAGTTCCCGCCGTTCCCCGGCGGGTCACGGCTGAATGCCGACCGACTGAGAGCTCGAGCCGCCACACGCATGACGGACAAGAATTACAACTACGACAACCCACCCCAGCGCATCAGCTGGGCGCGCATTGGCGGTAACGCTTTTGCGATCGCCCTTCACGCGGTGGCCTTCATGGTGATGATGGTGCCGGTGGCCTCCCCGGATGCGCCGGACAAAAACGACGAAGTGACCCAGGTCAGCTTCATCGAGCCGCCGCCGCCGCCGCCGCCGCCGCCGCCGCCGCCGCCGGAACCGCCCAAGGTGGTCCAGAAGATCATCGAGCAGCCCAAGCCGACGCCGGTTCCGCCGCCGCCGGAAGAGCCGCCGGTGGTGTTCGACGACCCGAGCCCGATCGACATCGAGGCCCCGCCGCCGGCTCCGCCGTCGCCGCCGGCCCCCCCGTCCGACTTCGCGCCGTCCGAAGACATCAGCGGCCGCGCCCTGAACCAGCCGCGTTATCCTTCCAAGGAACTGCGTGAAGGCGTGGGCGGCACCGTGATGCTTCGCGTGACCATCGATGCCGCCGGCAACGTGCTCAACGTGGTCATCGACAAGTCCAGCCGCAACCGCAACCTCGACCGTGCGGCCATGGATGCCGCGCGCCGCTGGAAGTTCAACGCCGGCCTGCGCAATGGCGTCAAGGTGGGTGGCGACGTGCTCGTCCCCGTCAAGTTCACCCCTCCGTAATCACTGATCCGCCGACATTCCCGTAACGGTCAATCACAGAAAAAGGCACTCTTATGCTGCAGGAAATCCTTCTTACCGCCGCGGCCGCCGTCGGCGGCGCTGCCAACAACGCCGAAGCCCTGTCGAAGATGGGCTTCTCCCACATGATGGCCGAGCTGTTCGCCAACCCGACCGAGTTCTTCGTTCAGTGGGTTGTTCTGATCATGCTGGTCGTCATGTCGTTCGGTTCGTGGTGGTACACGGTCGTCAACGCCATCAAGAACGCGGTCGTCAGCAAGCGCGCCGACAGCGTCGTGCGTACGTTCTGGGAAACCCCGAACGCGCAGGACGCCATCCGCTTCATGGAAGAGCAGCCGGCCAACGAGCCCTTCTCGAAGATCGCGCTCGACTGCGCCCAGGCCGCCGCGCATCACCAGCGCAATGAAGGCAGCCGCCTGGTCGACGCCCTGAACCGCTCGGAGTTCATTGACCGCGCCCTGCGCCAGGCCGTCACCCGCGAAAGCGCCAAGCTCGAGAACGGCATGACCTGGCTGGCCACCGTGGGCGCCACCGCGCCCTTCGTCGGCCTGCTCGGCACCGTCTGGGGCATCTACGGCGCCCTGATCCGCATCGGCGCCACCGGCCAGGCTTCCATCGACGCCGTTGCCGGCCCGGTCGGCGAGGCGCTGATCATGACCGCCGTCGGCCTGTTCGTCGCCATCCCGGCCGTGCTTGCGTACAACGCGTACAACCGCGCCAACCGCAACACGTACGCCAAGTTCGACACCTTCGCCCACGACCTGCACGACTTCTTCGCGACCGGTTCGCGCGTCGGCGACATGCCGGCCAAGCGCTGAGTCACGAAGTCCAACCAGGAGTCGCAGGAATGGCCTTTTCAAGCAATTCATCCGGTGGTGGCCCGATGGCCGACATCAACGTCACGCCCCTCGTGGACGTGATGCTGGTGCTGCTGATCATCTTCATGATCACCGCGCCGCTGATGTCGCATAAGGTCAAGGTCGACCTGCCCCAGGCCACCCTTGCCGCAAAGCCGGACATCGACCTGCCCCCCATCACCCTGGCGGTGACGGCGGGCGGCAAGGTCTACTGGAACGACGAGGAAGTGAACCCTGACATGCTCGACGCACGCCTGGCCGTCCTGGCCCAGCGTACGCCGCAGCCGCAGGTGGACGTGCGCGCCGACAACATCACCCGGTACCAGATCATCGCCGACGTGGTGAAGAAGGTTCGCCTGGCCGGTATCCGCAAGGTGGGCTTCGTGTCCACGCCCGAGCGCTGAGGAGAAACCCGCATGGCATTCACCTCCAACTCCGGCGCTGGCCCGATGGCCGACATCAACGTGACGCCCCTCGTGGACGTCATGCTGGTGCTGCTGATCATCTTCATGGTCACCGCCCCCGCCCTGTCCTACCAGATCCAGGTCGACCTGCCGCAGCGCACCACCAATCCGCCGCCGCAGCCGAAGGATCCGCCCGAGCCGATCCGCCTGCGGATCGAGGCAGGTGGCACCGTTACCTGGAACAACTCGCCGATCCCGATCTCGGTGCTCCAGTCGTCGCTGGAAGTCGAAGCCCAGCGCACGGTCCAGCCGACGCTGGAAATCGAGACCGATCCCGACGCTCAGTACGAAATGCTGGCCAAGGTCCTTTCCCGGGCCAAGAACTCCGGCATGGCAAAGATTGCTTTCGTGGATCCCGGCCAGTAAGGCGAGGTTTCCCGCAACCTGCAGCAGCGCCGCCTTCGGGCGGCGTTTTTTTTGCTTGCTCTCCACCGCGTCCCGGGCGTAGAACGAAAGTGCCCTCACCGGAAGGAGACGCACCATGGCCTTTACCGCCGCGCGGAACGCTTCGGACACGATGTCGGAAATGAACATCACGCCCCTGGTGGACGTGATGCTGGTGCTGCTGGTGATCTTCATGGTCACCGCCCCGCTGATGGACATGCGCATCGGCATGGGCCTGTCTCAGGAAAGCCGGCGGACGCCGCCGCCGCGCGTCGAGCGCGAACTGCAGGTCGAACCCGGCGACCTGTTCCGCCTGGATGGCGTCGCCATGACGCCCGCGGCCTTGGAGCGGGAGCTCGCCGAATGGAACCTCGTCCAGCCCGAAGGCGTGCTGAAGCTGGCCGTCAGCGCCGACGCCGACTACCAGTCCGCCGCCACGGCCATGGCCGCCGCGAAGCGCGCCGGCATCGAGAACATCGGTCTGCTGGAGCCCTGAGCCGCGCGAACCCCGGCCGGTGCCGGGCTGGGCGTCAGCTCCCGGTGGCTTGAGCGATGATCGCCCGGTAGGCCTGGACCGTCGGCGCCAGGCCGTCATGCAGCGCCTCGCTGAAAAGCGCGTGGCCAATGGAAACCTCCAGGACGCCCGGAACCCCGCGCAGGAACTGCCCCAGGTTGGCCTGGCTCAGATCGTGGCCGGCATTGACGCCCAATCCGAGCCCAAGCGCTTCGCGTGCCGTGTCGGCGCACAGGGACAGGGCTTCCTTGGCGTCGCCGGCGGCATGGGCCTCGGCGTAAGGCCCGGTGTAGAGCTCGATCCGATCAACGCCGATGGCTGCCGCCAGCTCCAGGCCCTGGGCTCCCGCGTCCATGAACAGGGACACGCGCACGTCCAGGGCTTTCAGCTGGGCCACCAGCGGGCGCAGCCGCTCGGCGTCCCGGTGCAGGTCGAAGCCGTGGTCGGAGGTCAGCTGCCCGTCGCCATCGGGCACCAGCGTGGCCTGGTCTGGCCGCACCGCCGCCACCAGGGCAAGGAAGCCGGGATATCCCGGACGGGACGGCGCAAACGGATTGCCCTCTAGGTTGTACTCCACCCGTCCGGCCACCACGCCGGCGAGGGCCCGTACGTCGTCGGGACGGATATGGCGCTGGTCGGGGCGCGGATGCACGGTGATGCCGCCGGCGCCGGCCGCGATGGCGGCCTCCGCCAGCGCCACGACGCTGGGCTCGGAGCCGCCGCGGGAGTTGCGCAGTACGGCGACTTTGTTGACGTTGACGCTGAGCACGGTCATGCCGCCAGACTACCCGCTGCACCCTGCCCCGGAAACCCCACCCGGGGCGGTTCCGGGCGCGCCTTTGATGGATAATCCGTCGATGCACCCGACACCACTGCTGCTGGTTTTCCTCCTGGCGCTGACCTGCCTGCTGCCGGCGGCTGTTCCGGCGAAGGCCATCCCCGGCGAACCGCTGCTCCGGCATTTCAGCGCCGAGGACACCAAGGCCACCCCGACCCACCTCGCCATCACCACCGGTGTGGACGGTGAGCTGTACGTGGGCAACGTCGAAGGCGTGCTGCGCCATGACGGCGTGGATTGGACCATCACCCAGCTGCCCGGCCGGGCCGCCGCGCGCTCCCTGGGCACGGGTGCCGACGGCCAGGTGTACGTTGGCGGCTACGACACGTTTGGTCGCCTGGTGCGCAATGGCGACGGCGAACTGGCCTATGAAGAACTGCTTGAGCGCGCAGGCCTTCGAGGTGACCAGCGCTTCGTCGGCATCGTCTGGGAAACCATCACCACTGAAACCGGCGTGTTCTTCCGCGCCGAGAAATCAATGCACTTCGTGCCCTATGACACGGGCGAAGCCAAGCAGTGGCCGCTCGATCCGAACGTGCGCAGCTTCTACCCTGCGGCAGGCCGCCTGTATGCGCGCGTCGAGGGCCTCGGCCTGTGCCGCTACGAGGACGGCAAGTTCATCCTGGTGCCGGGCGGTGAAACCTTCGCCAAACGCATGCTCGTGGGACTGCTGGACCAGGGCGACTCGCTCCTGCTGGTGAGTCGCGACGGCTTTTACCGCGCCGACGCCAACGGTCTGGTCGCGGTACCCGGTGAGGCGGCCGACCTGCTCAAGGGCAAGCGCAGCTACGTGGTCCAGGAGCTCGTGGACAAGAGCTTCGCGGTGGCGACACTGGATGGCGAGCTGTTCCGGATCAGCCCGGACCTGGAGCTGCGCGAACAGATCAAACTCGGCCCGTTCGGCATCCAGGCCATGGGCCTCGACCGCGAGGGCGGCCTGTGGGTCGCCAGCGACGGCGACCTGGTGCGCGTCTCCCTGCCTTCGCCGTGGACCTCGATCGGCCAGGCGCAAGGCGTGCTTGGCACCCCGATCGACTTTGAATGGCACGAAGGCGCGCTGTGGATCGCCTCCACCCGCGGCATCACGCGCATGACCTCATCCGCCGACGGCACGCTTTCCAATGCGCTGCTGCCGTGGACCGAGTTCGAAGGCCATGCGCTGCTTTCCACCGATGCCGGGCTGTTGGTGGGACTTCGCGAGGGACTGCTGGTGCTCGACCCGGGCGCCACCCAGCCGCGTTCGCTTTATCGCGACACCGAAAGCGGCGTCTACACCGTCCAGGCCTCTGACCACGTCGAAGGCCTTGTGTATGCGATGAGCGCCACCGAACTGCTGCTGGTTCGCAAGGTGGGTGGTCGCTGGCAGCTGCAGACCGCCCTTCCACTCAACGACATCAGCGTCTTCGGCCTGGAGGAATCCGCGCCCGGCGTGCTGTGGCTTGGCGACAGCCGCGGCCCACTGCAGCGCTGGCAGCTGGACCTGGGCGCTGGAAAAGTCCTTGAGCAGGAAGTGTTCAACGATGCCCGCGGCCTGGCGGTGGACCCGCGCGCAGGCACCAGCGTTTACCAGCTCGACGGCCGGATCCACGCGGTCAGCGGCACGGCCGGGTTCGTGCTGGAGGGCGATCGCTTCGTGGCGGATGTCGCGCCGCCGTTCACGCTGGTGGAACGCCCGTTCGAACTGTCGGTGCAGGAAACCCCGCTGGGTGACTACGCCTATACGTCGCGCCAGCTGTGGCACCGGGCCGAGAAGGGCGGCGAATGGCAGCCGTTGTACCCGGGTGAACAGCGCGCCGCCGGTTACGACTACCTGCGCTACGGCAGCGACGGCGTCCTGCGCATCTCCACCTGGAACGGCATCCTGCAGTACAACCCGGACGAGCCGGCGCCGCAGCCACAGCCCCTGCAGCTGTCGATGGAAAGCGTGCGCGCGCGCAGCCCCGACGGCAGCACGTTGCGGCTGCCGACCACCAGCGGCCCGGCGGCGGTGCAGGTGCCGCCGGGCCACAGCCTGAACTTGCGCTTCGCCATGGTCAGCATGGAAAGCGGCGCGGAGTTCCGCTACATGCTGCACGGGGTGACGCCGGACTGGAGCAGTTGGACCGACCGCGACCTGTTCGTGCGCGCGCTGCCTGCCGGCGACTACGTCCTGGAAGTCGAGGCACGCACGCTCAATGGCCGCCTGGCGCCATCGATCCGCTATCACTTCCGCGTCGAGCCGCGCTGGTATGAACAGTGGTGGATGCTGGCCCTGCTGCTGGCGGCGTTCGCCAGCCTGGCCATCGCCACCACGCTCTGGGCGGTGCGCCAGCGCACCGAACGCTTCCTCGCCGCCAATCGCCGTCTCGAGGCGCGCATCGCCGAGCGCACGCGCGAACTCGAAGAGGTCAACAAGAAGCTGGCCGAGCTGGTTACCGAAGACGCGCTGACCGGGGTTTCCAATCGCCGCGCGCTAGAGAACGGACTGCGCCGGGAATGGTTCCGCTGCCTCGACCAGCGTCGGCCGCTGTCGGTGCTGATGATCGACGTGGACAACTTCAAGGCCTACAACGACGCGCACGGCCACCTGGAGGGCGACGTGCAGCTGCGCGGCATCGCCCAGCGCCTGAACGAGCAGCACGATCCGCAGCGCGAGCTGCTGGCGCGCTACGGCGGCGAGGAGTTCGCGCTGCTGATGCCCGGCGTGCACCAGGTCGAGGCGACGCGTCGCGCGGAAACCATCCGCGCCGCGATCGCCGCCAGCGACGCCGGCATGACGGTCAGCATCGGCGTGGCCGGCTTCGTGCCGGAAATGCAGGCGGAACCGGATTCGCTGCTGCGCCGCGCCGACGCCGCGCTTTATGCCGCCAAGCGCGGCGGCCGCAACCGGATCGAGTCGGATGCCGGCTGAGCGCCGAAGCACAAAGGCGCCCCGGCCGGTGAAAACCTGCCCGGTCTGCGGCCGCGATTTCCAATGGCGCAAGAAATGGGAGCGCGACTGGCCCCAGGTGGTCTATTGCTCGGATGCCTGCCGGCGGGGCACGCCGCGCTGACGCCAGGTGCGTTTCAGGCGCGCTTTATCAGCGCGATGATCGCCAGCAGCACCACCGCACCGATGAAGGCGGTGAAGAACAGGCCGAAGTCGCCACCGATACCCACGCCCAGCCTGGGCAGCAGCCAGCCGCCGAAGAACGCGCCCAGCACGCCCACCACCATGTTCACCAGCAGGCCGAAACCGCGGCCCTTCATCACCACGCCGGCAAGCCAGCCGGCCAGGGCGCCGATGATCAGGAAAATGAGCAGGTTCATCGAGCCCTCCGGGGCGCAGGTAGGCAGGGGATGGATTGCCGCAGAGCGTCCGCCGTGACCGGTCAGGATTCGCCGCGGTGTTCACCGGGTGCGGCTTGGCCGGTCTGGGACAGTTTGCGGGCTTGCGCTTGTTCGCGCAGGCGCTTGAGCTCGTCGCCGCTCATGATGTAGCTGACGTCGCGCGACTTGCTGGAGATGCGCGACGACACCCAGCCCAGGATCCACGCCAACATGAAGCCCAGCGCGCCGGCCAGGAACACCAGCACGCCGAAGGTGGGCATGGTGCGGACCATGGCCAGCGCCAGGCAGGCCAACGATGCGAAGAGATACATCCAATGCATGGGACACCTCGTGTTTTGCCCGGAGTTTAGCCCAAGCCGGGGCAGCTGCGGCGATCCCCTGCAGCCTAGAGCAAAGGCGACAGCAGGCGGGCGCAGGCATCGCCCAGCCGGCGGGAAAACGCCGCCGCCGGTCGGTCCGCCTTCACTTCCTGGCAGTTGCCCAGGTCTTCTTCCATGACGGCCTGCAGCGTCGCGGCGAGCTCGCGGTCGTGCATCAGCAGGCTCAGCTCGAAGTTGAGCCGGAAGCTGCGGTGGTCGAAGTTGGCGCTTCCGATGAGGCACAGGTCGTCGTCCACCAGCAGGGCCTTGGTGTGCAGCATGCAGGGACCGTACTCGAACACGCGCACGCCTGCCGCGATCAGGTGGTCGTAGTACGAGCGTGCAGCGGCGGAAACGACCCGTGAATCAGAGCGCGCCGGCACGATCACCCGCACGTCGTGGCCGCGCAGCGCCGCGGACGTCAGCGCCATGCGCGCCGCTTCACCCGGCACGAAGTACGGCGTCACCAGCCAGACCCGGCGGTTGGCCTGGTGGATGGCTTCCACCTGCACGCGGTGGATGGCCTCCCAGGGCGAGTCGGGACCCGCCGGCAGCACCTGGGCCACTACGTCGCCGGCGCAGACATCGGGCCAGAACTTGTCGTCCCGCAGCGCCTTGCCCGTCGCGTAGTGCCAGTCTTCCAGGAACGCCAGCTGCAGCCAGCGCACCACCTCCCCTTCCAGCCGCAGGTGCAGGTCGCGGAAGGCATCGCTGCGCAGCCGATCGTTTTCCTCGTCGGTGACGTTGATGCCGCCGGTGAAGCCGATCCGCCCGTCCACCACCACGACCTTGCGGTGGTTGCGAAGGTTCATTCGGGGCCGCCACAGCCAGCGCAGCCGCACCGGGTGGAACCAGGCGATCTCCACGCCGGCCGCCTGCAGCGGCGCCAGGAAGCGGCGGTGGAGCCGGCTTGAGCCGATGGCGTCGAGCAGCAGGCGCACCCGCACACCGCGCGTGGCGGCGGCCACCAGGGCGTCGCGCATCTGCATGCCGGTTTGGTCGGGCTCGAAGATGTAGTACTCCACGTGCAGGTGGTCGTTGGCGCCGGCCATGGCTTCGTTCAGCGCGTCGTAGGTGTCGCCGCCGCCCACCAGCAGGTCCAGGCGGGTGGCGGTGCTGGGCGGGTAGCCGGTGGCGGCGAGGCCAAGGCGGGCGATGGTCGTGGAATCGTCGCCGGCCTTGAGCCCCGACGGCAGCGTGTCGTTGAGGCTGGCGCGCGAGCGTGAGCGGCGCAGCTGCTGGCGCCTGATCCGCGTCGGACCGAAGAAGTGGTAGATCACCAGCCCCAGCACCGGCAGCAGCGCCAGCGAAAGCAGCCAGCTCAGGGTGGCGATGGGCTCGCGCTTCTGCAGCACGATCCAGCCCGCCAGCACCACCAGGTAGGCGATCCAGATGCCCGCCAGTGCGGGCTTGAGCTGAGGCAGCAGTTCGTTCAGTGACATGCCGGTCAGCGCGCCGCGAACAGCGTCTCGGCGCGCTGGAACAGGATCCAGCTGGTGGCGATGTACTTGTCGCCGCCCTCGGGGCGATTGCCGCGGTGGGTATGGGTGAACGCCGCGGGGGCGATTAACAGGCTGCCGGCGCGCGGCGTGATCTTGCGGTGCTGGTGCAGGAACTCGGTTTCGCCGGCCTCGAAGCCGTCGTTGAGGTAGATCGTCCACAGCACGTGGCGGTGCAGCGTTTCGGCCGTCGGGTCGCGCGGGAAGAGTTCGCAGTGCCAGTAAGGGTAGCCGCCCTGGCCGTCGGTGTAGCGCTGCAGGTTGATGGCGCCCGGGCGCAGCACCGTGCGCACCAGGCCCGACAGCGCCGCGTCGTCCATGGCGTCGAAGTCTTGCGCGGCGATGCGCCGCGGCCTGCCGTCGGCGCCGTGGACCTGCAGCATCAGCGGCGCGATCAGCGCGTAGGGGTACTTGCGCAGGTAGGCCAGCAGGCCCTTGAACACCGCGTTGTTGAGCGCGTTCTCGGCGTCGCGCCATTCGGGCTGGCCGCCGAGCTGGATGTCGCGGCTGTCCTTGAGCTCGGGCAGCACGCCGCCGCCCACTTTGCCCGGCACCGCCGCGCCGCTGGCTTCGAATGCGGCCACCAGGTGGGCGCAGGTTTCCCGCGACAGCGCGGCTTCGTAGACTTCGATGAAGTCGGCGCCGGCCTGGCTCACCCGACCGATCCCGCGCCGGCGTGGTGGCGCACCGCCTCGGCCACTTCGTTGCGAGAGCCCAGCATCACCGGCACGCGCTGGTGCAGGCCGGTGGGCTGCACGTCCAGCATGCGTTGATGGCCCGTGCTGGCGGCACCGCCGGCCTGTTCCACGATGAAGCTCATCGGATTGGCTTCGTACATCAGCCGCAGCTTACCGCCCTGGGCGCGGCACTTGTCGTCCATGGGGTAGAAGAACACGCCGCCGCGGGTCAGGATGCGATGCACGTCGGCCACCATGCTGGCCACCCAGCGCATGTTGAAGTCCTTGCCGCGCCGACCTTCCCTGCCGGCCAGCAGCTCGCCGACGTAGGCCTGCATGGGCGGCTCCCAGTGGCGCTGGTTGGACATGTTGATGGCGAATTCCTTCGTGTCCGGCGGGATCTGCATGTCGCGCGCGGTCATCACGAAGCCGCCCACCTCGCGGTCCAGCGTGAAGGCATGCGTGCCGTGGCCCACCGTCAGCACCAGCATGGTGCTGGGTCCGTACGTGGTGTAGCCCGCGCACACCTGGTCGGTGCCCGGCTGCAGGAAATGTTCGTCGCCCGGCGACACCACGTCGTCCGGGCAGCGCAGCACCGAGAAGATGGTGCCCACCGAGATGTTGACGTCGATGTTGGAGCTGCCGTCCAGCGGGTCGAACAGCAGCAGGTAGTTGCCGCGCTGGAAGGCGTCGGGGATCGGCTGGCTGTGCTCCATCTCCTCCGACGCCAGGCCGGCCAGGTGGCCGCCCCAGGCGTTGGCTTCCAGCAGGATGTCGTTGCTGAGCACGTCAAGCTTCTTCTGCGCCTCGCCCTGGATGTTCATGCTCTGCTGGCCCGGGCTGCCGGCGTCGCCCAGCACGCCGCCCAGCGCGCCCTTGCCCACGGCGATGGAGATGGTCTTGCAGGCGCGGGCCACCACTTCGATCAAAAGCCGCAGGTCGGCATTGATGCGGCCGGCGTGCTGTTCCTGGATCAGGTAGCGGGTAAGCGAGATCGGCTTCATGGCGGGACCGGGCAGCGGCTGAAGTGGGCATTGTCCGGGCTGGCGCCGGCCATGCAAGCGCGTGTAAGAATCGCCGCATGCCTGAATTCGACCTCGACATCGTCAAGGCCCTGGCCACCGCCCTGGGCGTGGGCCTGCTGGTGGGCGCGGTGCGCGAGCGGCGCAAGGCCGATGCGGTGATCGTGGCCGGCCTGCGCACCCACGGCCTGGCGGCCATGGCGGGCGCGGTGTCGCTGTGGATAGACCCGCTGGCCTTCGCGGTCACGGTGGCCCTGATGGGCGTGTTCGTGGCGCTGAGCTATCGCCAGACCCGCGACAGCGATCCCGGGCTTACCAGCGAGATCGCCCTGGTGGCGATCTGCCTGCTGGGCGGCGTGGCCATGCGCGCACCGCCGCTCGCGGCCGGCCTGGGCGTGGTGATGGCGGTGCTGCTTTATGCCAAGCAGCCCCTGCACCGCCTCACCCGTGACCTGATGAGCGAACGCGAGGTGCACGACGGCCTGGTGCTGCTGGCCTCGGCCCTGGTGGTGCTGCCGCTGATTCCCGATCGCACGCTGGGTCCGTTCGACGTGTTCAATCCGTCCGTGCTGTGGACGCTGGTGGTGCTGGTGATGGCGATCAGCGCGCTGGGCCACGTGGCGCTGCGCGTGGTCGGCAACCGCCGCGGGCTGGCCATCGCCGGCTTCTTCGCCGGCTATGTGTCGTCCACGGCGGCGGTGGCGGGGTTCGGCCAGCGGGTGCGCGAGACGCCGGCGCTGCTGCGGCCCGCCGTGGGCGCGGCCATGCTGGCCAACCTGGCGTCACTGAGCCTGTTCGTGCCGATCCTGCTGGCGGTGTCGCCGCCGCTGCTCGAGCAGCTGTGGGCCGAGCTGGCGGCCGCGGCGGCGGTGTTGGCCGCCGGAGGCCTGTTGGGACTGCGCGGCAACGGTGCCGACGCGGTGCCGCCGCCGACCGCCGACACGAAGATGTTCCAGTTCCGGCATGCGCTGGTGTTCGCGGCGGTGATCGCGGCGGTGCTGTTCCTGTCCGCGGCGCTCAATGCCTGGGTGGGCCCGCGCGGGGCCATGGTCGTGGCCGTGGTGGCCGCGTTGGCCGAACTGCACGCCGCGGTGGCGACGGTGGGCAACCTGTTCAAGAACGGCGTGCTGTCGGCCGACGAGGCGCGCCTGGGCCTGGTAGGCCTGCTGCTGGCCAGCGGCCTGGCCAAGACCGGCGTGGCCTGGGCCAGCGGTGGCGGCGGCTATGCGCTGCGCGTTGGCGGCGGGCTGGCGGCGTCGGTGCTGGCGGCTTCGGCCGTGCTGGTTTTCCTTTGAAACGTGGAGGCTTCCCCATGCGGCAAACCTGGTTGATCGTGCTGGTGTTGGCTGGCTGCACGCCGGCACCCGTGCCGGAGGCGGCGGCACCCGCAGCCGCGCCGGCGGAAGACGCAGCGGTGGCCGCCGGGCTGGTTGCGCCCACGCCGGCCGAAGTCACCGGCCCGCTGCCCGCGCGCCTCACCGGCCGTATCACCTACCCGTCCGAGGAGCTGCCGGTGATGCGCGTGTGCGCGGTGGACAGCACCGACCCGGGCACGGCGGTCTGCTTCCGCACCGTGGCCGGCCAGGCCACCTATTGGCTCGATGTGCCGGCCGGCGCCTGGTGGCTGTTGGCCTGGCCGCAGGACACGGGCACCGAAGGCGACCCCGGCCTGCTCAGCGCAGCCAGCGCCTGCCTGGCCAGCGGCGCCACGGGCTGCGACGACCATGCGCTGCAGCTGGTGCAGGTGCAGGCGGGCGACGTGCGCGACGGGCTGGACATCAACGACTGGTACTACGACCGGGGCGACTTCCCGCCACCCAAGCCACCCCAGGACCTCGACGACGGCTCGGAGTAAGCCCCGGCCGCACGCTCAGATGATGCGCAGCGTGATCGCCTTGAGCACCGCGCGGGTGCGGTCGCGGGTGCCGAGCTTGTCGAGGATGTCGGACACGTAGTTCTTCACCGTGCCCTCCGACAGGAACACGGCCTTGGCGATCTCGCGGTTGGAATAACCGCCGGCCAGCAGCCGCAGTATCGACACCTCGCGTTCGCTGAAGGTGTCGGTGGGCGCGGACTGGTCGCGGTAGGCGTAGCGGGCGCGCACCGGGTCGGTGGGTACCGGCGCCAGCAGCGTTTCGCCGGCGGCGACGCGGGTGATGGCCTCCAGCAGGTCTTCCGGCGACGCGTCCTTGAGCAGGAAGCCCTGGGCGCCGGCTTCGGCGGCGCGCAGCGGAAGCACGGCGTCGTCGAAAGTGGTCAGCAGCACCACCGGCGTAGCGTCGCCGCGTTCGCGCAGCGCGCGCACCAGGCCCAGGCCGTCCAGGCCGGGCATGCGGATGTCGGACAGCACCACGTCCACCTGCGAAACGAGCAGCGCGTCCAGCAGTGCCTGGCCGTCATCGGCTTCCACCGTAACCTCCAGCGTTTCGAAGCCCGCCAGCAGCGCCTTCAGGCCGCTGCGCACGAGGGCCTGGTCGTCGGCCAGCGCGATGCGCAGCGCAACCCTGCCGTCGTCGCTCATGCGGCCACGGGCAGCCAGGCCTGCAGGTGGACGCCGCCGGTTTCGGTCCGCTGCACCTCCAGCCCGCCGCCGATGGCTTCCAGCCGTTCGCGCATGCCGCTCAGGCCGTTGCCCGCGCGCACCGCGCCGCTGCCGCGGCCGTCGTCGCGGATGTCCAGGCGCAGCGCGTCACCGTCCCGGCGCAGCACCACCCACAGCGTGTGCGCCTGGGAATGCTTCACGGCATTGGTGAGGCCTTCCTGCACGGCGCGCAGTACGGCTTCGGCCTGGGCCACCGTGGCCACGCGGGCGTCATCGGCGATTTCCAGCTCCAGGTGCGGCCGCGGGAACGGGCGCGCCAGCGTGTGGATGGCCGCGGCCAGATCCAGCCCTTCGTCCTGGCGCATCTGCTGCACCACGCCGCGGATGTCGGCCAGCAGTTCGTCGGCCAGCCGTGCGCACAGCCCAATGCGCTCGTCGCCGGGCATGCGCGGGTCGCGCGCCAGGGCGGCCAGGTTGATCTTCAGCGCCGTGAGCTTGTGGCCGGCCACGTCGTGCAGCTCGCGCGACAGCCGCAGCCGCTCGGAGTCGCGCGCGCTTTCGGCCAGCAGGCTGCGGGTGGCGAGCAGGTCGGCATTGGTGGCCGCCAGTTCGTCGCGGGTCTGCTCGGCGCGAAACGCGAACCAGGCCGTCAGCGACGCGAAGCCCTGGAAGCTCATGTGCATCAGGGTGGAGATCATCGGCGAGCGCAGCTGCCACAGGTCCCGGTAGATGAAGAACACGACGATGTTCATTGCCAGGATGATCACCACCGACAGCCGCGCATTGAACACGCGCACCAGCTGCACCACGCACAGGATCAGCAGGATCGGCACCGAGCTGTAGCGCGCCAAGGCCATCAGTACGAACGCCAGTCCGATCTGCGCCAGCACCATCGCCTGGGTGCCGCGCGACACCGATTGGCCCGACGTCACCATCATGAACAGCGCCAGGAACAGCAGGTGCAGCGCGGCCACGGCGGCCAGCGGCACGGCCATGCCGGTGTCGGCCGGATCGTGGGAGATCAGCATCTCGAAGCCGATCGCGCCCCAGGCCAGGTAACCGGCGAAGTTGAGCGGCGACAGCAGGGTGCGCAGGCGTGGGTTCATGCGACCAGCTTGGGCCGCGCGAGTCCGGTACTCAAGCCCGGCCGTGCAGAAAGTGACTTCCGGCACCACGCCGCGATGACCGCCGGCACCTGACCACCCCGGCCGCGTCCGCAACACTGTTTCCATACCGGAGGAAACCGCCATGACCCTGCACACCTTGAGTTACTTCGTCCACGTCGGCCTGGGCATCCTGGCCCTGGCTACGTTCTGGACTTCGGGACTTAGCCGCAAGGGCAGTCCGATCCATCGCCTCTCGGGCAAGGCCTACCTGTTGGCGATGACCGGACTGCTGCTGGCGGCGGTGCCCCTGACGGCGACGCTGGCGGCGCGCAATCCTGTGGCGGGCGGCTTCCTGGCCTACCTGATCATCATCACGGTCACCTCGGTCTGGACCAGCTGGCGCGCGGTGAAGGACAAGCGCGACTGGGCCCGCTTCACCGGTCCGGTTTACCGCGCGCTGATGGCGGCCAACCTGCTGAGCGGCCTGGCGATCGCGTACGTGGGGCTTTTCGTCACCAACCAGATGCAGGTGATCTTCGTGGCGTTCTCCAGCATCGGCATCATCGGCGCGGTGAACATGTGGCGGTTCTCGCGGCGCGAGCCGGAAGATGCGCGCTGGCCGCTGCGCCAGCACCTGGGCGCGATGCTGGGCAACGGCATCGCCACCCATATCGCCTTCCTCACCATCGGCCTGCCCAAGGTGCTGCCGTTCCTGGCGGGCTCGAGCCTGCTCAACCTGGCGTGGCTGGCGCCGCTGGTGGTGGCGTCTTTGGCCGGCGTGTACCTGACCCGCAAGTACCTGCCCAAGCGCCGCGCGGCTGCGGTGGCCGCGGCGCCTGATGCGGTAGCCGGCTAGGCGTCGGCGCCTTCGGGCCAGCCTTCGCCGGTGCCGCGCTGGTGCACGGTGTCGCCGGGCTGCACCGAGCCGGCCGGGAAGCTGTCGTGCGCGGCAAGGCGCGCGTAGATCGGGGTGAAGTCGGGCCCGGTGGCTTCCATCAGCTGTTCGTAGCTGTCAATGACGAAGTAGGTTTTCTGGAAGCTGTCGATGCGGTAGCGGGTGCGCATGATGCGCTCGAGGTCGAAGCCGATGCGGTTGGGCGACGCCGATTCCAGGCAGTGGATGGATTCGCCCTTGGACGACACGATGCCGCTGCCGTAGATGCGCAGGCCGTCGGGCTGGCGGATCAGGCCGAACTCCACCGTGTACCAGTACAGCCGCGTCAGGTTCACCAGCGCATCGGGGCCGATGGCGTGCGCCTTGACGCCGCCGCGGCCGTAGGCGGCCATGTAGTCGGCGAACACCGGGTTCATCAGCAGCGGCACGTGGCCGAACAGGTCGTGGAACAGGTCCGGCTCGGCGAGGTAGTCGAGCTGGTCGCGCTTGCGGATCCACCAGGTCACCGGGAAGCGGCGGTTGGCGAGGTGTTCGAAGAAGGTCAGTTCGGGCAGCAGGCCCTCGACGCCGATCAACTCCCAGCCGGTGGCCTGCTTGAGCACGGGGTTGAGTTCGGTGAATTTGGGGATGCGGTCGGGCGTCATGCCCATCGCCTGCTGCTGGTGCAGGAATTCGTCGCTGGCGCGGCCCACCAGGATTTTCCGCTGGCGCTCGAACAGCGTCGCCCAGACGCCGTGGTCTTCGTCGGTGTAGCTGTCCCAGGGCTGTTCGACCACGTCGGTGGTGTAGACCGGCACGTAGCCTTTGTCGGTCATCTGGTGTTCGACGCGCTTGGGCGGGTTCATCGGGACGGCCTCCGGGACAGCGTCCAGTCTAACGGCGGGGCCGCGCAAGAAGTTTGCGTTGTTGTGCGAAACGGGCCGTTGTGCGCAATATAATTGCGAAGAAATGTCCTAGGGAGCCGTGAATGGACGCCAATCGCCTGGACCGCACCGATCTTTCCCTGCTCGCCATCCTGCAGCGCGAGGGCCGCATCAGCAACGCTGAGCTGGCCGAGCGGGTCAGGCTGTCGGCCTCGGCCTGCCTGCGCCGCGTGCAGCGGCTCGAACAGGACGGCGTGCTGGCCGGTTACGCCGCGCTGATCGATCCGGCCCGGGTCGGCCTGGGCCTGCAGGCGTTCGTGCGCGTGCAGCTGGCGCGCCACGATACCGACGCCATCGCCGAATTCACGCAGCGCGTGGCGGCCTGGGACGAAGTGGTGGCCTGCCATGCGCTCACCGGCGACATGGACTACCTGCTGCACGTGGCGGTGCAGGACCTGGCGCACTTCTCGCGCTTCCTGCTCGACCACCTGCTCAACGCCAGCGGCGTCGCCGACGTCAACTCCAGCTTCGTCCTGCGCACCGTCAAACAAGCCCGCGCCCTCCCCCTACGCCACCTCGCCGGCTGAAAACGGGGTCAGAAGTGAACCTGACCCCGTTCTTGCAGGCTTACGGCGTGCGCTGGCCGAATTTATCGCCAAAGAAGTCGCCGGCCTTCCAGGCCGGGCGGGTGTCGGCGTCGCCGACGCGGCGGCCGATGGCGGCGTTCAGGCGCGACAGCATCGCGGCGCTGGCGTAGTTGATCGGCAGGTCGGTTTCGTCGCTGGGCTGGTGGTAGTGGCCGGTGAGGAAGTCCTCGTAAAGCGCCAGCGCGTCGATATCGGGGTTGCGCGCCTTGATGCCCGCGTCCAGGTACACCGCCGGGATGCCTTCGCGCACGAAGGCGTACTGGTCGGAGCGCACGAACACCACTTCCTCGGGCTTGGGGTCGGGCGTCAGACCCACGCCCAGCTGCGCGGCGGCCGCCTGCACGTCGGCTTCCAGCGTGCTGTGCTCGATGCCGATCGGCACCACGTCGGTGACCTCGGTGAGGAAAACCGGCATGTCCATGTTGATGTTCGCCACCAGCGAGGCCTTGGGCACCGTGGGGAACTGGGCGAACCAGGTAGCGCCCAGCAGCCCGCGTTCCTCGGCCGTCACCGCAACGAACAGCAGCGAGCGGCGCGGGGCGGTGGCGTCGGCCTTGAGCTCGGTCGCCGCCTGCAGCATCACCGCGATGCCCAGCGCGTTGTCGAAGGCGCCGTTGTAGATGCCGTCACCGGCCACCTCGGCGCCCAGGCCGATGTGGTCCAGGTGCGCCGAGTAGGCGATGTGTTCGGCCGCCAGCGCGGGGTCCGAGCCGGGAAGCTTGCCGACCACGTTCCGGCTGTCCAGCCGCTGCAGCGTGGTGGCGCCGGCCAGCGTGACCTGCCCGGGCAGGTCGAACGATTCAAGCTTGCCACTTTCGCGCCGCTCGAAGATCTCGTCCGCCGCCATCGGCGCACCGGCCAGCAGCCTGCGCGCTCCGGCCACGCTCAGCGTGGCGGTGGCCTTGAGCTCGGGCCAGGCGTCCACCGGCTTGCCGTCGGCGTCCACCAGGCGCATGCCGGGCATCTGCCAGTTGCTGGCGCCGCGGGCCCACGGGTACTTGGCGTCGTCCACCGGGTTGCCGATGCCGATGGCGCCGATGGCACCTTGCGCGACCAGCTGCGCCATCTTTTCCCGGCCCGAGGCGTGGAAGGCACGTTGGGTATTGGTGAAGGCCGAGGGAGCACCGGAGAAATACACCGCCACCTTGCCGCGCACGTCAACGTCCTTGAAGTCGTCGTATCCCAGTTCGGGCGCGTGCACGGCCTGGCCGACGAACACCAGCGGTGCGCTCACCGCGTGGCTGGCGGCGCTGTAGTTCACCCCCGGCAGGAACTCGTCCTGGAAGACGAATTCGACGTTGGCGCCGTCGCGCTGCAGAACGAACTGCGCGCCCTCGCGCTGACGCCGGGCTTCCAGCAGCGGCACGTGCTGGAAGTACGTGCCGTCGTCGCCGGCCGGCGCCAGCCCGATGGCGCGGTAGCGGTTGGCTACGTACAGCGACGCCAGGTCGTAGCCGCGCGTGCCTGCCGCGCGGCCTTCCAGCAGGTCGTCGGCCAGGAAGCGAACGTCCGCCTCGATGCGGCGCGCGCCGCTGGCGTCGGCGGCGGCGGACGGTGTGGCGGCTTCCGGGGCTGGCGCACCGGATTCGGGCGTCCGGCTGCAGGCGACGGACAGGCACAGTGCGAGCGGGGCAAGCAGCAGTTTTGCAGACGGTGTCATGGCGGGCTCCGGAGGCGACGACGGAAACTAACATCGCCCCGCCGGCCATGGAATGATGGCGGCGTGCACAACCCCTCCGGGACCACCATGGCCAGCGCAGCAACCCCCACCTCGCCCGCCCGCACCGAAGCCTGGCTGATGGTGGCCATCATCGTGGGTGCATTGGCCTGGTCGGGCATCGCGCCTTACGACCGCCTGACCTGGATGCTGGAGGTGGTGTGGGTGGCGGTCGGGCTGCCGCTGGTGGCCTGGGCCTGGGGCCGCTTCCCGCTCAGCCGCCTGCTGGCCTGGCTGCTGGTCGTGCATGCGCTGATCCTGATCTACGGCGGGGCCCACACATACGCGCTCACACCGCTGGGCCTGTGGTTCCAGGAAGCCTTCGACATGGCGCGCAACCACTACGACCGCCTGGGTCATTTCGCCCAGGGGTTCGTCCCCGCCATCCTGGCGCGCGAGCTGCTGTTGCGCCGCACCCCGCTGCTGCGCGGCGGCTGGCTGTTCTACCTGGTGGTGGCGGCGGCGCTGTCGTTCAGTGCCTTCTTCGAGCTGATCGAATGGTGGGCGGCGCTGGTGTGGGGCGGTGACGCTGACGCTTTCCTGGCAACCCAGGGCGACGTCTGGGACACCCAGTGGGACATGTTCATGGCGCTGTGCGGCGCGATCATCGCGCAGCTGCTGCTGGCGCGGGTACACGACCGGCAGCTGGGCCTGCGCTAGACCGCCTTTTCGCCCGGCGCCGGCTCCCAGCCGGTCATCGGGTCGGGCATCACCAGGTTGCGGCCGGCGTTCTTGGCTGCGTACATGGCGCGGTCAGCGCGCTGGAGCAGCTGCGAGAACTCACCGTCCATCGGTGCCAGCGTCGCCAGGCCGATCGACAGCGTCACCGTTTTCAGGTGTCCTTCCATGGGCAGTGGCTGGTCGGCGAAGCTGCTGCGGATACGTTCGCCCGCGTTCATCGCGCTTGAGCCGTCGGCGTTGGGCATCAGCACGATGAACTCCTCGCCGCCCAACCGCCCCAGCACGTCCTCGGTACGCAGGGTGCGGCGGATACGCGCCACCGATTCCACCAGCGCCAGGTCGCCGATGGCGTGGCCCAGCTCGTCGTTGATGCGCTTGAAGTGGTCGATGTCCAGCACTAGCACCGACAGCGGCAGCCCGTGCCTGCGTGCGGCCGCCATGCTCTGGGTGGCCAGCTCCTCGATGGCGCGGCGGTTGTAGCAGCCGGTGAGATAGTCAACCCGCGCGGCGAGCTCGAGTTCATGCTGGCTGCGCTCGGTGCACAACAGCAGGAAGCCGATGGTCGCGATCACCGGCAGCACGCTGCCCACGGCATAGGTCAACAGCTGCACGTGCGTGAGCTGGAACACGGTGCTTACCTGGCTGGGATCGAACGCCAGATAGATCGCACGGTAGGCCATGATCGCCGTCGCACCCGCGAACGCCACCCCGGCGACGTGCCGTACCGCGCCGCGGCCATGTCGATAGATGATGGCCGCGCTGGTCCCGAGCACCAGCGCCAGCACCACCGAGATGGCGATCAGCCGTTTTATCAGGTCCGGATCCACCAGCCCCCAGTAAAGCGACGTCAGCATCGCCGCGGCGACCATTCCCAGCAGCGGGCCGCGACCGGAGGGCAGCCTGAAGAAATGACGCAGTGCCACCACGTAGGCCGCCATGCCCATGGTCACGAAGGCATTGGCCACCAGGATGGTCAGCAGAGGCGTCAGCGAGTCGCGCAGGCTCAGCAGCACGAACCCCACCGGCTGCAGCAGCGTAGCCCCCACCCACCAGTGGATGCTGGTGCGGTACGCGCCCGACAGGGCCCGTCCGACCACCAGCAGCACCAGGCCGATCATCAGCGTGAGCATCGCCCCGACCAGCAGGGCCGAGCGGATGTCGAATGTCCAGGAGGTTTCCATGCCGGTGGCTAACGCGGCGGGGCTCGGCGCTCGGCCAGCCAGTCATGCAGGGCCGCCGGCGCCATCGGCCGCGCCAGCAGGTAGCCCTGGAACTGGCCGCAGCCCAGCAGCCGGAGCCGGGCGCGCTGATCCTCGGTTTCCACGCCCTCGCTGACGCAGTCCAGGCCCAGCGAATCGGCCAGCGCCACCAGGGTCCGTACCAGCGCCTCATGGCTCGCGTGCACGCCCAGGCCGGCGATGAAGCTGCGGTCGATCTTGATCTTGTCCACCGCGAAACGCAGCAGGTAGGACAGGCTGGAATAGCCGGTGCCGAAATCGTCTACCGACAGCTTCACGCCCAGGGCGCGCAATTGGCTCAGGTTGGACTGGTGCGCCGCGGTGTCGGCCATCAGGGTGCGTTCGGTGATCTCCAGCTCGAGCCTTTCCGGCGGCAGCCCGTGTCGTGCCAGCAGTTCGGCGATGCGCCGGGTGAAGTCGCCGCGGGCAAGCTGGGCCTCGGCGACGTTCACCGCGACGTACAGGGCTTCGCCGCCCTGGCCATCCAGCCGTTTCAGCTCGCGGCAGGACTGTTCCAGCACCCAGTCGCCCAGCGCGACGATGGCGCTGGACTCCTCGGCGATGGGGATGAATTCCTCGGGGCTGACGAAACCCAGCAGCGGGCTGGTCCAGCGCAACAGTGACTCCAGGCCGACCACGCCGCCGGGCGCGCCGTCGGCGAACACCGGCTGCAGCACCAGCGACAGCTCGTTGCGCGCCACGGCATTGCCCAGCTCGCGCTGGATCTCCACCCGGCGCTGCAGCAGAGCGGCCATGCCGGCTTCAAACGCGATGGCCGCGGTGGTTTGGTGCGCGACGGCGTGGCCGTGGGCCAGGTCGCTTGCGCGCAGCAGGCTTTCGCTGGTTTCGTCGGCCGTGCCGTCGGCGACCGCATAGCCCAGCCGCGGGTTGAGGCTGTAGAGCTGGCCGTCGAGCGCAATCTCGCGAGACAGTTGCGGCCACTCAGCCAGCAGCGCTGCGGCGGCGCGCGCACCGCCCACCAGCGTGAGCAGCAGCTGGTCGGGACCATCCCGGCCGACCACCGCATCGTGCCGCGCAAGCGCGGCCAGCATGCGCTGCGCATAAGCGGCCACCAGGCGGTCGACCATGGGCGAGCCCAGCAGCTCCCGCATCGTCTCGGCCTCGCGCAGGGAAATGCGTGCCACCAGCGGTTGGCCTTCGCCCGGGACGCGGCGCGACAGGCGCTGCACGAAGCCCTCGCGATTGAGCAGCCCGGTCGCGTCGTCATGGCTGGTGAGGTAGTCGGCGCGGGCCTCGGCCCGTACGCGCGCGGAGACGTCGCTTGCCAGGATGGCCACACAGGTTTCGCCGGCATCGCCCAGCGGGTAGATCGCCAGTGACAAATCCACGTCGATCTCGTGGCCGTCGTCCCGGAGTATGCGGGTCGGGTGTCGGATCACCGGCCGGTCCACCTCGAGCCCGGCCCGCAGCTGCCCCAGTTCGTCGGCCAGCCCGGGTGGCAACAGCATCGTCCCCGGCTGCCCGATGGCGTCTGCGGCGCGGTAGCCGAACAGGCGTTGAGCCGATGCACTCCACTGGACGATTTCTCCCCCGGCCGACAGCGCGAAGATGGCGTCATGGGCCTCGCTTGCGATCGCGCTCAGCAGCTTGGCCTGTCGCTGCAGCTGGTCATGGTCGGTGACGTCCAGCGCGAAGCCGCCGGCCAGGCGCTCATCCGCCGCCTCGATGGGGAAGCGGAACACGTCGTACAAGCCCCGGCTGCCGTCGGTGCGGGGTCCCTCCTGGAGCCCGCGGTCCGTTTCGCCGCTCGCGATCAGCTCGGCGTTGTGCCTGCGGTAGATCGCGCCCTGCGTTGGCCCGAACAGCGCATCGAGCGACACCGGCTCGCCTTGGGTGATCGTGCGGTCGCCGCCGAGGTTTACGAAGTGCTGGTTGTAGACCCGCGCCACGCCCTGGCCATCCGCGATCCAGGCCGGCCCGGGAATCTGCTCGATAAAGGCCGCCAACATGCGCTGGCGCGCCTCGAGCTCGTGCTTGCGCGCAACCTCCGCGGTGATGTCCTCGGCGCTCAGCGCCACGCCGCCCGACCACGGCACGGCGAGCTGGCGCAGCCACTTGGCCTTGAGCGTCGGCGAGTCGATGGGGAATTCGTCCACCTCGCTGCGCTGCTCGAGGAAAACCTGGCGGTAGCGCTCGAAGTAGCCGTTGGTCCGGTTGACCGGGAACAGGTCGCAGATGCTGCGCCCGACCATCGCCGCGGGGTCCATCCCGACCAGCCGACCGCCCTGCTCGTTGACGTGGGCGAACACGAAGTCCACGACCTCGCCCGCTTCGTCGTACACCGCTTCGTTGATGAAGAGTGCGTTGAGGTTGCCTTCGGCGGCGGCGCGGAACCACTCCTCGCGGCGCGCCAGATCGGTTTTTGCCTGCTTGCGCGCCGAGATGTTCTCGCTGCTGATCACCACGCCGCCTTGGATCGCCACCACGTGGTGGCGCAACCAGCGCATTTCAGGGGGATACTCCGGGACTTCGAACTCTTCGACGATGGGGGCGCCGTCGGCCGTGACGGCCAGGCACTGGTGCAGCACGGTGGCGATGCGACTGGGCGGGACTATCTGGCGCAGGGTCAGGCCGGCAAGGTCGTGGCCGCGCAGGCGCAGCAGTTCGGCGCCCAGCGGGTTGGCGAACACGCAGCGGAAGTCGGCGACGCTGCCGTCACTACCGCGCAGCGGCTCGACGATATAGATGGCGTTGAGTGCGCCCGTCGTGGTGCCACGGAACCACTCGGCCAAGCGGGCATGCTGCAGGCCCAGGACATCGGACATGCCGGCCACACCTTGCAAGACGGGCAACACCGGACCGGACATCGGATTCCCCCAGAGTCCCGCGAGTCTGCACCCCGCCTGCGCCTGTTGCTAGGGCGGGGGCGTTGTACCGCCGGTTGCGTCGCGGTCCCGGCCAGTACGCGGCCGGAACGGCAGCACCACGGCGGTGGGCGGGTCCTGCCGATGCCAAAGCACCGGCACGTCATGCGGTCGCGGCGGCTCTAGCACGTCGGCGTCGTCCAGCGGGTCGGCTGAGTCGTCTTCGTCTTCCCAGCTGTAGCGCTGGCGCGGCGGCTGCGGGTCGGCGCGGCGCCAGATGAATGCCGCCACGATGCCGGCGACCGCGCCGCTGAAATGGTATTCCCAGGACACCCCGGCTTCGCGCGGCAGCACCGTCAGCACCATGCCGCCGTAGAAGAAGAACGCGATCAGCGCCGCGGCGATTGCCGCGCGGTCGCGTCGCAGCAGCCCCAGGAACAGCAGCAGGAACAGCAGCCCGTGGGTCACGCCGCTGGCACCGATGTGGAACGAAGGTCGCCCGATCAGCCATGTCCCGACGCCCGACAGGATCCAGATCAGCGGCAGCGCCCGCAGCGCCGCCCGCGGATACACCGTACCCACCAAGGTGCCCAGGATCAGCAGCGAACCGGCGTTGCCCAGCCAATGGCCAGCCGATCCGTGCAGCAGCGGCGCGGTGATGACGCCGACCAGGCCTGGCCAGCTTTGCGGCACCAGGCTCCATGCCCGCGTGTCGCCCAGCCACGGGCCGGCGAAGAAGACCGCACCCAGCCCCACCACGAAGGCCATGCTGGCCAGCAGCGCTCGCTGGAAGCGCTCCCGGACGGCGTCGGCGTGGCGTTGGGGTGAGTCTTCCATCTGACAGAAGTGGGGCCGGCGCCGGGCGGCGCAAGCCCCGCCTGCGCCTTCAGCCGGCCAGGGCAGGCTTGGGCTTGGGCCTGATCACCAGGCTCAGCAGCATGGACAAGGCCAGCGCGGCCGCCACCACGCCCAGCGACACCACCACCGGGATCTTGTAGAAATCCACGATCAGCATCTTGGCGCCGATGAAGATCAGCACCGAGGCCAGGCCATAGGCCAGCAGGTGGAACTTCTCGGCCATGCCGGCCAGCAGGAAGTACAGCGCGCGCAGGCCCAACACCGCGAACACGTTCGAGGTCAGCACGATGAACGGGTCGGTGGTGATGGCGAAGATGGCCGGGATCGAGTCCACCGCGAAGATCACGTCGGTGACCGCGATCATGATCAGCACCACGAACAGCGGCGTGTACTTGCGGCGCTTGCCCTGGCCGATCCACAGTGCTTCGCCGTGGTAGCGGCGGACCAGGGGCAGGTGGCCGGTGATCCAGCGCAGGATCGGGTTCTTGTCCATGTCCGGCTCCTGGCCCGCGACCCAAAGCATCTTGGCGCCGGTGAGCAGCAGGAAGGCGCCGAAGAAATACAGCACCCAGTGGAACTGGGCGATCAGCGCAGCGCCGACGAAGATCAGGACCGCGCGCAGTGCGATCGCGCCCAGGATGCCCAGGATCAGCACGCGCTGCTGCGACTGCGCCGGCACGCCGAAGTAGGTGAACAGCATCAGGAAGACGAAGATGTTGTCCACCGCCAGCGCCTTTTCCACCAGGTAGCCGGTGAGGAACTCCAGCCCGATGCGCTCGGCCTCGGCGTCGGGCATCCGGCCCTGCAGGTACCACCACAGGCCGACGTTGAAGGCCATGGCCAGGGCGATCCAGCAGGCGGACCAGACCAGGGCCTCGCGGGTAGACACTTTGTGCGGGCCGTTCTGGCGCAGCACCAGCAGGTCCACCGCGAGCGCGGCGATTACGAAGGCCGCGAAGACGGCCCACATCAGGGGGGTGGCAATGGTTTCCAAGAACGTCTCCGGTGGCGAGGCCTGTTTCGACCGCAGGCGCGCGCGATGTTCCGAGATGGAACGAGCTTCGCCGCAGGCGGGCGAAGGTCTCGCTCACAGGTCTGGTGACCTGCCTGCCGTACCGGGGTTTTGGAATGGCGTCCGGACCCGTGATGACGATATCGGCAGCGGGAGCTACTCCCCTTCTGGGGCGAGAGTGTGCCACAGGTCATGAATCCCGCGTCAATACGCTCACGCCGCTTCGGTCTGGGCTACGCTGGGCCTGGGCCGGCCGCCTTGGCTGGCCGCTCCGGGAGCGGATCGGATGGACTTGGACGTGCGCACGGTCATGGTGTTCGGCGCCCTGCTGAGCCTGATGACGGTGCTGTTGTTCGTGCAGGTTTCCCGCGGTTTCCCGATCGAACACCGGCGCCACCTGCGCACATGGACCGTTGCACTCAGCCTGCAGCCGCTGGCCTGGCTGGGGCTGTCCCTGCGCGGTCAGATCCCCGACCTGGTGTCCATTGGCCTGGGCACCACACTGCTGCTGGCCAGCTACGCCGAAATGACCCACGCGGTGCGCGGCTTCCAGCGCCTGCCCGGGCGTCGGCAGGCCCTTTGGGCCTGGGTGGCTGCCGTGGTGGCGGCGAACCTGGCGTTCACCCCGGACTGGCCGCACAGCAGCGTGCGGGTGGTCGTGAACTCGCTGGCCGGCGGCGTGCTGCTGGCGGCCCTGGCGCGGGCGCTGCTGGGCAGCCCCCAGAGCCCGGCGGGCCACGCGGGCCGTGCCGCCGCGCTGTTCGCGGCCCTGGGCGTGGCGGCGCTGCTGTGGCGGGTGCTCGACCACGCTTTGTGGCCGCGAATGGCCGGGGGGCTGCTGCAGGCCGGTGCCAGCGACCTGATGGTCTTCCTGTACGCCAACACCGCCATGATCTTCCTGAGCCTGGGTTTCGCGCTGATGCACGCCGAACGCGCCTATGCCGCGCTACACCGGTCCGCCTCGGTCGACACCCTCACCGGGGTGTTGGCGCGCAGCGTGCTGGAAGAGCATGGCCAGCGCCTGGTGGCGGCCGCCCATCGCTCGGGTCGGCCGCTGTCGGCGCTGCTGCTGGACCTGGACCGGTTCAAGTCGGTGAACGACCGGCTCGGCCACGAGGCAGGCGACGGCATGCTCAAGCACCTGGCGGAGCAGGCCCACCGCGTCTTGCGCGGCGAGGACGTGCTTTGCCGGCTGGGCGGCGACGAGTTCGTGGTGCTGCTGCCGCACACCGACGCCAACGGCGCCCGCATCGTCGCCGAACGCCTTCGGCTGGCGCTGCGCGAAGCGCCGCTGCAGCACAAGGGCCAGGACCTGCCGATCGTGCTGTCCATCGGCGTAGCCGACGCCACCGGCGCCGAGGCCAACCTGGACCGGCTGATCAAGCGCGCCGACGAGGCCATGTACCTCGCCAAGCGTGCGGGCGGCGATCGCGTCCATCTGGCCCCGCCGCCGGCCTGACGCCAGGGCGGCCCGCGCGGGCACCGGGCCGGGCCGGTATCATGGCGTGATGAATACCGCCGACCTGCCCGTGATCCAGCTCAAGATCGAGCGCCGCTCCAACCACCCCTGGATTTTCCAGAAGATGGTCGACAAGCCCGTGGCCAAGCCCAAGCCGGGCAGCCTGGTGGACATCGTCGACAACACCGGCCACTGGGTCGGCCGCGGCTTTTACAACGGCCACTCGCGCATCGCGCTGCGGGTGCTGACCGAAAACCACGACGAGGCGATCGACGAAGCCTGGTTCGCCCGCAAGATCCGCGCCGCCGTGGCCCTGCGCCGCGACCTGATGCGCCTGGACGAAACCACCGACGCCTGGCGCGTGGTGCACTCCGAGGGCGACGGCATCTCGGGCCTGGTGGTGGACCGCTACGGCGACCTGCTGGTGGTGGAGTTCTTCTCGGCCGGCCCGTTCCGCTACCGCGAGTGGATCTATGCCGCGCTGCGCACGGAGTTCCCGGGCTGCCGCTTCTACAGCTTCTCGGAAGAACACGTGCAGAAGCAGGAAAGCTTCGACTTCCGCTCGCCGCCGGCGCCCGAGCCCAGCGTCATCACCGAGCACGGCCTGACCTTCCGCGCCAGCCCCGGCAGCGGCCACAAGACCGGCTTCTTCGCCGACCAGCGCGACAACCGCGAATACCTCACCCGCTTCACCGCCGGCAAGCGCGTGCTCGACATCTGCTGCAACTCCGGCGGCTTCGCCATCTACGCCAAGGCCCGCGGCGGCGCCGACGAAGTGATCGGCATCGACCTGGACGAGGAAATCCTGGAAGTCGCCGAGAAGAACGCGCGACTGAACAACGTCGCCGTGAAGTTCGTGCAGGCCGACCTGTTCCACTACCTGCGCGACGCCCACCAGCGCGGCGAGCAGTTCGACGTGGTGGTCCTGGACCCGGCCAAGCTCACCCGCGACCGCGAGCAGGTGATCGCCGCGCTCAAGAAGTACAACGACATGAACAAGCTCGCCATGCAGGTGATCAAGCCCGGCGGCGTGCTGCTCACCTGTTCGTGCACCGGCCTGGTGGGCGAAGAAGAGTTCCTGGACATGATCCGCCGCGCGGCCTTCTATGCCGGCCGCACCGTGCAGATCCTCAAGGTGGCCGGTGCCGGCGCCGACCATCCGTTCATGGCGCACGTGAAGGAAAGCCGTTACCTCAAGGCCGTCTTCTGCCGCGTCGAATAGTCCTTCCCTTCCCGCACACGGGCCGGCTGCTGCAATGACCCCGATGCCAGATTCCCTGGACGCCACCTGGACCCACGCCTGGGCGCGGCTGCTCGCGGGCGCGCGCGGCCGCAGCGACCCGTTCCACCAGGGCGTGCTGGCCTCGGTGTCGTACGAGGGTCCGGAGGCCCGGTATGCGGTGCTGCGCGCGGTGGACCCGGCGGCCGGGACCGTCGCCTTCCACACCGACGGCCGCAGCCCCAAGGTCGCGCAGTTCCAGACCGACCCCCGCGTCGCCTGGTGTTTCTTCGGCCACGGTGAACAGGTGCGGCTGTCGGGGCGGGTGTCGCTGCACACCAGCGATGTCGATGCCGACGCGGCCTGGTCCGCCAGCGGCCGCTCCGCGCGCCAGAACTACGCGGGGGCGAACGCGCCCGGTACCGGCGTGGCCGAGCCGGGCGAAGGCGGTCCGCCCAGCCTGCGCTCGTCGCCGCTCGACGCCGCGGGCCTGGCCCAGGCCCGCAGCCGCTTCGTTTTCGCGCGCATCCAGGTGCAGTCGCTGGACTGGCTGTCGCTGTCGGCCGCGGGTCACTGCCGCGCCCTTTTCGATCGCGGCGACGACCGCTGGGATGCCCGTTGGCTGACGCCGTGAGCGTCGCGGCCTTCGGCTAGACTGCGCGCCTGCTCCCCGGACCCCACCGCTTGGACGCTCCCACCCCCGTCGCCGCGCCGCCGGTGCGCCGCGCCGCGCTGGCCTTCATCTTCGTCACCATCCTGGTGGACGTGCTGGCGTTCGGCCTGATCATTCCCGTGCTGCCGCAGCTGCTCAAGAAGCTCAGCGGCGGCGTGCTGGCCGACGCCACCGTGTGGCACGGCCTGTTCGCCACCGGGTTCATGGTGATGCAGTTCTTCTTCTCGCCGATCCAGGGCGCGCTGTCGGACCGCTTCGGGCGCCGGCCGGTGATCCTGGTGTCGAACGCCGGCCTGGCCCTGGACTTCGTCATCATGGCCATGGCCAACACCTTGCCCCTGCTGTTCATCGCGCGACTGGTGTCGGGCGCCACCTCGGCCAGCTTCAGCACCGCCAACGCCTACATCGCCGACGTCACCCCGCCGGAAAAGCGCGCCGCCGCCTTCGGCCGGCTGGGCATGGCCTTCGGCATCGGCTTCACCGTGGCGCCGGTGATGGGCGCCTGGCTGGGCGCGGTGGACCTGCACCTGCCGTTCTGGGTGGCGGCCGGATTGTGCGCGGCCAACTTCTGCTACGGCTGGTTCGTGCTGCCCGAATCGCTGCCGCCGGAGCGGCGCGTGCCGTTCGAGTGGCGCCGCGCCAATCCGCTGGCCTCGCTCAAGCTGCTGCGCGCCCACCCCGAGCTGTTCGGCCTGGCGGGCGTGAGCTTCCTGATGGCGATGGCGCACCTCGTGTACCCGACCACGTTCGTGCTGTACGCCGACTACCGCTTCGGCTGGGGCCTGGAGATGGTGGGCTGGACTCTGCTGCTGGTGGGCCTGCTTACGATCATCGTCCAGGGCGGCCTGATCGGCCGCATCTCGCGCACCTTCGGCGACCGCCGCACGCTGCTGCTGGGTGCGACGGCGGGCGGCATCGGCTTCGCCGGCTATGCGCTCGCGCCCACCGGCTACTGGTTCTGGGCGGCGATGCCGATCGCCGCGCTGTGGGCCATCGCCGGCCCGGCGGCGCAGTCGCTGATGACCTCGCGCGTGTCGGCCAGCGAACAGGGCCGGCTGCAGGGCGCCATAGGCAGCCTCAACTCGATTGCCGGCATCCTCGGCCCGACCCTGTACACCCAGACCCTGGCGGCGGTGGCGCTCAATGAGGTGCGAGGTCCGCTGGCGGGCGCCACCTTCTGGGTGGCTGCGGCCCTGGTGTCGCTGGGCGGGCTGCTGGCCTGGCGCATCACCACGCGGGACTGACATCTCTGGCGTTACGATGCCGTGTCAACCTACGAGACCCTAGCCATGACCGACCCCGTAACCCGCGACCAGGCCGAAGACGCCGTCCGTATCCTGTTGCGCTGGGCTGGCGAAGACCCGCAGCGCGAAGGCCTGCTCGATACCCCCAAGCGCGTGGTCAAGGCCTATGGCGACTGGTTCAGCGGCTACGCCGAGGACCCGCGCGAATTCCTGGCCCGCACCTTCGAGGAAGTGGCCGGCTACGACGAGATGATCGTGCTGCGCGACATCGAGTTCGAATCGCACTGCGAACACCACATGGCGCCCATCATCGGCCGCGCCCACGTGGGTTACCTGCCCGCGGGCAAGGTGGTGGGCATCAGCAAGCTGGCACGCGTGGTGGAAACCTACGCCCGCCGCTTCCAGGTGCAGGAAAAGATGACCGCGCAGATCGCACGCTGCATCCAGGACGTGCTGCAGCCGATCGGCGTGGCCGTGGTGGTGGAAGCCAAGCACCAGTGCATGACCACCCGCGGCGTGCACAAGACCGGCGTGAGCATGGTCACCAGCAGTATGCTGGGCACCTTCCGCACCGACCCGATGACCCGGGCCGAGTTCCTGGACGTGATCGCGGTCAAGCGCGGCGGCTGACGCCGCCGCACCCGGCCCGTTTCAGGGCAAGCGCTCGAGCACGATCGGCAGCACCACGTCGGCGTTGCGGTACTCGCCGACCATCTGCCTACCCTTCAGGCGCAGGGCCAGGGTGTGGTCGGCGCCGTCCGCGGTGGGGTGGAACACCAGCACCAGCCAGCGGCGCCGCGGCGCCACCAGTTCGAATACACCCCCGGTGTCGGTGGTTTCGCACTGGGCCGTGCCGGTGATGGGTTCACCGACCATGGCGTCGCAGAAGGGCTGCAGCAGAGCGTAGTCGCCCGAACCCACTTTTTCACCCACGCCATGCTGTATCGACAGGTGCATCAGCGCGCTGTCGTCGCTGTCGTCGCGCGCCACCACGCGCCAGTTGCCGTGGAAGCGGCTGGGTGGGATCAAGACGGCATCGTCGTCGGGACCGGCACCTTCGTCTTCCTGTGCGCTGGCCAAGGGCAGCACGCAGGCCAGCGCCAACACGAACGTGAACAGCATTCGCGGCGTGGACTGGCCTGCGCGCGGCGCGCACGCCGTTATTGAAGTGGACTGCATGGGCTCTGCCTTGCGTTGGGGGCTACCCTCATTACGCAGCCAAGGTGGCGACACGGACAGGGTTTTCCCCCGGGTCCGCCGCCCTGCACCCTTGGCCACGACGATCATGCCCATGGATTCAGCAACACTCGAACACTCGCCGGAAGTTTTGGCCACCGCCGCGCGCCTGGTGCCGCTGTTGATGGACGACATGCGCAAGCAGGCGCGGCGCGAACGTCGTCGCGTGCGTGCCGGCGAAACCCTGCGCACCACCGCCCTGGTGAACGAAGCCTACCTGCGCCTGCAGCGCAGCGAAGGCTGGCAGGGCGAGCTGCACTTCCTGCGCTCGGCGGCGCTGGCCATGCGCCAGGCGCTGGTGGACCATGCGCGGCAGAAGCTGGCCGCCAAGCGCGGCGGCGGTGCGGTGGACTCACTGGAAGACCACGACTACGAACCGTTCTGGGTAAGCGACGAGCGCATGGTCGAACTCGACGAGGCCCTGCAGCGTCTCGGTGCACTGAACCCGCGGCTTACCCAAGTGGTCGAGTGCCGCTTCTTCGGCGGCTATTCCGACCTTGAAACCGCCAATATCCTGGGAGTGACCGACCGCACCGTGCGGCGCGACTGGATCAAGGCAAAGGCTTGGCTGTACCAGGCGCTGGGCGATTCGCCGCAAGCCGGTAGCGATTCCTGAGTGTGGCCGCCTGCGCGCTGATGCGCGCGCCGCCCGGTCCCGCCGCCGCCGCTATGCGTTCAGCGTCCAGCACCAGCACCCGCGCCTGCTCGCTGCGCGCCTGGTCGCCGCGCACCGCCGCCATCGCCAGGCTGGCCATGGCGGTGCCCGGATGGTCGGGCCCCAGCGTTTCCACGGCAGCGGCCAGGGCCGTGGCGGCACTGCGTTCGGCCTCGACGAGGCGTGCCAGCGACCGCTCGGCCTCTGACTGCCCGCTCAGGGCGGCCACGTGGTGCAGGCTGCCGTGGCCGGCGAACTGCGCGCCCATGGCGGCCGCTTCCCGCAGCACGGGCAGCGCCTGGTCGGGCTTGCCGCCCAGCAACAGCAGTTTCCCGTAGTTGCTCAGCAGCGCGGCGGTGGCGGCGGAAGGGCCGTAGTAGCGTCGGCGCAGGTCCACGGCATCACGCAGCAGCGGTTCGGCCACGGCCGGCTGGCCCGACGCGATCTCCACCGCGCCCCAGTTGTTGAGCGTGTTCAGTGCGTCGGGGGTTTGTTCCAGGCCGGTGGCCTGCCAGACCCGGCGCGCGGACTCGAACGAGGCGCGCGCCTCATCCATCTGGCCCACTGAGAACAGCGCGACGCCCAGGTTGTTGTGGAATACCCCGGTCTCGCGGTGCTGGGCGCCACTGAGCGCAATGCGGCGCTGCAGGCCTTCGCGCAGCAGGGCGATCGCGCCGTCAACGTCGCCGCCGGCCTTGATCAACTGCGCTTCAAGCAGGCGGCTGTCGACCATCCGCGTCTCCCACTTGGCCGGGTCGCTGGCCCAGAACGCCTGCGCCTGCGCCAGCCTGCGCTTCGCGGCACCGGCATTGCCCTGCCGGAAGCGCACCTGGGCCAGGTCATAGCGTCCGGCCGCGATCAGCGCCGGGTCCACGCGCGCCGCATCGCCGTCGGCGAGCCGTTCGAGCAGGGGCGCCGCGGCCTCGTAGTCGGTGAGCAGGAAATTGAGTTCGCCCAGCGCATGCAGGATTGGCGCGCCGCCGCCGGGATCGCGGGCGAATTCATCCTGCACGCGCTGCGCGGCATTGCCGAGCACGTCCGCGGCGGTCGCGTCGCCGCCCTTGAGCTCGCCGGCGCTGCGGAACATCAGGAACAGCGCCTGCTGCACCGCCTCCAGCCGCGCCTGTTCGCTCAAGGCCTGGTCGCGCTGCAGGGCGGCGTCGCGCGCCTGCACTACGGCCACGCCCAGCCCGATGGCCAGGCTCAGCACCACGACGGTGGCGGCGGCAGCGGTCCAGCGGAAGCGGAAGAGTTGGCGCGCCAGGCGATGGCCGCGCTGGCCGCGGCGGGCCTCCACCGGACCGCGCACCAGCGCCCGCTGCAGCTCGGCACAAAACTGTTCGGCCGACGCGTAGCGCTGCGTCGGATCACCCGCCAGCGCTTTGGCCAGGATGGCTTCCAGGTCGGCGAACAGCGCGCGCTCCGCCCCGGTGCCGCGCCATCGCGCCGGATCGGTCACTTGCGCCAGCGGCAGCGGCGACGTGCCGACGATCCGCGCCAGGGCCACCACCGGCGTCAGGCCGGCGGTGTTGCGCGGCGCGCGCCCCGACACCAGCCGGTAAAGCACGCCCGCCAGGCCGTGGATGTCGGTGGCGGTGGTGGTGTCGCCACCGGTGGCCTGTTCGGGCGCGGCATAGTCCTGTGACAGGGCCGCATCGCCGGCCTGCAGGCGCTGGCCCGCCAGCCGGGCGATGCCGAAGTCGATCAGGCGCACCCGTCCCTGCGCGTCCACCAGCAGGTTGGACGGCTTGAGGTCGTGGTGCACCACCAGCTTTGCGTGGGCGTGCGCAAGTGCTTCGCAGGCCTGCTGCACCAGGGCTACGCGTTGCGCAAGGCTGGCATCGTGCGCTTCGCACCACGTGTCGATGGGTGCCCCGTCTATGTACTCCATCACCATGAAAGGCGTGCCGCCTTCGAGCAGGCTGCCGTCGATCAGGCGTGCGATACCGGGGTGGTCGAGATGGGCCAGGATCTGGCGTTCGTTGTGGAAGGCCTGCCAGGTGCCGGCGTCCGCATGCGCGATCACCTTCAGTGCGGCACGCTGGACGAACTGACCGTCGTCGCGTTCAACCTCATACACCTCGCCCATGCCGCCGCGGCCCAGGTTGCGCAGCACGCGCCAGGCGCCGGCGCGCTCACCGGCCCGCAGGCGGTCCGGCAGGGGTTGGTCCTGCTGCGTCGTGGGCTCAAGGAACTCGACGCGTGAGGCGGCCGCAGCCGCCCCGAGCAGTGCCCAGGCCTGGTCGCGAACGGCCGCGGTGTCGTCCTGCGCCATGATCCAGCGCTCGCGCTCGCCCGCGGGCAATTCCCAGGCGGCGTCGAACAGGGCTTCGACCCGCTGCCAGTCAATCGTGGCGTCCATGGTCATTCCAGGAAACCTGCAGGCACCTGCATCGCGTGTCGGCGCAAGGCCGGTGAGCCTGCGGGTTTACTCGACGATGGCCACGCCTTCACCGCTCAGGCGGTACGCGGGGCAGGGTGACTTGTCCTTGGTGACGCACATGCCGTATTGGTTGACCGGCACGAGTGCGATCTGGATATCGTCGCAGCGGTAGTTGTCGATGGTGTTCGAGCCCCAGGATTGCTTGGTTTCGCCGGGCGGGATTTCGAACGGCATGGTCAGGGTTTCGGTTTCTTCGATCACGCTGCCGTCGCTGGCGAGGGTGATGCGGAACTCGGCGATCACCGACTTCACCGGTGCCTGGCTGCGGTTGGTGGCCGTGAACGTGATCTGGCACTGCGCCGAGCTGGTATCGCCCTGGCTGTTGCGGTCGACCGAAAGGACGGTGAAGTCGAGGTCCAGGCTGCCTTCGGCCGCGGCTGCCGGCGTCGATCGGGCGTCGGCGGTGGCCTCGGCCCGGGCCTGCGGTGCATCGGTGGCGGCCGCGGGCGGGGCGGCGGTCTGGCTGCAGGCGCACAGGGCCAAGGCGAGGGACGCGGGGAGCAGGCGGCGCGGGGTCATGGTCGGATTCCTGTCGAGCTGGGCAATGTAAGTGAGTACGCGCAAGCCACCGACAGCCGGACATCGGCGCCACCGGGCTCAATTGTGATGGCGTGGCCGCCTATACTCAGCGCATGAGCGACCCCAGCGCCCACCTGCAACGCCTTCGTGCCCTGATTGAATCCGCGCCGGCCCTGCCCGAGCGCGGCGATTGGCTGGCGCTGATCGATGCCGCCATGCCGGCCGCTGCGGCCAGCGGCGCCGGCCCGGAAATGGCGCGCCTGCGCCAGGACGTCGAAGACGCCGAGCGCGCCCGCGACACCGCCAACCTGCAGCGCATGAAGGTGGCCGGCCAGCTCAACACCTTGCATAAAAGCCTGGCCGCCGCCGTGCCCGAAGTGCCGGCCGGCAAGGATGCCCAGAGCGATGCCCTGCGGCGCATCGAATACCTCGTCACCCACGGTGCGTCCGCACCCGGCGCCGTCGAAGCGGCCCGGGCCGCCGAGATGGAAGCCCCGATGCCCGGCCGCGCCGTGCTCGAGGCGGTGATCGCCGGCGAGCGCAGGTTCTCCAAGGCCCAGCTCGAATTCACCATCGCTGAAGCCATGGTGCTCACCGGCTGGGCCCAGACCCCGCTGGAGCTGATGGCCGAGGGCGAGCCCTGGCTCGCCGCCCTGATCCTCAAGAACCAGAACTAGTCCGCCTGACCCCTGCCGATCGGCCCATGTGATTTGGTGTTGTAGTTATCTACACTACCAACTCAAGCCGGGCCTCTCGCGCCGGCAGCCTGGGGATCGCGATGTCTGCACGTACGCTCGAGTTGGACTCGGTGTCCTTCCGCTACCGCGGCGGCCAGCTGGCCCTGTCCGACCTGACGCTGTCGCTTCGAACCGGCATCGTCGGTCTTCTTGGCCCCAACGGCGCGGGAAAATCCACGCTGATGCGTATCCTGGCCACTCTGTCCAAGCCCAGCTCAGGCACCGTGCGCTGGAATGGCGACGACGTGGTGGCCAAACCCGACGCCCTGCGCCGCACCCTGGGCTACCTGCCGCAGGACTTCGGGGTATACCCGGCGCTGACCGCCCGCGAGTTCCTGGCTTACCTGGCCGCGGTGAAAAGCGTCCCGTCGGCCCGGATCGCCGCGCGCGTGGCGCAGTGCCTGGACCAGGTCGGTCTGGCCGAAGCCGCCGACCGGCGCCTGGGTGATTTCTCCGGCGGCATGCGACAGCGCGTCGGCATCGCCCAGGCCCTGCTCAACGACCCGGCCCTGCTGATCGTCGACGAGCCCACTGTGGGCCTGGATCCGGAAGAACGCATGCGCTTCCGCCATCTCATCTCCGACCTCGCGGCTGATCGATTGGTGATCCTGTCCACCCACATCGTGTCGGATGTCGAGGCCAGCGCCACCTCGCTGGCGGTAATGGCGAAAGGCCGCCTGCTGTATGCAGGCGATCCCGAAGTCCTGATGGCACAGGCCGCCGGACGGGTGTGGGAATGGACCGTCCCGTCCGGACGGGTTCCGGAACTTCGCAGGACGTTGGTCACCAGCGGGTCCACGCGTCTTGCAGATGGCGTGCGCCTGCGCGTGATCGCCGACGCCAAGCCTTCCGACGACGCCAGTGCCAGCCCCCCCGGCCTGGAGGATGCATACCTGTGGCTGCTCCATCGCGACGGGGGCCAGTGACATGGAATCATTGCGCCGCTTCATCGCCATCGCGCTTGCGGACCTGCGCGAGCGCACGCGCTCCGTGCGCTTCTGGCTGGTACTGGCCATCGTTGCGGCACTGACCTGGCTGTGCTTCCCCAGCGCCGAGTCGCAGCAGTTGGCGCTGGGCATCGGCGGCGCGCGCGGTCGCTATTCCAGCGCCTGGGCGGGCCTCACCCTGGCCCTGATGTATTCAACGCTGCTGGCGTGGATGGGTTTCTACCTGGTGCGCGGCACGCTGGTTCGCGATTTCGACAGCCGCGTCTGGCAGCTGCTGGTGGCGACGCCGATGACGCGCGCCGGCTACCTGCTGGCGAAGTGGGCCAGCCATATGGTGGTGTTCTGCGTGGTGTTGGCCGCGGGCCTGCTGGTCGGGGTGGTGGCGCAGTGGGTGCGCGCCGAAGACCGCGCCTTCGACCTGGTCCAGATGGTGAAGCCGGTGTTGTTGCTGACCCTGCCTTCGCTGGCCGTGACCGCCTTTTTCGCGATCGCATTCGACATGGTGCCGGTGCTGCGCCGCACCGCCGGCAACGTGCTGTACTTCTTCGTGTGGGTATTCGTGTTCGCGGCCATGGTCACCACCTTCAATCCCGAAGAGTCCGCCTGGGCGCGGCAGACCATGCTCAGCGACCCCAGCGGCATCACTCTGGTGCAGCGTGACCTGATGCGGACGCTGCCGGCGCTGGCACCGGCCGTGGAAGCCAACCAGATCAACATCGGCCTGACCCAACTTGATCGGCCCGTGACCCTGTTCGAATGGACGCAGTGGTGGGTTGGCTGGGGCGACGTCGCAGGCAGGCTGCTGTGGGTGTTGGCTGCGATGGGGGCCACCGTCGCGCTGGCGCCGGCACTCAACTGGGCCGCCAGCCGCACCACGGCCACACAGCCCGCGGCGCGACCGGGTAGACGATTGCGCTGGCTGGACCGGCTGCTGCGGCCGCTGGAAGCCTTCAACGCCGGCCGGCTGCTGGCGTCCGAACTGCGGCTGATGCTGCGCCAGCGCCGGCTGTGGTGGTGGATCACGCTGCTGGCGTGCTGGGGCGTGCAAATCGGTGCCCCGGCCCCGGTGCAAACCGGCGCGGTGATCGTGGCCTGGATGATCAGCCTCGACCTGTTCGCGCGCAGCCTGCTGCGCGAGCGGGAAACCGGCACGGCCGCGCTGGTGATGACAGCGGCGCACGCCAGTGCGCGCCTGCTGTCGGCCCGCACGCTGGCGTGCGTGATCATCGCGGCGCTGTCGGTGTGGCCGGCCTTGGTGAACCTGGCGATGCATTCGCCGCCGGTGGCGTTGAACCTGCTGCTGGTGGCGCTGGGGGTCGCGCTGTCGGGCCTGGCGCTGGCGGCGCTTTGTCGCAGCCCGCGGCCCTACGAGTTGGCGATGGTCTTGCTGGCCTACCTGGGCGTGCAGGGCGCAGGGCCGTTGGCCTTCCACGCGGCGTCACCCGGCATGGGATGGGCGGTCGGGCTGGCCCCCGTTGTCTGCTTGGCGCTACTGGTGCTGGCATGGCCTGGGGTGAACGGACAGCAATCCGGCGCGGAGGGCGCCTTCATTTCTTCGTGACAAAGCTGAACACCAACGCGCCCTGCGTTTGGTATCGCACCGAGTGCGCGGCGCTTTCATGTTTTTCTGTTGGGGCAATCCGCGTCTTCCCAACGAGGTTCGTCATGAAGAATCCAACCCAGACCCTACTCACCACGGCCGTGCTGGTCGCCCTGCTGGCCGGCTGCCAGAGCACCGGCGGCTACCAGCGCAGCAACAGTGGCGCCTATTACCCGCCCAACCAGCAGGAAACCGAAGAGCAGCGCATGAGCCGCACCCAGAAGGGCGCACTCATCGGCGCCGCGGTAGGCGTGGTGGCCGGCCTGCTCAGCGGCAGCGACGCCACCGAGCGCCGCCAGCGCGCGCTGGTCGGCGCCGGCGTCGGCGGCCTGACCGGTGGCGCCATCGGCCGCTACCAGGACAACCAGGAGCGCGACCTGCGCGCCCGCATGCAGGGCACCGGCGTGAACGTGGTGCGCCAGGGCGACAACATCACCCTGGACATGCCCGAAGCCATCACCTTCGGCTTCGACAGCGCGGTGCTGCGCTCGAACGCCAACGCCGCGCTGGACCGCGTCGCCGACACCCTGGTGCAGTACGACCAGACCATCATCGAAGTCGCGGGCCATACCGACAGCGTCGGCACCGATGCCTACAACCAGCGCCTGTCCGAGCAGCGCGCCACGGCGGTGGGCAACTTCCTGGGCAGCCGCGGCGTCAACCGCGAGCGCCTGATCCTCACCGGCGCCGGCGAGCAGTATCCGGTGGCCAGCAACGACACCGATGCCGGCCGGGCCAAGAACCGCCGCGTCGAGATCACGCTGGTGCCGCTGCGCAACTGATCATCGCCGAAGCGGGAACACAACGACGCCCGGCTTGCCGGGCGTCGTTGTTTCAGGCGGAACAGAGCTGCCGCGCGTGGGGCAAGGACATCAGGCGGCGGCGGTGGCCTTGGCCGGCGCGCGCCACGCGGCCAGGAGCTCGGACTCGTGGGCCTTGGCCTTGGCGAAGTGCGCTTCCTTGACGTGGCCGTAGCCGCGGATGTGTTCGGGCACCGCGGCGATCTGCGTCGCCAAATCGACGTTGTCGTCGTCCAGCGTGCCCAGCAGCTCTTCCACCGTGCGCGCGTAGTCCACGATCAGCTGGCGCTCCATGCGGCGTTCCCCGGTTTTGCCGAACACGTCGAACGCACCGCCGCGCAGGAACTTCAGGCGCTTGATCAGCTTGAACGCGGTGAAGATCCACGGCCCGAACTCCTGCTTCACCAGGTGGCCGTTGGCGTCGCGCTTGGACAGCATCGGCGGCGCCAGGTTGAAGTGGATCTTGTAGTCGCCGTCGAACTGCTTCGCGATGCGCTGCATGAACTCGCCCGAGGTGTACAGGCGCGCCACTTCGTACTCGTCCTTGTAGGCCATGAGCTTGAAGTAGTAGCGGGCCACCGCTTCGGTGAGCGCGGTGGAGCCTGACGCCTTGCGCGCTTCGGCCTGGCGCACCTTGTCCACCAGGGCGACGTAGCGGCCAGCGTAGGCGCGGTCCTGGTAGTCGGTGAGGAATTTCACGCGACGCTCGATGGTTTCGTCCAGCGTGGTGGACAGCACTTCGTCGTCCAGCGTCGCGGCTTGCGCTTCCATCGGCGTCTCGGCCAGGCCGGCGGCTTCCAGCACGGCCTGCGGGTCGATGGCGGCCAGGCGGCCCCAAGCGAACGCGGTCTTGTTCATTTCCACCGCGGCGCCGTTGAGTTCGATCGCGCGCACCAGGGCGTCGAAGCTGATCGGCACCAGGCCGCGCTGCCAGGCCACGCCCAGCATGAACAGGTTGGTGGCGATGGCGTCGCCCATCAGTGCGGTGGCGATCTCGGTGGCGGCGATCTGCAGCGGCTCGCGGCCGCCCATGGCGGTGCGGATGGCGTCGACGATGCCTTCGGCCGGGAACTGCATGTCCGGCATGCGGGTGAACGGGCCCGGCATGGCCTGGTAGTCGTTGATCACCACTTCGGTACGGTCGGCGCGGATCTTCGACAGCGCCCAGTAGTCGTTCACCACCACCATGTCGCAGCCCAGCACCAGGTCGGCCTCACCGGCGGCGATGCGCACCGCGTTGATGTCGGCCGGCGTGCGGGCGATGCGCACGTGGGTGGTGACGGCGCCGCCCTTCTGGGCCAGGCCGGTCTGGTCGAGCACGCTGGCGCCCTTGTTTTCCAGGTGTGCGGCCATGCCCAGCAGCGCCCCGATGGTCACCACGCCGGTGCCGCCAACGCCGGTGATCAGGATGTTCCAGGGCTGGTCGAGGTTGCCCACGATCACCGGCGCCGGCAGGTTGGCCAGGCGCTCGGCGTTGTCCACGCCCTTGCGCTTGCGCAGGCCCCCGCCCTTGATGGTGACGAAGCTGGGGCAGAAGCCCTTCACGCAGCTGTAGTCCTTGTTGCAGTTGCTCTGGTCGATCTCGCGCTTGCGGCCGAACTCGGTTTCCTTGGGCAGGATCGCCACGCAGTTCGACTTCACGCCGCAGTCGCCGCAGCCCTCGCAGACCAGCGAGTTGATGGCGATGCGCTTGGCCGGGTCCACGGCCTTGCCGCGCTTGCGGCGGCGGCGCTTCTCGGCCGCGCAGGTCTGGTCGAAGATGATGATGGTGGTGCCGGGAACTTCGCGCAGGCGCTTCTGCTGGCTGTCGAGCTCGTCGCGGTCGAAGAACTCCACGCCCGAGGGGAAGAGGGACTTGTCGCTCCACTTGCCGATGTCGTCGCTCAACACCACGATGGTTTTCACGCCTTCGCTGCGCACCTGGTGGGCGATGTCGGGCACGGTGAGCGTGCCATCCACCGGCTGGCCGCCGGTCATGGCCACGGCGTCGTTGTAGAGGATCTTGTAGGTGATGTTCACCTTGGCCGCGACCGACTGGCGGATGGCCAGCGAGCCGGAGTGGAAGTAGGTGCCGTCGCCCAGGTTCTGGAACACGTGCTTTTCATCGGTGAACGGCGCCTGGCCCGACCACGTCACGCCTTCGCCACCCATGTGGGTGAAGGTGTCGGTCTTGCGGTCCATCCACGTCACCATGTAATGGCAGCCGATGCCGCCCAGCGCGCGCGAGCCTTCGGGCACCACGGTGGACGAGTTGTGCGGGCAGCCGGCGCAGTAGTGCGGTACGCGCGGGAAGTTGGCGCGCGGCTGGGCCAGCTCGTTCTCTTTCTCGTCCATCCACTTCAGGACGCCGCGGATGTGCTCGGTGTCGTGGAACTTCTGGATGCGGCGGCCGATCACGCCGGCGATGGTGGCCGGGGTCAGCTCGTTGGTGCTGGGCAGCACCCAGTTATCGAGCTCGTCGTACTTGCCGATGATGCTGGGGCGATGCTCCCAGTTGTACATGTATTCCTTCATCTGGCGTTCGATGAAGCTGCGCTTCTCCTCGACCACGATGATGTCCTGCAGCCCGCGCGCAAACTCGCGGATGCCCAGCGGCTCCAGCGGCCAGGTCATGCCGACCTTGTAGACGCGGATGCCGATCTCTTCGGCCATCTTGCGATCAATGCCCAGGTATTCCAGCGCCTGCAGCACGTCCAGGTAGCTCTTGCCGGTGGTGACGATGCCCAGGCGCGCCTTGGGTGAATCGAATATCACCTTGTCGATGTGGTTGGCGCGGGCAAAGGCCTGCGCGGCCTTTACCGCGAACTGGTGCAGGCGCATTTCCTGGTTCAGCGGCGGGTCCGGCCAGCGTATGTTGAGACCGCCCTGGGGCATGACGAAATCGCCCGGCAGGATGATGTCGAGCTGGTGCGGGTTGACGTTCACCGACGCCGACGATTCCACCGTCTCGGCAATCGTCTTGAAGCCGATCCAGCGCCCCGTGTAGCGGCTCATCGCCCAGCCCAGCAGGCCCATGTCCAGGATGTCCTGCACGCCGGCCGGGTTGAGGATGGGCATCATCGCCGACTCGAACTCACCCTCGGAGCCGTGCGGCAGCGTGGACGAGCGGCAGGCGTGGTCGTCGGCGGCCAGCGCCAGCACGCCGCCCATGCGCGACGTGCCGGCGGCGTTGCCGTGCTTGAACACGTCGCCGCAGCGGTCCACGCCCGGGCCCTTGCCGTACCACATCGAAAACACGCCGTCGTACTTCGCACCCGGGAACAGGTTGGTCTGCTGGCTGCCCCACACCATGGTCGCGCCCAGGTCTTCGTTGAGGCCCGGCGTGAACTCGATGCCCGAAGCGGCCAGGTGCTTCTTGGCCTTCCACAGCTCCAGGTCGAAGCCGCCCAGCGGCGACCCGCGGTAGCCCGAGATGAAGCCGGCCGTATTGGCCCCGGCCGCGCGGTCGCGCATCTGCTGCATCAGCGGCAGCCGCACCAGCGCCTGCACGCCGGACAGGTAGATCCGGCCCTCTTCGCGGGTGTATTTCGACTGCAGGTCGTAGTCGCGGTCGAGCGTCTGGGGGGCGGGCAGGGTTGGAACGGACATGGCGGGGATTCCGAGGCTGGAGCAAAGACTCGGAATTATACCTGCCCGGGCCCTGCCGGCATGAAGGCGGTGGCGAACCAAAAGAAAGCCCCAACGTGCGAAAGTAAGCCCCAAAAAAACAAGCCGGCGCGCATATCGGAACCGAAAGAAAGTGACCTGCCCCCTCTGAGCCATGGCGACGGTTTGCCGGGAACCTTCCCCGACGGGTGAAAAGAGCGGCCCCAGCGGCGCATCACCTGGGAACGTCGATCCCCGCAGCGCCTCAAGGCGGGGAATCTTGTGGCCATGTCACCGGCGGGGCAGGATGCGCTCAGCTGTCGTCCAGGGACAGTTCCGTGAAGTCGACATCGCCCCCTTTGGGCGGCGGACCGGCCAGGCGGATATGCAGCGCCAGATCCGTCTGGGAATCCGAATTGGCCAACGCCGCCTTGTATGAAATCCGGCCGGCGGCATAGAGGTCGTAGAGCGACTGGTCGAAGGTGATCATCCCACCGGTCAACGCCGCCTCCTTCATTGCTTCCTTCAGGGACGATATTTCCCCCTTCGCGATCAGGTCCGAAACGTAGGCCGTCAGCAGCAGTATCTCCATCGCCGGCACGTACTTGTTGTCGACCGTGCGCACCAGGCGCTGCGAAATCACCGCGCGCAGGTTGAGCGACAGGTCGATCAGCAGCGCCGCCCGTGCGGTGTCGGGGAAGAAATTGATGATCCGCTCGAGCGTCTGGTTGGCGTTGTTCGCGTGCAGGGTCGACAGGCACAGGTGCCCGGTTTCCGCATAGGCGATGGCGTGCTGCATGGTTTCTCGGTCGCGTATCTCGCCGATCATGATCACGTCCGGCGCCTCGCGCATCGCGTTCTTCAGCGCGCTTGAGTAGTCGCGCGTGTCGATGCCAATCTCGCGCTGGTCAACCACCGACTGCTTGTGCTTGTGGATGAACTCGATGGGCTCCTCGATGGTGAGGATGTGTCCGGCACGATTTTCATTGCGATAGTCGATCATCGACGCCAGCGTGGTGGACTTGCCCGAGCCGGTGCTGCCGACCACCAGGATCAGTCCGCGCGGCGTCATTATCAGGTCCTCCAGGATCTTGGGAAGGTTGAGCGAGGCGAGCGAGGGGATCTCGGACTTGATGTAGCGTGCCACCAGCGCGATGTCACCGCGTTGCCGGTAGATGTTCACCCGGAACCGGCCGACGTCTTTCAGGCCGACGGCGAGGTTCATTTCCATCGTTTCCTCGAACACAGCCTGCTGGCGCTCGGTCATCAGCGAGTACGCCATGCCGCGCATGTCCTCGCTGTTCATTGGTTCGTGCTTGAGGTGAAGCGTCTCGCCGTTGATCTTCAGGCATGGCGCAACGCCGCTGCTCAGGAACAGGTCCGAGCCGTTGCGTGCGGCCAGCAATTGCAGGAGCGATGAAATCTGCATGGTTTTTTCCTCGATCAAATCGACTCAACGGGCTTGGGTGACGGTCATGTCGTCGCGGACCTGGCGCTGGGCAGGTCAAGCAGGCCTTCGAGCACCTTCTCGATGGCGTCCTGCCGCAGCAGGCGCATGCCGCTGCGTTCCGATGCGTCCAGCACTTGCGGCACCGAACCGCGGGATCGGATGGTGTCCTTGACTTCGGGCGAACCGGGAAGCAGCTCATACACGCCAAGCCGACCCTTCAGCCCGCCCTTGCATTCGGGGCAGCCAACCGCCTCATGCAGCATCAAGGGCCCGTCCTTGGCATACCACTCGCGCCATCGCGCGATCACCGCCGGCGGTTCCTGCACGGAGCCTTCGCAGTACTCCTGCGCCAGCGACAGGATTTCCGCTTCGCTGGCGGGCCGCGCGCGCTTGCATTTCGGGCAAAGCTTGCGCGCCAGGCGCTGCGAGAGGATGCCGATGAGCGCGTCGGAGAAATTGAACGGATCCATGCCCAGCTCCAGCAGCCGCACCACGCTTTCGGCGGCGCTGTTGGTGTGCAGCGTCGAGAACACCAGGTGGCCGGTGAGGGACGCTTCGATGCCGATCTTGGTCGTTTCCACGTCGCGCATCTCGCCGACCATGATCACGTCGGGGTCGGCGCGCAGGAAGGCGCGCATGGCGGCCGCGAAGGTCCAGCCTATCGGGGTGTTGATCTGTACCTGGCGCAGTCCCGCCTGGGTGATCTCCACCGGGTCCTCGGCGGTCCATATCTTTATGTCCGGCTGGTTTATCGTGTGCAGCACCGAATGGAGCGTGGTGGTCTTGCCCGACCCGGTGGGCCCGCACACCAGGAAAAGCCCGTAACTGCGCGAGACCATTTCCTGGATGTTGGCCAGGTCGACGTTGCACAGGCCCAGCTTTTCCAGCGGCAGCGGCTCGACCCCTCCCAGGATGCGCAACACCACGTCTTCCATGCCGTTCGCGGTCGGCACCACCGCCACCCTCAGTTCTATCTGCAGGACGTTGTAGCGCCCGAAGTCGATCTTGCCGTCCTGGGCGTGCCGGTGCTCGGATATGTCCAGGTTTGCCATGACCTTGATCCGCGACACCAGCGCCCCGCGATAGGCTGGCTGCAGCTCCAGGTAGTCCTCCAGTTCGCCATCCTTGCGGAAGCGGATGCGCGTGTTGGCCCTTCCTGCGTTGCTTTCGATGTGGATATCGGATGCGCCCTGCGCATGTGCCTCCAGGATGATCTTGTTGGTCAGCCGGACCAGCGCGTTCTCGGAAACGCGGGGGTCTGAATCGCCCACCTGGGCATCGGCTTCCTGGCGTGGGGCGTCGCGGCTGAGCGCCTGGGTCAGCTCCTCCACGTTGGCGCGCCGCAGGTTCATGTCCTGCATGCCCTTGGCGAGATAGTCTGCGCGCGCGCCGGCGGAGGAAGACCCGCCGATGTCGAACCCAGCGTATTCCTTGGCGATCCTGGCGCGCAGTTCAATCGGATCGGCGATGACCGGGACGATGCGCTGCTTGACGATGAATTCGAGCTCATGCGCGAAATCCATCGACAGCGGGTCTTCCATCGCGACCACCAGCCCGCTCGGCAGGCGCAGCAGGGGGAGCACCTGGTAGTGGGATGCGAAGCTGGGGTTCACCAGCTCCAGCACGAGGGGATTGATCCTGAATTCGCGCAGGTTGACGAACGGGATCCCGAGCTTCTTCGACAGCGCCATCTGAACCGCACGCTCGGTCACCGCGCCCATTTCAACCAGGATGTCGCCGACCCGCAGCGTCCTGTCGGCCAGCTGCAGTTCCAGCGCCTCGGCCAGCTGCGCGGCTGACACAAGCCCGGCATCCACCAGCAGGTCGCCCACCGTCATGGACGGATGGTTCACGTGCAGCGACAGCGCCCTCATGAGTTCGTCCTGCGAAACGATGCCGCGGTCCATCAGCTGCTCGCCCAGCCTGTCCCCGCGCAGCCTGGACTGCTTGTTCAGGGCGGCCAACAGTGCGTCGCTGCTGATCTCGCCGGTTTCCTCGAGGGCGCCACCCAACGGCGGGCCGATCCGGAAGTCGTCCACCTGCTGGGCGGGAATGAAAGCGCGCAGCACCAGCCGATTTTCCCGTTCGGGGAGATAGAGGAACAGGCCGTCGCGGCTCTTCAGGAATCCGCGGGTGCTGCCGTCCATGGACTTGCCGTCGCGAAAGCGAACCGCGAAGCTGGTTTCCTCATCGAACTGCGAACCGTCGCTGCCTACGCTTTCCAGCACATGGAAGTCGCGCCTGAGGTCGAACGCCGCCGTCAGGCGGATCACGCGGATGGCGTCGAGGGCGAAGCTATGCCGACCTTGGCCATCGGCCGACCCCAGGTCGACCGACGCAACCCCGGGCGAGAAGCCGTGCAGCGCGCCGTTGAAGATGCGCCCGTCCATCAGTTCGATGCTGCAGTGCTGCTCTTCTCCCGGGACCGGCGCGGCGGCCTGCCTGAAGTAAGGCGGGGTCGGCCATGCCGGCGCTTTGGTTGCCGGCGCCGAACCCACCGGGCCTGTCACTGGTTGCATCGCTGAACCCTCGGCCATCGCAAGGCATGCCTTTGGTCGAGCGTACTCCCATTATCCCGGGCGTTGCGACTGCGCGCCAAGCCACTGCCGGCTCACCAGGCAGCCACCGCAGCCGTATCGAAGGTCCGGCCCCGGTCCCGATCAACCTGTTGCATGACCACATCCAGACCCGAAGCTGACCGCCAGGCACGATGTGCACCGACCAGCTTTCAGCCGCCCGTGTCCGACGTGAGTAGTGCAGCCTTGCGCAGCGCCGGCAAGTCAGCCGAGCCGGTGGCGAAGCAGGCCAGGCGCAGTCCGTGTTCCAAAGCGGCGAAGTGGGCCAGCAGCGGCTCGATGCCGTCGATGGCAGCCCTGAGCAGCGGCCCGGCCTGGCCGACCAGCTGTGCGCCCAGCCGTATCGCTTTCGCGGCGTCCAGCCCGTGCCGGATGCCGCCCGAAGCGATCAGCGGCAGGTCCGGCAGCACGGCCCGCACCTGGCGCAGCGCGGTGGCGGTGGGGATGCCCCAGTCGCGGTACATCTCGGCCATTTGCGCGCGCTGGGCATCGTTGGAAAGCCAGCCCTCCACCGCGCTCCAGCTGGTGCCGCCAGCGCCCGCCACGTCCACGGCGGCAACGCCGCAGCCCGCGAGCCGTGTCGCCACCGCGCCGGAAATGCCGAAGCCGACCTCCTTTACGATCACCGGCACCGGCAGCTGCACGCACACCTGTTCGAGCATCGCCAGCAGTCCGCTCCAGCGCGTGTCGCCGTTGGCCTGCAGCGCTTCCTGCAGCGGGTTGAGGTGGATGATCAGCGCGTCGGCGCCGATCATGTCCACGGCCCGCTGCATGTGGTCGGGTCCGTACTCGCGCAGCTGGCCGGCACCGACGTTGCCGTACAGCGCCACGTCCGGCGCTATGCGGCGCAGGCTGCGGTCGGTGCCCTGGAAGCCGCCACCCGACAGCGCCACCCGCTGCGAGCCCACGCCAAGCGCGATGCCCAGCGTCTGCGCCGCCTCGGCCAGCACGGCGTTGATGCTGGCCGCGTCGTGGTGGCCGCCGGTCATGGAGCTGATCAGGAAAGGCCGGCGCAGCGTCTTGCCGAGGAAGCTCACCGAAAGGTCGATGTCCTGCAGGTCCACTTCGGGCAGCGCGCAGTGTTCGAAGCGCATCGGGTCGAAACCGGCATCCACGGTGCGGGCGTTGACCGTGCCCGACAGCACGGCCTCGATATGCCCTTGCTTGCGCTGCGACCACTGGCTCATGAAAGTATTCCTCCCCGTCGCTCCGACAGCATCACCACGATCATGTGCGGCCAGGTCAGCGCCGCCAGACCGATGAACACGATCCTGACGAGGTGGGTTTCAAGGGTCGCCGCCGAGGCGAGGTTCCCGGCGAGCCACGGCCAGACCAAGGCGGCGGCCACCAGCGTCAACACGGTGTAGGCGACGGCAACGCCCATCATCCGGCGCCGGTCGCCCGGGTCGGCCGACTGCATGGCGTTACGCAAATGCCTGGGGCTGTGCAGCGCGCAGAAATACACCAGGAAAAAAACCAGCGGCGGCAGCAGCAGCGCCAAGGCCCCGACCGCACCCAGTTCGACGGCGGCCGTCGGCGAGCGCGGCAGGGCCAGCAGGGCCGAGGCGGCCGCAGCCAGCGCAAGCCAAGGTGCGGCGACGCCCAGCCACTCCGCCAGCACGCGCCCCTGTTCTCCGGAGAGCAGCGCGAAAATCCCGCTCACTTCTTCCGGCGCGGCCCAGGCGGGCAGCGCGAGCAGCGCCAGGCCCGAGACGGCCCGCGCCCACACGTTCAGTTCCTTCTGCCAATCGCCGCCGAAATGCCAGGCGGAGATCGCCAGGAACAGCGCCAGGCTCGCGCCGGGCGCCAGCTGCCAGAGGGCCAGCACGCCTACGGCCAGCGCCACGTAAGCGACGTGGAAGGCGGCGAAACCGAACGGGGTGCGCCAGAGGCCAGCGCGCCACGCCACCCACGGATCCAGCGCGCCGTGCGGCAGCCCGGTCAGCACCACGGCAATCGCCAGCACCACGACCAGCGCCTGGCTGGACACGGACAGCGAGTCGAGCTGCGCCAGCAGCACCGCCAGGCTGCCCAGGGCCAGGAACAGCCAGGTTTCCGGCGTTGCCTTGAGGCGCCCGGTCATGTCGACGGCCTCGGGCGAAGCGACGGGCCGTGCAGCGCTTGGAGAAACGGTCCGGGCGGCAAGGCGGCGATGATGCGCGCGTGGTCCCGCCAGCCGCCCTGCTCAGACATGAAGCGAACGAACGCTTCGCCAGGAACCGATGACGCCAGCCGGAGGAAGAATTCCGGCGACCGCGCCGGGTTGTTGGCCAGCGCACGCAGGAAAACCCGATCCATCCAGCCCTGCACTTTCGGCTCGGCCGGGTGGCCAACCGGTGGCCGGCCCTGCAGCAGCTCGCGCGCGCAGCGATCCGCCCACGCCTGGATACGAACGAAGCCAAAGCCGGAAGCGGCCCTCAGCGCCCCCGCGCCCATCCCGGCGTGCGCAACGCCGGCGATCGGCTCGGCCACGTCCGGCGCAGGCAAGCCCATGGGCAGCACCGCCGTCTCGGTGCGCAGCACTTGGGCGTTCGACCAGCCGCGTGCAGCCAGCGTCTGGTCCAGGTCGGCGCAAAGCTGCGCCTGGCCCAGGGCTCGGGTCGAGAAACGCGTCGCTTCCACCAGCGCGCGGGTCGGCGACAGCGGCAGTACGTAGGAAAAGACGAAGCCCAGCGCATCCGACCGCATGTCGGTCATCAGCTCAACCCGGCTGTCGTCGAAGCGGGCCTGATCGAAGCGCAGCTCCCGTCCCGAGAAACACTGGAACAGGGTCGAGCCGGAGAACCGGTCCATCGCGGCGGGCCGGGTATCGACGACGAACGACGTCGGGAACGTGCCCGCGGTGGTGGCCACCGACAGGTGACCGCCCGACGCGTCCACGGCGTTCGCGCGGGTGCCCATCAGCAGCCTGAAATTCGGACGCGACGCGATCAGTGCCAAAGCGTTGCGATACAAGTCCAGTGACCGGATATAGGCGTAGCGCCAGCCCGGCGCGCGGCGCGTCACCGGTTCGCCGTCCTGCCGGGAAAACTGCCAGTGGTTCCACTGTCGCGCAGGCGCTACCGGCAGCGCGTGGTGCGCGGGCGTCCAGAACGCCCAGCTGCGGTCGTCGACGTATTCCCCGCGCGGCTCCAGGATGACCACGCGACCGGCATAGCCGCCGCGCACCAGCCTGGTGGCCAGCGACAGCCCCGCCAGACCACCGCCGACCACGACCAGGTCCACCGGATCATTCATCGCCGGCCGCCAGCGCATCCAGTGCGTGCTGCAGGCTGGCGTCGTGCACGGCGTCGCGACGATGCAGGCGCGCCGAGAAGGCAAGCGCGAACAGCGCTTGCGAGGCAAGGCCCGCCTTCGCCGCCGGCCCGACCACGGCGCGCCGGTCCCAGCTGCGGTAATCGGCCGCGGCGATCCGGCCGCCAATGGCCCGATACATGCGTCCGGCCGTCAGGATCGCCAGCCGCGCGCGCAGCGGCAGGAAAGCCAGTCCCGCCTCGCCGCTGGCGTAATAGCGGTCGGCCAGGCGCAGCAGGCGCCGGGTCGCGCCGCGCAGTTCGCGCTGCAGCGCCGGGTCGGGCGCGGCGATGTCGCAGGCAGGCACGTCGCCGACCCAGCTCGCGGGAAGATAGCGGCGCCCCATGCGGGCATCGGTGCCGACGTCGCGGGCGATGTTGGTGAGCTGCATGGCGATGCCCAGGTCGATGGCGAAAGGCGTCGCCCGCGGGTCCCGCACATCCAGCACCGCACACATCATCACCCCCACCGTGCCGGCGACTTGATAAGCGTAGCGGACCAGGGACGCCTCGTCGGCCAGGCGCACCGGCGAAAGGTCGCTCTGCACGCCGTCCAGCAGCGCATGGACCGGGGCCAGCGACAGGCCCGTGTGCGCCTGCAGCGCCAGCAGGGCCGCGGTCCAGGGATCTTCGGCCTGGCGGGTGCGAAGCGATCGGCGGACGGCTTCCAAGGCCGCCATCGCCGCCACCGCGTCGCCGGACTCATCGGCCAGGTCGTCCACGTGCCGGCAGAAGCCGTACAGCACGGCCGCGCGCTCGGCGTGGGCCGCACCCAGCAGCCGGCTGGCCAGGTGGAAGGTGCGTCCGTGTTTGCGCAGCACCGACCGTGCGGCTTCCACCGTGCCGGGTTGGGTCGCTCGGGCGAGCGCCATGCCGTTCACGCAGGCGCCGTTTCCAGCGTGCGCTGCGCCACCGGCCGGGTGGCGGCGGGCAGCAGGCGGTCAACCACTTTCGCCGAGCAAAGCACGCCCGGCAGTCCGGCGCCCGGGTGGCTGCCGGCGCCCACCAGATACAGGTTGCGCGGGCCTTCGCCGCGGTTGTGGAACCGGAACCACGCCGACTGGGAAAACACGGGCGCGATCGAGAACCCCGCGCCGGCCGGCGACAGGTATCGATACTCGAAGTCTTCGGGTGTCATGAAGAAATCGGCGCGGATGGTGTCGGCCAGTCCGGGCAGCAGCGTGGCGCCCAGGGCGGCCACCACGCGGTCGCGCAATTTCGGCGCCTCGGTGGCCCAGTCGATGCCCGCCGTCAGGTTGGGTACGGGGACCAGCGCATAGAAACTGTCGCAGCCTTCGGGCGCAAAGCTAGGGTCGGTGGCGGTCGGCCGGTGCAGGTAGATCGAGAAATCCTCGGCCAGCACCTTGCGGTTGAAGATGTCGTCGAGCAGTTCACGGTAGCGCGGCCCAAGCCAGATGGTGTGGTGGGCGACGTCGGGGTACTGCCGGCTGGTGCCGAAGTACAGCACGAACAAACCCATCGACTGCTTGGAGTGCCTGGCCTTGATCTTCGCCGAGCGCTTGCTGGCGGACTTGGGCAGCAGGTTCTGGTACAGGTGCACTGGGTCGGTATTGGACACCAGGTGGTCGGCCTCGATGCGTTCACCGGCCTCGGTCACCACCGCGGTGATGTCGTTGCCGCTGACCTCGATCGATTTCACCGTGGTGTCGAGCTGCACCGTGATGCCCTGCTCGGCCATGAGCTTGGCCAGTGCGTCCACCAGCGCGCCGGTGCCGCCCATGGCAAAGTGCACGCCGTGGGCGCGCTCCAGGAAATGGATGAGGCCATAGATGCTGGTGGTGTCGAACGGATTCCCGCCCACCAGCAGGGGCTGGATCGAGAACGCCTGGCGGATCTTGTCGTGTTTTACGTGGCGCGCCACCATCTGCCAGACCGTGCGGTAGGCGCCCAGCCGCAGCAGGTGCGGGATCTGCTTGAGCATGAAGCTGAAGCGATGGAACGGCGCATCGGCCAGCTCGGTGAAGCCGACGTCGTAGATGCGGCGCGAGTGCTCGAGCAGCGCGCGGTAGCCGTCGGCATCGGGCGGGTGTATGCGCTCTATTTCGGCGAGGGTCTTGTCGAGCCCGCCGCCGTAGTCGAACGTGTCGCCGTCGGGGAAGTGGAACCGATACCAAAGCTCCAGCGGCACGATCTCGACGTAATCCGAGATGCGCTTTCCGAACAGCTCGAACAGCTCCTCGAACAGGAACGGCGCGGTGAGTACGGTCGGGCCTGCGTCGTGCCGGAAGCCGTCCTTCTCGAATACCTGTGCCCGCCCACCCAGCCGGGGGCAGCGGTCAACCAGCGTGACGTCGTGGCCTTTGGCCCGCGCCCGCAGCGCCGCGGCAATGCCGCCGAAGCCGCCGCCGATGACGACAACCCGGCTCATGCGAGCGCCAACGTACGGCTGAGCCGCTCGATCCGCTGGGAGGCCTGCGCGGCCAGGAGTTCACCAGAGCCCGAAGGCAGCAGAGCGGCCGCCGCGCGTGCCTGCTGGAATCGGTGGATCGCCAGCGCGCGCGCCCGCTCATGCGGCTCGGCTTCGCCCGACGCCGCCAGGACGGAAACGATGTTCAGCTCCTGGTGCATGGCGTCCTGGCTGGCGTCCTCCAGGTCGTCCGCGATCTGGTAGCCGATGGCAAACAGGGAACCGGCCGTCGTGGCCGTGGCCACGGCGTCGTCCCGGCCCGCCAGCGTCAGCGCCAGCTCCAGCGGAAGCACCAGCAGCGGTGCCGACTTCGCGCTGGCCACGCGCTCGTAGTTTTCCAGCGTGGTCTTGGCGCCGCCCTGCAGCGCCAGGTCGGCGCACTGGCCGTGGATGACCTCGGCGATGCGTCGGTGCATCCTGACCGACAGCGAGGCGGCGCTGGCGCCAGTCGACCCCAACGCGCCGTAGGCCCCGGAAAGCAAAAGGTCGCCAACGCAAATGGCCACGGCATCGCCGTACTTGCGCCACACCGCGACTTGGCCGCGGCGCTGCTCGTCCCGGTCCTGCAGGTCGTCGTGGACCAGGGACGCGTTGTGCAGCAGTTCGCAGGCGGCGGCAATGGCGATGGCCTCGGACTCGGGCCTTCCCAGCGCACGTCCTGCGTGCAGCGCCAGCCGGGCACGCACGCGCGCCCCGCCGGCAGAAAGATGATGGGCGGCCGCCTTGCCGGCGTCCCCCGTACCTTGAAGCACCAGCTCGAGCATCAGTCGCTCGACCTGGCCCAAACTGGATCTTGCGTCATCGTTGTGCATGGACGCCTCGCTCGAAGACTCCGATCGGGAGCAGGGCGGAGCCGCCTGAAAGCGACCCCGCCCCACGTTTAAACCGCGCAGGCCTTAGGCCTTGACGGCGTCGATCTCGGACTTCCGAACCGCGATGGCGTAAATCACCAGGCCGAAGACGGCCTTCGCAGTGATGTCAGCGATGGTGTAGCCCACTTCGATCACGGCGATGGAGGTGCCACCGCTCATGCTCACCACGAACGGCGCGAAGTACACGATCGGGTAGAAGAACCACGACACCACCACCAGGTTGCGTGCAAGGCGGATGAGGCCGCGGACACCCTCGGGCTGGCGATCAATCGCATCGCCCAAGCTGGTGTACAGCGAGAACACGATATACAGGAACGGCAACATCGACAGAGCGCCGAAGATCATCCGGGTGGAGTCGATTCCAGCAGACACCTCGCCCGGGTAACCCAGCAGGATCATCAACGCTGCGGCGCCACCCAGCTTCAGCGACTTCGACACCGTCTCGGCCTGCGCAAGACGCATGACCAGGATGAGCTCGATCAACAGCAGCGGCACCGTCAGGAGCCAGTCGACGTAGCGATAGGCGCGGTTGAACTCGACGCCCGTCGTGACAACCACGCCATTGGCGACCTCATAGGCATCGCCCCAGCTGGCGAAGATCCGCCAGTAGTGATAAAGCGCGATGAACGTGACCAGGCCGGTGACGGTCAGCGCGGTCTTGTAGTGGTGCGAGACTTGCGACCGCCCGAACCAGAAGAACAGTGTTGCAGCTGCAAATGTGGCGATACCGAATGAAAAGGCGTTATAGACCAGTGAGAACTGGCCTGCGGACAAAGCTTCCATGTCATGACTCCCATTGCCGATGGCGGCTGGTGGTGGTTTCTATGCCCTGCCGGGCTGTGATCAGTGCAGGTACGACCAACGCGGCGGGGTCGGGACGCCCCCCGCTTGCGTTTCCCGTTCGTCGATACCGGCGCCACCCGACAGCTTGGGCTGCCATTGTTCGGGCAGGAAACCGCTATGTGGCAGTGGTATCGGCTCACTTCCTTGCGAGCCCCCGGAGTTAACGCCCGTTCAGGTGTAGGCCATGTGTACAGACTGTCAACGAGGCGTCCACAGGTGCGACGATCGTCGCCGGCATGCTGCTTTGCAGCAAGGCGTCGTGCTCAACCCGAGGTCAGGCGCAGCACCAGCCAGGCCGGAACGCCCAGGTAGTACGCGCCGCGTGCCAGCCACATCAAGGCGTCGCGCACGACGGCGGCGCGATCGGTCGACAGCAGCAACAGCGCCATCGCCGTGAAGGTTTCCACGACGACCCGCAGCACGGCCGCGAACAGCATCAGCCCCAACGACCACGACGCCCACCAGATCAGGCCGCCGGTGAGCCAGGCCTTCGCGCCGTAGGTGTAGTACTCGCCTAGCGGCCCGCCGAAGGCGATCATCTGGTGCAGGCGGAACGCGACCGCCGCGGGCAGCAGCGGGAACAGCATGAACTTCACCAGCGGGTGGTCGAGCCAGCGTCGGGCGGTGATGGCGCGCAGGTGCGCCAGGCGTGCACCGAGTGAACGGCCCACCGGCACCGGTGAGCCTGCCGCGGCCAAGGCCTGCTGCAGTGCTGCCGGATCCGCTACCGCCAAGCCGCGCGGCCATCGCTGTCCGGCGGCCAGATACACGTCCACGCCGGAGCGCGGCAGCGGCAGGCGCCAGGGTTGGAGCGCGGTGATCGATGCCAGCGGGATTTCGATCCGCTGCCGGCGCTGGTCCAGCACCAGCGCGCCGCCTTCGAGGCGCGCCTTCGCGGAAAATGCATGCCCGATGGTCCACGCGGCCAAGGCCGGCAGCAGCACCGCGAACGCAAACGTCTTCAGCTGCCCCAGCGTCTGCACCTGCAGGCCGATGCGCAGCAGCATGTCCAGCGCCAGCCAGGCCAGGCCGGCGCCGGCACACAGGCGCAGCAGGCCGGCGGCCATGCGCCAGCCGCGGGTCAGCACGACCACGTCTTGCTCGTAGTCCGTCACGGCCGTGCCTGCCGCGCCGATCCGCAGCGCGCGCCATGCGACCCCCAGCAACAGCGCCAGCAGGAACACCGTCGCCGCGCGGCCCACCCAATCTCCCCAGCGCACCATCAGCGTGGGCACCGGATCGCGCGCCGACAGGGTGGCGGTCAGCACGGCCTGGTCGCCCATCGACGTACTGGCCAGCACTTCGCCGGTGTTGTCGATGATCGCGCTCAGGCCGTTGGTGGTGACGCGCACCTGCGGCAGCCGTGTCTCGATGCTGCGGAACGCCGCCACCGCCAAGTGCAGCCGCGCGCCGACCGGGTAGTCGGTGAACCATGAATCGTTGCTCATCCCGACGATGGCCTGTGCGCCCAGGCGCGCGCCGTCAATGGCCAGGCCCGGGTTGACGTCGTCCAGGCAGATCAGCGGCAGCACGTTCACTTCACGGCCGTCGGCGGTGCGCAGCGGCATCACCCGCGCGCCCGATCCCGGCTGCCAGCTGCCGGTCCACGGCAACCAGCGTCGCAGGGTCGGGCCGTCCAGCCAGCGCGGCACGTGCTCGGTCAGCGGGAACGGAAAGGTCTTGCGGTAAAAGCCCAGCAGGCCACGCCCGGGCTCGATGAACGCGGCGGCGTTGTATTCGCCGGCTTCGTCGATGTCGTACGTGCCGAACACCACGGGCACGCCGGCGGCGTCGGCGAAGTCCTGGATTTCGCGGTCCAGCGCCGCGCCGTCTTCGCTGCGGGCGCGCGTGAAGGTGGTGGGATAGACCGTTTCCGACCACAGCAGCACGTCGGCGCCGTGGTCGCGGATCGCCGACCACGACAGTTCGTAGTGCGTATCAAGCACTTTCCTGACCACCCCATACGCGCCGATCTCCCGGCGCAGGCGTTCGTAGTCGGTGATGCTGGCTTGTACCATCGCCACGCGCAGCGAGGGTGCTTCAACGGGCGTCGCCTGCAGCGTGGAAAGGCGCGCCAAGCCGTAGCTGGCCATCGCCACCACGATGGCGGCGGCGCCGCCGATGGGCGGCAGCAGGGCCCGCACGCCCCGGCCGCGGCGGCTGATCGCCAGTGCAATGGCTTCGTTGGCCAAGATGAGAAGGAACGTGAGGCCCGCCGCGCCGCCCAGGTCTGCGGCCTGGCGAAGCAGCGCCGACGGGAACAGCCCGTGCCCCAGCGTGTCGCCCAGCAGCTTGGGCACCAGCGTTTCGCAGGCCACCCAGGCGCTGGCACCGGCCAGCGCGCGCAGCACCCGGCCATGGCGTCGCCCAGCCAGGTGGCGCACCAGCGCGAAGGCGATCACCTGCGGCTGCATCAGCGGCGCCAGCAACAGCAGCAAGGCCATGCCCGGCAGCGCCCCGATGCCGGTATACGCACCGATGGCCGCGCCGAACCAGGCGAAGGTGGTCGCCACGAAGGCCACGCTCATCAGCACCCCGGCAGCCAACGCCCCCCGGGTGGTGCGGCCGGCATCGAGCACCAGCAGCCATGGCACCAGGGCCACGAAGCCAAGCACCCACGCCACGCCGCCGCGCGCATACAGGCCCAGCAGCAGGGCGGTGGCAAGCAGACCGGCCAAGCGGCGCCAGCGCGAAAGCGGCAAGCGCTCCGTGGTCATTCAGGACACTCCGGGAATCAGGGGCCGGACGGTGGAATACGCACGCGCCGCGGCGGCAGGCCCGGCGGGGCCAGCTCGGGCGGCACCACGCGGCTGTCGGGCATGGCGATCGGCCGGCCGTTGGCGTCGTACAGGCGGAAGTCGGGTGCGAACATCAGGATCGGCTCGATCGCCACGCCGTCGTCGGTCGACTGGTGGTGGCGCACGTAGCCTTCGGGCAGTTCGTAGTCTTCGGGCACGGCCAGCCCTTCCAGCGGCGGGCTGGTGCCCGGCGGGTTGAAGGCGCCGATGCCGGTGCGGATGCCGACGTCGTGCAGGGCGCCGATCAATTCGGCCCCCGTGGGTTCGGGGTCGCCGGGCCGGAAATAGTTGGCCAGGTCGTTGGGGTCGCTGTTGGGAAGCTCATCGATGGCCTGCCCGGGACGCGGCGCGGACCGGCGCGGCGTCGTTGCGCCGGGCTGGGCCGGCGCGGGATCGGCGGCGGCCACGGCGGCGGCGGTGCGCTCGGGCGACCCGGGCGCCAGCAGGCGCCAGGCCACGACGGCACCCAACACCACTACGGCGGCCAGCGCCAAAGGCAGCGCGGACCGGCGAGCGGTCCGCGCCTTGGCAATCACCCGAACACCGTCGCCGTCCGGGGAGGACGGCGGGGTGCCCGGGTTGTCGCGTTCAGCCATGGGTCGGCAACCGGTTACGGTGCGGCCGGGTGGTAGACCGACAGGGACCAGCCCATGCGCTCATGGCCGAACCGGTTCCAGATCGGGCTGACGCCACCGGCGAAGCTGGTGTAGCGCGCGGCGCCGGTGCCGGTGCTGCCGCCCCACAGGCCAGCCCTGACCGTGCCGCCGGTGAAGGTCGGGTGCACGTCGTCGGACTGGATGTAGTCGAAGCTGCTCGAGGCCGTGACGAAATGCGTGTTGGCATCGCGCAGCGTCGAGCGCAGCGTGGAGGTGATGCGGGTCAAGTAGCTGGCCTCGCTTTCGCCGGCCACGTAGCGCAGGGCATCGGAGTCCACCTGGCCGTCGCCATTGCTGTCGTAGTCCGCGCCCATGTACTGGGCGAAGCTGTCGGCGCATTGGAAGCCCTTCAGGCGCGCCGAGTTGCACATGGCGTAGTTCATCTTGGCGATGGCCGGCAGGAAGCGGTCGCGCATGTTCACCGTCTGGCCGGTAGCCGAATCGCGGCACGAGCTCTGCACGTTGTCGGCGTTGTAGCCGGGGTAGTACAGGTTGGCGATGACCTTCAGGCGGGTGTTGGGATGGGCGTTGGCGTTGATGAAGTCCATGCCCGCGGCCACGTAGGTGCGGCAGGAGTTCACGGCGTTGTCGAGCACGGCGTAGTTGCACGTGCCGGTCTGGCCCTTGAAGCTGGTGCGCGCCTGCAGGCCGTCGTTGCCGCACATCTCGAAGGTCACCACGCGGGTGGACGCGGCCTGCATGTAGGACCGTTCGGCAACAATCTTGTTGTCGTAGACGTCCTTGGCCACCGCACCGGACTTGGTGCGCCGGATGCTTTCGATGTCCGCGCCCCAGCGCGCGGCCAGGTATTCGGCGTCCACGGTGGGCGCGGCGTACTTGGCGGCGTTGCTGACCGAGCCGTTGTAGCCGGCGTAGATCGAGTCGCCGTAGGCCACCACGCGGTACTTGGTGGTGGTGCCGGCCCGGTCGATGGTCCAGGAAACGTTTTGGTTGATCGTGCTGGCCACGGCCGGGCCCGCGAGGGCCAGCAGTGCCACGGCCGGCAGCCACCGGCCCGCATTGCTGCGGTGTCGAGTTGTCATGAGTTATCTCCCCTTGGAATTGGTGTACGTCATGGACCCGGCCCGGCGTCCGAAATGTAGCGACGAAACCTTTCTGCGGTGGCGACGTTCCGGAGTCCCGGAACCGTCCCCCTGGCCACCGCTGCCCGGACGCTAGCGTATGGTCCGAGCCGATAGCAATGTGCGGTGCAGCACAGTTTCACCCCCGGAGCTGCGCGTCGCGGCGGCCGGGTTGGTCCCGCGGGGCCTTTCACCGGGGGCCGCCCGGGGGCCGAATCACCCGCTTCCGGACTGAATCAAACGCGGGTTAGACTCGAGCGGGATCAACAGGGGATGGTCACGGCATGGGTCTGGCGGGGCTTTGCATCCTTCTGGTCGAAGACCACGGTTTCCAACGCCGCCTGGGCCTGCGGCTGCTTTCCGACCTGGGCCTGACCCAGCTGCACGAAGCCTCCGACGGCTTCCAGGCGCTCGACCTGCTGCGCGCCATGCCGGCCCCGCCCGACGTGGTGCTGGTGGACCTGGACATGCCCGGCATGGACGGCATCGAGTTCATCGGCATCGTCGCCCAGGAACGATTGGCGAGCTCCATCGCCGTGGTCAGTGCGATGGAGCCAGCCCTGCTGCACACCGTGCAGGTGATGGCCAAGGCCTCGGGCCTGCGCGTACTGGGTTGCATCGAGAAGCCGCTGACGCCGGGCAAGCTCACCACCGTGCTGTCGCTGTTTGAAAGCGACGTCGGCGAAGGCGCCGCCACGCTGGACGTGCAGGTGACCCTGGACCAGGCCCGCGATGCGCTGTCGCGGGGCGAAATCGTGCCCTGGTTCCAGCCGCAGGCCGAGTTCGGCAATGGCAAGATCGTCGCGGTGGAGGCGCTGGCGCGCTGGCGCCTGCCCGACGGCCGCATGGTGCCGCCCGCGGTGTTCGTGCCGATGATGGAGGCCGGCGGCCTGATCGACGAACTCACCAACCTGATGCTGGTGCAGTCCTGCGCCTGGTGGAAGCGCTGGCAGGCCAAGGGCCTGGACCTCGATATTTCGGTGAACGTGTCGGCGCAAAACCTCACCGGCCCGGAAGTGGCCGACCGCTACGAGGCGGTGCTGCGCGAGCACGGGCTCAGCCCGGACCAGGTGGTGCTGGAAATCACCGAGAGTTCGGTGATGAGCGACACCGCGCGCGGCCTGGGCATGCTGGCGCGGCTGCGCCTGAAAGGCTTCGGGCTGAGCGTGGACGACTTCGGCACCGGCTATTCATCGCTGTCCCAGCTGTCGCAGATTCCGTTCTCGGCGCTCAAGATCGACCGCGATTTCGTCAGCGGCGCGCCTACCCAGCCGCGCAAGCGCGCCATGATCGAAACCAGCCTGGACCTGGCCCGCAAGCTCGACCTCAAGGTGGTGGCCGAGGGCGTGGAGACCGTCGAGGAATGGCAGCTGCTGGCGGGATTGGGCTGCGACTTCGCCCAGGGCTACCTGATATCGCCCGCCGTGCCGGGCGAACAGCTCCCCGACGCGATCCTTCGCTGGCGCCAGACGCACCATTAGGCCGGCCGTGCCGCGCCCCGGCCCCAAGTTCGGCATCCGGCTGCAGCTACTGGGCCTGTTTGGCCTGCTGATGTTCACCGGTGCCGTGGTGCTGGTGCTGGACGAGTTCGAGCGCCGGCAAAACCAGCAGGCTCTGGAAGAGATCAAGGACCAATCGCTCGCCGGGCTGCGCCGCATGAAGGCGGTGTCGGACGCCTATGGCATGGACATCGTCGACTCCGCCTTCCGCGTGCGCAACGGCCTGATCGCCTGGGAAGAGGGCGAACAGGTGGTGGACAACGCGCGCCTGCGCATCCGCGAACACTGGATCGCCCTGGACGCCATGTCGCACACGCCGCGGCAGCGCACGCTGTTCGACCAGATCGCGCGCGTGCGCATTCGCGCCGACACCGCCGCCCAGACCCTGCGCAGCCTGCTGGCGCAAAAGGATCTTGAGGCCCTGGGCCGTTTCGCCGACACCGAGCTGTTCCCGGCCATCGACCCGGTGACCATGCGCATGAAGCACCTGAGCGACCTGGAGATGATCGAGGCCGAAGCGGGGGTGCGCCGCCAGGAACAGCGCGCCCAGCGGGCGGCCTGGGTGCGCACGCTGCTGAGCCTGGTGACGCTGGTGGTGGTGGGGTTCCTGGGCCAGAAGCTGGTGCGCAACATCTACAAGGGTGTCGAGGGCCTGACGACCCTTGCCCAGCAGATGCGCCGGCACGACTACCAGGCCGTGCCGCGGTACCGGCCCAGGGGCGAGTTGGGCGAGGTGCTGGACGCCTTCCTGGGCATGCGCGACGACGTGCGCAAGTTCGAGGGTGAACTCAACCAGCAGCTGGCCCGCAACGAACAGGTGCGCGCGGCGCTGCACGAGCGCGAGGTTTTCCAGCGCTCGCTGTTCGCGGCGGCCCGGGTGGCCATCATGTCCATCGACCTCGAAGGCCGTTTCACCAGCTTCAATCCCCACGCCGAACGGCTCACCGGCTACCGCGCCGAGGAAATGATCGGCAAGCGGAGCATGGAGCGGCTGCTTTTGCGCGACGAAGTGGAGCGGCTGGCCGACGACCTCACCGCGGCCCGCGACCAGCGCGTGCCGGCCGACGCGCGCCTGATCCCGGTGCTGATCGAACAGGGCTCGCCGCCGCTGGAGTGGAACTTCGTGCGCAAGGACGGCAGCCGGGTGCCGGTGTTGCTGGCCACGTCGGCCATGCGCGACGGCAGCGGCAAGACGGTGGGCTACCTGGCGGTGGGCACCGACCTCACCCAGATCAAGCAGCTCGAGCATCGCCTGCGCCAAAGCGAAACGCGCGCCCGCGAAGCCAGCGACGCCAAGTCGAGTTTCGTGGCGGCGATGAGCCACGAGATCCGCACGCCCATGATCGGCGTCACCGGCATGCTTGAGGTGCTCTCGCACAGCCCGCTTGACGACGACCAGCGGCGCACCGTGCAGGTGATCCAGCAGTCGGCCCGATCGCTGCTGCAGATCATCGGCGACATCCTGGACTTCTCGAAGGTCGAGGCGGGGCGGCTGGAGCTTTCGCCCACCACGATATCGCTGCCGCGGCTGCTGCAGTCCACGGTGGCCAACTTCAGCGGCTCGGCGTCCAGCAAGGGCCTGGTGCTCACCTGCGAAGTGGACGACCGCATCGGCCCGGCGCACCTGGCCGACGGGCTTCGGCTGCGGCAGGTGCTGGGCAACTTCTTGTCCAACGCCATCAAGTTCACCGAGTCGGGCATGGTGCAGGCGGCGCTGGAATGGCGCGGCCGTGACGGCGACGGCGACCGCGTGTGCTTCCGCATCACCGACACCGGCATCGGCGTGACGCCGGCGCAGCAGGCCCGTCTTTTCCAACCTTTCCAGCAGGCCGAAGGCAGCACCACGCGTCGCTTCGGCGGCACCGGCCTGGGCCTGGTGATCTCGCGGCGGCTGGCCGAGTTGATGAACGGCGACGTGGAAATGGACAGCACGCCCGGCGCCGGCACCACCCTGCGCCTGACCCTGGTGCTGCCGCGCGGCGACGTGGCGGACCTGGAGGCCGACGCGCCGGCCGAGCCCGGGCAGGGCTTCCTGGCGCGGCCGCTGCCGTCGGTGGCGCAGGCCCTGGCCGAACGCAGCCTGGTGCTGATCGTGGACGACCATCCCACCAACCGCCTGGTGGTGGCGCGCCAGCTGGCGCTGGCGGGCTACGCCAGCGAGTCGGCGGAAGACGGCGTCAAGGGGCTGCTGGCCTGGCGCAGCGGCCGCTACGCGCTGGTGCTGTCGGACGTGCACATGCCCGAGATGGACGGCTATGAAATGACGCGCGCGCTGCGCGCCGAAGAGGTGGCCGCCGGCAAACCGCGCACCCCAGTGGTCGCGCTGACCGCCGCCGCCCTGAAAGGCGAGGCCGAACGAAGCCAAGGCGCCGGCATGGACGAGTTCCTGGCCAAGCCCGTCAGCATCCCCGATCTGGTGGCCTGCCTGCGCCGCTGGATGCCGCACACCACCCCGCTGGCCGGCGACATGCTGGCGTCGGTCCCGCTGCCGCAGGCCGGCGGCGCGCCGCTGCCGATCGACCCCGCCACCCTGGCGATGTTGACCGGCGGCGACCCGGCCGAGACCCGGGCCCTGCTGGACGACTTCCTGGAAACCACGTTCGCCGACCTGGCCGAGATGGATTCGGCCCGGCAGGCCGGGGACCTGGCCGCCACCGCCCGGCAGGCCCACAAGATCAAAGGCGCGTCGCGGCTGGTCGGGGCGATGCCCCTGGGCGAGGCCGCCGCCGAAGTCGAGGACGCGGCCAAGGCCGGCGACTGGGCCCAGCTGCTGCCCTGCTGCGCCGACCTCACCACGGCGGCCGAACGGCTCCGGATGCACGTGGCAAGTGGCTATATGTCCTGATAACGTCCTGTTGCGCGTTTCGCACTGCGGTCCGCCCGGGGCCTACGCTTCAATCCGGGACTGTGCAATATTGGAGCGGGCGACTCACGCCGGCGGGGGCTGGATCCAAACCTGGCAAGCCAAGTCAATCATTAAGATCAGCCGTGGGCGCCATGCCCGAAAATCAGGAAAGGGGATTTCACCGTGAAGAATTCGACGTTTTTGTTGACCCGGGGCGTGACTGTCCTGCTGTCCGCCTGGCTGATGGTCGCCGGCACTGCCGCCGCCCAGCCCGCCTACGCGCCCGTTGGCGTGCAGCAAAACATCCCGGAAGCCACG
>QBLY01000008.1 GCA_003241895.1 Lysobacteraceae bacterium
GTCCCATCCCCCACCCCGGACCCGATCCGGATCCCGGCCCCGGCCCAGGCCACGACGCTGGATTCGGCCGGCAGGCCTTCGGGGCAGGACCCAGCCGCTGCAAGCGCGGCATCGCTGCCCAGCCCCCGCGTGCTGCTGGTGGATGGCGACGACCGCAGCCGCCATCGGCTCAAGGAACTGCTCGAACGCCAGGGTTTCCAAACCGTCTGCACCCGCCATCTGGACGACGCCCTGGCCAAAGCGCATGCCTGCGCGCCCGACCTGCTGCTGCTCGCCGCAGGTCCCGGCGGCATCAACAGGCTGCCCGCCGGATGGGAGCACGACTCCTTTACCGCCGCCATCCCGGTCATGCTGGTGCTGCCGCGCCTGGACGCCCGTTCAAGGATCTGCGGTGTGCGCGCCGGCGTGCAGGAATTCATTCGCCGGCCGGTGCATCCGCACGTTCTCGCAATGCGCATTCGCAACCTGGTCGAACTCAACCAGCTGCGCACGATCCCGCGCGGGTCGCCTGCCGCCGTCACATCCGCGGTGCGCCACAGCAACAGTGAACTCGAGCGTTTCCGCAGCGCGATGGACGGCGCCGCCGATGCCATCTTCCTCATCAGCCGCGCCACGATGCGGTTCGTCGAGGTCAACCAGACCGCCTGCACCTTGCTCGGCTACACCCGCGAGGAACTGTTCGACATCGAGCCGGCCATGCTCTGGCCCGTATCCGGCCCGTCGCTCGAACTGGACTTCGATGCCATCATCGACTCGCGTAGCGATATCCCGCCCTTGGACGTATGCATGCGCCACAAGGACGGCGCGATGCTGGACGTGGAGATCCACCAGCAGGCCCAGCGCTGGGGCGAGGAGTGGCTGGTGGTCGGCATCGCGCGGGACATCACCGAGCGCAAGCAGTCCGAAAGGAACCTGCACCAACTGGCCCACTACGACGCATTGACCGGCCTGCCCAACCGAGCACTCTTCTATTCCACCCTAGAACGCACGCTGGCACAGGCCTTGACGCGCGGCTGGGGCGTGGCGGTGATGTTCATCGACCTGGACAACTTCAAGACCGTCAACGACACGCTGGGGCACGCCATCGGCGATGAGCTGCTGAGCCAGTTCGGCAATCGCCTGGTCCGCTGCGTTCGCACCCGCGACGTGATCGGGCGCCTGGGCGGCGACGAGTTCGCGCTGATCCTGGTCATGGACGACTGCCGGCAGGGCGCGTCGCTTGTGGCCTGCAAGGTTCGCGCCGCGCTGCAGGCACCGTTCAGGCTGATGGGGCACGACGTCAACGTGACCGCCAGCATCGGCATCACCATCCACCCCGACGACAGCAGCGACTCCACCACCCTGCTGCGCTACGCCGACATGGCGATGTACCGTGCGAAACAGTCCGGTCGCGACGGCGCGTGTTTCTTCACCGCACAGATGAACGTGGACCTGGTGGCGCGCATGGACCTGGAGCACGCCCTGCGCGCCGCAGTGGAAAACGGCGAGTTCGTGCTGCACTACCAGCCCAAGCTGGCCCTGACGGACGACCACATCACGGGCCTGGAAGCCCTGCTGCGCTGGCAGCGGCCGGGCCACGGCCTGGTCGGTCCGCGCGATTTCGTGACGGTGCTGGAGGAAAACGGACTGATCGTGCCCGTGGGCCGGATGGTCATCCAGGCGGCCTGCCGCCAGATCGCGCTCTGGCTGCAGTCCTCGGTCGGGCCGGTGAACGTCGCGGTCAACATCTCCGGGCGCCATTTCGTGGACGGCAACCTGGCCGACGACGTGCGCCAGGCCTTGGACGACACCGGCATACCCGCCCATCTGCTCGAACTGGAGCTGACCGAAAGCTCGCTGATGGAGAATACCGAACGCACCATCGCTACGCTCAACGAGATCAAGGCGATGGGCATCTGCATCACCATCGACGACTTCGGCACCGGCTATTCCAGCCTGGCCTACCTGCGCCGCTTCCCGATCGACAAGCTCAAGATCGACATCGCCTTCATCCGCGACATCGCCACCAGCCAAGACGACGCAACCATCGCGCTGGCCATCATCTCGATGGCCCACAGCCTCAAGCTGACCGTGATCGCCGAGGGCGTCGAGACGATGGACCAGCTGATGTACCTGCATCGCCACCGCTGCGACCAGATCCAGGGCTATCTTTTCAGCCGGCCCCTGCCTGCGCCGGAGATGGAGTGGATGCTGCTCGACCGGGCACGGGCGCGCGTGCCCACGCCGCTGCAGTTGGCCCTTGACCAGCAGTTCCAGCAGACGCCCGGCTAGATCTCCCGGAGCGCGGAATTCCTACCCCGCGGGGCGGCTTCCGCCGGACGGCGCGCCAAAGACGCCACGGTAGCTTTGACCTGCCGGCACACACGCTGCCGGCCACCGTCATCACTTCCGAGGAACCACCATGAGAATCGGTTTCGCCACCCTGCTCGCCGCACTCGCGCTGCTCTCGGCGTTCGCGCCCTCGCCTGCACGCGCCCAGGCTCCGATCGACTGCAGCAACGGCTGCTACATCGTCACCTGCAACACCCAGCTGTGCACGCTGTGGCGCTGCGACTCGACCGGATGTACCTACGTCACCGGCTGGGATCGCCAGGTCGTCGAAGGCCCGATGGCGGCGGGCCGCGCCGCCAAGGCACCGGCACCGGGACCGGAGGTGGCCTACGCCACGGTGTGCCCGCCCGGGAAGCGCTGCGACCTGTACGAAATCTCGACCACCGAGGCGTTGCGGCTGGGCTCGTTCGACAACGTGGCCGACCTGGTGAACTACCGTGAGTCCATGCGCGGCGAAGCCGTTCGCCAGAAGTGATCTGCCGTTGCGGGCAGGCAGGCAGACGCCGCCTGCCCGCAAGCCCGGCTATTTGAGTTTGTCGGGGAAGGCACTCAGCAGCTTGGCCACCTTGGGCAGCGAGACGAACTGGATATAGGGCTGGCCCGGATTCTTCGCCGCGTAGTCGTGGTGGTAGGCCTCGGCCACGAAGAAAGTGTCCAGCGGCTCGACCGTGGTGGCCAAAGGCGAAGCGAACACGTTCGCCGCCGTCAGCTGGTCCATGTACGTCGCGGCCACCTCGCGCTGGGCTTCATCGGCCGGGAACAGCGCCGATCGGTACTGGGTGCCGACGTCGTTGCCCTGGCGGTCCTTCTGGGTCGGGTCGTGTGCCACCGCGAAGAACACCTTGAGCAGCTGGCCGTAGCTGATGCGTGCCGGGTCGTAGAGAATGCGGATGACCTCGGCGTGGCCGGTGCGGCCGCCGCAGACCTGCTTGTAGTCGGCGGTGTCGGCGCTGCCGCCGGCATAGCCGGGCTGCACCTCGGTCACCCCTTCAAGCCTGCGGAACACCGCCTCGGTGCACCAGAAGCAGCCGCCGCCCAGGATCGCATCGCCGCGATCGCTGGCCGTGGGTACGTCCAGCGCCGGGTCGGGCACCTGGCTGGCCGGCACGCGCAGGCCAAGACCGGGGATGTCACAGGAAGGATTCGGCATGGGGGCCTCCGGAAAGAATTTCCACTATCCGCGAAGCCGTGCAAAGCGGGCGCGAAGATGCGTCGGCGAAACGCCGGCGCCGGGCTCAGTCGCTGGCGTCCATCAGCGCCTCGGCGGCCTCGGAGCAGAACGGGCCTTCCCAGCGCGCCATCAGCGCCAGGTAAAGCAGCTTCTCGAACTCCGGGCGGAAGCGACGGATCACCGAATCCGGGTCGGGCATCAGCTTGGCGTCGGCAATCAGGCCGAAGTGCACCGCGCCGTTGTAGCTCAGGATCGAGATGCCCAGGCCGATCGAGCCGGTCTGCGGCACCCAGAACATCATGTCGGTGATCTTGCGGCCGCCCAGGTACAGCGGCATCTGCGGACCGGGCACGTTGGTGGCCACGGCCGAGGCCTTGCGGCTGAACATCTCCAGCGCGAACGCCTGTACCGGCGGCGGCGCCATGCCCACGGCGGCCAGCGCGCCAAAGGTGGCCACGGCCTGGCGCGACTTGCGCAGCACCTTCATGCACGCCGCCACTCGCTCCAGCCGCCGCATCGGATTGGCCTCGCCCACCGGCAGCTCCAGGAACACCAGCCCGAAATGGTTGCCCAGCTGCTTGGCGTGCTCCAGCGGGCGCAGGTTCACCGGCACCGTGGCGCGCAGGGTGATGCCTTCCAGGTGTTCGCCGCGCTCGAGCATGTAGCTGCGCAGGGCGCCGCTGGCCGAGGCCAGCAGCAGGTCGTTGACGGTGCAGCCCAGGGCGCGGCTCACCGACTTCACCTCGTCCAGGTCGAGCTTTTCGGCCCAGGCCACCCGCTTGCTGACGCCCAGCCGGCCCTTGAGCACGGTGTCCGGGTCGTCGGGCAGGGCCAGCGCCATGCCCACTTCCTTGGCGATGTCCACGCCTTCGCTGGCCAGCATCGCGGCCAGCGTGGGGTCGCGGTAGAAGTCCATGCCCTTCTCGATCATCTTGCCGCCCAGCTGCATGTAGCGGTCGATGGCGCCGACGCGCTGGGCCACCGGGGCGTGTTCGTCCCTCTTGAGCCAGCGCTTGGCCAGCGCCGCCTTGCGCTTGTTGTCTTCCCCCATTTCGGTCATGGACAGGATGACCTGCACGAGCGCCATGCCGTCGGCGTAGCAGTGGTGGATGCGGGTGATCAGCGCCGAACCGCCACCGAACTTTTCAACCAGGTGGAATTGCCACAGCGGCTTGGTCTTGTCGAGCGGCGTCGAGGCCATCTGGCTGGTCAGGCGCTCAAGCTCCTTCTTCGCGCCGCGGCCCGGCAGCGCGGTAAGCCGGATGTGCCAGTCGATGTCGAAGTCCTGGTCGTCCTGCCAGAACGCACCCGTCGGCGTGTCAACCGCCTTCTGCCGGAAGCGCGGATAGGACAGGAACTTGGACTCGATGACCTTGCGCAGGGTTTTGATGTCCAGCGGCGATTCGAACATCATCACGCCGGTGATCATCATCAGGTTGGTGGGCCGCTCCATCCTCAGCCACGCGGTGTCCACGCGCGACATCGGCGACTTGCGGATCCTTGCACGTGCCTCGGCCATAACCCCTCCCCGAACAGCGGTCAGGATGGCCCCTGCGCAGCGCAGGCGTCAACGCTCGGTGGGCGGCTTGGTCTTCGGGCCCGAATAGGCCTCCAACGCGGCCTCGCGGCTGGCCTTTAGGTCAACGATCGGGCGCAGGGGGTAATCGGGTGCCAAACGGCGCAGCAGCTCGGGCTGCTCCCACGGCGCCGCGAGCGCGTCATCGGGCAGCTTGGCCAGCTCCGGCACCCAGCGCCGGATGTACTTGCCGGAGGCGTCGAACTTCTGCGCCTGGGCGATAGGGCTGAAGATGCGGAAGTAAGGCGCGGCGTCGGCCCCGGTGCCGGCGGTCCACTGCCAGCCCTGGGTGTTGTTGGGCAGATCGGCGTCCAGCAGCGTGTCCCAGAACCAGTCGGCGCCGTGCTTCCAGTGGTAGCGCAGGTTCTTGGTGAGGAAACTGCCCACCACCATGCGCAGCCGGTTGTGCATCCAGCCGGTGTGCCAGAGCTCGCGCATGCCGGCGTCCACGATGGGTACGCCGGTGCGGCCGCGCTGCCAGGCCGCCAGGTGCACGGGGTCGGGCGTGGCCCAGCGGAACTCCTCGAACTTGGGGTTGAGGTTTTCCTGGGCGGTGTGCGGGAAGTGATACAGCAGGTGATGGCTGAACTCGCGCCAGCCCAGTTCGCTGAGGAAATGGTCGATGTCGGGCTGCACCGCGGCCGGCCACTGCCGGGCCATCACCGCCGACACGATGCGGCGCGGCGATATCTCGCCGAAATGCAGGTGCGGCGAAAGCTTCGACGTGGCGATGCGGTCGGGGTAGTTGCGCTGCTCCTTGTAGCCGTTGGCGGCACCGTCCAGGAAGGCGTCCAACAGGTCCAGCGCGCCCGCTTCGCCCGGCTGCCAGTCGTCCCAGAAGCCGGCGTCCCAGCGCGGCTCGGGCACCTGCGGCTCAAGCTTGAGGTCCTCAACGCCCAGGCCGGCGAGCAGGGTGGGGATCTCGGGCAGGCGCGCCGGTGCTTCCGGTGGCGCCTTCGGGTCGAGTCGCTGGCGCGCGTTCTTCCAGAAAGGCGTAAAAACGCGATAGGGGTCGCCCTGCAGGGTTTCCACCGTCCACGGTTCCACCAGCAGCGCGGCGTTGTGGCTTTCCACCGTCAGGCCGCGCGACTTCAGGCCCTGCTTGATGCGGGTGTCGCGGGCGATCGACGCCGGTTCATACAGGCGATTCCAATGCAGCGCCTCGGCGCGGGTTTCGGCGATCAGTTTCTCGATCTCGGTCAGGCTGTCGCCGCGGCGGATGATCAGGCGCGAGCCACGCGCACGCAGGTCGGCGTCCAGCGCCAGCAGTGAACGATGCAGCCAGGCCCGGCCGGCCGCGCCCGGCGCCCAAGGCGCCTCTTCGTCGGGCGCGTGCACGTACACCGGTACCGGCACGTGGCCGGCGCGCAGCGCGGCCTGAAGGGCCGGGTTGTCGTCCAGGCGCAGGTCGCGGCGGAACCAGATCAGGGCGTGGGACATGGATGGCTCAGGCGGGTTTCACGTAGGGTCGCACCGCCTGGAAGCCGCCGTCGAGCCCGATCACCTGCCCGCTGACCCAGCCGGCCGCATCCGACAGCAGGAAGGCACCCAGCGCCGCCGCATCCCCGGCTTCGCCGTGGCGGCCGAGCGGGTACTGGCCGGCGATGGCCTTGGCGGCGGACTCGTTGGAAAGCATGCGTTCGGTGGCGGGCGTGCGCATCAGGCCCGGTGCGATGGCGTTCACCCGCAGGCCGGCGCTGGAAAAGTCCGCCGCCAGCGACCGCACCAAGCCTTCCACACCCGCCTTGGCCATCGCGATCACCGCGTGGTTGGACACGCCGATGCCGGCCGCCACCGAACTGAAGAACAGCAGCGCGCCCGGCCGGTCGGACTTCTGCACCCGCGGCGCATAGGCCTTTGAAACGAAGAAGGCGCTGTCGAGGTTGGCCGCCATGCAGGCGCGGTACTGCACTTCGGTGGTGCGGCCTATCGGGGCGATCAGGATGGCGCCGGCGCAGTGGGCCACGGCATCGGGCGGGTGGCCGAAGGCCTCGGTGGCCTGTGCGATGGCCGCTTCGGCTCCGGCCTCGGTGGCGACGTCGGCTTCGATGGCCAGCTCACCGTCGGCAGGCTGGAGCTTGCCGGCATCGCGCGATACCAGGGCCAGGCGCCAGCCTTGCGAACGCAGGGCATCGGCCAAGGCGGTGGCGACGCCGCCGGAGGCGCCGGTGATCAGACAGGTTTTCATCGGTTTTCCGCAGGCTGGGACAGACCGTCAGATTAGCCGCCCACCCCGTGTGGCGGCCGTGAATCCGGCACCAGCGACGCGCGCAGCTCGGCGGCCTGGGCGCGAATGCGGGCCACTTCGTCGGCCGGCTTGCGGCCCAGGTTCTTCCACTGCAGCGCCGTGCGCGGATGCTTTGCGAACCGGGCCTCGTGCTGGGCCAGGAAATCCCAGTACAGCGTGGTGTACGGGCAGGCGTCGGGCCCCACCGACACCTCGGGCTTGAAGCGGCACCCGGCGCAGTGGTTGGACATCTTCTTGATGTAGTTGCCCGACGCCGCGTAGGGCTTGCTGACCATGCGGCCGCCGTCGGCGTACTGGCTCATGCCCAGGACGTTGGGCAGTTCCACCCACTCCACGGCGTCCACGTACACGGCCAGGTACCAGGCGTGCACCTCGCGCGGCCGCACGCCCAGCAGCAGCGCGAACAGCCCTGTCACCATCAGTCGCTGGATGTGATGGGCGTAGCCGTGGTCAAGCGTCTGGCGCAGCGCGTCGCGCAGGCAGGCCATCTCGGTGTCGGCGGTCCAGTAGAACGCCGGTAGCGGTGCCTGCGCGTCCAGCGAATTGTCGTCCAGGAAGCCGGGCATGCGCTGCCAGTAGACGCCGCGTACGTATTCACGCCAGCCCAGGATCTGGCGCACGAAGCCTTCCACCGCTTCGATCGGCGCCCTGCCCTCGCGCCATTCGCGCACTGCGGCGTCCACCACCATGCGCGGCGACAGCAGCTTGAGGTTCATCGCCGCCGACAGGCGCGAGTGGTAAAGCCAGGGCTCGCCTTCCCACAGCGCGTCCTGGTAGCGGCCGAACAGCGGCAGCCGGTGCGCGACGAAATCGTCCAGCGCCTCGCGCGCCTGCGCCGCATCCAGCGGCCAGTCGAAGCTGTCGAGCCGGCCGGGATGGCTGGCGAAGCGGGTACGCACCAACGCGATCACTTCGCGCGTGGTGGCGTCGGGCGCAAACGCGCGCGGCGCCGGCAGCAGGCCGGGCCCGGCGCGGCCGAAACTGCCGCGGTTGTCCTGGTCGAAGTTCCACTGCCCGCCCACCGGCTGGCCGCCTTCCATCAGCACGCCTTCGCGCTTGCGCAGCCAGCGGTAGAAGAACTCCAGGCGGTATTCCTTGCGCGTGCCGGCCCAGTCGGCGAAGTCATCGGCGTCGCAGTAGAAATGCCGGTCCGGGTATGGAATCCAGGGCACGCCGGCCTGCGCACATGTTTCCGGCAGCGACTGCGCCAAGCGCCATTCGCCCGGTTTCACCGCGATCAGCTTGGCGGGCTTGAGCGCGGCCAGGTCGGCCGCCAGGGCCGCTTCCAGCGTGGGAAAGGCGTGCTCGTCCATGGCGCGGTAGTGCACCGTCCAGCCACGCACCCGCAGCGCGTCGCGGAAGTGGCGCATGGCCGCCAGGAAGATGGCGATGCGCGGCTGGGTGCTCCAGACCTGGGTGGCTTCGTGGCCGACCTCGGCCATCCACACCGCATCGCACGCAGGATCGAAGTCGTCGAACACGGAGGATTCGGCGTCGAGCTGGTCACCCAGGACCAGTACCAGGTGGCGGAGGGAGGCGGTCATGCGACTAGTCTGTAACCGTTCGCGTGCAGGGAATGGATACGGCGGGCTCAGTCCGCGGCGACCGCGCCGGCCGCGCCGCCCACGTACTCGCGCGGGATGCGGGTGTTGAGGCCCACCAGTATTTCGTAGGGAATGGTGCCCGCCGTTTGCGCCACGTCCTCGCAGCGGATGTGCTGGCCGTCCTGCAGGCCGATCAGCACCACCTCGTCCTCGTTGTAGGCCGTGCCCTGCGGGCCCAGGTCCACCATGAACTGGTCCATGCAGATGCGGCCGACGATGGGGTGGCGCTGGCCGCGAACCAGCACTTCCCCGCACGAGGACAGCGACCGCGGGAAGCCGTCGCCATAGCCCATCGGCACCGTCACCACGCGGGTGTCGGTTTTCGGCGCCCAGGTGGCGCCGTAGCTCACCGGGTGGCCGGCCGGCACCACCTTGAAGTAAACCACCTGCGACACCAGCGACATCACCGGACGCAGGTCCACCGTGGCGCGTGACGCGGGATCTGGCAGCACGCCGTAGATGGCGATGCCGGGGCGGACCATGTCCAGGTGCGTGTGGGGGAAGTGCAGCACGGCGCCGGAATTGGCCAGGTGCCGGACCGGCATCGGCGCGCCGATGCGTTCGAAGTGGGCGCAGGCTTCGAGGAAACGCTCGAGCTGCTGCGCGGTCATCGGCGACGACGGGTCGTCGGCGCAGGCCAGGTGCGAGTAAACCCCCTTCACCGTGCACCAGTGCGAGGCCACCGCCGCCTCGATGAACGGGCCGGCATGGTAGCTGTGCACGCCGATGCGCTCCATGCCGGTGTCGATCTTGAGGTGGATGGTGGCCTTGCGGCCCAGCGCCTCGGCCGCGGCTTCCACCTGGCGCAGCTTGTCGAGCGAGGAAACGGTGATCTCGAGGTCGTGCGCGATCAACTCCGCCGCCTGGGGCCCGAAGATTCCTCCCATCACCAGAATCGGCAGGTGCACGCCGGCGCGGCGCAGCGCGACGCCCTCCTCCAGGAAGGCCACGCCGAGCTGGTCCACCCCCTGGGCCTGCAGGTGCAGCGCCACCGGCACCAGGCCGTGGCCGTAGGCGTTGGCCTTCACCACCGCCATCACCGGCACGCCGGCGTGCGTGCGCAGGGCGCGCAGGTTGTGGCTGAGGGCATCGAGGTCGATGCGCGCCCGGGTCGGCCGCTGGCTCACCGCGTCGGCGCGGTCGCCGGCGGCCACGAGGGGGTAATTGGCGGAGGGCAACGGGTTCATACCTGGAGTGTAGCGTGGGCGCCACGCACCGGGAGTGGCGCCCGGCGGGCGAAAAGTGGCCGTTTGCGGGCAGCTCCCGTGTGGACTATTCGAAGCTGCCCACGCTGTCTCGCGACAGGTTGTCGAAGCGGGTGTATTCGCCGAAGAACTTCAGCTTGGCCATGCCGGTGGGGCCGTTGCGCTGCTTGGCGATGATGACCTCGGCCAGGCCTTTGTCGGGCGAGTCCTTGTGGTAGTAGTCGTCGCGGTAGATGAACATGATGATGTCGGCGTCCTGCTCGATGGCGCCTGATTCGCGCAGGTCGCTCATCACCGGACGCTTGTCGGTGCGCGACTCCAGGCCGCGGTTGAGCTGCGAAAGCGCCACCACCGGCACCTTGAGCTCCATCGCCAGGGCCTTGAGCGAGCGCGAGATCTCGGATATCTCGTTGGTGCGGTTGTCGGACGAACCCGGCACCTGCATCAGCTGCAGGTAGTCGACCACGATCAGGCCCAGGTCGTGTTCGCGCTTGATGCGGCGCGCCTTGGAACGAAGCACGTCGGGCGACAGCGCCGGGGTGTCGTCGATGAACACCTTCACGTCCGACAGCATCTTGATGGCCATGTTCACCCGCGACCAGTCCTCGTCCTCGAGCTGGCCGGTGCGCAGCCGCGTGGCGTTGACGCGGCCGATGGACGAAATGAGACGGAACGCCAGCTGCGAGGCCGACATTTCCATCGAGAACACGGCTACCGCCTTCTTGGTCTTGAGCGCGCCGTATTCGGCGATGTTCAGGGCCAGGGTGGTGTTGTGCACGCAGATGTCGTTGGCGATGAAATTGTGGGTGCCCGGCACGGTGAGGTCGTAGACCTGCTGCTGGCCGGTGGCAAGGATGGATTCGATGCGGTCCCAGACCACGTCGCTGCCGGCCAAGGCCGACAGCTCCGGGTCCTGCAGCACCAGGGCGATGCGCGCCAGCCGCTCGCGCGACAGGGCGCGCTTGCCAACATGGCTGTTGGAGTCGGCGTAGCCGCTGCGGCGGGCCAGTTCGGCCCAGGACATTTCGCCCTTGGCTTTCTCGATGCGCGCCCAGACCTCGCGGGGCACGTGGTCCACGTTGCTGTGAGGCGCGCACGATTGCAGCGCGCGGCTGACCGCATCCACCGCGGCCTGCTTGCCGTGGATGCCGATGTCGGCAATGAAGGTGCGGATGGACGCGGCGTCGGTGATGTCGATCTGCCAGGACACCCGGCGCGACTGGCCGTACTTGACCCAGCGCTGGCGCAGCTTGGCGACGACGCCAAAGCGCAGCAGCAGGTGCTGCACCTGCCGCGCCAGGCGTTCGGACACCGACGCGTAGCCCAGCTGCGACTGGCCCGAGGCAAGTACCGTGGCCCAGCCATCGGTGGCGAAGAGGCGGTTGATGAACTGCGCCAGCTGCCCGCGCGGCAGCCGGAACACCGGCGCCGGCACCTGCTTGGCGTGGGCACCGCAGCCCATCAGGCCCAGCTCGCGCAGCCACAGCGTGAGCGGATTGGCGATGTTGCGGCGCGCCGACTCGCCTTCCGCCAAGCCCAGCGCCTCCGGGGACACTTCAAGCACCTGGCAGAGGCTTTCGAGCATTGCCGGCGCCGGTACGGTCTTGCCGCGCTGCCAGTTGGACACCGTGGCCGCACTCACGCCCAGCCGGGCCGCCAGCGCGCGCGCGGGCTGGCCGGCGCGGACCCCCTGGCGTGACAGCGCAGCGGCAAAGTGCTGCCTACGCGCAGGTACGGCATCGGCATCCGCCGACATGCGCCAGCACGGGGCGAACCCGCGCCGTGTTTCTACTTGCCGCGCCACGGTGCCGCCGAAGCTGTCGACGGCCGCCAGGAAATCAGCGCTGATCTGGGCATTCGAACTGGTGAACCGGGGGTTGGCACCGGTGAGGCCGCCGTCGCCGATCAGGTAGGCCAGCAGGCCGACTTCGCACTCGCGCATCGGCTGGTTGCCGAACACGGGCAGGCGCCGCGGCACGGCCACGTAGTCGCCTTCCTTGAGCGCCAGCAGCGGCTTCCAGCCGTCCAGGGTCAGGAACGGATGCGGGGCGGTGGACTCCACCCGCCGGCCCAGCCGCGTGGTGACTTCGAAGGTGGGCTTGATGCCGTCGTCCACGAAGTCCGAGGGCGCGGCCGACGCCAGGCGCAGGTGGTCGGTAAGGGTGCCGATGACGCCGGCGCGATCGCGACAGATGGCCTCGATGGTGGCGACGCTCCCGTCTTCCAGGACGATTTCCGAATCGGCGGCCAGGCACTTTCCCATGGCCGGACGCGCCGCCAGGATGATCAAGTCGGACGGCTGCAGGCCGGCGGTCATTTCATCGAGGTCGTGGAAACCGGTGGGCAGGCCGGTGACGCTGCCTTGGCTCTCGTAGCGCTCCTGCAGGATGCCGAAGGCGTCCTTCATGGCTTCGCGCAGAGGCACGAAATCGGCGCGGCCGCGGCGGCCCTGTTCGGCGATCTTGAACACCTTCATCTCGGCCGCCGACAGCACTTCCTGGCTGTCGCGCCCTTCGGGCTGGAAGCCGTCGTTGACGATTTCGGTGCCGGCCTCGATCAGCTGCCGCATCACGGCCTTCTCGCGCACGATCTCGGCGTAGGCACGGATGTTGGCGGCCGAAGGGGTGCTGGACGCCAGTTCGATCAAATAACCCGTACCGCCGATCTGTTCGGACAACGCGTTCACTTCGAACCATTCGCCCAGGGTCACGGCGTCGAAGGGCTTGTTCTTCTCGCTCAGGTCGCGGATGGCGCGGTAGATCAGCCGGTGGTCGCGGCGGTAGAAGTCGTGTTCGGTCAGGAAGTCGCCGACGCGGTCCAGGGAGTCAGGCGCCAGCATCAGCCCGCCGATCACGGCCTGTTCGGCCTCCACCGACTGGGGCGGCACGCGCAGGGCGTCGATGCGGGCTTCGGTACGGAAGGATTCGGAGCGTACGGGCATGGTGGCCTTGTGATTCTCAGGTGCGCGGGGTCGGAACTGCCCCCTGCGCCGGGTCAGCCATGTTAGCCACCCCGGGCGCCCCTGCGTTAGGTATAAGCCTGTGCATAACCGGTGGGCATCTTTGCCCCCCACCCTCTCAAATCCTGCGACTGCTGGGACTTTCCGCCTGAACGCACGTGCGCTCGGCGCACGACATGGGGGCGTGAGGCAGCGCCGCCCCCCACACAAGGGGGTCGCCTGCCCGGTTTCGCGCCAGCGCCATCCCTGGCAGCAAAAGCCGGGTCGCTCCCGGGCTTCCTGCCTTCAACTTCAGGTGACCCCCTTAGTGTGTGTGCCGTCGCCCGACTGCCGATGGCAAACCGCAGCAAGGCAGAAGCTAGCGCTGCGCCGATGTCTCTTACCGACCCAAAGCAGCCGGTCGAAGGTTTCTATGGGCCTCTAGCGCGCGGCCCGGTCATCCGCTGGTCGAAGGTAGGCTCGACAGCCGAGGCCAGAATTTCATCGCCTTGGCTCACTGTCCTCGGAAACGGGGTAGAACCCCTTCATGTCCGACGCGATCGGATCGACTGACAGGAGATGCGATTCGGCCTGCCGTCGCCAACTCGCCTTGATGCCCCTCCTGTAGTTCCGGTTGAAGCCCTTGAATTGCAGGCAGCTCAAATTAGCGCAAAAGCGAGAGCTTCGTCGCGATGGCTTCCTAGACCGGAATCTTCAGAAGTTTCCCATCACTTCCTCATTCTCAACAGAATTGCGAAAGGAATCATCGCCCCCAGAAGTGAAAACTTGAAAGACAACTCATTCATGCCATGGTCACCGGAAAGAAAAAAATTCGCCAACAGGATGAAAAGAAAAGCGAACACAACAAAATAGTAGCGAAGCAGCGGAGGGATCTGCTTATTGCGATCTGCAGGGCCTTTTGTTACCAGAAGGTAGACCAACCAAGTTGCCAATACGGCCAGCGTTGAGCGGGCCAGATTGTTCGGCTGAAAATCGGCCGAATAGGCAAAGAAAGCCGTCGCGACCAGCACAATATGCACTGACAACGATACCCCTATCCACCGTGCGACACTCATGCGAATCATCTTTGGCGCCTATGTTTCCAAGGATTTTCACTGCTTTTCTTCTTCCGCTCCCGGTGCTTTTCCTCAGCTTTCTCAACTTTACTTCTGAATGTTCTCCATGCTGACGTGACGCCACCTACGACTAGCGCTATGCCTGCTACAGAGCGTAGTGGCTTGCTGCCGGTTTCACAGACGCTACGTTTGGGTGTGATGATGACACCGGAGTTGGTGCATGGCGACGAGCACGCTCTTGAGTATCGGCATGACGGCGACCGGCCGCTCCTGGCCGATTGGAGCCGGTCAACACCAGCGGGCCGGTCAACCTAAATCGGAATCGGTGGTCAACTCAGCCGGAACACGCAGTTTAGTGCCTGACTCGCCGAGCTCGATGCTTCCAGTGCCCGCCAAGGCCCCTTTGTCCAGCGCCACAAGCGTTAATGGCAATTGGTGGGTGACTGCGCGCTCCGTGAGTAGAGCAGTCAGCGCTTGCTTGCTTATATGTCCCGCCTGAAACAGGTCGGACCAATGGCCGTAGAGCAGGCCCGCGACCTCCGGAACCAGCGCCTTGTGATTGGCTAGATAGTCCAGATACACATTGTCTCCATTACTGCCGCAGATGCCCGGTAGCTGAGTTGAGCCACGCTCTGGCGCCGGCTCGGATGGATTGTCGATAGTCAACTTCGGCAGTCGATAATTACGGCCGTTCGTCTCATGCGGCGGGTCCTTCATTGCCAACGAACCAACTGGCATGGGAGTCATCGACGCTGCTTCCATCGCTCTGGCCGTGAGATCGGGAGAGCAGCTTGCTTACCGGGCATAGCGCCAGCGGCGTAGAGGACCCAGAAAATGATGAGGGGCTGGAACGCCGGTCGCAGCCAGAAGTACCACTGGCCGAATGACAATCCATCTACTCCGCCGCCTTTCATCGCCACATTGATGTTTGCGATGACCAAAAAGGCGAGCATCACCGCCAGGGCGACGCCAGCCGTATACCGAAGGTTCGGCAGTCCAAGTCGCTTGTAAACGCTCATGGAAACCAGCAATCCCATGGCGCCCACGATCTCCGCGGCACCGGTGAATAGCACCAGCGGCCGAGCAAGGCCGCCAAAAAATGCGGGCATCATCGGAAGGTAGCGGGTGTCCACATTGATGAAATGATCAACACCGGTGAACAGAAAAGCACCCGCAGCGCCCACCCTCATGGCGTCGCGAAGGGTCATCGGGCGGCGCAGCACGAAGCTGACTAGTCGGCCCATTGCGGCCACAGCAGCCATCAGCAGGAGAAAGCTCATCCGAGGAACCTCATCACGTCGATGGCGTCCCCGCGGAAAGCAGAAGGCGACCGCAGCCTAAGAAAGGACCTGCGCTTCATGCGCCAGCTCCGGGACTCTTCGAACGAGAGGACGGGTCGCCAAGCCGCTTCACGCGGATATGCGAAAGGCGGCAAAGATGGAAGCTCATGCCCATGTCCTGATGCCAATGGTTCCCCAGTAGCCCAAGTACAGGGTCGCAAGGATGAAGATCACAGAGACGCCGAGACTGTGGAAGTAGGCGAACCGGTTCATGCCCCGGCGATCAGCCCGCAGCGCGGCCCACAGGGAGGCGAAGCTGAGCACCGCAAAGGCATACGTCGCCAGGGTGAGGCCCATGGACCAGGGCGTGAGGTGCCCGAACCGCGTGATTACATCCTCGCCGACCAAACCGAAGATCAACGCAACTGCTCCAAGCGATAGCACGGCCAAGAGGGGAAGGACGCGCACGTGGAGGTTCGGGACGCCACGCATGCGCCTGAGCATCCAACGCGGTCCCCACACCAGGGCGAACACCGGCACGGAAATCAGGGCGAGGAGAAAGAGATAGACCGATACGATCTGCAGCCAAGCCAGGGCAGGACTCACCTTCGCATTGGTAATCGAAGACGACTGCATCAGACGACCGTCCGCGGAATCCATTAGCGCGATCGTTGCCGCGCTCTGGTTCTCGTGGCGAAAATGCCGTCCATCAATTGACGCCAAACTGTTGGAAGGGCCAAACGGCGAACTGATCCGGATCTGATCGCCCTCGAAGGAGACTCGGCTAAGGCCCAGGATGCCCATGAAGCCCATCAACTTTCGCGGAGGGTTGATCGGGCTGTACCACCCCTGGAATTCCCGCGCCACGTCCTGCGAAACTGGCTGGGCCGCTGGCAACACTGGCTTACGTAGATCCCGGGCGACATAGGCCCGCAGTTCTTTGTCGATCTCCCGGTAGGCACCCATGTTGGCGGTATTGATGGCAAAGAAGTAACCCACGCCGTGTTCGGCGAGGTACTGCATCTGGGACAGGCCGCCATCGACGCCGCCGTTGTGGCCGTGCCAAAGGAAGCCCTGACCGTCGAGGGTGGTGAAGTTATGCACTCCGTAGCCGGTCTTCAGCCCGCCTTGGGCGCCCCATGTGGTGGTGGGCCGCTCCATTCGCTGGATGGACGCTTCCGAAAGGATCCGCCGTCCATCGATCTCGCCACGCCCGAGGAAGAATTGCAGGTAGGCGCCCATCTCCCTGGCGCTGGCATTGAGGGCGCCCGAAGGTCGCATCACGATGTGCCAGTAGGGGAAAGGCGTGCGGCCATCCTGGCGATAAGTCTTTGACAGCAGTTGGGCCGAACGAGGTGTCAGGAAGTAGTCGGAGGTAGGCAGACCGATCGGCTTCAGGAACGTTTCCTGTATGTAGGTCTCAAAGCGCTTACCCGTGATCTTCTCGATGATTGCCGCCATGACCGCGGGGCCGGAATTGCTGTAGGCAAAACGCGTCCCAGGCCTCCACCGCGAGCTGCGGGATTCGGGACCGACGGCAAGTCCTTCAGCCAGGGTCGCGGGCTTTGGATCGCTATGGGCCAACTCCTTGAGCCGCAGGTTATCCCACCCCGTGGTGTGCTCGAGGAGGTGGACCACACGCACAGGGTCGGTATCCTCCCACTGGTTGGTGAATTCCACCTGTGGGACCAGACTGCGCACCGGGGAGTCCAGACTAAGGCGACCCTCCTCGACCAGCTTGAGGGCAGCCAGCCCCACGAACGTCTTGGAAATGGACCCAATGCGGAAGAGAGTGTCCGACGAGACGGGTGTGCCGGCGGCCACGTCCATCTGGCCGATGCCGGCAGTCCAGACGATGCCGCCCCGATTGACGATAACCGCACTCATACCGGGCACTTTGTGTTTCTCAAGAATGCCGGTAATGCGTTGTTCGAGTTCGATGTGATCCCTTGCAGCGACGGCGGGCTTTACCGCCCCCGCTGCCTGGTTCGAAATCGCTAGCAAGAGGGCCGCAATCAGGTAAACGCGAAAACTGGCCATGACAACTCCTAGGACCATGGTTAGAGAGCCGCAACCGCGGCGGAGGGTTGTGCTTTTAGGCGGGCTACGATCCGCATAGCCATCACGGCGAGCACCAAGAACACGCCGATCCAGTCCTCTGGATGTTCGGATGCATGCCTGACGAACGAGATGAGGAACTGCAGCCACAGCCAGTGCGTTCCTACGACATGTAGTCGCCGCCACCAGCGCATCCCGAGGATGGCTTGTGCACTGTCCGAAGATGTCGCCGCCAAGGCGTAGATGAAGAGGTACCCAATCCCGCCAACCACCAGCATGCCCATGGACATCACCTGGCTAGTCAAAGTCGCGCTCAAGCTGGCCAGGCTGATGAAAGTGAATGCATGGATGGTGTGCGACGCCGCAAAGGAAAGGCCAAGGTAGCGACGGTTGCGACGCGCCCATTTCGTGAAACGTCCCGGCCACAGCGCTGTTGCGGCAGCCGCGCCAAACGCAAGCAGGAACAACAACGCGGAGCTTCTTGCAGTGAGCCGAACGGCTGCACGCCACGATTGTTCCGGGTCTGGCACCCACCACAGGGTCAAGATCACACCCGCCCCGATAAGGGCCGATGCCAGTGCGATCAACCTTGGACCACTCGTAAACTTTGTGTTGGAAGCCATATCATCTCCAAATGTAATCACCGACTACATCGCTACTGTACAACATGTAATCGCTGTTTACAAGTGGGCGTTTCCGCTGGATAATTCGTCACCCGGAGGGACTCACATGCCGAAGAAGCTAAGTGCCAACCACAAGACCGTGGCGCAGTCGAGTAAAAAGGACGAACAGGCCTATCACCACGGCAATTTGCGTGCGGCAATCATCGAAGCCACGCTCGCGCTGGTTGAAGAGCAGGGTGTCAACGCGGTCTCAGTCCGCGAAATAGCCAAGCGGCTAGGCGTTTCGCCGGGTGCCCCTTTCCGCCATTTTGCAAACAAGAAGACCTTGCTTACAGCTGTCGCCACAGAGGCCATGGAAAGCTTTTCTGCTGCGATCCATGAAGAGCTGACGGCGTCATCCAATGCGACACCCGCCGAGGCGTTGCGAGCCATCGGCCATGGCTATTTGAAATGGGCCTTGGGAAAAAGGGCGCAGTTCGCGATCATCTCCAACCGCGAGGAAATTGATTTCCTGGAGGCCCCGCAGTTGCACACGCTGAGCGACGGCGTCATGCAGCTGATGAACCCGTACATCCAGGCTCTTTTTGCAGGCAGCACCGAGGAGGAACTGATCGCTAAGAGACTGGTGTGCCGAGCGCTGGTATACGGTTTGGCCCGCATGGCCATCGACGGGCACTTTGAAGAATGGAGCATCCCCATCGGGCGACAGCAGCACACGGTTGATCTGGTGCTTGATCAGTTCATCGAAATGATCAAGCGTTAGTGCGTTTACCGAAATAGTTCGGGTGTGTGTGTCCGACGGCCCTTGCACACGGCGTTGTAGTTGCCCGCGCTTGGCGGATCCGCGCCGGGTCCAACAGAGCGGATGGCACGACCAGATCATCGGTGCGCGCCGCGATGACCTTGCAAATCGTAGCCTTCCAGAAATCCCGTAGCGCTCCCGACCCAATCGCGACCTTCTAGGCCCCCGAAATTCACGGCAGTGTTCCATGTCACGTATTCAGGCTACGGAAGACTCCATCACTTTCCCGCCAAGGTTCAGGAGACCCCATGAAACGCCGATCAGTGCTGAAAGCCGTAGTTGCGAGCTCGACCCTGCCGTTCTTCTTGCCACATGGAATGGCTGGCCTGGCATGGGCCGCGACGCCGGGACTTGTGCCCTCTCGCCCACGGGTTCGCCCGGGTGATGTTGGATGGCCAACAGAAGCGGGCTGGGATCGTCTGCGTCGCGACGTCGGTGGACGACTGATCAAACTGGATTCGGCATTTGCCGGGTGCAGTTCAACGCCGATCGACGCTACCTGCGCCGAGACAATGTCGAACCTTGGTAACGCATTTTTCGTCGGCGACCAACCCGCCCTAACGCAGACCAGCGGCTGGCTGGATGCCTGGAGTTCCCGTCCAAGCGCCTATGCCGTGGCAGCGAACAATGCCGCGGATGTGGTCGCCGCGGTGAACTTTGCGCGCAGGCATGACCTGCGTCTGGTCATCAAGGGCGGTGGGCATAGTTACCAGGGCACATCAGCCTCACCCGACTCGCTTCTGGTGTGGACCCGTCACATGAATGCGGTCCGTGTGCAGGAGTCATTCGTAGCGCAGGGCTGTGCGGGCTCGGTGCCACCGCAACCTGCCGTCACCGTGGATGCCGGCGCCATGTGGATCGATGCGTACGACGCCGTGACGACGCGCGGTGGTCGCTATGTGCAAGGCGGCGGCTGCACGACGGTAGGCGTCGCCGGCCTGGTGCAAAGTGGTGGCTTCGGCAATTTCTCGAAATGCTATGGCACGGCCGCAGCGGGCCTGTTGGAGGCAGAGGTTGTCACTGCCGACGGCGAGCTTCGAATTGCCAATGCGTGCACAAACCCGGAACTATTCTGGGCACTCAAAGGCGGTGGTGGCGGCAGCTTTGGCGTCGTGACTCGGATGACCCTGCGAACGAGAGACCTGCCTGAGACCTTCGGTGCTGTGTTCTGCGAAATCAAGGCGAGTTCCGATGACGCCTACCGCACGCTCATCGCCAAGTCGATCGAGTTCTACCGGAGTGCGTTGTTCAATCCCCATTGGGGAGAGCAGATAAGCTTCCACTCGAGTAATGTTCTCGACATTTCCCTGGTATTCCAGGGGCTTCGCAAGGAACAGGCCGAGCTTATATGGGCGCCGTTCCTCGAATGGGTCCGCGCGAGGAAGGAATATTCCTTCGAGAAGCCATTCGGCTGCATTGCGGTGCCTGCTCGACACTTCTGGGATGCCGTATTTCTCGGCAAGCATTTTCCAGGACTCCTGATCACCGACCCACGTGCAGGCGAACCTGCGCATCATGCGTTGTGGGAGGGCGACCAGGACCAGGCAGGCTGGTTCATCCACGGCTACAAGTCCGCGTGGCTTCCGGCAACGCTATTGCAGATAGAGCAGCAGGCAACCTTGGTGGATGCATTGTTCCACTGTTCCAGGCATTGGAGCGTTGCCTTGCATTTCAACAAAGGCCTGGCCGGCGCCGCCTCAACTGAATTGGATTCTGCGCGCGATACCGCCATGAATCCCCAAGTACTAGGCGCCTTTGCGCTCGCAATCATAGCCGGCGGCGATTCAGCAAAGTTTTCTGGTATGCCGGGAACCGCACCCAACCTACCAGAGGCGAGGGCCAATGCCGGAAAGATCGAAGCTGCAATGAAGGAACTTTTGAAGGCTGCTCCCGAGGCAGGTTCGTATGTTTCCGAGAGCGACTATTTCAGATCCGACTGGCAAACCGCGTTTTGGGGCGAGAATCAGGGCAGGCTTTCAGCAGTGAAGCGCAAGTATGATCCGCAAGGCCTTTTCTTTGTTCGCCACGGTGTAGGCAGCGAGGAATGGAGCGAGGACGGCTTCACACGCCGGATGCCGGGTTGACCCGGTGGGCGGGTCCCCGCTCTACTCGCTGAATCTCTTGCGTGACGAATGCCCGCCAAGCGTCTTACCTCGCCCATTGCAGAACTCAACTATGCCCGGCACATGACGCTAAGGCGGGCAGGCACAAAGTTAAACTCCCTAAGACCGGGAGAACCCCATGAACACCGTTACCAAATGCAGTAGTGAGCCTTGGCACAAGGGAAAGCTGACTGGTCAAAAAGCACCGCTCAGGCTCTGCGACATCTGGGCCATTCGCGTGCGGCTCCAGCTTGGCCATGAGACGCGAGACCTCGCCCTGTTCAACCTTGCCATCGATTCGAAGCTCCGAGCGTGTGATCTAGTAAAGCTGAAGGTGCGCGACATTGGACATGGCACACAGATCGCCAGCCGGGCGATCGTCATGCAGCAGAAGACCAAGAAGCCAGTTCAGTTCGAGATAACGGAGCAAACCAGGAAAGCGGTCCGAGCATGGATTGATCTCGCAAAGCTTCAACCGGATAGCACGCTGTTCCCCAGTCGCATACATGACTCACCGCATCTCTCGACTCGGCAGTACGCGCGAATTGTTCACCGCTGGGTTTCGGGAATCGGATTAGATGACACGGCGTATGGCACACATACGATGCGACGGACCAAGGCGTCACTCATCTATCGTCGGACGAAGAACCTTCGGGCGGTCCAACTCTTACTTGGCCACACCAAGCTGGAGAGGGGTTCTACCCCGATTCTGCGGACACTTTCACTAAGACCCATACTGGGTCAAAGGAGTGTCCATGTCCAAGCGCAAGCGTTACAGCCCTGAATACAAGCACGAGCTGGTCGAACTGGTCCGCGGATCGGATTCGAGTTGCCGGAAGATCGCCCTGGAAGTCGGTGTTACCCCGGCGTCGCTAACCCGCTGGGTGAGGGAAGCCGAGGCCGGCGGACCCAAAGCCTTCCCCGGCGGCGGAACCCCGCGTGACGAGGAGCTCGCCCGCACCAAGCGCGAGCTGGCACGGATAGCCAAGGAGCGTGATTTCCTAAAAAGCGCGGCGGCGTACTTCGCGAAGCAATCACCGAACGGTACGCGGTGATTGAGTACTGCCGCAGGGACTTTCCCGTACGGATGATGTGCCGTTGCCTGGAAGTGTCGACGAGTGGTTTCTACGCCTGGTCCGGGCGCAAGCCGGGACCGCGGGCGCAGGACAATGCGCGGTTGCATATTGGACTTGTAATAGGAACATTGTGCGCCGCGCACTGGATCGGAGACGCAATTTTTCGAAAGCTCCAGTACAGAGCCAAGTGGTTGGGTCTAGTGTTGGGCATTGCGGCCGCGGCAATCATGATCTTTGTCATGGGACGTGGGACGTGGGCTGTACGATGTGCTCATAGATCTTCCTGGCATCGGTTGGCGGCTCGAAAGGCAAATGTCATAGGACGAGTAAGGTCTAAATACTTGCTCATGCCGAAGCCGCTTCGAGGCTCGGCCTAATTCAGGCGTTGAACGGCTGCTCCTGGCCGATATGAGACATCGGCGCGGCGCCAGCTTTTGACCTCGCTACGGTGGGCCATCGGCAGTCGGGGCGGCGGCCCACACACAGGGGTGTTGGCTGACAGTGGAGGCAGGAGGCCGTAACGGGTGGCCTTTGCTGCCAGGGATGGCGCTTAGCAAGAGGCCGCTCAGCCAACACCCCTGTGTGTGGGACGACGCTGCCGTACAGCCCCATGTCGTGCGCAAAGCGCACGCGCACCGAAATGTCGGAAAAGACGAAGGGCGCCCTAGGGCGCCCTTCGAGGTACAGCGTGTAGCTGGAAGATCAGGCTTCCGGTTCGACCACGACCTTGACGGTGGTCTGGACGTCGGCGTGCAGGCGCACTTCGATGTCGTACTCGCCGGTGCGGCGCAGCGCGCCTTCCGACATGACCACTTCGCTCTTGTCGAGCTTGAAGCCGGCGGCCGTGAAGGCCTCGGCGATGTCGCGCGGACCGACCGAACCAAACAGCTTGCCTTCGGTGGAAGCGTTGGCGGCGATGGTGACCGACGCGCCTTCCATCTTGTCCTTGCGGGCCTGGGCACCGGCCAGGACCGCATCGGCCTTGGCTTCGTACTCGGCGCGCTTGGCGTCGAAGCTGGCGATGTTGTTGGCGGTGGCCGGAACGGCCTTGCCGAACGGCACCAGGAAGTTGCGGCCGTAGCCCGGCTTCACGTCGACCAGGTCGCCCAGGACGCCAAGGTTCACGACTTTCTGCAGAAGGATCAATTTCATGGGTGTTGCTCCGTCACGTTAGCGGGGCGCGCGGCCCCGCAACTGTTGGCTGTCCGTTGGGACGGGTGAAGACGCGGCCCGGAGGCCGCGGCTCAGTTCTGGTGGTTGTCGGTGTACGGGATCAGGGCGAGCTCACGGGCGCGCTTGATCGCGGTCTGCAGCTGGCGCTGGTACCTGGCCTTGGTGCCGGTGATGCGGCTGGGAACGATCTTGCCGTTCTCGGTCAGGTACTGGCGCAGGGTGTTGAGATCCTTGTAATCGATCTCCTTGACGCCCTCGGCGGTGAACTTGCAGAACTTGCGGCGGCGGAAAAACTTGCTCATATCGGTCTCCGGTCTCAGGCAGCGTCGTCAGACTGGGGGATACCCACGCTGGACTCATCATCGTCACGGCGCGGGCGGCGCTCGCTCTTCTCGTCCTTGCTCTTCATGATCAGGGACTGCTCGGTGACGGCTTCGTCACGGGCAATGACCATGTGGCGCAGCACGGCGTCGTTGAAGCGGAATCCGTCGACGAGCTCGGTCAGGATCTTCTGGCCGACTTCCACGTTCATCATCACGTAGTGGGCCTTGACGAGATTGTCGATGGAATACGCCAGCTGGCGGCGACCCCAATCCTCGAGACGGTGGATCTTGCCGTTGTCGCCCTCGATCAGCGTCTTGTAACGCTCGATCATGGCCGGCACCTGCTCGCTCTGGTCCGGGTGGACCATGAAAACGATTTCATAGTGACGCATGGTTTTGTTTCCTTGTGGATGCGGCCGGGATGGCCTGGCAGCCCCCGGCCGAAGTGCCGTGGAGCAAGGTCTCCCCAGAACGGGGAGCCGCATATTATGCCCGACACCCGCCAGACAAGGCAAGCCCCTGTCCCACAAAGGAATCTCGCCCCGGGAGCGGCGAGAACGGGGTCAGGCCGCCTGTTCGTCCGTGGTGAAGGACTCGCCGCAGCCGCACTCGGCCGCCACCCGCGGGTTGCGGAACACGAACTGCTGGTTCAGGCCCTGGCTGACGAAGTCGATCACGGTACCGTCCACCTGGGGCAGGCTGTGGGCGTCCACCCGCACGGCCACGCCGTCGGTCTCGAAAATGGTGTCGTCCGGCCCGGCGGCCTTGGCGATGTCCACCACGTAGGCGAAGCCCGAGCAGCCCGACTTGCGTACCCCGAAGCGCAGGCCGATGCCGCCCGGCGTTTCGGCCAGGTAGGTCCGGATGCGGTCGACGGCGGAGGGGCTGAGGGTGACGGCCATGGGGGTGGACCTCGTTGGGAATGGATCGAGTATACGGCCGCTGCGTGAATGCACGCCTGCGGGTATCCTTGCACACCTCACCCAGATGGCCCCCAGCGGCCGGGATTCAAGAACATGGCAGTGGTCAGCGTCCAACAGGCGCTGTCGGGGGCGACCGCCCCGGGCAGTGAAGTCACGGTCCGCGGCTGGGTACGCACCCGGCGCGACTCCAAGGCCGGGCTGAGCTTCGTCAACGTCAGCGACGGCTCCTGCTTCGCCCCGATCCAGGTGGTGGCGCCGGCCGACTTGGCCAACTACGAATCCGAGGTCAAGCACCTCAGCGCCGGCTGCTCGGTGGTCGCCACCGGCATCCTGGTGGCGTCGCAGGGCCAGGGCCAGGGCTTCGAGTTGCAGGCCACGGGCGTGGAGGTGGTCGGCTGGGTCGAAGACCCCGAAACCTACCCCATCCAGCCCAAGGCCCATTCGCTGGAGTTCCTGCGCGAGATGGCGCACCTGCGCCCGCGCACCAACCTGTTCGGCGCGGTCACCCGCATCCGCCACTGCCTGGCGCAGGCCGTGCACCGGTTCTTCCATGAACACGGCTTCTACTGGATCAACACGCCCATCATCACCACGTCCGACGCCGAGGGCGCGGGCCAGATGTTCCGCGTTTCCACCCTGGACCTGCAGCGCCTGCCGCGCGACGCCAAGGGCAACGTGGACTTCTCGAAGGACTTCTTCGGCAAGGAAACCTTCCTCACCGTGTCCGGCCAGCTCAACGTCGAGGGCTACTGCCTGGCCCTGAGCAAGGTCTACACCTTCGGCCCGACCTTCCGCGCCGAGAACTCCAACACCACGCGTCATCTGGCCGAGTTCTGGATGATCGAGCCCGAGATCGCCTTCGCCGACCTCAACGACGACGCCAACCTGGCCGAGGCCTTCCTGAAGTACCTGTTCAAGGCCGTGCTGGCCGAGCGCGGCGACGACCTGGCTTTCATCGCCGAGCGCGTAGACAAGACCGCCATCAGCAAGCTCGAGGGCATCATTGATTCGCCGTTCGAGCGCATCGACTACACCGAGGCGGTGTCGCTGCTGCAGAAGTCCGGGCACAAGTTCGACTTCCCGGTGGAATGGGGCCTGGACCTGCAGACCGAGCACGAGCGCTGGCTGACCGAAGTGCACATCGGCCGCCCGGTGGTGGTGATGAACTACCCCGAGCAGATCAAGGCCTTCTACATGCGCCTCAACGACGACGGCAAGACCTGCGCGGCGATGGACGTGCTGGCCCCGGGCATCGGCGAGATCATCGGCGGCAGCCAGCGCGAGGAGCGCCTGGACGTGCTGGATTCGCGCATGGCGCAGTTCGGCCTGGATCCGGCCCATTACGGCTGGTACCGCGACTTCCGCCGCTACGGCACCGTGCCGCACGCCGGCTTCGGCCTGGGCTTCGAGCGGCTGGTGGTGTACGTGTGCGGGCTGTCGAACATCCGCGACGCGATCCCCTACCCGCGCGCGCCGGGCCTGGCGACGTTCTGACAACGACATGGGCGCCGGTTCACTACTGATTTTCCTGTTCCTGGGCCTGGCCGGCTCGGCGGCGCCCGCGCATTTCGGCTTCCGGGTGCTGGCCTACCGGCACCAGATGGACCGCAATATCCCGTTCGCGCCCGGCACCGAAGACGGCGGCTGGGGCTACAGCTGGTGGCTGATGCGCTGGAAGCATCGCGCCGCGCACGACAAGAACCTGGACTTTTTCGCCGGCATCACCGCCGGCAGCGGCTGGCTGGCCTTGATCGGCACGGCGGGCCTGGTGATACAGATCGCACTTCAGTAAGGGGTTGGCCATGAGCGACAGCGAGAACGACGGTTACGACCTGCGCGACACCAGCGGCGACCAGTGGTGGCTGGCGGTGCTGCCGCGCATGCTGGTCTGGTCGCGCCTGCGCGTGCTGGAAAGCGGCGTGGCCGAGGTGTTCGACTGCGACGGCAGGGTCAACATCTACGAAAGCGAAGACATCGCCCGTTCGCAGCTGCTCGACGCCGACTTCCGCGAGCTCGACGGCATGGATGCCGACGACGCCGAGGCCTGGGGCCTGGACCTGGAGGAAATCGAGCCGCCGCAGGCCGAAGACGACGACGCGCTGCGCGAAATCATGATGCAGCCGCTCAAGACCCCGCTGTCGGGCAAGGACTGGTGAGCCGCGTGCTTCAAGGCCGGCACGCCCTGGTCTGCGGCGGCTCCGAAGGCATCGGCCTGGCCACCGCCGAGGCGCTGGCCAGCCTGGGTGCCGACGTCACCGTGCTGGCGCGGCGCGCCGAGCGACTGGCCGAAGTGGTGGCCACCCTGCCCCGCGTGCACGACCACCAGCGCCACGGCCACATCGCCGCCGACGCCTCCGACACCCAGGGCCTGTCCACCGCCGCCATGACGCTGTGCGGCCAGTTCCCGGTGCACATCCTGGTGAACAACACTGCCGGCCCGCCCGGCGGCGCCGCGCATGCCGCCGCGCCGGAAACCTACGAAGCCGTGTTCCGCCAGCACCTGCTGGCCAACCAGGTGCTGGTGCAGGCCGTGCTGCCGGGCATGCAGGCCGCCGCCTGGGGCCGCATCGTCAACGTCATCTCCACGTCGGTGAAGGAACCCATCCCCAACCTCGGCGTATCCAACACCATCCGCGGCGCCGTGGCCGCCTGGGCCAAGACCCTGGCCAGCGAACTCGGCCCGTTCGGGATCACGGTCAACAACGTGCTGCCCGGCTATACCCGCACCCAGCGGCTGGACCAGATCCTGGCCGAGCGCGCCGCCGCCACCGGCAAACCCGCCGACGAGATCGCTCGCGCCATGCTGGCCACCGTGCCGGCTGGGCGCTTCGCCGAGCCGTCCGAGGTGGCCGCGGCCATCGCGTTCTTGTCCTCTCCTTCGGCGTCTTACGTTAACGGTATCAACCTGCCGGTCGACGGCGGCCGGACCCGTTCGCTCTGAGGACACCGCATGGACGCCAATGCCCGCTGGACCGACCGCGTCCCGTTTGCCGCCAAGGTCATGGTGCTGCGCGATGACGAGGCCTGGGTCGGCGAAGTCACCGACCTGTCCGAGGGCGGCTGCGGCCTGTTCCGGCCCATCGACTGCACGCTGGAAGTAGCGCAGATCGTGCGCCTGGTCTTCTTCGACGAAATCCAGCCCGGCCCGGCGGTAGTGGTGGATGCCCGCGTGGCGCGGGTGGAGGACGGCTCGCTGGGCTTCGAGTACCACGAAACCCAGTCGGTGCCGCCGGTACGCCGCTGAAGCCACACGCGGCCTGCACGCCGCGCCCGGCAAGCTGTGCCCATGCCCGAAGGTCCTGAAATCCGCCGCGCCGCCGACCAACTCGCCAAGGCCGTGGTCGGCCAGCCGCTTACCGCGGCGTTCTTCGCCTTCCCCGGACTCAAGCGCTACCAGCGCAGCCTGGTGGACCATCGCATCCGCGCCATCGAGCCGCACGGCAAGGCCCTGCTGACGCACTTCGACCACGGCTTGACGCTGTACTCGCACAACCAGCTCTACGGCGTCTGGAAAGTCGCCAAGGCCGGCGAGCGCCCTGACACCACGCGCTCCCTGCGGGTCGCGCTGGACACTGGCAAGAAGTCGATCCTGCTCTACTCGGCGTCCGAAGTGGAAATGTGGAAAACCGAGGAATTGCCGCGCCATCCCTTCCTGGCCAAGCTCGGCCCCGACGTGCTGGACCTGCGCCTGGGCGCCGCCACGGTGGCCGAGCGCCTGCGCAGCAAGCGCTTCGCCGGCCGGTCGCTGGTGGCCCTGCTGCTCGACCAGGGCTTCCTGGCCGGCATGGGCAACTACCTGCGCTCGGAAGTGCTGTTCCTGGCCGGCATCGCGCCCAACCGCGCGCCCAAGGACCTCGGCGACGACGAGGTCGAACGGCTGGCCCATGCCCTGCTCGACGTGCCGCGCCGCAGCTACGCCACCCGCGGCATCCGCCGCGCCGCCGGCATGAGCGCCGACTACCTGACCGACACGCCCGCCGGTTTCCGCTTCGAAGTATTCGACCGCGAAGGCGAGCCCTGTCGCCAGTGCGGCGACGTCGTGGTGCGCCACGAGCTCGGCGGCCGCCGCCTGTATTGGTGCAAGACCTGCCAATTCTGAGGGCGCTCGGGACAATCAGTACCTGTCCGTATCGCCACCTGCGCGGGTAAGCTGGCGGGCATGGACCTGCGGCTCACCCACCTGATCAACGGCGAGGCCCGCAGCGCGGACGCGGGCGCATGGCTGGAGGTCTTCGAACCGGCCACCGGCCAGGCTTACGCCCAGTGCCCCGAAGGCAGCGCCAGCGACATCGCCGATGCCGTCGAAGCCGCCCGCCTCGCCTTCCCCGCGTGGTCCGCCCTGCCCGCCGCCGACCGCGCCGCCTGGATCAACCGCCTGGCCGATGCGCTCGAGGCCCGCGTTGACGATTTCGCCGCCGCCGAATCGCGCGACGTCGGCAAGCCGCTGGCGCTGGCGCGCAACCTCGACATCCCGCGCGCCGTCAGCAACCTGCGCTTCTTCGCGGCGGCCGCCACCCAGTTCGCCAGCGAATCGCACGGCGCGCCGGGCATCGTCAACTACACCCTGCGCCAGCCGCTGGGCGTGGTGGGCATCATCAGCCCCTGGAACCTGCCGCTGTACCTGTTCACCTGGAAGTTCGCGCCGGCGCTGGCGGCGGGCAACTGCGTGGTCGGCAAGCCGTCGGAGGTGACGCCGGTCACCGCGTGGATGCTGGGCGAGCTCGCACGCGAAATCGGATTCCCGCCGGGCGTGTTCAACATCGTGCAGGGCCGCGGCGGCATCGTTGGCCAGGCGCTGGTGGACCACCCGAAGGTCAAGGCCATCAGCTTCACCGGCAGCACCGCGGTGGGCGTGCGCATCGCCGAAAGCTGCGGGCGTTCGCTGAAGAAAACCTCGCTGGAGCTGGGCGGCAAGAACGCCACGCTGGTGTTCGCCGATGCGCCGCGCGCGAAGCTGCTCGACACCGTGGTGCGCTCGGCCTTCCTCAACTCCGGCCAGATCTGCCTGTGCGGGTCGCGCCTACTGGTGCAGCGCCCGTACTACGACGAGTTCCGCGACGCGCTGGTTGCGCGCGCCCAGGCCATGGTGGTCGGCGACCCCCTCGACGGCAGCACGAACCTCGGCCCGGTCGTGTCGAAGGCGCATTTCGACAAAGTGATGGCCTGCATCGCGCTGGCCCGCGCCGAGGGTGGACGCGTGCTCTGCGGCGGCGAGGCGGTAGCGCCCGGGGGCCGCTGCCGCGACGGCTGGTTCATCGCGCCCACCGTCATCGAGGGACTGGGCCCGGGCTGCCGCACCAACACCGAGGAAATCTTCGGGCCGGTGGTCACGCTGCAGGCCTTCGACACCGACGAAGAGGCGCTGGCCCTGGCCAACGCCACGCCCTACGGCCTCTCGGCCAGCGTCTGGACCGCCGACCTGGGCCGCGCCCATCGCCTCGCCGAACGCATCGAAGCCGGCGTGGTGTGGGTGAACACCTGGATGAACCGCGACCTGCGCACGCCCTTCGGCGGCGTCAAGCAATCCGGGCTCGGCCGCGAAGGCGGCTGGGAAGCGCTGCGCTTCTTCACCGAAGCCAAGAACGTCACCATCGACCTGGGATAGAAGATGCCGCTGAGGGTACTGCTGGACAGCAACAGGGCCTGGGCCGACGCCATGCGCGCGCAGGACCCGCAGTTCTTCCGCCGCCTGACGCAGCAGCAGGCGCCCAGGTACCTGTGGATCGGCTGCTCGGACTCACGCGTGCCCGCCAACCAGATCACCGGCCTGCAGCCGGGCGAAGTGTTCGTGCACCGCAATGTCGCCAACGTGGTGGTGCATACCGACCTCAATGCGCTGAGCACCATCCAGTACGCGGTGGACGTGCTCAAGGTGAAGCACGTCCTGGTGGTGGGCCACTACGGCTGTGGCGGCGTGCATGCCGCGCTCACCGGCGCCCGGGTCGGGTTGGCCGACAACTGGCTGCGCCACGTGGGCGACGTGTGCAACAAGCATGCGGACCTGATTGCCGAACTCGACCTGGAATCGCTGCGCCATGCGCGCCTGTGCGAACTCAACGTGGTTGAACAGGTCAGCAACGTCTGCCAGACCACCGTGGTCCAGGATGCCTGGGCGCGCGGCCAGGCCCTGAGCGTGCATGGCTGGGTGTATTCCCTGCTTGACGGCCGCGTGCGCGAGCTGGGCCTGGGAGTGGGCTCGCTCGACGAGCTGCCGGCCGCCTACGCGATGGCCATGGACACCATCCGCCGAAGCGGGGAAGTACTTAAATGAGCGAAATCATCCAGACCGACACCGCGCCGCACCCGGTCGGGCGCTATCCGCATGCGCGCCGCGTCGGCCAGCTGCTGTTCCTGTCGGGCATCGGCCCCCGCACGCCCGGCAGCAATGTCATTCCCGGCAACGTCTACAGCGCCGACGGCCGATTGATCGATTACGACATCGTGACCCAGTGCCATTCGGTGTTCGGCAACGTGCGCGCCGTGCTCGAGGCCAGCCACTGCCGCTGGGAGTGGCTGGCGGACGTCACCGTGTACCTCACCGACATGTCGCGCGACTTCCACGCCTACAACGGCGTGTGGGCCGAGTATTTCCCCGACATCAAGAAGGCGCCCTGCCGCACCACGCTGGGCATCACCGCCCTGCCCACGCCGATCGCGATCGAGCTCAAGTGCATCGCCGCCTTCCCGGAGAACCACCGATGAGCCTTGCGCCGGCCTTCAACCTGCAGGCCTGGGTGGACGAGCACCGGCACCTGCTCAAGCCGCCGGTGGGCAACAAGTGCATCGTCGACGGCGACTTCATCGTGATGATCGTCGGCGGCCCCAATGCGCGCACCGACTACCACTGGGACGAGGGCCCGGAGTTCTTTTACCAGCTCGAGGGCGAGATGGTGCTCAAGGTGCAGGAAGACGGCGCCGTGCGCGACATCCCGATCAAGGCCGGCGAGATGTTCTACCTGCCGCCCCGCGTGCCCCACTCGCCCCAGCGCAGCGCCGGTGGCGTCGGCCTGGTGATCGAGCGCAAGCGCCTGCCGCATGAGCGCGACGGTCTGCTGTGGTTCTGCGATCGCTGCAACCACAAGCTTTACGAGGAGTTCTTCACCCTGGAGAACATCGAAACCCAGTTTGGTGCGGTGTTCGACCGCTTCTATCGCTCGCTGTCCCTGCGCACCTGCGTCGCCTGCGGCCACATCAACCCGGCGCCCGCGCGCTACGAACAAGAAACCTGACCCGTGCCCATCGCCACCGACCTGCTTACCGCCAACCTGCTGTCCCCCGTCGTCCTGGCCTTCGTCCTTGGCATGGTGGCCCGCGGCCTGCGCAGCGACCTGGAAGTGCCGACGGCGATCCAGGCCTACCTGTCCATCTTCCTGCTGCTGGCCATCGGCCTGAAGGGCGGCGTGGCGCTTCGGCAGGATGCGCCGGACAATCTGGCGGTGATGCTGTTGGTCACGGTGCTGGCCGGCATCGCGACGGCCACCGCGGCCTATTTCGTCGCGCGCACCTGGCTGCGCGACGACGCCCTGCAGGCCGGCGCGCTGGCCGCGCACTACGGTTCGGTGTCGGCCGTGACCTTCATCGCCGCCCAGCAGTTCACCGAGCGCTCGGGCATGACGTCCGAGCCGGTGCTGGTGGCGCTGCTGGTGGCGCTTGAGATTCCCGCCATCCTGATCGGCATCGGCCTGGCGCGCGGCGGCGGCCGGCCCAGCTGGCATCAGGTGCGCGAAGTGCTGACCGGCCGCACCGCCATCCTGCTGCTGGGCGGCATGGCCATCGGCGCCATCGCCGGCAAGCAGGGCGTGCAGGCGGTCGACGCCATGTACGTGCAGCTGTTCCAGGGAATGCTGATGCTGTTCATGCTCGACATGGGCATGGTGGCCGCGGCACAGCTGCGGCAGCTGCGCCAGGGCGCGCTGCGGCTGGTGGTGTTCGGCACCGCCCTGCCGCTGCTGCACGGGCTGGTGGGCGCCTGGATCGGCCTGGCCATGGGCCTGAGCACGGCCGGCGCCACGGTGTTTGCCACCATGACCGCCAGCGCTTCCTACATCGCCGCGCCGGCTTCGGTGCGCGCCTCGCTGCCGGGCGCCGACGCCGGCCGATGCGTCACCGCCGCGCTGGGCATCACCTTCCCGTTCAACCTGGCCATCGGCATTCCCACCTACGCGGCCTTCGCCAGCTGGCTGGCGGCGCGGGCCGGCACCTAGGCGGCAACGGTTAAACTGCGCCCATGCTCAAGATCGACACCCATGCCCACTACCTGCCCCGCGCCTGGCCCAACCTGGCCGAGAAGTACGGCGACCCGCGATTCCCGGTGATTCATCACGAGGACGGCCGCGCGCGCATCTACAAGGACGGCAAGTTCTTCCGCGAGATCTGGTCCAAGACATGGGACCCGGCCGAGCGCATCGCCGACTACGAGCGTTTCGGCGTGCAGGTGCAGGTGCTCAGCACGGTGCCGGTGATGTTCAGCTACTGGGCCAAGCCCCAGCACGCGCTGGAGCTGCACCAGTCCTTGAACGACCACATGGCCGAAGCCTGCCGCGACCACCGCCGCCACTGCGCCGGCATCGGCACCGTGCCCATGCAGTCGCCGCGCCTGGCCGTGCAGGAGCTTGAGCGCTGCATGGACCAGCTCAACCTGCAGGGCGTGCAGATCGGCTCGCACATCGGCGGCTGGAATTTGGACGCGCCCGAGCTGCTGCCCTTCTTCGAGGCCGCGCAGGACCTGGGCGCCGCCATCCTGGTGCACCCCTGGGACATGATGGGCAGTGAATCCATGCCCAAGTACTGGATGCCCTGGCTGGTGGGCATGCCGGCCGAACAGTCGCGCGCCGCCTGCGCGCTGATCTTCGGCGGCGTGCTGGAAAAGTTCCCGCGACTGAAGATCTGCCTGGCCCACGGCGGCGGCAGCTTCCCCTATACCATCGGCCGCATCGAGCACGGCTTCAACATGCGCCCCGACCTGGTGGCCACCGACAATCCGCACAACCCGCGCAGCTACCTGCCCAAGCTTTACTTCGACAGCTGGGTGGCCGATGACCGCGCGCTGCGCTACCTGCTGGATACCGTCGGCGTGCCGCGGGTGATGATGGGCACCGACTACCCCTTCCCGCTGGGCGAACAGGTGCCGGGCGCCGGCATCGCCGCGCTGGGCCTGAGCGAGGCCGAGCAGGCCCGGCTCTACCACGGCACCGCGCTGGAATGGCTGGGCCTGCCCGCATCGAGGTTTGAATGAGCGCCTTCGACCTTGACGCTGCGCCCGAGGCACTGGACGCCGCGGATCCGCTGCACGGTTTCCGCCGCCGCTTCCACGTTCCGCACCACGACGGCCACGAACAGGCCTACTTCTGCGGCAACTCGCTGGGCCTGCAGCCCACGGCGGTGCGCGCCGCGCTGATGCAGGAACTCGACGACTGGGCCACGCTCGGCGTCGAGGCCCACTTCCGCGGCAAGCATCCGTGGATGTCCTACCACGAGACCGTGCGCGACTCGCTGGCGGCGGTGGTCGGCGCCCAGCCGGTGGAGGTGGTGGCGATGAATTCGCTCACGGCCAACCTGCACTTCCTGATGGTCAGCTTCTATCGCCCGACCGCCGAACGCCCGGCGATCCTGGTCGAAGCCGGCGCCTTCCCCTCCGACCGCCATGCGGTGGCCTCGCAGGTCCGCTTCCACGGCTTCAACCCCGACACGGACGTGATTGAAGTGGCGCCCGACGAACCCGCCGGCACGATATCGATGGCCGCCATCGAACGCGCGCTGGCCGAACACGGCCACCGTATCGCGCTGGTGCTATGGCCGGGCGTGCAGTACCGCACCGGCCAGGCCTTCGACCTGCGCGAGATCTCGCGGCTGGCGCACGCCCGCGGCTGCACGGTCGGCTTCGACCTGGCCCACGCCGCCGGCAACCTGCCTTTGCAACTGCACGACAGCGGCGCCGACTTCGCCGCGTGGTGCAGCTACAAGTACCTCAACTCGGGTCCAGGCGCCGTGGCGGGCGCCTTCGTGCACGAACGCCATGCGCGCGCCGATGTACCGCGTTTCGCCGGCTGGTGGGGCCACGACCCGGCCACGCGCTTCCGCATGGGCCCCGAATTCGTGCCTTCGCCCGGCGCCGACGGCTGGCAGCTGAGCAATCCGCCGATCCTGGCGCTGGCGCCGCTGCGGGTGTCGCTGGACCTGTTCGCCGAAGCCGGCATGGACCGCCTGCGCGCGCGGTCCGAGCGCCTCACCGGCTATCTCGAAGCCCTGATCCACCGCGACTGCGCCGACGTGCTGGACGTGGTGACGCCGGCCGAACCGGCGCGCCGCGGCTGCCAGCTGTCGCTGCGCGTGAACGGCGGCCGCGAGCGCGGCCGCGCCCTGTTCGATTTCCTGTCGGCTCGCGGCATCCTCGGGGATTGGCGCGAGCCCGACGTTATCCGCATTTCACCAACACCTCTGTACAACAGCCATTCCGACATACGCCGCTTTGCCGACGCCGTGGTGCGTTGGCGCGAAGGCGGCGGCTGACGGTGTCACCGCCCGCACAGGACGCCCCGTGAACCCCTCTTCCGACCGCAAGCTCACCCTCGTTGGCGCCGGCCTGGCCGGCGCCCTGTTGGCCACGCTGCTGGCGCGCCGCGGCTGGTCGGTGGACGTCTATGAAAAACGCCCGGACCCGCGCACCAAGGGCTACGAGGGGGGCCGATCGATCAACCTGGCGCTGGCCGAACGCGGCCTGGACGCGCTGCGCCGCGCCGGCCTGCAGGACGTGGTGATGGCGCAGGCGGTGATGATGCGCGGGCGCAGGGTGCACCCGCAGGACGGCGGCCCCACCTCCCTGCAGCCTTACGGCCTGGACGACAGCGAAGTGATCTGGTCGGTGCACCGCGGCCGGCTCAATGTCGCGCTGCTGGAAGCGGCCGAGGCCGCCGGCGCGCGCATCCACTTCAACCAGCGGCTGGACGGCGTGGACTTTGAACAACGCCTGGCACACTTCATCAACGACCACGACCGCACCGCACGCGAACAGCCTTTCGAGGCGCTGCTGGGCTCGGACGGCGCCGGCTCGGGCCTGCGCGAGGCCATGCGCCCGCATGTGGCGATGGAAGAGCACTTCGAGCCCCTGGGCCACGGCTACAAGGAACTCGAGATCCCGCCGGCGGCCGACGGCAGCTTCCGGATTGATCCCAATGCCCTGCATATCTGGCCGCGCGGCGGCTACATGTGCATCGCCCTGCCCAATACCGAACAAACCTTCACCGTGACGCTGTTCCTGCCGATGCAGGGCGAGCCAAGCTTCGACACCCTGCCCGACGTGGCGGCGGCGCGCGCCTTCTTCGAGCGCGACTTCGCCGATGCGCTGCCGAGCATCCCCGACTTCAACGCCGACTGGACCAACAACCCGGTGAGCGGCCTGGGCACGCTGCACCTGCAGCGCTGGCGCCTGGACGGGCGCGCGGTGCTGCTGGGCGACGCCGCCCATGCCATGGTGCCCTTCCACGGCCAGGGCATGAACTGCGCCTTCGAGGATTGCCTGGCGCTGGACCGCCACATCGCTTCCGCAGCCGATTTCGAAGCCGCCTTCGCCGGCTTCGAGGCCGAGCGGCGTCCCAACGCCGAAGCCATCCAGGCCATGGCGCTGGAAAACTACGTCGAGATGCGCGACAGCGTGGACGACCCGGACTATCTCGTGCAGCGCGCCCTCGAGCAGGTGCTGGCACGGCGCCACCCCGGCCATTTCATCCCGCGCTATTCCATGGTCAGCTTCACCTGCGTGCCCTATGCCACCGCGTTCGATCGCGGCAAGGTGCAGCGGGCGATCCTGGTCGAGGCCACGCAAGGATGCAGCCGCATCGAGGACGTGGACCTGGCGAAAGCCGATGCGCTGGTGCGCGCACAGCTGCGGCCGCTGTCGGCCCTGCCGGCATGAGCCGCGGCCACGCGGGCTGACCCCATGGCCGCCAGCTTCCTCTGGTACGACCTGGAAACCTTCGGCCGCGACCCGCGCCGCACCCGCATCGCCCAGTTCGCGGCCATCCGCACCGACGCCGAGCTCAATCCGGTCGGCGAGCCGATCAGTCTTTTCTGCCAACCCGCCGACGACCTGCTGCCCTCGCCCGGCGCCACGATGATCACCGGCATCACGCCCCAGCGGGCGCTGGCCGAGGGCCTGCCCGAGGCTGAGTTCATGGCCCGCCTGGCCGAAGAGATGATGCAGCCGCAGACCTGCGCGGTGGGCTACAACTCGATCCGCTTCGACGACGAGTTCGTGCGCTTCGGGCTGTACCGCAATTTCCACGACGCCTACGAGCGCGAATGGCGCAACGGCAATTCGCGCTGGGACCTGCTGGACGTACTGCGCCTGGCCGAGGCGCTGCGGCCGGAAGGCATGGAATGGCCCCTGCGCGAAGACGGTGCGCCCAGCTTCAAGCTCGAACACCTGGCCAAGGCCAACGGCGTGCGCGAAGGCGATGCCCACGAGGCGCTGAGCGACGTGCGCGCGCTGATCGGCCTGGCGCGCCGGTTCAAGGGGGCCCAGCCCAAGCTCTGGGACTATGCCTTCGAGCTGCGCGCCAAGCGCAAGGTGGCGGCCCTGATGGACGTGGCCAACATGACGCCGCTGCTGCACATCTCGTCGCGCTACCCGGCCAGCCGGCACTGCGCGGCGCTGGTGGCGCCGATCGCCATCCACCCGAAGATCGATTCGCGGGTGATCGTCTGCGGCCTCGACGACGACCCGGCCGCGCTGCTGGCGCTGTCGCCCGAGGACATCGCCGACCGCCTGTACACGCCGGCCGCCGACCTGCCCGAGGGCGAGCAGCGCATAGCGCTCAAGGAAGTGCACACCAACAAGTGCCCGATCCTGCTGCCGCTGACGCACCTGCGCGACGCCGACTTCGCGCGCCTGGGCATCGACCGCGACGCCTGCCTGGCGCGGGCCGACCAGCTTCGCGCCGCGCCCGGCCTGGCCGAGAAAGTGCGCCGCGTGTTCGCGGCCGAGCGCGCGCGGGAACCGGCCGATGCCGACGCCGCGCTGTACGACGGCTTCCCGTCCGACGCCGACAAGCGCCTGTTCCCGCGCGTGCGCAGCGCCGCGGTGGCGGACCTGGCCGAGTTCGGCGCACGCTTCGACGACCCGCGCTTTGGCGAACTGCTGTTCCGCTACCGCGCCCGCAACTGGCCCGCCAGCCTGGACGCCGGCGAACAACAGCGCTGGGACGACTACCGGCGCGGGCGCCTGGGCAGCGACAGCGGCCTGTCCGAATACGATTTCACGAGCTACTACGCCGAGATCGCCACACTGCGCACGAGCATCGAACCCGGACCCAAGCACGCCTGGCTGGACGCCCTGGACGCCTGGGGCCACGACCTGGAGCGGCAACTGGCATGAGCGCTTACTTCAGCGAGAAAACCTACAAGTTCCTGCGCGCCCTGGGCCGCAACAACTCGCGCGAGTGGTTCGCCGAGCACAAGCCTGAATATGAAACCCACCTGCGCCAGCCCTTCCTCAAGCTCATCACCGACCTGCAGCCCGACATCGCCGCCGTCAGCCTGCACTACCGCGCCGATCCCAGGCAGGTGGGCGGCTCGCTGTTCCGCATCCACCGCGACACGCGCTTTTCGAACGACAAGACGCCCTACAAGACCTGGTCGGGCGCGCGCTTCTTCCACGAGCGCAGCAAGACCGTGCCGGCGCCGTCTTTCTACCTGCACCTGCAGCCCGGCAACTGTTTCATCGGCGCGGGGCTCTGGCACCCCGAGCCCGAAACCCAGCGGCGCATCCGAAGCTTCATGGTCGACAACCCCACCGGCTGGAAGGCCGCCACCCGGGCACCGGCCTTCAAGCGCAAGTTCGAGCTGACCGGCGAGTCACTGGTGCGCCCGCCGCGCGGCTACCCGGCCGACCACGAGCTGATCGAAGACCTCAAGCGCAAGGACTTCGTGGCCGGCGCCGGCCTGGACGACGACGTGGTGCTGGGCCCGAAGCTGCGCCAGGCCATTGCCGGCGGCTTCGCCGGCATGGCTCCGATGGTGGACTACCTGTGTGCGGCGCTGGACCTGGAATTCTGAGTACAGGCCTGCACGCTACCCAATCGCATCGAATTTCAAGGGAACGCCCGATGAGCATCGACACACTGGCCACCTGGCATGACGTGGTCACCACGCGAAACGTTCGTGGCCTTGCGCCCCTGCTGTCGGAACAGGTGGTGTTCCACTCCCCGGTGGTGCATACGCCCCAGGTCGGCCGCGCCGTCACCACGCAGTACCTGGCCGCGGCCTTCCATGTCTTCTTCAACGACACCTTCAAGTACGTGCGCGAGGTCCGCGGGCCCAGGGACGCGGTGCTGGAGTTCGAGGTCACCATCGACGGCATCGTCGTCAACGGCGTTGACATGATCCGGTGGGACGACCAGGGCAGGATCGTGGAGTTCAAGGTGATGCTGCGGCCCCTGAAGGCGATCCAGCTCATCCACGAAAAGATGGCCGCCATGCTGCAGGCGCAGCGCCAGTGACGCCGGGCCGGGGCGCGCGCGACCACCGCCGGCGCTAGTTCCGGCCGCCGGGCAAACCGGCGATGATGACGGCCGGGCCTTCGGGTCCCGACACCTCCCCTTCGGACCTGCCACGGAATGGACGCCAGCCTCCGGCGCTTTTCGCTTTTCTATTTCTGCTACTACGCCGCGCTGGGCGCCTACACGCCCTACGTCGGGCGCTGGGTGGACGGCCTGGGCCACAGCGGCTACGTGGTCGGCGCCATGCTGGGCCTGTGGTACGGCAGCCGCATCGTGTCGCCGCCGGCGTGGGCGGCGTTGTCGGGCCGCAGCGCGCGGCCGGGCTACTGGTTCGTCGCGGGCTGCGCGCTGACGCTGCTGTGCTTCGCGGGCTTCCTTTTCACGCAGTCGGCATGGGCGCTGCTGGGCGTGATGGCGGCCTTCGGCCTGTTTTACAACGCGGTGATGCCGCAGTTCGAAGCCATGACGCTCACCGCGCTGGGCCCGCGCACCGACCTCTACGGACGGCTGCGCGTGTGGGGTTCGATCGGCTTCCTGCTGGTGGCCTCCAGCTACGGGGCGCTGATGGACCGCTTCGGCGACCGCGCTTTCCCATGGCTCACCCTGCCCCTGTTCGCGGCGATGCTGCTGGCGGCCTGGCCGCACCGACGCGACACGCCGCCCGCGCACGTCGACACCGTCAGCGACGCCGGGCATCTGTGGAAGCGCCCCGGCGTGCGCCGCTTCCTGCTGGTGGCGATGCTGATGCAGGTCGGCTTCGGGCCGTTCTATGTGTTCTACACGCTGCACCTGCAGGCCGCCGGCCACTCGGGCGCGGCCATCGGCATGCTGTGGGCGGTGGGCGTGCTGATCGAGATCGCGATGTTCTGGCAGGCGCCGAAACTGATCGCGCGCTTCGGCGCCAGCCGCCTGATGATGGTGTGCCTGGCGGTGACCGTGGTGCGCTGGACGGTGACGGCGCTGTTCGCGCATTCGCTGCCCATCATGGTGCTGGCCGCCAGCACGCACGCGATGAGCTTCGCGGTCTTCCACGCCTGCTGCATGCGCCAGATGTCGGCGTTCTTCCCGGGCAAGCGCGCCGCCGCCGGCCAGAGCCTGCTGTACGGCTTCAGCTCGGGCGTTGGCGGCGTACTGGGCGCCGGCATGGCGGCGCTGGCCTGGGAAAGCGCCGGCGGCGGCCGGCTGGCGTTCCTGCTGGGAGCAGCGGTGACCGTGGTGGCGTGGGTTGTCTATGCGCTGCGGCGCCGCGAGAGCCTGGTTCCTGCCTGATTGACGGCGTCGCTGCTGGCCGGACACGTGCGCCTTTGGCGCCCGACATGGGCCTCTATGGCAGCGTCGGCCCCGGATGCCTTGGGCACATCGCAGCAAGATAAAACCCCATGGTTCAACGGCGCGGGCCATCCACCTGCCAAGACTGTTTTGACCCCTAGGAGACAAATGTGACAGGCGCATTTCGACCCGAAGCGGACCTTCGGTTGGCGTAGTACCATCTCGAAAAATTCGCGAACATGGAGGCGGCCCGACATGGACAACTGGCTATCCCGCAGCACCCTGCCCCTGCTGTTCGCGTGCTGCCTGGCCGCATGCGCGACAGTCCAGCCCAAGACGCAGGCCGCGGCGGAAGCCACGGTGCCCGCGCCATCCCGCGACAAGTTCGGCGACCCGGCGCAGTACGAAGTCCGCGACCTGCCCGTCACGGTCCAGGACCTGCAAACGTTGGAGCGGGCGTCCGAATTGCTTGGCAGCGAGTCCGCATGGAATCGCAACGACGACCGCCGCTGCGCCGACGATGAAGCTATGGAAAAGCGCAGCCTGTATTGCGCGCTGCAGCGGGCTTCCGCGGATGTGTATGGCTCACATGACCCCTACAAGGTTGCCGATCATCGCAGGGTCGCGCTGCAGGAGGTCCGGTTCGCCGTAGAGGAAGCCACGCGCGGGCGTGAGCTCAACCACCGTTTGATGGATTTCAACAACCTGCCTGAGACCACGCTCGCCGACATCAAGCACGTGCTCGCACAGGCGACCGCGCGCGTCCGGGCGAGGCTTTCGGCGAAGTAAGGATGACGTCCGCTCTTGGCCGATAAGAGACATCGGCACGGCACCAGCTTTTGACCTCGCTGCGCTGTGCCATCGGCAATCAGGGCGACGACACACACATATAGTGGGTCTGAAGTGTAGGGCAGGAGGCCCGGAACGGCGTTGCCCATGGATGGGCGAGTGTCGCGTAGGGCAGGATGCCCGAGAGCGACCCGGCTTTTGCTGCCAGGGATGGCGCTAGCAAGAAGCCGGGCAGACCCACTATATGTGTGGGGCGGCGCTCGCCTTAAGGCAGCATGTCGTGCGCAAAGCGCACGCCGATCTGGGCGGAGAAGCTTGAAACGGCGACAGGCACCTACTGGCCTTCGTTGGTCACGCCGAACGGCACATGGCCGGTGGCGACATGGCGCCTTGCGTTCTCGATGTTGTGCCGGGAATCGTCGAAGAAGATGTCGGCGCCGAAGGCTTCCAGGAACGGGCCCTTGTCGCGGCCGCCCAGGAACATGGCTTCGTCCAGGCGCACGCCCCATTCGCGCAGGGTGAGGATGACGCGCTCGTGCGCGGGCGCCGAGCGGGCCGTGACCAGCGCCGTGCGCAGCGGCGATTCCTCGCCCGGGGGAAAGGCCGCCTGCAGTTCGTGCAGTGCCGCCAGGAAACCGCGGAACGGGCCGCCCGACAGGGGTTCATTGACTCGGCTGGATTCGTTGCTGTGGAAGGCCGCCAGGCCGGACGTTTGCGAAACTCGTTCGGATTCGTCGCCGAAGATGACCGCGTCGCCGTCGAAGGCGATGCGCAGCTGCGGGTGCGCCGGCTCGTAGGCGGTGGCGGGCAGGATGGTGGCCGCCGCGAAGCCGTGTTCCAGTGCACTGCGCACCGACGCCGGGTTGGCCGACAGGAACAGCTGCGCGCCGAACGGTTTGATGTAGGGCCAGGTCTCGGCGCCGCTGGTGAACACCGCGCGCACGATGCCCAGGCCGTAGTGGTGGATGGAGTTGAAGATGCGCAGGCCGGTGTCGGACGAATTGCGCGACAGCAGCACCACTTCGACCCGCGGCGAGTCCGCCGGCGCGCCGGCATTGAGCGCCAGCAGCTTTTTCACCAGGGGGAAGGCCATGCCCGGCGCCAGCACGTCTTTCTCACGGGCGCGCTGGAACTGCGCATAGGCGTCGAGCCCGTCGGCCTGGAACAGCGCATGGCTGTGTTCGAGGTCGAACAGGGCACGCGCGGTGATGGCCACCACGAGGCGTTCGGCGGGGTGCTCAGGCTTGGCGGATAGCGGGCTCATGCGGGAAGTGTGCGCCGTGGCGGTCTCAGGGAGTGAGAACGCTCAGGTCAGGAACTGTTCGTTGAGGATGCGTTCTTCGAGGTTGTGTTCGCGGTCGAACAGCAGCGTGACGGTCTGCTGCTGCGATTCGCGGATGGTGACCTCGGCCACGTCGCGCACTTCGTGAGAATCGGCGGTGGCGCTGACCGGGCGCTTGTAGCCGTCCAGCACCTCGAGCTTGACCACGGTGTCGGCGCGCAGGATGGCGCCGCGCCAGCGCCGCGGGCGGAAGGCCGCGATCGGCGTCAGCGCCACCACTTGGGAGCCCAGCGGCAGGATCGGACCATGGGCGCTGAAGTTGTAGGCGGTGCTGCCGGCGGGCGTGGCCACCAGGGCGCCGTCGCACACCAGCTCCTCCAGCCGCACCTGGCCGTTGAGGTGCACGCGCAGGTGAGCTGCCTGGCGCGTCTGGCGCAGCAGCGACACTTCGTTGTAGGCCAGCGACGTCACCGTCGCCCCCGACTCGGTCAAAGCCACCATTTCCAGCGGCCGCAGCACCGCGGCCTCGGCCGCATGCAGGCGTTCGATCAGGCTCTCGGGGCGGTGCTGGTTCATCAGGAACCCCACCGTGCCCAGCTTCATGCCGAATACCGGAATGCCCAGCGCCGCGTGCCGATGCAGGGTCTGCAGCATGAAGCCGTCGCCGCCCAGCGCACAGATGACATCCGCCTCGCCGGGCGTCGCCGAACCGTGCGCGGCCGTGAGCTTGGACAGCGCCGCCTGGGCCTCGGGCGCGGGGCTGGCGAGGAAAGCGATTCGGGGCTGGGCGGGCAGGACCATGGATGCAGCTTACTTGAGCCGGCTGGAACGGGGAAACGCGGGCAGCAAGCCCGGCTTCCCGCCCGGCGCTTGTCAGCGTGCGCCCGTCGCAACCACCTGCGCCAACCGCCGCACGGCCACCGAAAGCGTCGGATAGTCCAGCCCGCGCAGGTTGCGCATGTCGGCGAACATCGCCAGCGTGTGGCGCAAGGTGGCGTCGTCGCGCGACAGCCACGCTTGCACCAGGCCCTGCGGCGACCGCGTGGCCGAGGCCGTGCCCAGCACCTGGCCCACCAGCGCGCGCTGCTGGGCCTGCAGTTCGTCGCGCAGCACGCCGCGGGCCTGGGCATGCCAGCGACCGTCCACCGGCAGGCCCTCGACGCTGTCCATCAGCCATTTGGTGTGCAGCGCGTCGGACAGGGCGAAATAGGCAGCGGCCACGTCCCGCACCGCGATGCCCTGCTCGATCGACACTTCGACGATGTCCAGCGCATAGGCCAGGAAGGGCAGGCTGGCGAAGGACTGCGACAGCGGCTCGGGGAAGCCCAGCTGGCACCAGTGCGCCACCTCCTGTTCGTACTGGGTGCGCGCCTCACCGGGCAGCACGTGCGCCAGCGCACCGCGCAGCTCGGCGACGCCGGCGGCATAGCGCGCCACCTTCTCGGCGATCTCCAGCGACTCGCCCGGGCGGTTGAGCAGCCATCGCGTCATGTTGCGCTGCAGGTGCCAGATACCGGTCAGTGCGTCGAGCTGGGCGGACTCGGGTACCTGCAGGTCCAGTACGTCGATGCCGGCCCACAGGTCGCGCGCCTCCAGCACTTCACGGCTGATGGTGTAGGCCTTGGCGATCTGCGCCGGCGTCTGCCCGGTGTCTTCCTGCATGCGCAGCAGGAAGGTCGAGCCCATGCGGTTGACGGTGGAATTGGTGACCGCGGTGGCGATGATCTCGCGGCGCAGGCGGTGGTTCTCCATGTCGTTGGCGTAGGTTTCCTGCAGCGCCCTGGGGAAGTAGCGCACCAGCTCCTTGGACAGGTACGGGTCCTCGGGCACGTCCGAATCGAGCATCTGGTTGAAGATGACGATCTTGTCGTAGCTCAGCAGCACCGACAGCTCGGGGCGCGTCAGGCCCAGGCCTCGGGCCTTGCGGTCGCCGAGTTCGGCGTCGGTGGGCAGGAACTCGATGGCGCGGTCGAGCAGGCCCTGCGCCTCGAGCGTGCGGATGAAGTGCCCGAACGAGCCCAGGCGCGAAGCGCTCATGCGCTCCATCAGGCTGATGGCCTGGTTCTGGCGGTAGTTGTCGTTGAGCACCAGCTCGCCAACCTCGTCGGTCATGCTGGCCAGCAGCGTGTTGCGCTGCGGCTGGGAAAGCTCGCCGCGCGCCACCGGCGCCGACAGCAGGATCTTGATGTTCACCTCGTGGTCGGAGGTGTCCACGCCGGCGGAGTTGTCAATGAAGTCGGTATTCAACAGCACGCCGGCATTGGCGGCTTCGATGCGGCCGCGCTGGGTCATACCCAGGTTGCCGCCCTCGCCTATCGCCCGGCAGCGCAGTTCGCCGCCGTTGACGCGCAGGCCGTTGTTGGCGCGGTCGCCCACTTCCACGTGTGATTCCGAGGCCGCCTTGACGTAGGTGCCGATGCCGCCGTTCCACAGCAGGTCCGCGGGCGCCTTGAGGATGGCGTTCATCAGATCGGTCGGGCTCATTTGCTCGGCATCGCTGCTGATACCCAGCGCCGCCTTGACCTGCGCCGAGACCGGGATGGACTTGGCGCTGCGCGGGTAGATGCCGCCACCCGGGGAGATCAGCGAACGCTCGTAGTCTTCCCAGCTCGAACGGGGCAGCGCGAACAGGCGCTCGCGTTCGACGAAGCTGCGCTCCGATTCCGGGTTCGGGTCGAGGAAGATATGACGGTGGTCGAACGCCGCCAGCAGGCGGATATGCCGCGACAGCAGCATGCCGTTGCCGAACACGTCGCCCGACATGTCGCCCACGCCGACGCAGGTGAAGTCCTGGTTCTGGGAGTCGATGCCGATCGACCGGAAGTGGCGCTTCACCGACTCCCACGCACCCTTGGCCGTGATGCCCATGCCCTTGTGGTCGTAGCCGACCGAACCGCCCGAGGCGAACGCGTCGCCCAGCCAGTAGCCGTGCTCGGCCGAGATGCCGTTGGCGATGTCGGAGAAGGTGGCCGTGCCCTTGTCGGCCGCGACCACCAGGTAGGGGTCGTCGTTGTCATGGCGCACCACGTCCTGCGGGTGCACCACGGCGCCATCCACCAGGTTGTCGGTGATGTCGAGCAGGCCGTTGATGAAGCGCTTGTAGCAGGCGATGCCCTCGGCCAGCTGCGCGTCGCGGTCGCCGCCCACCGGCGGGCGCTTGACCACGAAGCCGCCCTTGGAACCCACGGGCACGATCACCGTGTTCTTCACCATCTGCGCCTTCACCAGGCCCAGCACCTCGGTGCGGAAGTCCTCGCGGCGGTCGGACCAGCGCAGGCCGCCGCGCGCCACCGGGCCGAAGCGCAGGTGCACGCCCTCGACGAAGGGCGAGTAGACGAAGATCTCGCGGTACGGGCGCGGCTTGGGCAGGTCGGGTACCAGCGCCGGGTCGAACTTGAAGCTGATGTAGTCGCGGTGGCCGCCGTCCTTCACCTGGTAGAAGTTGGTGCGAAGCGTGGCGCTGATCAGGGACATGTAGCCGCGCAGGATGCGGTCGTCGTCGATGCTGGTGACCACCGCGTCGAGCAGGATCTCAAGCGCGTCCACGCAGGCGTCGATCTGGGCGGTGCGGTCCAGTCCGTGGGCCGCGGCGATCTCCTGCGGGATGGTGTCGAGCGCTTCGCGCTGGTCCTTGGGCAGCAGCCAGGCGATCTGGTCGTGCAGTGCCTTCTGGCCAGCGGCGTCCATCGGCGTCTCGCGGCCGGGCTCGAAGCGCGCGGCGAACAGTTCGAACAACAGGCGCGCGATCACCGGGTAGCGCTGCAGTGTTTCCTCCATGTACGGCTGCGAGAACGGCACGCCGGTCTGCAGCGCGTACTTGGTGTAGCCGCGCAGCATGGCGATGTCGCGCCACTCCAGGCGCGCGCTGGGCAGCAGCTGGTTGAAGCCGTCGTTCTCGGCGTTGCCGCTCCAGATGGCGGTGAAGGCCTCCTCGAACGGCAGGCGCGCGGCGTCAACGTCGATCTCGCCGCGGCGCGACTGCACCTCGAAGTCCTGGATCGACACCCGTTCACCCTCGACCTCGAACTCGTAGGGATGCTCGGTGAGCACGCGCAGGCCCAGGTTTTCCATCACCGGCAGCACGTCCGACAGCGCCACGTCGCCGCTGCGGCGCACCAGCTTCAGGCGCAGGTCGTCGCCGTGGCGGTAGAACGAAATGCGCTGGTCGCCGGGGCCGGCGAGGCGCGCGGCCTGCATTACGTCAACGGCGGCCAGCTGCGGCGACACCGCGTCGCTGTAGTTGGTGGGCAGCGCGCGGCCGTAGCGCTGGAACAGCCGCAGGCCCATTTCCTCGCCTTGGCCACGCACGAGGATCTCGCGCAGTTCGTCGTGCCAGTCGCGCACGATGCTGGCCAGCTCGGCCTCCAGGCGGTCCTGGTCGAACTCCACCCTGGCGCCGGCCTTGGGGCGGATGACGAGGTGCAACTGGGCCAGCGGCGATTCACCGATCTGCACGCTGTGGTCGAGGCGCTCGCCGTTCAATTCGCGCATCAGCAGGGCTTCGATGCGCTGGCGGATGCCAGTGTTGAAGCGATCGCGCGGGATATAGGCCAGCGCCGAGAAGAATCTGCCGTAGCGATCGCGGCGCAGGAACAGGCGGGTGCGTGCGCGCTCCTGTAGACCCAGGATGCCCATCGCCGTGCGCCCAAGTTCTTCGGCGCTGGACTGGAACAGCTCCTCGCGCGGCAGCGACTCCAGGATGTGGCGCAGCGCCTTGCCGCTGTGGCTGTTGGCGGACAGCCCCGATGAGGCCATTACCGACTCATGGCGCTGGCGAACCAGGGGGATCTCCCAGGGGCGGCGGTTGTAGGCGCTGGATGTGTAAAGACCCAGGAAGCGCTGCTCGCGCACGGCGCGGCCGGCTTGGTCGAACACCAGCACGCCGATGTAGTCCATGTAGCCGGGGCGATGCACGGTGGAACGGGCGTTGGTCTTGGTGAGGATCAGCGCGTCGAGCGACGCGCCGGGCTCGAGGTCGGCGGCGGCCAGGCCGGTGATCGGGCGCGGCTGCACCAGGTGGTCCTTGCCACGCATCAGGCCCAGGCCACTGCCCTGCACCGCGGTGAGCTGGCGGTCGGCGACTTCGTATTCGCGGTAGCCCAGGAAGGTGAAGTGGTTGTCGGCGGCCCAGCGCAGGAAAGCCTGGGCTTCGGCGCGCCCCTCGGCGTCCACCGGCATCGGCCGGGTATCGAACTCATCGGCGATGCGCAGCATTTTCTCTTTCATCACCGCCCAGTCGCCCACGGCTTCGCGGACGTCGCCCAGCGCGGCGCGCAGCGCGATTTCAATCGCCGCCATTACCTCGGCGTCGGCCTGGCGGTCGATCTCAAGGTACATCAGCGATTCGGCGGGGCCTTCGCCCAGGTGCAGCAGCTGGCCGGCGGCGTCGCGGCCGAGCGCCATCACCGGGTGCGCGATCTGGTGCAGGGTGGCGCCGAACTGCGACAGCGCCATGCGCACGGAGTCCACCAGGAAGGGCATGTCGTCGTTGACGATGCGCACCAGCGTGTGGGTGCTGTCGAAGCCGTCCGCGGCGCGCGTGGGGTTGCTGACGGCGATCTTGGGGACGCCGGCCTGGCGCTGGCGGGCAAACCCGAGGAAGGACTGGGCTATGGCGGCCCAGTCGGCCGGCTCGCGGGCTTCGAGTTCGTCCTGCGGCAGCCGCTCGAAGAAGCGTCGGGTGAACTCCTCGAGCAGGCCCTTTTCCGCGGCTGGCAAGCCTGCCGGGAGGGCTGCGATGACGGCATCGAGGGTGTCGGCGGAGGCCAGGGCGTGGGCGTTCATTGACCGCGTTCTCGCAGGACGAAAAAAGGTGCGGAATTGTAGCCCCGGGGCCTGTCGCCGGGCCAGCCAAAGAACCCCGCGCTGCGGCTTGCCTTCAGCTGGCCTTGGGATACGGCGCAGTACGGCGCACGCTTGGCGCACGACGCGCCGTTGCACGACGAAAAGAAAAAGCCCCGCCGGAGCGGGGCTTTTCGTGGTGCAGGCGGAGCGGGAGGCTCAGCGCAGGCCGGTCTCGTTGCGGGCGATCACCAGGCGCTGGATTTCGCTGGTGCCCTCGTAGATCTCGGTGATCTTGGCGTCGCGGAAATAGCGCTCCAGCGGCATTTCCTTCGAATAGCCCATGCCGCCGTGGATCTGCAGCGCCGCGTGGGTGATGAACATCGCCGCTTCCGAGGCCGTCAACTTGGCCACCGAAGCTTCGGTGGAGAAGCGACCGCCGACCTTCTCGGCCTCCATCTTGGCCCAGGCCGCGCGCAGCGTCAGGATCTCGGCCGCGTCCAGCCGGCACTTCATGTCGGCGATCTTGGCCTGGATCATCTGGAACGAACCGATCGGCTGGCCGAAGCTCTTGCGCTCCTTCACGTAGGCCACCGACGCCTTGTACGCGGCCTTGGCCAAGCCCACGGCCTGCGAGGCGATGCCGATGCGGCCGGCGTCCAGCACGCCCATGGCGATCTTGAAGCCCTCGCCTTCCTTGCCAATCACTTCATCGGCGCTGGCCACGTAGTCCTGGAATTCGACTTCGCAGGTGGCCGAGGCGCGGATGCCCAGCTTGGGCTCGGTCTTGCCACGGTGGAAGCCCGGCTTGGCGGTGTCCACCATGAAGGCGGTGATGCCCTTGGCGCCCTTGGACGGGTCGGTCATGGCGAACAGGATGATGTACTTGGCCACCGGGCCCGAGGTGATCCAGCTCTTCTTGCCGTTGATCACGTAGCTGCCGTCGGCCTGCCTGGTGGCCTTGCAGCGCATGGCGGTGGCGTCGGAGCCCGACTGCGGCTCGGTGAGCGCGAAGGCGCCGATCTCGCGGCCCTCGGCAATCGCGCGCACGTAAAGCTGCTTCTGCGCCTCGGTGCCGAACTTCAGGATGCCGTTGCAGAACAGCGAATTGTTCACCGACACGATGGTGGAGTGCGCGCAGTCGGCTTCGGCGATCTCGATGATGGCCAGCACGTAGCTGATCGGGTCCATGCCCGCGCCGCCGTATTCGGCCGGCACCTCGATGCCCATCAGGCCGTTCTCGCCCAGCGTGCGGATGTTCTCGAGCGGGAATTCGCCGGTCTGGTCGTGGTGCGCTGCGCTGGGCGCGATTTTCTCCTGGGAGATGCGCCGGGCGACGTCCTGGATCATCAGCTGCTCTTCGGTGAATCGGAAGTCCACGGCAAGCCCTCTATTCGATACGGGTAAGTATTCAATTGTAGCGGCTCGCACCGTCCCGAACAGGTGGACGGGGCGTGAAGCCTTTCACGGCGCGCCTTGACGCCCCTGCCGGCCGCGCCTAACCTCTCCATATCTTTAAATCCGGATGAAAGGATAAAGCATGGATCTGGACGCCTGGTCGGCCTGCCTGAAGGTCCTGGCAGACCCCACGCGGGTCCGCCTTCTAGCCCTGCTTGAGCGCGAGGAGCTCACCGTGGCCGAGCTGTCGGGCATCACCCGCCTGGCACAGCCGCGCGTGTCCACCCACCTGGCCAAGCTCAAGGAAGCCGACCTGGTGCGCGACCGCCGCGCCGGCGTAAGCGCCTACTACCGCTTCAACGCCGAATCCCTGGACCCCGCCGAAGGCCGGCTGTGGGAAACCCTGCGCGACAGCACCGACGATCCGCTGCTGCGCCAGGACGCCGAGCGCCTGCCGGCCATCCTCGCCACCCGCGCCAGCAACCAGAACTGGGCCGACTCGGTCGCCGGCGACATGGAGCGGCACTATTCCCCGGGCCGCACCTGGGAAGCGCTGGCACGGTCCACCCTGCCCCTGCTCGAACCCGGCGACGTGCTGGACGTGGCGTCGGGCGACGGCGTGCTGGCCGAACTGCTGGCACCCCACGCGCGCCGCTACGTCTGCGTGGACTCCAGCGCGCGCGTGGTCGGCGCCGCCCGCGACCGGCTGAAGAAGTACCGCCACGTGGAAGTGCTGGAGGGCGACATGCAGGCCCTGCCCTTCGAGGCCAACAGCTTCGACCTGGTGCTGCTGATGCATGCGCTCACCTATGCCAGCAAACCCGGGCAGGCCATCGTGGAGGCTTCCCGGGTGCTGCGTCGCGGCGGTCGGCTGGTGGCCACGTGCCTGGGCAAGCATGAACACCAGACGGCCGTGACGCCCTACGGCCACGTCAACCTGGGTTTCGCCGCCAAGGACCTGCGCCGATACGCCGACAAGGCCGGGCTGGAAGTCACCGTGTGCGAATCGGTGACGCGCGAGAAGCGGCCGCCCCATTTCGAAGTCCTGACCCTGCTGGCCCGCAAACCTTGAAGACCCTGGCGTGGCACCAGCCCGAACGCACCGAGCGCCTCCTGCGGTCCCTGTCCGAGCGCATCCTGGTGCTGGACGGGGCCATGGGCACCATGATCCAACGCCACGAGCTGGATGAGGCGGGCTATCGCGGCGAGCGCTTCGCGCAGGGCTTTGACGGGCTGCAGTTCTCCCAGGGCCACGAACACGGTCTGCACTGCGGCTGCGCCGCGGGCGACCTGAAGGGCAACAACGACCTGCTGACGCTGAGCCGGCCCGAGATCATCGCCGGCGTGCATCGGGACTACCTGGCCGCGGGCGCGGACCTGGTGGAAACCAACACCTTCAACTCGACCGCCGTGTCTCAGGCCGACTACCGCCTTGAGCACCTGGTGCCTGAACTCAACCGCGAGGCCGCACGCCTGGCGCGCGCCTGCTGCGACGAGTTCGAAGCCGCCGACCCGTCAAGGCCGCGCTACGTGGTCGGCGTGCTGGGTCCCACCAGCCGCACCGCGTCCATCAGCCCCAAGGTCGAGGATGCGGGCTTTCGCAACGTGCATTTCGACGAACTGGTCACCAACTACGTGGAGGCCGGCCGCGCCCTGGTCGAGGGCGGCGCCGACATCCTGATGGTGGAAACCGTCTTCGACACGCTCAACGCCAAGGCGGCGCTGTACGCGCTGGAAGAGCTGTTCGAGGAGCTCGGCGCGCGCCTGCCGGTGATGGTGTCGGGCACCATCACCGACCGCAGCGGCCGCACGCTGTCGGGCCAGACGGCCGAGGCATTCTGGTATTCACTGCGCCATGCCCGGCCCATTTCCATCGGCCTGAACTGCGCGCTGGGCGCGCGCGACCTGCGCGCGCACATCGACATCCTGTCCCAGGTGGCCGACACCCACATCAGCTGCCACCCCAACGCCGGCCTGCCCAACGCCTTCGGCGGCTACGACGAAGGCCCGGATGAAACCGCGGGCACGCTGCGTGAGTTCGCCGAGGCCGGGCTGCTCAACATCGTCGGCGGCTGCTGCGGCACCACGCCCGAGCACATCGCGGCCATCGCCCGCACCGTGGCCGGGCTGCCGCCGCGCGCCGTTCCGGCGATCGAGCCGTTCACGCGCCTGGCAGGCCTTGAGCCGTTCGTGATCACGCCGCAGACCAACTTCGTCAACGTCGGCGAGCGCACCAACGTCACCGGTTCGATCCAGTTCAAGAAGCTGATCCTCGAGGGCCGTTACGACGAGGCCCTGGCGGTGGCGCGCCAGCAGGTGGAAAACGGCGCCCAGATAATCGACGTCAACATGGACGAAGGCATGCTGGACGCCGAGGCCGCCATGGCCCGGTTCCTCAACCTGGTGGCCGCCGAGCCCGACATCGCCCGCGTGCCGCTGATGATCGACTCGTCCAAATGGAGCGTGATCGAAGCCGGCCTGAAGTGCGTGCAGGGCAAGGCCATCGTCAACTCCATCTCGATGAAGGAAGGCGAAGCGGCCTTCCTTGAACACGCCGCCAAGGTGCGCCGCCACGGCGCCGCGGTAGTGGTGATGGCCTTCGACGAACAGGGCCAGGCCGACACCTACGAGCGCAAGGTCGAGATCTGTTCGCGCGCCTGGCGGCTGCTGGTGGACGAGGCCGGGTTCGCGCCCGAGGACATCATCTTCGACCCCAACATCTTCGCCATCGCCACCGGCATCGAGGAACACGACGGCTACGCGGTGGCCTTCATCCAAGCGGCTACCGAGCTCAAGAAGCGCTTCCCGCTCAGCCACATCTCGGGCGGCGTGTCGAACGTTTCGTTCTCGTTCCGCGGCAACAACGCCGTGCGCGAGGCCATCCACGCGGCGTTCCTTTACCACGCCATCCGCGGCGGCATGGACATGGGCATCGTCAACGCCGGCGCGCTGGCGCTGTACGACGACATCGAACCCTCCCTGCGCGACGCCGTGGAGGACGTGGTGCTCAACCGCCGCGCCGACGGCACCGAGCGCCTGCTCACCGAGGCCGACAAGCACAAGTCCAAGAAGGGCGAGGTGCGCACCGAGGACCTGGCCTGGCGCGATGCGCCGGTGAACGCCCGCATCAGCCACGCCCTGGTGCACGGCATCGACAAGTTCGTCGAGGCCGACACCGAAGAGGCGCGCCAGGCCGCCGCGCGCCCGCTGGACGTGATCGAAGGCCCGCTGATGGCGGGCATGAACGTGGTGGGCGACCTGTTCGGCGCCGGCAAGATGTTCCTGCCGCAAGTGGTTAAGTCGGCGCGGGTGATGAAGAAAGCCGTGGCCATCCTGATCCCGTTCATCGAGGCCGAGAAACTGCTCAGCGGCGACGCCGGCAAGCCCAAGGGCAAGGTGCTGATGGCGACGGTGAAGGGCGACGTGCACGACATCGGCAAGAACATCGTCGGCGTGGTGCTGGCCTGCAACAACTTCGACGTGGTGGACCTGGGCGTGATGGTGCCGGCGCAAACCATCCTGGACCGCGCGCGCGAGGAAAAGGCCGACATCATCGGACTGTCGGGCCTGATCACGCCGTCGCTTGAAGAGATGAGCCACGTCGCCAAGGAGATGAAGCGCCAGGGCTTCGACATCCCGCTGCTGATCGGTGGCGCCACCACGTCGCGGGCGCATACGGCGCTCAAGATCGACCCGCACTACGGTTCGCCGGTGGTGTGGGTGAAGGACGCCTCGCGCGCCGTGGGCGTGATGCAGTCGCTGCTGAGCCAGGACCTGCGGGCGCCCTTCGTGGCCGCCAACGAGGCCGACTACGCCGACGTGCGCGCACGCCACGCCAACAAGGGCGACGCCAAGCCGCTGATGCCGCTCGAGCGCGCGCGCGGCAAGAAGTTCGACGGCGGCTGGGCCGACTACGTGCCGCCTGCCCCGCTCAAGCCGGGCCTGACGGTGTTCGACGACTACCCGCTGCGCGACCTGCGCGGCCTGATCGACTGGACGCCGTTCTTCCAGACCTGGGAGCTGGCCGGCCGCTATCCGGCCATCCTGGACGACGCCGTGGTGGGCACGCAGGCGCGCGAGCTGTTCGCCGACGCCAACGCCATGCTCGACCGGATCATCGCCGGCAAGTGGCTCACGGCTAAGGCCGTGGCGGGCCTGTGGCCCGCCAACGCGGTGGGCGACGACATCCACCTGCAGGACCCGCACGCCACCGTGCTGCACTGCCTGCGCCAGCAGGCCGACAAGCCCGACGACCGGCCGAACCTGTGCCTGGCCGACTTCGTCGCGCCCAAGGCCAGCGGCCGCCAGGACTGGGTGGGCGCCTTCGCGGTCACCGCGGGCCTGGGCATCGAGCCGCACGTGGCCGCGTTCGAGAAGGACAACGACGACTACAACGCGATCATGCTCAAGGCGCTGGCGGACCGCTTCGCCGAGGCCTTCGCCGAGCGCCTGCACCAGATCGTGCGGACCGAGCTGTGGGGCTACGCCGCCGACGAGGCGCTGGACAACGAAAGCCTGATCCGCGAGCGGTACCGCGGCATCCGGCCGGCGCCGGGCTACCCGGCCTGCCCCGAGCACAGCGAGAAGACGGCGATTTTCAAGCTGCTGGACGCGGAGAAGAACACCGGTCTTTCGCTGACGGAAAGCTTCGCGATGTACCCGGCGGCGGCGGTCAGCGGCCTGTACTTCTCGCACCCGGGCAGCCAGTACTTCGTGGTGGGCCGGCTGTCGCGTGAACAGGTCGCCGACTACGCGCGCCGCAAGGGCGCCACGCTGGCGCAGACCGAACGTTGGCTGGCCTCCAACCTCGACTACGACCCCGAATAAGCCCGGAAAGGCCGGGCTGGATGCGTTGGCAGGCGACGGTTCGAGTTACCAGACCAGGTCGTCGGGCACCTGGTAAAGAGGGTCGGCATACGGGTCTTCGCCTGCGGGCGCATTCGGGTCCACGCGAAGCGCCACCGCGGGCGGGAAGATGGCGCCAGCCTCGTCCAGCAGCGCCACCGGCACCACCAGGTAGCGGCCATCGAGCTGCAGCACGCCCAGTTCGCCGGCGTTGAGCGCCGTCAGCTGGGCCTGGGTGACGTGCACGCGCTTGATCTTGCCGCCGTAGGGGAAATGCCGCGCGATGTCGGCGTCCTTGTCGTTGAGCGACTTGTCCTTCACCAGCTCGACCACCTTGGACTTGGCTTCGCGGCGCAGGCGGGCCTCTTCCTGCTTGATACGTTCGGCTTCGATGCGCTCCTGCTTCTCGTGCTGGGCACGGATGGCGTAGGCCTTGGCCAGGTCCATTTCCTCCTGGCTGCGCGCCTTGGCCGGACGACGCGGGCCGGCGGGTCGCGCTTCGCCAGGCTTCGCGGCCACGGCGGCGCGTCCATCGCGGCGCGCTTCGCCAGGCTTGCCTGAACCCGGCGGACGACCGTCGCGGCGCGGCTCGGTTGGCGCGCCAGAACCCGACGGACGACCATCGCGGCGCGGCGGGCTCGGCGCGCCCGAACCCGGCGGACGACCGTCGCGACGCGGTTCACCGGGTGGGCGCGGGCCACGCTCGCCGCGATGCTCACCGGGTTTACCGCCGCCGCGGTGCTCGCCGCCCGGGCGACGGTCGCCGCGTGGGCCGGAGTCGGGCTTGCGCTCGGGCTTGGGCTCGGGCGCAGGCGCCGTGAAACCCAGGCCCAGCAGCTTCTCGCGCAGGGAATTGCTCATGGTGTCGCCTTCGATCAGTAGTGCGGCGGCGGCGGTTCGCTGCCGGGGTCCGCGTAGTCCACGGAATGCTTGAGGTCGGCCAGGGCCCGCTGCAGGCGCTCGTCGCTGCGTGCGGTCTCCATGCGTGCCGCGGCCAGCGCGTCGCTCAGTTCCATCAGCGCGTGCTCCTGGAACGCCAGGCGGGTTTCGAGTTCGGCCAAACGCTCGCCGTGGGCCAGCAGCAGCGCCTGCGCGGCGTCAGTGTCCATGCGCTGCCCCGGCTGCGACCGGCCGCAGGCTGCGGCCGCGACCGATGCCGTAGTACGCCAGGCCGGCGGCTTCGACCTGGGCCGGGTCGTAGATGTTGCGGCCATCGAAAACTACGCGCGAGGCCAGCTTGCTGGCCAAGGCAGCGAAGTCCGGGCTCCAGAACGCCTTCCATTCGGTCACCACGAACAGCGCGTCCACGCCCTGCAGCGCCGCTTCGGGCGTGTCGCACAGCACAAGGTCGTCGCGGTCGCCGAAGATGCGCGCGGCTTCCTCCATCGCTTCGGGATCGTGCGCACGCACGCGCGCACCGGCCTTCCATAACTGGTCCAGCAGCGCCCGGCTTGACGCTTCGCGCATGTCGTCGGTGTTGGGCTTGAACGCCAGGCCCCACACCGCGAACGTGCGGCCGGCCAGCTGGCCGTCGAAGTGCCTGGAAGCCAATTCGAACAGCTTGCCCTTCTGCACATGGTTCACCGCTTCCACCGCCTCCAGCAGGCCGGCCGTGTAGCCGGCCTGGCGGGCGATGCGGCCCAGCGCCTGCACGTCCTTGGGGAAGCAGGAACCGCCGTAGCCGGCGCCCGGGTAGATGAAGCTGTAGCCGATGCGCGGATCGGAGCCGATGCCGTGGCGGACCATCTCGATGTCGGCGCCAACGCGCTCGGCGATGTTCGCCATTTCGTTCATGAAGCTGATCTTGGTCGCCAGCATCGCGTTGGCGGCGTACTTGGTCAGCTCGGCCGAGCGCTCGTCCATCACCACGATGCGGTCGTGGTTGCGGTTGAACGGCGCGTACAGGCGCTTCATCTGCTCCACCGCCTGGGAGCTGCGCGAGCCCAGCACGATGCGGTCGGGGCGCATGCAGTCATTCACCGCCGCGCCTTCCTTGAGGAACTCGGGGTTGGAAACCACGTCGAACGCGATGTCCACGCCACGCTTGGCCAGCTGCGCGGCAATCTCGGTGCGCACCTTGTCGGCGGTACCCACCGGCACGGTGGACTTGTTCACCACCACCGCAGGCCGCGTCAGGCACTCACCGATGCTGCGGGCCACGGCCAGCACGTACTGCAGGTCGGCGCTGCCGTCCTCGTCGGGCGGCGTGCCCACGGCGATGAAAATAATGTCGCCGTGCTCGATCGAAGCCGCGGCATCGACGCTGAAATCCAGGCGCCCGGACGCATGGTTGGCCAGCACCATGTCTTCCAGGCCCGGCTCGTAGATCGGGATCACGCCCTGGCGCAGGCCTTCGACCTTGCCGCGGTCAATGTCCATGCAGAGCACCTGGTGGCCGACCTCGGCCAGGCAGGTGCCCGTAACCAGGCCGACATAGCCGGTGCCGAATACCGTGACGCGCATGTTTCGCCTCCGTGCCGGGAACCGGCGGGGCCTTGCCCGCCTGGGTGACGGGCGTCGGGCGACCGGCGTTGCCGGTCGCCCGCGCGGGTGTTACTTGACGATTTCCATCAGCTCGACTTCGAACGTGAGCATGGCGTTGGCCGGGATCGGACCGCCGCCGGCTTCGCCGTAGCCCAGGTCGGACGGGATCCAGAACGTGTACTTGCTGCCGACCGGCATCAGGGCGACGCCTTCCGACCAGCCCGGGATGACTTGGGCCAGGCCGAACTCGGCCGGCTGGCCACGATCGTAGGAGCTGTCGAACACCGTGCCGTCAAGCAGGGTGCCCTTGTAGTGCACGCGCACCACGTCGGTGGCCTTGGGCATGGGGCCGTTGCCCGGACGCACGATTTCATACTGCAGGCCGCTTTCGGTGACCTTCACGCCCGGCTTGTCCTTGTTGGCAGCCAGGAACGCGGCGCCCTCTTCCTTGTTGGTGGCCGATTTGGCGGTGGCGTCGGCGGCCTGCTTGGCCTGCACCTTCACCGTGAAGGCTTCCTGGATCTTGATCGCCTGCTCGGGCGTGAGCTTGGAATCCTTGCCGGCGAACTGGTCGGCAATGGCCTGGGTGAGGATTTCCAGGTCAAGCTCGTCCTTGATCACGGACAGCGACTTGCCCATGTCCTGGCCGATCATGTAGCTGACCTGCTTCTTGCCGGTCTCGAGGCCCTGGATGTCCGGGACGATCGGTGCATCGTCGGCGGCGCTGGCCGAGGCGTCGGCTTTGGCGGAGGCGGTGTCTTCCTTGTTCTCGGTCTTGCAGGCACTGAGCGAAAGCACCAGGCTGGCGAGGACCAGCGGCGCGGCGAAACGCAGGGCGGGATTCATTGCGAAAGGACTCCTGAGGGGGCGTGCCGGAACGGCGCGTCACCGCCTATTGTCGCGGGGCGCAGCCGCTTCGGCAATGACGGCGAACACCCCGGTTCAGGGCCAGGCTACCCACAGCCCGGCCAGGGCCAGGCCGTGCAGGGACAGCACCGCGGCGCTCAGGCCCAGGCGCAGGCGCCTGAACGACGCCGGCGCGGCCAAGGCATCGCCGCTTCCGTCCCACCGCGCCACCAGCGCGAACCCGGCCGCCAGCATCCACAGGGCGGCGTCAGGCGGCAGCGCGAACCAGGCCAGCCAGGCCCAGAGGCTGGGCAACACGGACGCCGCGAACTGGCCGGGCGACGCGCCGCAGGCCATCGCCCTGCCCCAGCGGACGCCGCCCAGGAACGACAGGATCACCGCCCCGTAGGCCAGGAAGCCCTGGGCCGCCGGTTCGCGCCATGGCGCCGACCAAGTGGCCAGGGCCAGGAGGCCGAACGGCAGCACCCCGGCCCAGCCCAGCCAGACGGCGGACTGGGGCAACTGGCCCCCGTCATGATGAAGCGGCGATTGAGTCATGCTGCGCTCACCTGCAAAACGTTGGAATACCGCCATGGAAACCCTCGACGAACTCGATCGCATCCGCGCCCGACATCCGCAGCCGCCCGCGGCTGGCAGCGACGACGAAGCGCAGGCGCTGGCGCGCTTCGCGTCCTTCTTCTCCAACCTCGCACCGGACCGGGTGCAGGCGCTGCTGGCCCAGACGTATGCCGCTGACGTGTATTTCAACGACACCCTCAAGGCCATCCAGGGGCTGGATGCGCTGGGCCCCTACCTCAACGATAGCGCCGAAGGCGCCGAAGAGTGCCGCGTGGATGTCCACGAAACCACGCGCACCGCGAACGACGAACACCTGGTGCGCTGGTCGATGATGATCCGCTTCAAGAAGCTCAAGCGCGGCGTGGACACGTGGTCGATCGGCATGAGCCACCTGCGCTTCGACGCACAGGGGCGCGTGGTCTACCAGCAGGACTATTGGAACGCCGCCGACGGCCTGTACCAGCACATCCCGCTGCTGGGCACGGCCATCGCCGCCATCAAACGCCGGCTCTAGGCCGGCGCCTGCGGGGTCGTTACTTCTTCGCCACCGGGGCAGCCGGCATCGGCACAGCGATCGCCTTTTCGATGGCCGCCACCAGCTTGGGGTCGTCGGGCGTGGTGCGACTGCCGAAGCTGGCGATGACGTTGCCGCTGCGATCCACCAGGTACTTGTGGAAGTTCCAGCCCGGCGCTTCGCCGGTGGCCTTGATCAGGTCGGCGTAGAGCGGCGTCGGTGTACCGCCGCGCACCTGCACCTTCTCGAACATCGGGAACTTCACGCCGTAGGTGAGCGTGCAGAACTCCTGGATGTCCTCCTCGCTGCCCGGCTCCTGGCCCATGAAGTCGTTGGACGGGAAGCCCAGCACCGCGAAGCCCTGGTCCTTGTACTTGGCATGCATCGCCTCGAGACCTTCGTACTGCGGCGTGAAGCCGCACTTGCTGGCGGTGTTCACCACCAGCAGCACCTGGCCGCCGTAGGTATCCTGCAGGTTCACGGTCTGCTTGCCCGCCAGCTGGCGGTACTCGTGGTCCAGCAGGCCCTGGTCGGCCAGCGCCGGGGCGGTGGCCAACAGGCCGGCCAGTGCAACGGTTGCCCAAATCTTCATTGAATCCACCCTTCGCCGGCCCAGTGCCGGGTCCATGCCATCAGTTTGGTCCCAAAAGCGTGCACGGGGTGTTGACAGGTCTTTTCGTAGTGTTATAGTTACCTACAACACCTATCCAATACTTCACCAGACCGGAGGCGACATGTACGCCAAATTGAAAACCAACCTGATCGGACTGGCGGCAGCCCTGAGCTTCGTGGTGGTCGGATTCAGCCTGGGTGGGCCCCCCAGCGCCGACGTCACCCGCCAGGCCACGGTCCCGGCCCTGGTCCTGGCGGATGGTTCGCCCGCGCTGGCCGCCCAGGACGCGCCCCCGGCCGCAAGCCGCCGCGGCGCCCTCAAGCGCCATCTGGCCATGCCCTATGTTTCCTTTGCGGCCCTGCTGCCGCGCAGGGAGTCCTGAGATGACCATCACATGGAATGACAGCGCGCCCATCTACAGGCAGCTCAAGGACAAGGTGGTGGCGATGATGCTCGACGGCGACCTCAAGCCGGGCGAGGCCCTGCCGTCGGTGCGGCAGATCGCCGCCGAATACCAGCTCAACCCAATTACCGTCTCCCGCGCCTATCAGGAGCTGGCCGACGAAGAACTCGTGGAAAAAAGAAGGGGACTTGGCATGTACGTGAACGAAGGGGCCCGGGAGAAACTGCTGGCGTCAGAGCGCGACCGCTTCCTGAAGGAAGAGTGGCCGCTGGTGATCGAGCGCATCCAGCGCCTGGGCCTGGACTTCGAGAAGCTGATGCGCAACGCCGACAAGGAGTCCAGCAAATGAGCGCCGTCATCTCCGCACGCAACCTGAGCAAGCGCTACGGCAAGAACGTCGCCGTGGACAATGTCACCTTCGACATCCCCGCCGGCCGCATCGTCGGCCTGATCGGCCCCAACGGCTCGGGCAAGACCACCACCCTCAAGGCCGCCCTGGGCCTGGTGCCGTTCGAGGGCGAGCTCAAGGTGCTGGGCAAGGACCCGCGCACCCAGCGCGACGAGCTGATGCAGGACGTGTGCTTCATCGCCGACGTGGCCGTGCTGCCGCGCTGGCTGAAGGTGAAGGACGCGGTGGACTTCGTGGCCGGCGTGCACCCGCGCTTCGACCGCAAGAAGGCCGAGGCCTACATCGCCAACACCAAGCTGACACCGGACATGCGCGTCAAGGAAATGTCCAAGGGCATGATCGTGCAGCTTCACCTGGCACTGGTGATGGCGATCGACGCCAAGCTGCTGGTGCTCGACGAGCCCACGCTGGGCCTGGACATCCTGTACCGCAAGCAGTTCTACCAGAACCTGCTGGAAGACTATTTCGACGAGAACAAGACCATCGTCATCACCACCCACCAGGTGGAGGAGATCGAACACATTCTCACCGACCTGATGTTCATCCGCGACGGCCGGATCGTGCTGTCGGCGACGATGGACGAAGTGGGCGAGCGCTTCACGGAAGTCATGGTGCCGGCCGACAGGGCCGACGCCGCCCGCGCGCTCAAGCCGATCGACGAACGCCAGGTGTTCGGCAAGGCCGTGATGCTGTTCGACGGCGTGCCGCGCCAGCAGCTGGCCGAATACGGCGAAACCCGCAACCCCGGCATCGCCGACCTGTTCGTCGCCACCATGAAAGGAACCTACGCATGAACACCTTCAAATGGCTCCTGAAGCGTGAGTACTGGGAACACCGGGGCGGCTTCTTCTGGGCCCCGCTGATCACCGGCGCGATCTTCATGCTGCTCACCACGATGGCGGTGATCGCCGGCGAAAGCATGCGGCGTTCTACCGACGATGGCGGCACCATCCTGAAAATGAACGGCGTTGAAATCGGCAAGCTGACGCAGACGATGAGCCCCGGCGACATCGCCGAGATGGGGTCGGGACTGGACCTGGGCACGCTGCTCGCGTCCACGTGGCCCTTCCTCGTGCTGGCCTTCGTGGTGTTCTTCTACTGCCTGGGCGCGCTGTTCGACGAACGCAAGGACCGCAGCATCCTGTTCTGGAAGTCCCTGCCCCTGTCGGACGGGCAGACCGTGCTGTCCAAGGTGTTCAGCGCCCTGGTCATCGCACCGGTTATCGCCACCATCGCAGCCATCGGCACGTCCATGGGCTTCCTGGTGATCCTGAGCGGCTATGCGCTCTTCCACGGCGGCAACCCGTTGACCCTGATATGGGGCCCGGCCAGCCCGCTCACCGTCGCCTTCAACCTGGCGGCTGCGCTGCCGGTGTTCGCCATGTGGGCCCTGCCCACGGTGGGCTGGCTGCTGCTGGTGTCGGCGTGGTCGAAGTCCAAGCCCTTCCTCTGGGCGCTGCTGGTGCCGCTGTTCGCCGGCATCCTGGTGAGCTGGTTCGACGTGATGGAAATGCTGGGCATGAAGGCCTCGTGGTTCTGGACCAATATCGTCGGCCGCATGCTGCTGGGCACCTTCAACGGCATCGACATGGTCTACCGCACCGCCAAGGACCCGGCGATGCAGAACTTCAACCCCGACGGTCCGCAGGACGTCGTGGCGCTGTTCTCGGCACAGAACACCTGGAGCGCGTTCACCCATGTCGACATCTGGGTGGGTGCGGCGGCCGGCGTGGTGATGATCCTGGCCGCGGTGTACTTCCGCCGGACCCGCGACGAAGGCTGATGGATCGGACACGGCAGGAGGCGCAAGCCTCCTGCCTTTTTTCAAGAATGGAGCGCCCCATGGCAATCAAATCATTCGCACCGGCACTGCTGGTCCTTGCCTCACTCATGGTTTCAGCGTGCGGCACGGCCCAGGACAGCACCGGAGAAAAGTCGGGCTGGGCCGGCATTGCCGACAAGGCCCGGGCAGAGGTCCGGAAGGAAATGGCCACTCAGGACCTGGACATCGGCAAGGAAACGGAAGGCCTGCCGCGTGCCGCCCTGTCGCCCCAGGGCGACTTGGTCATCGGCGGCGAGAAAATCGCCATTACGCCGGCACAGCGCGAGCTGCTGCTGAGCTACCGCTCACAGCTTGCCGGCGTCGCCGAGGCCGGCGCCGAGGTGGGCCTGCAGGCGGCGGAGCTCGCCACCAACGCCATGAAGGAAGCCGCGAAGGCCGCCTTCAGCGGTGACAAGGCGGGCATGGAAGCGCGCATGAAAACTGAGTCCGCCGCCATTGAACTGGCAGCACAAGGCCTATGCGACCGGCTTCCGGCCCTGCTGGCGAGCCAGCGCGCCGCCGCCGAGGCGATCCCGGAGTTCCGTCCCTACGCCACCATGGACGACAAGGACATCCAGGACTGCAGCGTGGATCGCCAGGTCAACGTGCCCGAAGCCAACGAGGCTGCGGCCGACGGCGCCGGCAACTAGGCGCCGCCGCCCGACTTGCCCGGGACACCGCCCTTGGCCAGCGCAGCGGGATCGAGCAGGGCACGCAGGGTCTTTTCTGGCAGCCCGGTGTGCTCACGCGCCACCTCCAGCACCGGCCGACCTTCGCGGTAGGCCTGCTTGGCAATGGCGGCGGCCTTCTCGTAGCCGATGACCGGGTTGAGCGCCGTCACCAGGATGGGATTGCGGCCCAGGGCCTCCCGCAGCCGGTCCTCGCGCACCGTGAACCCGGCGATGGCGGCGTCCGCCAGCAGGCGCGACGCGTTCGCCAGCAGTTCGATCGACTGCAGCAGGTTGTGGGCGATCACCGGCAGCATCACGTTGAGCTGGAAATTGCCGCTGGCGCCGGCGATGGTCACCGTGGCGTGGTTGCCCATCACCTGCGCGCACACCATGCACAGCGCCTCGGGCACCACCGGATTCACCTTGCCCGGCATGATCGAGCTGCCCGGCTGCAGCGCCGGCAGTTCGATCTCGCCCAGGCCCGCCAGCGGCCCCGAGTTCATCCAGCGCAGGTCGTTGCCGATTTTCATCAGGGCCACCGCCAGCACGTTGAGCTGGCCCGACAGCTCCACCGATCCGTCCTGCGAGGCGATGGATTCAAACAGGTTGGCGGCCTGCTCGAACTTCGTGCCCGAGAGCCTGGACAGCGACGCGGCCACCTTTTTCCCGAAGCGCGGGTCGGCGTTGATGCCGGTGCCCACCGCGGTGCCGCCTATCGGCAGCCGGCGCAGGCGCTTGAGGCTGTCTTCGATGCGCTCGCCGGCGGAAGCCAGCTGCGCCGACCAGGTGCCCAGCTCCTGCGCCATCGTCAGCGGCATGGCGTCCATCAGGTGGGTGCGGCCGGTCTTGGTGACCTTGCCCAGCGATTTGGCGCGGCGGTCGATGGTGGCGCGCAGGTGTTTGATGGCCGGCAGCAGCTGCTCCCGGCAGGCCAGCACGGCCGCGACCTGGATGGCCGTGGGCACCACGTCGTTGGAGCTCTGGCCCAGGTTGACCTGGTCGTTGGCGTGCACCGGCTTCTTCGCGCCGCGCGAGGCCAGGTGGGCAATCACCTCGTTGGCATTCATGTTGCTGGAGGTGCCCGAGCCGGTCTGGAAAACGTCCACCGGGAACTGGCCGTCCAGGTCGCCGGCCGCCACCTGCAGGCTGGCCGACCGGATGGCCGCCGCCACGCCCTTGGGCAGCAGGCCCAGGCCGGCGTTGGCCTCGGCCGCGGCGGCCTTGGTCAGGCCCAGCGCGCGAATGAACCCGCGCGGCATGCGCAGCCCCGATATCGGGAAATTCTGCACCGCGCGCTGGGTCTGGGCGCCGTAAAGCGCGTCGGCCGGAACCTGCAGCGTGCCCATGCTGTCTTTTTCGGCGCGGGTTGGCGTGGCCATGGCTGGCTCCTTGCGAATAGGCCCCGAGCATAGCGCGCCGCCTGCGCGGGGTCGGCCCAGGCAAGACCAGCCAAACAGGGAGCGCGTAGAATGACGGCCTGTCCCAGCCCACCGCGCGAGCCCCTGCCGATGTCGCATTCCGCCCTCACCGCCCTGTCCCCGCTCGATGGCCGCTATGCCCGCGCCGCCGAGCCGCTGCGGCCGATCTTCTCCGAGTACGGCCTGATCCATGCGCGCGTACGGGTCGAGGTGGAGTGGCTGCTGGCGCTGGCCTCCGAGCCGGGCATCCCCGAACTGCCGCCGTTCTCGGGCGCGGCCATCGACCGGCTGCGGGCCCTGGCGAACGATTTCTCGGTGGTGGATGCGGCGCGCGTCAAGGAAATCGAGGCCACCACCGCCCACGACGTCAAGGCGGTGGAGTACTTCATCAAGGAACGCCTGAAGGACCACGCCGAACTCGGCCCGGCCCTGGAGTTCGTCCATTTCGCCTGCACCAGCGAGGACATCAACAACCTCAGCTACGCCCTGATGCTCAGCGAGGCCTACACCTCGGTGCTGGCGCCGCGCACCTGGGACGTGGTGACCAAGCTGCACGCCATGGCGCATGAATACGCCGCGCTGCCCATGCTTTCGCGCACCCACGGCCAGACCGCCTCGCCGACCACGGTGGGCAAGGAAATCGCCAACGTGGTGGCCCGCCTGCACCGGCAGGTCGCGGTGATGCACGGCATCGAGTTCCCCGGCAAGATCAACGGCGCGGTGGGCAACTACAACGCCCACATCGTCGCCTACCCCGAGGTCGACTGGCCGTCGCTGGCGCAGCGCTTCGTCGAATCGCTGGGCCTGGACTTCAACGCCTACACCACCCAGATCGAACCGCACGACGGCATCGCCGAACTGTGCGACGCCCAGCGCCGCATCAACACCATCCTGTTGGACCTGTGCCGGGACGTGTGGGGCTACATCTCGCTGGGCTACTTCAAGCAGTCGGTGAAGGCCGGCGAAGTGGGCAGCTCGACCATGCCGCACAAGGTCAACCCGATCGACTTCGAGAACGCCGAGGGCAACTTCGGCCTGGCCAATGCGCTGCTGGGCCACTTCTCCGAAAAGCTGCCGATCAGCCGCTGGCAGCGCGACCTCACCGACTCCACCGTGCTGCGGGCGCTGGGCACGGCCTTCGGCCACACGATCGTGGCGCTGTCGTCGCTGGAACGCGGCCTGGGCAAGCTCAGCGCCAACCCCGAGCGCCTGGCCGCCGACCTCGACGCCGCCTGGGAAGTGCTGGCCGAGCCCGTGCAGACGGTGATGCGCCGCCATGGCCTGCCCAATCCCTACGAGCAGCTCAAGGAACTCACCCGCGGCCAGGGCATGAACGCCGAGTCCATGCGTGCCTTCATCGCCGGCCTGGACCTTCCGGCCGACGCCAAGGCCCGCCTGCTGGCCCTCACCCCGGGCGGGTACTCCGGCCTTGCCGAGCGTCTGGCGCGGGAAATATAAGAGGCTTTTTTTGCCACGGATTGACGCGGATAGACGCGGATAAGAGCGTTTTTATTATTGGGCTTCCTGGTTTTATCCGCGGTTATCCGCGTCAATCCGTGGCAGAAAAAAAATGAAGAAGCTTGCGATAGAGGTCGATGGGTCCGGGAAGCCGCCGCTGGGCATGGCGCCCGAAGTGTTCCTGCGCGACTACTGGCAGAAGCGCCCGCTGCTGGTGCGCAACGCCTTCCCCGGCTTCGTGTCACCGATCACCCCCGAGGACCTGGCCGGCCTGGCCTGCGAGGAGGCGGCGCTGTCGCGCGTGGTGCTGCACGACCGCAAGCGCGACCGCTGGGAGTTGCGCAACGGCCCGTTCGCCGAGGAATCCTTCCCCAAGCTGCCCAAGCGCGACTGGACCCTGCTGGTCCAGGACGTCGACAAGTGGGACATGGACGTGCGCGCCCTGCTGGCCGCGTTCCGCTTCCTGCCGGCGTGGCGGCTGGACGACATCATGGTGAGCTTCGCCGCGCCGGGCGGGTCGGTGGGCGCGCACGTGGACCAGTACGACGTGTTCCTGCTGCAGGCCCACGGCCACCGCCAGTGGCAGGTCGACAGCCGGCCCGGCGCGCCTGTCGGCTTCCGCGACGACGTCGAGCTCAAGCTGCTGCGCGAATTCTCGCCCGACCACGACTGGGTGCTGGCCCCCGGCGACATGCTGTACCTGCCGCCCGGCGTGCCGCACCACGGCGTGGCCCAGGACGCATGCCTGACGTTCTCGTTCGGCATGCGGGCGCCGTCGCAGGCCGAGCTGCTGCTGGATTTCGCCGAGGAACTGGCGGCGTCCATCCCCGACGAAGCGCGCTACACCGACCCCGACCTGGCCCTGCCGGCCGATCCGGCGGAAATAGACGAGGCCGCCTTCGCCCGCGTCCGCGCCGCGCTGGCCAGCCTGCAGGCGCTGGACGAAACCACGATGCGCCGCTGGTTCGGCCGTTTCATCACCCAGTACCGATCGGCGGGTGAACTGGCCAGGCCGCCGCGCGCGCCCACGCTGGAAACCGCCAGCCACACGCTGGCCAAGGGCGGCCGCCTGCTGCGGCACCCGCATGCGCGCCACGCCTGGGCGCGCGAAGGCAAACGCGCCCGGCTGCATGCCAACGGCCTGGGATTTGCCATGGGCGTGGCCTCGGCCCGCCTGCTGGCCGGCGCCGATGCGCTGGACGCCGCGGCACTGGCGTCGCTGGACGCCGACGGCCGCACGGCCTTGCAGGCCCTGCTGGCACAGGGCCACTATCACCTCGAGAAACCCAGCCGCCGCCGGTGAAACCATGATCCCCTCCGATTTCCGCGTCGACCCCGCCGACTACCACGCCGATTTCAAGGACCTGCGCCACGTGCGCGAGACCGTGTTCGTCGCCGAGCAGCAGGTGCCGATCGAGGAAGAGTGGGACGAGCTGGATCCAAAATGCCGGCACGTGATTGCCCGCGACCTGCAGGACCAGCCAATCGGCACCGGCCGGCTGACGCCCGAACACAAGATCGGCCGCATGGCGGTGCTGAGCGAGTGGCGCGGCCGCGGCGTGGGCGACGCGCTGCTGGTGGCGCTGCTGGACCAGGCCCGTACGCTGGGCTGGACGCAGGTCAGCCTGAACGCACAGGTGAGCGCCGAGGGCTTCTACGCCCGCCACGGCTTCGAGCCCTTCGGCGGGCGTTTCATGGAAGCGGGCATCGAGCACCAGGCCATGCGCCGCACGCTTGAGCCCCTGTCCAACGAGGGCCGGGTCAGCGCCCGCCCCCGGGGGGCTTCGCAGCCGCTGCGCGATTTTAGCAGCCTGCACGAAGCCACCGCCGCCACCATCGCCCTGGTGCAGGCTGCCCGGCGCGAGATCCGGCTCTACAGCCGCGACCTCGAGCCGGTGCTGTACGCCCAGCCCGAGGTGCTGGAGGCGTTCCGCCAGTACGCCATCGCCGGGCGCGGCGGCATCGTGCAGGTGATCCTGCAGGAGCCGGCTTCGGCCCAGGGCGCCATCCACCCCCTGCTCACCCTGGCCCAGCGCATGACCACGGTCTTCCAGTTCCGCACGCCGATCGAGCACCTGGACCTGCAGTACCCGTCCGCCTTCCTGGTCAACGACAGCGACGGCTACCTGTTCCGCGGCCTCGGTACGCGCTTCGACGGCGACTGGAGCCCGGCACTGCCGGCCCGCTCGCGGCAGTTTTTCGAGCATTTCGGCCGGGTATGGGAGCGGTCCCGACCCTGCACCGAACTGCGGGCGCTGGGAATCTGACTGCCCGCCGACCCGAAGCCAGCGCGTCGGGTTCTAAAAGACCGACCGTGCCGGCTATAATCAGCGGCCTCGTCGCCGCGCCTTGGCGACAGCCCTACATCCCAATCCATCAATCACTTACGGCCCTGCAGTGGGCCAGGCCAGGGTCGTGGACAGTCTGATCAAGCAGTTCAAGCAGACCTCTCAGCTTGCCGGCGGCAACGCCGCCTTCATCGAAGACCTGTACGAGCAGTACCTGGTCGATGCCGACAGCGTGTCCCCGGCCTGGAAGACCTACTTCGACGGCTTCAAGGGCCGCGAAGCCGGCGACGTGCCGCACTCGGCCGTCATGGCCAGCGTGCAGGCCGCCGCCAAGGCGGGCGCAAAGTCCGGTTCGATGGACGACGAAGCCGCCCGCAAGCAGTCGGCCGTAGGCAAGATGGTCACCGCCTACCGCTCGCGCGGCCACCTGCGTGCCGACCTCGACCCGCTGGGCATGATGGCCAAGCAGGACGCGCCCGACCTCGACCTGCCCTTCCACGGCCTGGGCGAAGCCGACCTCGACCAGGAATACACGATCGACACGTGGTTCCCCGAGAGCAAGCTCAAGCTGCGTGACCTGCTTGCCAAGCTGCGTGCCTCCTACTCGGGCAGCATCGGCGCCGAGTTCATGCACATCTCCGACGCCCTGCAGCGGCGCTGGATGCAGCAGCGGCTGGAAGGCGCGGCTGGCAAGTACGGCTTCGGCGCCGACGAGCGCACGCGCCTGCTCGAGCGCCTCACGGCCGCCGAGGGGCTGGAGCGCTACCTGCACACCGCCTTCGTCGGCCAGAAGCGTTTCTCGCTGGAAGGCGGCGACTCGCTGATCCCGCTGATGGACACGTTGATCCGCCGCGGCGGCAGCGACGGCATCAGGGACGTCGTGATCGGCATGGCCCACCGCGGCCGCCTGAACGTTCTCATCAACACGATGGGCAAGCCGCCGCACAAGCTGTTCGACGAGTTCCGCGGCCAGTTCGAGCACAACGACGACCCGGCGCACTCGGGCGACGTGAAGTACCACATGGGCTATTCGTCCGACGTGGCCACGCCCGGCGGCCCGGTCCACCTGGCGCTGGCGTTCAACCCGTCGCACCTGGAGATCGTCGACCCGGTGGTGGTCGGCTCGGTGCGAGCGCGCCAGATGCGCCGCGGGGACGGCAAGCGCCAGCAGGTGATGCCGGTGCTGATCCATGGCGACGCGGCGTTCGCCGGCCAGGGCGTGATCATGGAGCTGTTCCAGATGTCGCAGGCCCGCGGTTTCGAGGTCGGCGGCACGGTGCACGTGGTGATCAACAACCAGGTCGGCTTCACCATCAGCCGCCAGGACGACGCCCGCTCCACCTTCTACTGCACCGATCCGGCCAAGATCATCGGCGCCCCGGTGCTGCACGTTAACGGCGACGACCCGGAGGCCGTGGCGTTCTGCGCGCAGCTGGCGTTCGATTTCCGCAAGGAATTCCAGCGCGACGTGGTGATCGACCTGGTGTGCTACCGCCGCCACGGCCACAACGAGGCCGACGAGCCGGCGGCCACCCAGCCGCTGATGTACAAGAACATCCGCGCCCGAAAAACCACGCGTGAACTGTACGCCGAGCGCCTGGCAGCCGACGGCGTCCTCGACGCGGCTGGCGCCAAGGCCCTGGTGGACGCCTACCGCGACAGCCTGGACAAGGGTGAGGTCGCCACCGAACTGGCCAAGGTCGGACCCGACCCGTTCGCCGTCGACTGGACGCCCTGGCTCAAGGGAAAGCTTTCCGATGCGGTGGACACCCGGGTTGCGCGCCCGGCGCTGGACGCGCTGGCCACCAACATCAACACCCTGCCCGCCACGCTGACCCTGCACCCGCGCGTGGCCAAGATCTACGAAGACCGCCGGAAAATGATGGCCGGTGAACTGGCCATGGATTGGGGCTTCGCCGAGAACCTGGCCTACGCCAGCCTGATCGCCGAAGGCTACAAGCTGCGCCTGGTCGGCCAGGACTCCGGTCGCGGCACCTTCTTCCATCGCCATGCGGTGCTGCATGACCAGGCGAAGGGCGAGGCCTACCTGCCGCTGCGCCAGCTGGCCGCCAACCCCGAACACGTGATGATCATCGATTCCCTGCTCAGCGAGGAAGCGGTGATGGCGTTCGAATACGGCTACTCCACCGCCGAGCCGGGCACGCTCAACATCTGGGAAGGCCAGTTCGGCGACTTCGCCAACGGCGCCCAGGTGGTGATCGACCAGTTCATCACCTCGGGCGAATCCAAGTGGGACCGCCTGTGTGGCCTGGTGCTGTTCCTGCCGCATGGCTACGAGGGCCAGGGCCCCGAACACAGCTCGGCCCGCCTGGAGCGCTTCCTGCAGATGTGCGCGCTGGACAACATCCAGGTCTGCACGCCCACCACGCCCGCGCAGATGTTCCACATGCTGCGCCGGCAGATGCTGCGCGACACCCGCAAGCCGCTGGTGGTGATGACGCCCAAGTCGATGCTGCGCAACAAGCTGTCGGTGTCCAAGCTCGACACCCTGACGGGCGGCGGCTTCCAGACGCTTATCCCGGACCGCATCACCAAGGACGCCAAGAAGGTGCGCCGCGTGGTGGTCTGCGGCGGCAAGGTCTACTACGACCTGGTCGAAGCGGTCGAAGCGAAGAAGATCACCGACGTCGCCGTCGTCCGCGTCGAGCAACTCTATCCCTTCCCCCGCCCCGAACTGGCGGCCGAACTCAAGCGGCTGTCCGGTGCCAGGGAAGTGGTGTGGTGCCAGGAAGAGCCCATGAACCAGGGCGCGTGGTACCAGATCCGCCACCACCTCGACCATTGCCTCGGCAAGGGGCAGTCGCTGAGCTACACCGGGCGCGCGCGCTCGGCTTCGCCGGCCGCCGGCCACGCCAACACGCACACCGAAGAACAGGCCAAGTTGATCGAGGATGCCCTCGTCAACGCGCCCAACACCCAAACCGCCGAATAACCGCAGCCAAGCCACAGGACGTCGTCCATGAGCATCGAAGTCAAAGTACCCGTCCTTCCGGAATCCGTTTCCGACGCCACCATCGCCACCTGGCACAAGAAGGCCGGCGACAGCGTGCGCCGCGACGAGAACCTGCTCGACCTGGAAACCGACAAGGTGGTGCTTGAAGTGCCGTCGCCGGTGGACGGCGTGCTCAAGGAGCTCAAGTTCCAGGCCGGTGACACCGTCACCAGCCAGCAGGTGATCGCGATCATCGAGGAAGGCGCCGTCGCCGCCGAGCCCGCGAAGGCCGCCGCTCCCGCCGCCGCCAAGGCGCAAGCCCCGGCCAAGAGCGAGCCGTCCAAGGCGGCCGCGCCCGCCCCCGCCGCCAAGGCCGGCGCCAGCGAGCTGCCGCCCGGCGCCGCCGCCCACGCCGCGCGCAACGACGTCAATCCGGCCGACGTGGCCGGCACCGGCCGCGCTGGCCGCGTCACCAAGGAAGACGTGGTCAACCACATCAAGGTCGGCGGCGGTGCCCGCCCCGAGCAGCGCGTGCCGATGACCCGCATCCGCCTGCGCATCGCCGAACGCATGATGCTGTCCAAGAACTCCATCGCCATGCTGACCTCGTTCAACGAGGTCAACCTGTCCAAGGTGATGGCGATGCGCAAGGAGCTGGGCGAAGGCTTCGAGAAGTCGCACGGCATCAAGCTCGGCTTCATGAGCTTCTTCGCCAAGGCCGCCGCCAATTCGCTGCAGAAGTACCCGGCGGTCAACGCCTCGGTGGACGGCACCGACGTGATCTACCACGGCTACGCCGACATCTCCATCGCGGTGTCCACCGAGAAGGGCCTGGTGACGCCGGTGCTGCGCAACGTCGAGAACATGTCGTTCGCCGACATCGAAGGGTCCATCGCCGGATACGCCAAGGCGGCCCGCGAGGGCGGCCTGAAGCTCGAGGACCTGCAGGGCGGCACCTTCACCATCACCAACGGCGGCACCTTCGGTTCGCTGATGTCCACGCCCATCGTCAACCCGCCGCAGTCGGCCATCCTGGGCATGCACGCCATCAAGGAGCGCCCGATCGCCGACAACGGCCAGGTGGTGGTCGCGCCGATGATGTACATCGCGCTTTCCTACGACCACCGCGTCATCGACGGCAAGGACGCGGTGCTGTTCCTGGTGGACATCAAGAACCAGCTCGAGAATCCGCACCGCATGCTGCTTGGCCTGTAAGCAAGGAAACCACAATGTCTGAGCAATACGACGTCGTCGTCATCGGTGCCGGTCCCGCCGGCTACCACGCCGCCATCCGCGCCGCGCAGCTGGGCTTGAAGGTCGCCTGCATCGACGCCGGGCTGGGCAAGGACGGCAAGCCGGCCCTGGGCGGCACCTGCCTGCGCATCGGCTGCATCCCGTCCAAGGCGCTGCTCGACTCGTCGCGCCAGTACTGGAACCTGCAGCACCAGTTTGCCGACCACGGCATCTCCACCACCGGCGCCAAGATGGACGTGGGCACGATGATTGGCCGCAAGGACAAGATCGTCAAGCAGTTCACCGGCGGCATCGCGACGCTGTTCAAGGCCAACAAGATCACCGCCTATTACGGCTTCGGCCAGCTGCAGCCGGGCAAGGTGGTCAAGGTGAAGCAGCACGACGGCAGCGAAGTGGAGCTGGTGGGCACGAGCATCATCATCGCCGCAGGCTCGGATTCGATCGAGCTGCCGTTCGCCAAGTTCGACGGCAAGCACATCGTCGACAACGTCGGCGCGCTTGATTTCACCGAAGTGCCCAAGCGTTTTGGCGTGATCGGCGCGGGCGTGATCGGCCTTGAGCTGGGCAGCGTCTGGAAGCGCCTGGGCGCCGAAGTGACCATCCTCGAAGCGATGCCGCAGTTCCTGGCCGCCGTGGACGCCGAAGCCGCCAAGGTGGCGCTGAAGGAATTCAAGAAACAGGGCCTGGACATCAAGCTGGGCGCGAAGGTGAGCAAGGCCGAAATCAAGAAGGACGGCGTGCACCTGACCTACAACGACGGCAAGGCCGACCAGTCGCTGATCGTGGACAAGCTGCTGGTCGCCGTGGGCCGCAAGGCCGCCATCAAGGGCCTGCTGGCCGACGGCACCGGCGTGAAGCTCAACGACCGCGGCCAGATCGAAGTGGACGAGCACTGCCACACCGGCGTGGACGGCATCTGGGCCGTGGGCGACTGCGTGCGCGGGCCGATGCTGGCGCACAAGGGCTTCGAGGAAGGCATCGCCGTGGCGGAGCTGATCGCCGGGCTGCCGGGCCACGTGAACCTGGACACCATTCCCTGGGTCATCTACACCGAGCCGGAAATCGCCTGGGTGGGCAAGAACGAACAGGAGCTCACCGCCGAAGGCATTCCCTTCAAGACCGGCAGCTTCCCGTTCGCCGCCGTGGGCCGCGCCGTGGCCATGGGCGAGCCGGCCGGCTTCGTGAAGGTCATCGCGCACGAAGAAACCGATCGTATCCTGGGCATGCACCTGGTGGGCGTGAACGTTTCCGAGCTGGTGCACGAAGGCGTGCTGGCCATGGAGTTCCACGGCTCGGCCGAGGACTTGGCGCGCATCTGCCACGCCCACCCGACGCTGTCGGAAGCCATCCACGACGCCGCCATGGCCGTGGACAAGCGCGCCATCCACAAGGCGAACTGATCCGATCCGGATTCACCCACAAGAGGCGCCCCCGGGCGCCTCTTGTCGTTTAAGGGACTGCCCATGACCATTCCAGCAAGTTTTCCCGGCTTCCGCATCCACACCGACGGCGGCCACCGCGCCGGCATCGAGGCACTGGCGCTGGAACAGCTGTCGGCCGGCGAAGTGGTGGTCAAGGCGGCGTACTCGAGCGTCAACTTCAAGGACGCGCTGGCCGGCACTGGCCAGGGCCGGATCCTGCGCAAGCCCAGCCTGGTGGGCGGCATCGACGTGGCCGGCCACGTGGTGGCGTCCAGCGACCCGCGATTCAAGGAAGGCGACGCCGTGCTGTGCACCGGCAGCGGCCTGTCGGAAACCCGCGACGGCGGCTATTCGCAGTACGTGCGGCTTGAGGCGGACTGGACCATTGCGCTGCCCACCGGCCTGTCGCTGCGCGAAGCCATGGTGTTGGGCACGGCGGGCTTCACCGCCGGCCTGTCGCTGCTGCGCATGGAGCACAACGGCCAATCGCCCGACCAGGGCCCGGTGGTCGTCACCGGCGCCACCGGCGGCGTGGGTACGCTGGCCATCGACATCCTGACGCGCGCCGGCTACGAGGCGCACGCAATCTCGGGCAAGGCCGGGCACGCCGACTTCCTGCGCGGCATCGGCGCGCGGGAAGTGTTCCCGCGCGACACGCTCGACAGCGCCAAGCGCCCGCTGGAAAACGCCCGCTGGGCCGGCGCCATCGACAATGTCGGCGACCCGGCGCTGGCCGCCCTCACCCGCGTCATCCAGCCCTACGGCAACATCGCCAGCTGCGGCCTGGCGGGCGGCCCGGGGCTGTCCACCACGGTGATGCCTTTCATCATCCGGGGCGTGTCCCTGCTGGGCATCGCGTCGGCGGGCACGGCGCGCGGCCAGCGCGACCAGGTCTGGGAGCGCCTGGCCGGGCCCTGGAAGCCCGCCCACCTGGACGCCATCTGCACCCGCGAAACGTCGCTGCAGGGCCTTCCTGAGGTTTTTCCTGCCATGATGGCCGGACAATCTTTCGGACGAACGGTTGTCCGATTCTGACCCCGGTTGCACCTTGCCCTCCCCCCCGGCATACAATCACCTACCTGTTGGAGGCCCATTCATGGCACGCATCCTGATTGTTGATGATTCCCCGTCCCAGCTCATGGGCATGAAGCGCATCGTCGAAAAGCTGGGGCACGAAGCCCTGACCGCCGAAGACGGTGCCGCCGGTGTCGAGGCAGCGAAGGCCAGCAAGCCCGACCTGATCCTGATGGACGTGGTGATGCCCAACCTCAACGGGTTCCAGGCCACGCGCGCCATCTCCAAGGACGCCACCACGTCGCACATCCCGATCGTGCTGGTAACCACCAAGGACCAGGAAACCGACAAGGTCTGGGGCATGCGCCAGGGCGCGAAGGCCTACATCACCAAGCCGTTCAACGAAACGCAGCTGGTCGAAGTCATCAACGGTCTGCTTGGCGCCGGCTGATTCGGCTCGGCTTTTTTTGCCACGGATCAAAGCGGATGAACGCGGATCCACAAGCGCAGTGAAATCAGAAGGGGTCCCGGTAAAACCGGGACCCCTTTCATTTGGGTTGCTTCAATCCGTTTTCATCCGATCTGATCCGTGGCCAATGCTCACGCCTTGGAAGGGTCGAACTCGAAGGCCTCGGCCATCTGGCGATAGATCGCCTTCTGCGCGTCGGTCTCGGCCTTCGGCGCGCGCACTTCGATCTCCACTATCTGGTCGCCCGGTGCGGGTTTGCCCGGCAGGCCGCGGCCGCGCAGCCGAAGCTTGCGGCCGGTATCGGAATCGGGCGGCACGCGCAGTTCCACCGCGCCGCCCAGCGTCAGAACACTGACGGTGGCGCCCAGGGCGGCCTGCCATGGCGCCAGCGGCAGCATGTAGAGGATGTTGCGGCCGTCCACTTCAAACTCGCCGTGCGGCCGGTAGTCCACTTCAAGCAGCAGGTCGGAGCTGCGTCCGGGGCCGCGATGGCCCTGCCCCGCAAGCCGGATCACCTGGCCGGGGGCAATGCCCGCCGGCACGTTCACGTCCAACATGCGGCCGTTGACATTGATGCGCTGCTTGCCGCCGGTGTAGGCCAATTCCAGCGGTATGGCGAGCTTGGCGCGAACGTCGCCCGCGGGCTGCGGCTGGGCCCGTCCCGGGCCACGGCCGCCGCCGAACAGGGATTCGAAGAAATCGCTGAAACCCGCGCCCTGGCCGAAGTCCTGCTGGTACTGGAAGCCACCGTTGCCCGGCCCGCCCTGGCCAAAGCCGGGCGGCGGCCGGAACTCCTCACCGGGGCGGTAGCCCTGCGACTTGAGCTGGTCGTATTCGGCGCGTTTTTCCTTGTCGCGCAGCACTTCGTAAGCCTCGTTGATGGCCTTGAAGCGCTCTTCGGCCCCGGCTTCCTTGCTGACGTCGGGATGGTACTTGCGCGCCAGCCGGCGGTAGGCGGTCTTGATCTCCGCCTCGCCGGCCGAGGCCTCGACCCCGAGCGTGTCGTAATAATCCTTGAACTGCATTGCAAGCCCTCGGCGAATGGAAGCCCCGGGGAATTCCCCGCCCCACAGTTTACGCCCGACACGGCGTCCAGGCCCCGGCGCAACCGCCACGCCCCCACATGGCGTTCATGCGGGCCGGTTAAACTCCCAGCCGTGTTTCCACCCCCACCCGGAGCCCCGCGATGACCATCCAGATCGGCGACAAGATCCCGCACGCCACCCTCAACACCCTCAAGGACGGCGTACAGGCCGTGGACACCGACGAAATGTTCGCCGGCAAGAAGGTGGTGCTGTTCGCGGTGCCCGGCGCTTTCACCCCCACCTGCTCGGCCAAGCACCTGCCGGGCTACGCCGAGAAGTTCGGCGAGTTCGAGAAGCGCGGCATCGAGGTCGCCTGCCTGTCAGTCAACGACGCCTTCGTGATGGACGCCTGGGCCAAGAGCCAGAACGTGCCCGAGGGCGTGCAGATGCTCGCCGACGGCAACGGCGCCTTCACCCAGGCCCTGGGCCTGGAACTCGACGCCACCGCGTTCGGCATGGGCCTGCGCGCCAAGCGCTTCGCGCTGTACGCCGAGGACGGCGTGGTGAAGCAGCTGCACATCGAAGCCCCCGGCGAGTTCAAGGTTTCTTCGGCTCAATACGTGCTCGAACATCTCGCCTGATCGCTCCGCTAACGCACCATCGAAAAGGCGGCTTCGGCCGCCTTTTCCTTCTCAGGCAACCGGGCACCAGCGCTGCACTGCCTCGGCGGTGTCGAATGGCCCTGTGTTGAAACAGATGCGCGCCTGCGGGGCATGTTCATGGACTACGTTGAGAACTTTTTCAAAGAGGAGAAAGTTCTTGTCGATGGTGCGCACACCGGCACCGATCACGACGCAGTCATAGCGGCGCTTCTGCAACGTCGCTCGAATCACGTCCTCGGCGGTTTCGCCAAAATCGGTCAGGCACAGTTGGGCGTCGTAACCCAAGGCGTTCAGTGCAGCGATGTCCTTGTCCAGCCCGCCTTGAACCTTCTCGGCAGTCATGCCGGGAAAGGCGGCGTACGCCGGATCTGCGAAGTTGATGAGCTGGGGCTGCAGGCCAACTGACAAAACCAGTTTCTTTGAAGTCATGGTGTTTCTCCTCTCGTCCCCAGTGGATTATGTGAAGCCGACGGCCTTCGCAAGCACAAGGTAGCCGTCGGTACTGCGCAGCTGCGCCAGTAGCGGGTCGGCGTACATCAACATGATGCCGCCGTCGCGCAGGTCCCACGCCGCCTGCAGCGACGCCAGCGCCTTGGCCGCGTCACCCCATTGGGCATATACCTGCGCGTACTGGTAATGGCTCTTGTCGCCGTATTCGGCGATCAGCCCAGCCAGCGCGGCCTCGGCCGCCGCGCGGTCGCCGGCGCGCTGCGCCAGGATCGCCAGCCCGGGCAGCCGGCGCACCGCGCTGCGTTCTTCCGAGAACGACGCACGGGCATCGTCGTCGGCACCGGCCATCAGCTGCGCGAAGCCCATCGACGCGTGCACGCCGGCCAGGGTCGGGTTGAGTTCAATCGCCTTGCGGTAGGCCGTGATCGCCGCGGCGTGGTCGCCGGCGTTGTGGCGGATGTCGCCCTGCGACCGGAACGTGCGCGCGTTGAGCGGGTCGAGCGTCGCCGCGCGCAGGATCAGTTCGGTCGCACGGCCGTGGTCGCGCAGGTTCGATCGGAAGGACGCGTAGCGGGCGAGCACGTCGGCGTCCCCGGGCGCCAGTTCATGGGAGCGCGCGAACGGATCGCGTGCACCACGCATGTCGAGCCTGCCGCTGGCCAGCGCGAAGCCGAGCGCCGAGAACCCTTCCGCGAAGTCCGGTGCCAGCGTGGTCGCGGCGCGCGCGGCAGCCTCCGCGGAATCGTAGGCGAGTACGCGTTCGTCGTGGGCGGCGTACAGGTTGCCGATCACCACCAGCGCCCGTGCGCGCGCGGCGTGCGCGCCGGCGTAGCGCTCGTCGAGCGCGATCGCACGCTCGAAGTACTCCAGCGCGCGGCGATCGCTGACCTCGTCTATCCCGGCTTCGTAAAGCGCGCGCCCGTGCAGGTAGGCGTCGAACGCCGCGACGTCGCCGGTCCCGCCGACCCGCGACGCGCCGCTGGCGTCCGGACCCTCGACCGCCGCCGACAGCGCCCCGGCAACGGCGGCGCCGATTTCCGCCTGCACCGCGAAGACATCGGCCAGCGGGCGCTCCCAGCTTTCGGCCCAGCGACTCAGGCCGGTGGTGCCATCGGTAAGCTCGGCGGCCACCTTGACCCAGTCGCCCGCCTTCTGGACGTTGCCGCCAAGCAGGTAGTCGACGCCGAGTGCCCGCGCGATCGCACGGCCATCCTTCTGTCCGCTGCCGGCCTGCTCCGACGAGGTCTGCCCGGCGATCTGCAGCAGCTGGTTGCGCGACAGCTGTATCCGGATTTCCGACGTGAGACCGTCGGAGAAATAGCGCTGCTCGGGATCGCCGCTGAGGTTGTCGAATGGCAGTACCGCGATGCGGCGCGCCTCATCCGCACTGCGCGGGGTGTCGAACCACCCGCGTTGCCAGCCCACCACGCTGGCCACGGCTGCAGCGACCGCGATCGCACCGCCGCCGATCAACAGGCCGCGGCGCGAAGTATCCGCCGGCGCTTGTGCCACCGATGCGGCCGCCGGGCGCGGCAGGGCCTCGCGCCCCGCGAGCGGCAAGACCGCGCGCAGCACCGCCTGCAGCGACGCCGGGGCGATCGTGCCTTGGGCATGCTCCAGCGTAATGGACTGGTATTGGCGGAAGCCGATCGGTGGTTCGGTACCATCGATCGACAGCGGCACCAGCTTCTTCAGGTCGCGGCCGCGGGCGGCCTCATCCAGAACCCAGTCCGACGCCACCGAGTGCCGCGACCACAGGACGATCACTGCGTCGCTGGCAGCCAGCGCCGCCTCGATGGTCCTGGCAAAGGCAGCGCCGCCCTCGATCAGGGTGTCCCACCAGACCTGCAGCCCGGCTTGTTCCAGCGCCTGGGCCAGCATCCGCGCTTGTCCCTGGTCGGCGCGGGAATAACTCAGGAACACGGTCGGGCGTGGAGTCTCCGCGCTGCCTGCCTGCTCGCTAGACATGGTTCTTGGCCCCGCCCCCGGAGCCCTGAGTCTAAGCTGAAAAAGGCGCGGCAATGGGGATGCAAGGGCAGGCGGGCGACTCCGGGTTGCACTTTCGCGCGTGACGATTCGTGCGCGGACCGCACGCAAGCCGGGTCAGCGGATGACGTGGAGGGTGAGCTCGGCGAAGGCGCCGGTGTCGGCCAGGGCGGTGATGCGCTGGGGGCCGGGCGTGTCGAAGGCGTGGGTCCACGCACGCGCGCCGCGGGTTTCACCGGCGAGGCGGCCGTTCACCAGCCAGCGCACGCGCGACTGCGTGCCGAACGCCCGCAGGCGCAGCGTGGGCGGCTTGGCGCTGCCCGGCGCACGGGCCAGGCGCGTGCCCTCGCCCGGTCCCTCGATGCGCAGCGTTTCCATCGCCTCCAGCGCATCGGGCGCACAGTCCGGCGACAGCGGCGCAATCGCACTGGCGCGCCTGAGCGACGCCGACAGCCACGGATAAGCCAAACCGGGCCAGCGTGCCACCTCAACCCTTTGGCGGGCGTGTGGGCCGCTGCAGCTCGCGGAAAGGCGCATCCCGGTACGGATGTCCACCTCCAGCGCCAGCCGGCCCGCGCCCCACAGCCTGGCCTCGCGCTCGGGCAGCGTCGGCGGCAGCGTGCCCGCCAGCGCGAAGGCCTCGCGGGTTTCATGGCACAGCGCCTTCGCATCGTCCTCCGGCGGCAGCCCCAGCGGCCAGCAGATGTCGAGCTTGCGCACCGACTCGGGCATACCGCGACGGCCGCGCACCGCGCCCGCGCGCGGCAGGCTGTCGACCACCTCGAACAGCAGCGGCAGCGCCGTGATCGCCCCGTACTGCCCGGGCAGCGGCGTGCCGTCGGGCCGGCCTACCCACACGCCCACCGTGTAACGGGCGGTGCCGCCCAGCGCCCAAGCGTCGCGGAAACCGTAGCTGGTGCCGGTTTTCCAGGCCACGCGCGGCCGGCCGCTGGTGTCGAAGGCCTCGTCGCGCTGGCCCGGCCGTCCGTGCTGTTCCAGGATCTCGCGGATGATCCACGCCGCGCCCGGCGACAGCAGCCGGCGCTCCTGTAGGGGCGCACCGGCGGCGTACCGCACCTGGCCGGCCAGGCCGTCTGCGTTGAGCGCACGGTAAGCGCCCACCAACTCTTCCAGGCGCGTACCGGTGCCGCCCAGGATGATCGACAGGTTGGGCTTGGCACCGCGCGGCAGGCGCAGCTGCACGCCGGCGTGCGCCATTCGCGCCGTGAACCGTTCGGGTCCCACGCGATCAAGCATGTCCACGGCCGGCACGTTGAGCGACAGCCGCAGCGCCTGTGCCACCGACACCGGCCCGTTGAACGCCGGGTCGAAGTTGGCCGGCCGGTAGTCGCCGAAACTCTGCGGCGCGTCCACCAGCAGGCTTTCCGAATGCACCAGGCCGTCATCCAGCGCCAGGCCGTAGAGGAAAGGCTTGAGCGTGGACCCGGGCGAGCGCGTGGCGCGCACCATGTCCACGTGGCCCAGTCGAGCGGCGTCGCCGAACTTCAGCGAACCCACGTAAGCACGTGCTTCAAGCGTGACGTTGTCCACCACCAGCAGCGCGGCCGACGTGCGCTCGGGCAGCTGCGAAAAATAGCCGGCCAGCCGCTGTTCCAGCACCCGCTGCAGGCTGGCGTCGAGCGTGCTGCGGATACGCGACCGGCCAGGATTGGCGGCGCGCAGGCGCTGCGCCAGCAGCGGCGCCGACATCGGCGGCTGCAGGCGGCGGGCCACCACCGGCTCGATGCGCGCGTCGTCCACCTGCGCCTGTGTCCAGGCCCCCAGTGTCGCCATGCGCGCCAGCACTTTGTCGCGTGCGGCGCGTGCGGCTTCGGGGTGGCGATCCGGGCGCAGGCGGCTGGGTGCCTGCGGCAGCACCGCCAGCAGCGCCGCTTCGGCCTGCGACAGGCTGGCCGCCGGCTTGCCCAGGTAGGCCCAGCTGGCCGCCTCCACGCCGACGATGGTGCCGCCGAACGGCGCATGGTTGAGGTACAGCGACAGGATCTCGTCCTTGGAATAGCGCCACTCCAGCTGCAGCGCGCGCAGCGACTGGCGCAATTTTCCCAGCGGCGTGCGCGAATGTGGTTCGAGGATGCGCGCCACCTGCATGGTCAGCGTGGAGCCGCCCGACACCACGCGGCCGTACTCCAGCCACTGCCAGGCCGCGCGCGCCAACGCCAGCGGGTTGATGCCCGGGTGGCGGCGGAACCAGCGGTCTTCGTACGTCACCAGCGCCTGGACGTAGTGCGGCGACACCTGGTCGAGGGTGATCGGGTAGCGCCACACGCCGTCGCGGTTGGCGAAGGCGCGCAGCGGCGTGCCGTCGGCGGCCAGCACCACTGCGCCACCGTCGCCGGGATCAGGGATGGGCGGTGGGAACAGCCGGTCCAGCGCGAACAGCAGCAACAGCACCAGTGCGCCTGCCGCCAGGACGCGTCGACGCCACGGGCCGGACGGCGCCCTGCCCGCGGCAGGGCTTGATGGCCTTGCCGCGTCGGCGTCCGTAAGGCGTGCCGCGCGCACGCTAAGGCTGGACGACGGTCACCGTCGCCGGAATCGCACGGCCCACGCCGCGAAGCTCGGGTCGGTACATGTCCTCCACCTGCGGCGGCGGCACCACGTAGGTGCCGGGCGTTACCGCGCGCACCAGATAGAACAGCTGCGCCTTCTGGCCCGCGTAGAGCTTGAGCGCAGCCACGTAGCGGTCGTCACGATATTCCTCGTGCACGATTTCCGAGGCGCTGCTGCGGTCGGTGATGGTAATGCCCTCGATGGTGACGTCGGCCCATTGTTCGGGTGCGGCCAGGTTGAGGTTCTCGATCTCCAGCCCGGCCGGCAGCAGGTCCACCAGCAGCGCATCGGGCATGGCCTCGCGCACCTCGACGCTCAGCGCGGCCACCAGCACCTGGCCTTCGCGCAGCGGGCCCGGCTTCCAGGCCGTGCCGTCGGGGTTGTACCAGCTGCGCTTGACCACGATGTCGGTCTCGTTCACGGCGGGGGCCGTACGCGGCACGCCCGCCACGTCGATGACTGCGTACAGCGGCGCCTCGGCCTTTGGCGCGAAGCGCACGCCTGCGGCCAGGTCACCGAAACCGAAGTCGCGGCTGAAGAGCCGGTCGGCCGAGACCGGTGTTTCCTGCGCACCCACGCTCAGCTGCCCCGAGAACGTGGACTCGGCGTCCAGCGCCAGGCTCTTGCCCAAGCGCGCCAGCGCGATCTGTTCCTGCGTACTGAGCCAGTAGTTGCTGCTGGTGCCCACGCGGGCCTGCAGGTCGCGCGACAGCGCCAGCAGGCGCGCGTCCTGGTCGCCGCCGCTGCGCTTGTTCTCGCGCAGCAGGGCCAGCATCAGGCTCTGGTCGCGCAACTGCGAACCGTAGTCGCCGAGCCAGCGCGGGCGGGCATCCTTCTTGGCCAGCGCCTCGGCTATCGCCTTGCCGGCACGCGTCTCGTCGCCCTGCATGGCCAGGGCCAGGCCCAGGTGCATCAGCGGAAGGCCGGTGAGCGACTTGCCGCGCTCGTTGTCGTACAGCGCGCGCAGCGTGCCCAGCGGCGCCCGGTTCACCTTGGCCAGCACGTAGCCGGCCTGTGCCTGGTAGGCGAAACGCAGGTGATCGGAAGCGTCGTAGGAATAGAACGGCACGCCGCCGGTAAGCAGGTCTTCGCTCAGGCGCTCAAGCGATTTCTGCAGCATCGCGTCGGGCACCGCGAAGCCGGCATCGCGCGCGTTGAGCAGGAACTCGGCGATGTACGGCGTCAGGATGGCCGACGTATCGCTGCCGCCCCACATCGAGAAGTGGCCGTTGCCCGACTGCAGCGCCGCCAGTCGGCTGAACGCGCCCTCCATGCGCTTGCGTCGCGCCTCTTCGTCCAGGCCGGCAAAGCCCATGCGGCGGGCGCTGTCGGCGTCAAGCAGCAGGGCCGCGTAGCCGCGGGTGGTGGTCTGTTCGACGCAGCCGTAGGGGTAGTCCAGCAGGTCCTGCAGCGCACGCGCGAACGGGATCGGTGGCTGCGTGGTCAGCGTCATGCGCGCCGACACGGTGCCGGGCATCAGGCCGGCGGCCAGGTCACCGCCCAGCGCCAGCGACGTACCGGGCTGCACGGTCTGGGCGCGCGAACGCACCACGCTGCCCCAGGCCGCGCGCACCGGCACGTCGAACTCGCGGTTCACGCTGAACCCGCCGCCCTCCACGCGCAGCTTCAGCGTTCCCACGCCAAAACCTTCGGTGCCGCTAAGCACGTAGGTCAGGGTGGACTTTTCGTCCGGCGCCAGCGATACCTTGCGGCGCTCACCGGCGATCGCAATCGGGCCCGTGGTGTCGAAGTTCACGCTGAACTCGCCGGCCTTGCCGGTGTAGTTCTGCAGGTCCAGCGTCACCGTGCTGCGGTCGCCCGGGGCCAGGGCCCGCGGCGCGCTCACCTCGGCCAGGATCGGCGCGCGCAGGATGCTTTCGCTGTAGCCCTGCCCGTAGACCTCGTCGCTGTAAACCAGGGCCGAAACGCGCAGCGTGCCGTTGAAGTCGGGCACCATCACGTCTACCTTGGCCTGGCCCTTCGCATCAAGCTTCACCGGGCCCGAGAACAGGTCCACGGTCTGCACGCGCGCGGTCGGGCGGCGCGCCTGCGGCAGCGCCAGCAGCGCCATGTCGCCGCCGAACCGAAGCGTCGCCGACTCGCCTTCGAAGCTTTCGATCACGCGGCCGTAGAGGTCATACGCATCCACGCCAAGGCGCCGCTGCGCGAAGAAATGTGCAGCCGCATCGGGCACCGGGAAACGGGTGATGTTGAGGATGCCCACGTCCACCGCGGCCACCGTGGCCCAGGCCGTCTTGCCGGCCAGTGCGGGCGCGCTGATGGTCACCGGCAGCGCCTGCTCCGGCCGCGTCTGCTTGGGCGCTTCCACCGTAACCGGCACGGTGCGGGCAGCGCGGTCCATCGGCACGTGCGCCACGCCAACCGCGCGTGCCGGCGTCACCTTTTCCACCGCCGATCCACCGCGCAGCACCAGCGCGGTGATGTAGATGTCGTGGCGTTCCCACTCCTGCGTGACCTTGAGTTCGTAGGTTTCGCCTGCCTTGGCCAGCAGCGGCTGCACGTGCAGCAGCTTGTCGGATTCGACCACCAGGATGCCCTGGCCGGGCTGCGGCGGCGTCACCGTGATGCGCAGCGTGTCGCCGGCGCGGTAGCTGGTCTTGTCCAGCGACAGCTTCACCTTGTCGGGGCGCGCGTCCAGGCCGCGGTTTTCATTGTCCCAGCTCCAGCCCGCCACGAACGGCAGGCGCGTAAGCAGCTTGGTTTCCGGGTCCAGGATCTCCAGCCGGTACTCGCCCCACTCCACGTTGAAATCAATGCGCGCATCGCCGTCGGCGCGCGCCGGAAGGTCGCGGGTTTCCACCGTTTCATAGCGCGCGGTGTAGTCGTAGCCCCAGCCGCCGCCCTCGTCCTGGCTCCAGAGGTAGTCGCGCCGCTCGCGCACCAGGCTCACCTTGAGCGCAGCGGAAGGCTGCCGCTTGCCGGCGGCGTCGCTGCGCATCACGTTGAATCCGGCGACGCCGTTGGCGGGGGCGCCGTCCTTCATGTCGAACAGCGGCCGCACACCCACCAGCGCGGGCGCCGGCCACAGCGTGCGCTTGAGGCTGCGGGTGACGGTGCGGCCGCCGCTTTCATACACGCTCCCGCTGACCACCACCGCCACCGGCGCGGAGGGCGCAGCCGCTTCTTCGGGCAAGGCCAGCGATGCGGTCAGCTTGCCTTCCGCGTCCAGGGCCTGGTCGAGGGCGTCAGTGGCGTCCTTGGGCAAGGTAATCGTCGGGTCGCCGAAATAGTGGTCCGGGAAGCCTTCCAGCGGATGCTGGTCGGGCGCGACCGAAAGCCGCGCGGTGAATCGGTTGCCGGCGGCGGGTGCACCGTACAGATACGCGGCATCCACCACCAGCGGGAACGCGTCGCCCGGTTCAAGCGTCGGCTGGGCGCTGGTCAGTTCGAGTTTCATGCGCTCGGGCAGGAACTCCTCGATGCGCAGCGACATGCCCTGCACCACTTCGGCGGCGCCGGGGGCGGTGCGGAACTCCACCTGCCAGCGGCCGGTCGGCACGTCGGCCGGCAGCGCCTGGGTCCAGCTGTAATAGCCGCCCTCGCCCGCAGCCAGCTGGGTTTCAAGCAACACCTTGCCGTCGGGCTGCTTGAGGCTCAGGAACAGCGGCTGCGCCTTCACCGCGCGGCCGTCGTAGTCGCGCATCAGCGCGGAAATGCGCAGGGTTTCGCCCGGCCGATACAGGTCGCGACCCGACCACGCGAACACGTCGAACCAGGCCTGCTTGCGGCCCGCCACCGAGAACTCCGACAGGTCCAGCGCCGGCTGGTTGAACGGCAGCAGCGACACGTCGTTGCCGCTGCGCGCCACCAGCACGTGGCTGGCATCGAGCTTGTAAGCCACCAGCGCGTTGCCGCTGGCGTCGGTGTCGGCCTTGGCCACCACTTCACCGGCGCGGTTGAGCACGCTCAGCGCGATGCTGCCCGCGGGCTCGCCGGACTTGAGCGAGGCGGTGTGCACGAACACCGAATCGCCATAGGCGCGCACGTGCAGGCCGATGTCGGAAACGAAGAAGGTGGCCGTTTCGTAGTCTTCGCCATAGGCACCGACCTTGCGCATCAGCGCGAAGTACAGGCCCGGCTCCTGCAGCTGCTCGATGTTCTGCACCGGCAGGTAGGTCAGCTGGCGCTGGTTGTCGGCGCCACCCAGCACGAAGCGATTGAGGTACACCGAGTCGGCCACGCGCGTGATCGCCATGCGGTCCTGCCACTCGCTGTCGCCCAGCTCCCAGCCGCCGCGGCGGCCGCCGCGCTGGTAGCTGACGAAGAAGTTGGCCACTTCGCTGTCGCGCACGCGCAGGAACTCAACGTCCACTTCCTGCACGTTCACCGACACCACCGGCAGGCCGCGGGTATCGCGCGCGGGCAGCACGCTGCCCTGCGACGCGAAACCCACTGCGGGATCAACCGGCCCGGTGTTGACCGTGCGCTGGTCGTCCTTGCCCAGGGTCTTGCCGTCGGCGGCCGCGAGGCCGGCGCGCACCAGCACGCGGTAGTCGCGGCTGGCCTCGACGTAGGGGAAGCGCAGCGTCTTGGCGTCGCTGTCCAGCACCCAACTGCCCTTGACCACGGCACCGTCGGGCCCGGTCACTACGATCAGCTCGTCGAAGTCCTGGCTGGCCGCCAGCGCCTGCGAGAATGCCAGCGCGATCGCCACGTCACCCTGGCGCTCGCCGCGCCCGGCCGACACCATCGCGAACCCTTCCACCACGGGCCGCGCATCGATCGGCGCACCGCCCTGCATCTCCGGCACTTGGTTGGCGTCGCGCTTGCAGCCCGCCACGACAACAACCGCCATCAGCAGTACCAGGACCGCGAGGGCGCGACGCAGGCTTTGGGTATTCTTCATGGGGCCACTCCAGGGGACGTGGCCAGTATAGGGCGGCGACGCTGCGACGCGCCGCCACGCAATCCACCGGTAAAGCGGTCAATCCACGCTGCGCCGGCGGTTCAGTCGCCCGCGCCCGCCACCGGCAGCTTGGCCGCCTGCGCGGTGGCCGCAGCCACCTTGTCGATCGGCGTCATGCGCAGCGCCATGTCGGCCAGGTCCAGCCCCAGGCCGGTGCCGCCCTGGCGCGCCAGCGCGCCCAGGTCGATGTCCACGTAGCCCATCGGCTTGCCGTCGTGGGAGAAAGCGATGCCGGGCACACCGTCCACCATCAGGCGGTAGGTCGGGCTGCGCGTCTCACCCAGCACCAGGCCGGGGCGGAACACCGGCACGCCGCCCCACTCGTCCGAGGTGCGCAGCAGGGAGAAGAACACCATGCCCGGCTCGGCCTTGATGCCCTGCGACAGGTCCACGAAACCCAGCTTGCCGACGGGGTTGCGCAGGCGGAGCCAGGCCAGGCCCAGTTCGCCGTCGCGGGTCACCAGGTCGGCCGGCAGCCAGTCCTCGGTATCGGCCAGCCGCACGCGGAAGTCGCTGGACTTGGCCACCGGCGACGCTTGGCCCGGCGTTGCCGCGCCCAGCTTGCTGAAATCCACGCTGACGGCGCGCTCGGGCACCACCAACAGGCCATCGGCGCTGACCATCACCGCCTGCGTGCGGTCCTCAATGCGCTGCTCGTTGCCCGAGTTGGTCACCGACATCACGAACTTCACCGTGACGATGGCGTCCGAGTGCTGCTGCACCAGGTCGCGATAGACCTCGCGGTAGTCGTCGAACGGCTCGGCCGCGGAAACATGCGGCGCCGCCAACAGCAGCGCGGCCAGTGCGATCAGGCGGACCAGGGTCATGGCGTCTCCGAGAGCCAGTAGCGTTCAAGATAGAGGATGCGGGTTTCGCCACCGCGGATCACCTGCAGTGGCACCACGCTGCCGTTGCCCTTGGCCAGCGCCTTGTCCAGCGCCTGCGCCAGGTCGGTCAGGTCGCGCACGGGATCGCCGCCCAGGCTGATGATGATGTCGCCGGTGCCCAGGTGCGCCAGGCCCGCCGGGCCACCGGCTTCGACGCCGTCCACCACCACGCCGGCCTGGCTGGCGGGCAGGCGGCGGGCGGCGCGGTCGTAGAAACCCATCTCGCGCAGCTGGGCGCGCAGGCGGGTCAAGGCCAGCGTGCGCAAGCCCGAAGTGTTGACCGGCGACGGCGCCAGCGTCAGCGTGAACGCCTGCGGCTTGCCGTCGCGCAGGGCTTCGAAGCGCGCGCTGCTGCCGATCGGCAGGTCGCGCACGCGCTGGTGGAAACCGTCGGCGGAGTTCTCGTTCGCTGCGCGCAGCGGCTCTGCGTCCAGGGTTGTCAGCAGGTCGCCGACCCGTGCGCCAGCAGCCGCCAGCGGGCTGCCCGGATACGTGCGGATGATGCGGAAGCCCGGCTCCGCCAGCCCCAGGTCGCGCGCCAGCGACGTGGTTATGGGCTGCACCTCGACACCGGCCCAGGCCTTGGAAAGCTCCGGCAGCGGCGTGCGCACGCGGTCGCCGTGCACCGGCGCCAGCACCGCCACGCGCTGCTCGGCCTCGCGCTGGAACTCGACCACCAGCGGCTTGCCGCCGGCCGGCGGCGCGCCGGCCAGCTTCGACAGCGCGTCGTGGCTACCCACGGTCTCGCCGTTGATGCGAAGGATCAGGTCGCCCTGGGCCAGCGCCGGGCGCGCCGTGGCCGCCGGCCCACCCGGACGCACGCCGGTGACCAGCAGGCCGCGCGCCTCGTCCAGGTTGCGGCGACGGCTCAGGGCCGGCGTCATTTCCGCCAGCGACAGCCCGAAGGGGGCGAATGCGCGCTCCTCCACGGCGTCGTCGGGCAGGCCGGCGGCCTTGAGCGTGATCTGGCTGCGGCGGCCGGCACGGTCGATCCCCAGCGCCACGGAGGCGCCGCCAGGCAGCTCGGCCAGGCGCCGTTGAAGGGCGGGCACGTCCACCGGCTGCAGTGCGCTGATCGGCTCGCCCTGCAGGGTCAGGACGCGGTCGCCGGCCAGCAGGCCGGCCTTTTCGGCGGCCGAGCCGCGCTCGACGGCGTTCACCAGCACGCCCTCCTTCAGCCCGGTGCCCTTGAGCGAACGCAGGCGGAAGCCCAGGTGGGTGCGATCAATGCGGCCCTTGGCCACCAGCGCCTTCACCACTTCGCCGGCGTCGGGGCCGGGGATGGCAAAGGCCAGGTCGCCGCCGAACAGCGTGCCGCGGGTGTTCACGCCGACGATCCGGCCGGACAGGTCCACCAGCGGACCGCCGGAATTGCCCGGCGCGATGGCGGCGTCGTGCTGGATCCAGGCGTAGTAGCGGCCGGTGGGCTGGTCGTCGCCGAGGCGGTCCTCGTAGTCGGCCTCGTCGTCGAACAGCGACACCAGCAGGCGCCGCGGGTTGTTCACCACGCCGGCGCTCATTGAATTGGACAGGCCCCAGGGCGCGCCCATCGCCAGCACCGTGTCGCCGGGCTGCAGGTCCAGCGTGGTGGCGAACTCGGCGTAGGCGAAGGTTTCAGGCGTGGGCGGCAGGGCCTGCAGCACCGCCAGGTCGGACAGGGTGTCGGTGCCGACCAGCTGCGCGGGCAGCTCACGGCCGTCGGCGAACACCACCCGGAAACTGCGGCCGTTCTCGGTGACGTGGGCATTGGTGGCGATGTGGCCCTGCGGCGACACCACGGTGCCGCTGCCGCTGGACACGCTGAGCACCGGCTCGCCCTGGCGGTAGTCCTCGCGCACGGTGAGGATGCTCACCACCACCGGCAGCACGCGGTCGCGGGCGGCCGCGATGCGGGCGGCGTCGCTGGAGCGCACGGCCGTGGCCGCGGCGTTGTCCAGGGCGAACGCGGGCATCGCGGCCAGCACGAGGGGGACAGCCAGCCATGCCGCGGCGAATCGAATAAAACGCATGCCACTCTCCGTCAGGGGTGCCGTGCCTGGGACAGGGGCCGCGCGAAAAGTTTCGCGCGGCCTGACCGGATCAAGCCTCGGGCTGGGGCTGCGACGAGTCCGTGACGGCCGGGGCGTCGATGCCCGCGATGGGCTCGTCGTCCACGACATCGATCATGTCCACGCGCTCCACGGCGATCAACTCTTCGTCCGCCGCCACCCGCATCAGGGTGACGCCCTGGGTATTGCGGCCAACCTGCGAGACTTCCGACGCGCGGGTGCGCACCAGGGTGCCCTGGTCGGAGATCAGCAGGATCTCGTGCTGCTCGGTGAGCTGGATGGCGCCGACCAGCGCGCCGTTGCGCTCGCTGGTCTGCAGCGCGATGACGCCCTGCGTGCCGCGGCCCTTCTTCGGATAGTCCTCGACCGGGGTGCGCTTGCCGTAGCCCTTGGCGCTGGCGGTGAGGATGTCGCCGTCGCCGTCCACCACGATCATGCTCACCACCTTGGCACCCTGCCCCGCCTGGCCTTCCTTCAGGCGCATTCCGCGCACGCCGGTGGCGGTGCGACCCATGGAGCGCACTTCGGATTCGTCGAAGCGCACGGCCTTGCCGCTGCTGGCGAACAGCATGATGTCGCGCTGGCCATTGGTCAGCTGCACGTCCACCAAGCCGTCGCCCTCGTCGAGGTTGATGGCCCAGATGCCGGTGGAGCGCGGGCGCGAGTAGTCCGACAGCGGGGTCTTCTTGACCGTGCCGTCGCGGGTGGCGAAGAACACGAAGTGGCTGTCGTCGAACTCGCGCACCGGCAGCACGGCCTGGACCTTTTCGCCTTCCTGCAGAGGGATCCAGTTGATGATCGGTCGTCCGCGCGAGTTCGGGCCGGCGTCGGGCAGCTGGTAGACCTTGAGCCAGAACACGCGGCCGGTGCTGGTGAAGGTCAGCAGCGTGTCATGCGTGTTGACGATCCACAGCCGGTCGATGAAGTCTTCTTCCTTTACCGCCGTGGCCGAACGGCCCTTGCCGCCGCGCTTCTGCGCGCGGTAGGTCGTCAGCGGCTGGCGCTTGGCATAGCCGGCGTGCGACAGCGTCACCACCACGTCCTCGGACGCGATCAGGTCGAGGATGTCGAGGTCTTCCTCGCCCGCACGGATCTCGGTGCGGCGGTCGTCGGCGTATTCGTCGCGCAGCGTGCGCAGCTCGGTGCGGATCACCTCGAGCAGGCGCTCGGGGTTTTCCAGGATATGGATCAGCGCCCGGATGGCTTCGAGCAGCTGCTTGTATTCCTCGGTGAGCTTGTCCTGCTCCAGGCCGGTGAGGCGGTTCAGGCGCATCTCGAGGATCTGCTGGGCCTGGATGTCGCTCAGCTGGTAGCCATTGGCCTGCATGCCCATGCCGGCCGCGAGGTCCTCGGGGCGCGAATCGTCGGCACCCGCGGCGCCGAGCAGCGCACCCACCAGGCCCGGCTCCCAGACGCGCGCCAGCATGCGCTCCTTGGCCACGGCAGGGTTCTCGGACGTCTTGATCAGCTCGATCATTTCGTCGATGTTGGCCAGCGCGACCGTGAGGCCCTCGAGAATGTGGGCGCGGGCGCGGGCCTTGCGCAGCTCGAAGATGGTGCGGCGGGTGACGACCTCGCGCCGGTGCCGGATGAACGCTTCCAGCATCTGCTTGAGGTTGAGGATCTGCGGCCGGCCGTCCACCAGCGCGACCATGTTGATGCCGAACACCGACTCCATCGGCGTCTGCTGGTAGAGGTTGTTGAGCAGCACCTCGGCCGACTCGGCGCGCTTGACCTCGATGAAGACGCGCATGCCGTCCTTGTCGGACTCGTCGCGCAGCTCGCTGATGCCCTCGAGCTTCTTTTCCTTCACCAGCTCGGCGATCTTCTCGATCAGCCGGGCCTTGTTCACCTGGTAAGGGAGTTCGGTAACGATGATGGCTTCGCGGCCGGTGTCTTCGTTGACCTCGACCCCGGCCTTGGCGCGGATGCGCACCCGGCCGCGGCCGGTGTGGTAAGCGGCGTGGATGCCGGCGGCGCCGTTGATGATGCCGCCGGTGGGGAAATCGGGACCCGGCACGAAGGCCATCAGGTCGCCGATGCTGGTTTCCGGGTCGTCGATCAGGGCGATGGTGGCGTCGATCACCTCACCCAGGTTGTGCGGCGGGATGTTGGTGGCCATGCCGACCGCGATGCCGGCCGAGCCGTTCACCAGCAGGTTCGGGAAGCGCGACGGCAGCACCGTCGGCTCCATTTCCTTTTCGTCGTAGTTGAGCTGGAAGTCGACCGTTTCCTTGTCGATGTCGGCCAGCAGCTCGTGCGTGAGGCGCGTCATGCGCGCCTCGGTGTAGCGCATGGCGGCGGCAGAGTCGCCGTCCACCGAGCCGAAGTTGCCCTGGCCGTCGATCAGCAGGTAGCGCAGCGAGAACGGCTGGGCCATGCGCACCAGGGTGTCGTATACCGACTGGTCGCCGTGCGGGTGGTACTTGCCGATGACGTCGCCGACGATTCGGGCGGACTTCACGTGCGGCTTGTTGCTGTGCGTGCCCAGTTCGTTCATGGCGAACAGGACGCGGCGGTGAACGGGCTTGAGTCCGTCGCGGACATCCGGGAGCGCGCGCCCCACGATCACGCTCATGGCGTAGTCGAGGTAACTCTTGCGCATCTCGTCTTCGAGGTTTACCGGGATGATTTCCTTCGCGAGATCTGGCATTCGTGCTTCCGTATTCGACGTTCGGGCGGGTGCCGCGGCAGATGCCGCAGGCAAGGGCTTTCAGTAACGTGAAATCATACCAGAAACCGCCCGCGCAATGGGCCGCTTAGAGGCCATAAAACAAGCACTTAGGGCTCAACCAGCGCCGAAAACGCCCGCCATCCGCGATGTGTCCGGCCGCTCCACCACGCCGCGCTCGGTCACGATGGCGTCGATCAGCCCGGCGGGGGTGACATCGAACACCGGATTCCACGCCTGCACCCCGTCGGCGACGGTGCGCACGCCGCCCATGGCAAGCAGTTCGTCGGGGTCACGCATCTCGATCTCGATGTCGTCGCCGTGCGCGGTGGCCATGTCCACCGTGGAGGAGGGCGCCACCACCATCACCTTCACCCCGTGGTGGCGGGCGGCTATGGCGTGCGAATAGGTGCCGATCTTGTTGGCTGCGTCGCCGTTGGCGCAGATGCGGTCGGCGCCGACCACCAGCCACTGCACGGCGCCGGTCTTCATCAAGTGGGCCGCGGCGCCGTCGGCGATCAGGGTGGCGGCGATGCCGTCCTGCACCAGCTCCCAGACGGTCAGGCGCGCGCCCTGCAGCCAGGGCCGGGTTTCGCTGGCGTAGACGCGCTCGATGCGGCCCTCGGCCACGCCGGCACGGATCACGCCCAGCGCCGTGCCGAAGCCCGCCGTAGCCAGCGAGCCGGTATTGCAGTGGGTCAGCACGCCGCTGCCGGGCGCGATCAGCGCCGCGCCCAGTGCGCCCATGTAACGGTTGGCGGCCAGGTCTTCCGTCTCGATGGCGGCCGCCTCGCACTCCAGCACTGCGAGCCAGTCGGCGCCGGCCGCAGCGAGCACCCGCCGCACCCGGGCCAGGGCCCACATCAGGTTCACCGCCGTGGGTCGGGCCGCCTGCAGATGTTCGAAGTCGCGGGCCAGCTTGGCCAGGGCCTGGGCACCGTCGGCCGCCGCCACACGCTGCCCCGCCAGCACCGCACCCCAGGCCGCGGCGATGCCGATGGCCGGCGCGCCGCGCACCACCAGCGCGTGGATGGCGGCCGCCACTGCATCGGCGTCGTGGCACTGCACGTACTCGGTCACGAACGGCAGCTTGCGCTGGTCGAGCAGCGAAAGACGGTCGCCCTGCCAGCGGATCGGGCGGATGCGGTCGTAGCGGTCGAAGTCCATGCGCGGTTCTCCATGCAATGGCCCGAGTTTAACAAGGCCGGCGGCGCGCTATGCTCCAGCCATGAGCACCCGACCCGCGCGCACCACCCCGAAGAAGTCCCCGGCCCTGGACGCCGGCATCGAACCCATGCTGCACGCCGCCTGCGTGAGGGCCGGCGCCGGCGCCGCCCTGCAGGTCGGCCTGGACCGCGTGCCGCTGCTCAAGCCCTTCCTGCCCGCCACCCTGCGTCGCGCCGGCAGCAGCGAATCGGCGGAAGACATCCAGCGCAAGCTGGTGCAGGCCATCTACCGCCGCTACAAACTCAAACCCGCCGGATGGGAGGTGGAAGGCGTGCTGGCCGTGGCCCAGACGCAGGCCGTGCTCAGCCCGCTGGCCACCCGCGAGGGCCTGCGATCCCTGTTGAGCGGCTGGCTGCCCGCCGCCGTCAGCACGCCGCTGATGCGCTACACGCCGCTTGAACCGCTGGTCACGGCGACCGTGCGCGCAGTGGCCGCCACCTGGGCCGCCGGTCGCTACGCCGACAGCGTCTGCCGGCTGCGCAAGGCCGGCGCCGACTGGCTGCCGGCACCGCTGGCCGGCGCCCTGAACCTCGCCCCGTCCAAGCTGCGCGAATGGAGCACCGAGGCGCTGTCGCTCGCGCTGCCACCGCTCAAGCTCGCCAGCGCGCTCGCCCGCCAGATCAGCAGCGTGGTGTCGACCCCTGCCGCGAAGAAACCGCCCCGAAAGACCGCAGCCCGCAAGCGCGCCCAACCCTGAAAACACGAAGCCCGGCGCGAGGCCGGGCTTCGTTCCTGCTTGTTGCGACCGCCGATCAGCGCACGCTGAACTCCGCGCGGCAGCCACCATCCACCCAGATGCCGTCGCGCTGGTAGCCCCAGTTGTAGTTGAACTGGCAGCGCGTGTCGCTCAGGCGGCGGGCGATCCGGGCCTCGCGCACGCCGCCGGGCACCCGGCAGAACCGCTGGCGTTGGTCCTGAGACTCGCAGCGAACCACCTGCGGGCCGTTGCCGTTGCCGTAGCCGTAGCCGTTGCCATAACCCTGGTCGCCATAGCCGTAGCCCGGGCGGCCATATCCGCGGCCACCGCCCAACTGGAAGGTGGCTCGGCAGCCGTTGGCAACCCAGATGCCGCGGCGGTCGTAGCCCCAGCTGCGTCCCTGGATGCACGGCGAGCGCGATTCCTGGCGCAGCAGACGCACGCCGCCGCGGACGTCCACGTTGCAGTAGCGCGTGCGGCCGTCGTTGGAGCTACAGCGCACCGCCGCGGCGCCGCGGTCGTCGTAACGCTGGTCGTAACGCTGGTCGTAACGCTGGTCGTAACGCTGGTCGTAGCGCTGGTCGTAGCGCTGGTCGTAGCGCTGGTCGTACCTGCCTTCATAGCGGTCGTCGTAGCGATAGCGGGAGTCAGCCGACGCCGACAGCGGCAAAGCGGCGGCAGCGAGGGCCAACAGGACAATCAGGAAACGAGACATGGCGAAGGCTCCTTGGCGTCGACCGGTGTTGGCCGCACGGCTGGCAATCTAAGGGGCTGTGGATGAATCGCTGGAAAACCCCGCCGCGTGCGGCGTGAAGCGCTTAGCGTTCGTTCATGCCCGCTCGAACGGGAATGCCAGCACATCGGATATCTTTTCGGTGGCCATCAGCGCCATCAGCAGGCGGTCCACGCCCAGGGCCACGCCAGCGCATTCGGGCAGCTTGGGCAGGCTGGCGAGCAGGCGCTCGTCCAGCGCGGGCGTGGCGGCGTTGCGGGCGCGGCGACGGTCGAGATCGGCTTCGAAACGCCGGCGCTGTTCGGCCGCATCGTTGAGTTCGTGGTACCCGTTGGCGACCTCCAGCGGGCCCAGGAACACTTCGAAGCGTTCGGCCAGCGGTGGGTCGCCGGCACGCACCTTCGCCAGTGCGCACTGGCTGGCGGGATAGTCGTACACCAGCACGATGCGGTTGGCGGGAATGGTGGGCTGGATGAGGTGGGTCATCAGCAGGTCCAGCCAGTCGTCGCGGGTGAGGCCGGCCGGGTCGATGCCGTAAACCTGCAGCGGCGAGCGCAGCTCATCTTCGGCCGCCAGCATCGGGTCGAAGCCGAACTTGTCCTGGTAGAGCTGGCGGAAACTGGTGTCGCGAACGGTGGCGCGACGACCGGCCAGCGTGAGCGCGGCCTTGAGCAATTCCGACACTTCGTCCATCAGCTGGTGATGGTCCATGCCGACGCGGTACCACTCGAGCATGGTGAACTCGGGATTGTGGCGCTTGCCGGCCTCGCCGTTGCGGAACACCCGCCCCAATTCGTAGCAGTCACCCACGCCCGCGGCCAGCAGGCGCTTGAGCGGGAATTCGGGCGAGGTGCGCAACCAGCGCGTGGCCTCGCCGGCCGCACGGGGACCGTCGAAGCGCAGCGCGAAGCTTTCGATGTTCGGATCGGTATTGCCCGCGCACGACAGCACCGGGGTTTCCACTTCCAGCACACCGCGCTCGGCGAAGAAGCGCCGCACCAGCGCGTACAGGTCGGCGCGCAGGCGCAGGGCCTTGAGGTTTGCGGTGGGTTTCCAGTCTTTCATGAGGTTACCTTACGCCCGCAGCGCGGGGGCTGGACGTAGCGCGATCAGTCGGCGGGGTGATTGTTCAGGAAGTCCAGCAGGCGCGCTTCGTCCCAGACCTCGACGCCCAGCGCCAGGGCCTTCTCGAGCTTGGACCCCGCCGCCTCGCCCGCCACCACGAAGCTGGTTTTCTTCGACACGGTGCCCGAGACCCTGGCGCCCAGGGCCTGCAGCCGGTCGCCGGCCTCGTCGCGGCCCATCGCCGCCATGGCGCCCGTCAGCACCACCGTCTGGCCCGCCAGCGGGCCCTGCGCCGAGCGCTGCGGTGCGCCTTCGGTCCAACGCACGCCGGCCTTGCGCAGGGCATCGACCACTTCGCGGTTGTGCGGCTCGCCGAAGAAGCCGGCGATGCGCCTGGCCACCACCGGACCCACGTCGGGCACCTCGCACAGCGTGGCCTCGTCGGCGTCCATGATCGGCTGCAGCGCGCCGAAATACCGCGCCAGTGTTCGCGCCGTGGATTCGCCGACGTCGCGGATGCCTAGCGCGAACAGCAGCCTTTCGAGCGAAGTGGCCTGGCTGGCGGCGATGGCCTGCACCAGGTTCTCGGCCCACTTGGTGGCCACCTTGCCGGCCTTGGCGGTTTCGGGCACGGTGCCGTCGCGTTCATCGGCGCGGCGCTTCATCGCCAGGAAATCGTCCAGCGCAAGCACGTACAGGTCGGCAACCGTCCGCACGTAGTCGAAGTCCACCAGGGCCTCGACGAAACTCTCGCCCAGGCCTTCGATGTCCATCGCGCGGCGCGATGCGAAGTGGATCAGCGCCTGCTTGCGCTGTGCCGGGCAGAACAGGCCGCCGGTGCAGATGATGGCCGAACCCTCGGCGTACTCGATGCCGCCGGCCTTGGTCTGCCTGAGGACTTTTCGCACCGCTTCGGTATGCGAACCGCAGGCCGGGCAGTGCGTCGGGAAGGCGTACGGCGCGTGCAGTGGCTGCCCCGCCGCGTCAAGCGGACGCTGGTCTTCGACCACGCGCACCACTTCCGGGATCACGTCGCCGGCGCGGCGAACGATCACCGTGTCGCCCATGCGCACGTCCAGGCGGGCGATCTGGTCGGCGTTGTGCAGCGTGGCGTTGGTCACCACCACCCCGGCCACCTGCACCGGCGCCAGCCGCGCCACGGGCGTGAGCGCGCCGGTGCGGCCGACCTGCACTTCGATGGCCTCGACGGTGGTGAGCTGTTCCTGCGCCGGGAACTTGTGCGCGATCGCCCAGCGCGGCGCGCGCGAAACGAAGCCCATGGCTTTCTGCTGGTCATGCAGGTCGAGCTTGTAGACCACGCCGTCGATGTCGTAAGCCAGCGCATCCCGACGCGCGCCGATCGCGGCGTAGTAGTCCAGCAGGCCCTGGACGCCGCGCGCCACCGACACCTCCGGCGACACCGGGAAGCCGAACCCACGCAGCGCCTGAAGCATTTGCGAATGCCGGGCGGGCAGCGCCCAACCATCGGTGACGCCCAGTCCGTAGGCGTAGAACGCCAGCGGCCGCGCCGCTGCCACCCGCGGGTCGAGCTGGCGAAGGGAACCGGCCGCGCCGTTGCGCGGGTTGGCCAGCACCTTGCCGCCCGTCTCGCGCATGCGGGCGTTGTAGGCCTCGAAGCCGGCGCGCGGCATGTAGACCTCGCCGCGCACCTCCAGCACCGGGGGCGCCTGGCCGCGCAGCTTGAGGGGGATCGCCTTGATGGTGCGCAGGTTCTGCGTCACGTCTTCGCCGGTGGCGCCGTCGCCGCGGGTGGCGCCGCGAAGGAACAGGCCCTGCTCGTAGCGCAGGCTGATCGCCAGGCCGTCGAGCTTGGGCTCCACCGAGAATTCCGGCACTGCCACGCCCAGCTGCTTCTCGATGCGCTGGACGAACTCGGCCACTTCGTCGTCGCTGAAGGCGTTGTTCAAGGACAGCATCGGCTGCTCGTGCAGCACCTGCTCGAAGCCCGGCAGTACGCCGGCGCCCACGCGCTGGGTCGGCGAGTCGGCGCTGGCCAATTGCGGATGGGCCTGCTCGATGGCCTGAAGCTCGCGCAGCAGCGCGTCGTACCCGGCGTCCGGGATGGCCGGGTCGTCGAGCACGTGGTAACGGTGGTTGGCGTCTTCGAGCAGGCGGCGCAGTTGCGCGGCGCGCGCGGCAGCGGCAGCGGCAGTCATCGCGGGAGCCTCAGCGGGTGGTGCGCAGGTCCCACTGTTGCTGCTGGCGGTCGTAGTTGCGCAGGTCTTCGCGCAGGTGGGCGATGCGCTGGCGGCCCAGCGCGTTGCGCTCGTCGTCCAGCAGCACGCCGTCGAGCAATTCGGCCATGCGCTGGGCCGTGGGCAGCATGGCGTCCCAGGCATCCAGCGCCGACATCGGTCCCGGCAGCGCCATGAAGAAGCTGATGCCCGGCGTGCGCAGGTCCTGGATATGGGCCATGTCGAACGCCCCCGGCTTGACCAGGTTGGCCACGCTGAAGATCGGGCCCTGCTCGGGGTGGTTGTCCACCAGGCGATGGAAGATGTTCATGTGGCCATAGACCAAGCCGGCCTTTTCGGCCGCGACCACCAGGTCGGGGCCCTGCAGGGACTGGCCGGCGCGGGCCGCCAGGAACAGGCTGACCACCTTGTCGAAATTCTCGTCCGGGCGCGCCCCGGCCGTGGGCGCCGGCGTGGGCCGGCGATCGGGCACCGGCTCACCGGCCAGGGTTTTCTCCAGCAGGTCCAGCTCGGAGTCGGCGATGGCAGCGGCCTGGTCGCCGGTGTCGGCGTCGGCCTGCATGATCTCGCGCAGCGTGGGTTCCTGGCGCTGGCCGCCGGTTTCGGGGCGGACGCCGGTGTTGCGCTTGCCCTGCCCGGGTTTCTTTCGGCTGGTGAACACGATGACGGCGAACAGGATGACCGCGGCGACGCCGATGGCGATGCGCAACAGTGCGGTTTCGCTGAGTCCGTCGAGCATGGTGCGTCTCCTGTTTTCGATCGGGCCACGTCTGCGGCCCGCCGTGAAATGATGCCCGAATTCCGCGTCGCGGTCAGGCCGCGCCGACCAGGCGCGACGCCTCGGCCAGGTCCACCGACACCAGGCGGCTGCAGCCGGGTTCACGCATGGTGACGCCGGAGAGCTGCTGGGCCGCTTCCATCGTCGCCTTGTTGTGGGTGACGAACAGGAACTGCACCTTCTCGCTCATCTCGGTGACCATGGCGCTGAACCGGCCGACGTTGGCTTCGTCCAGCGGCGCGTCCACCTCGTCGAGCAGGCAGAACGGCGCCGGGTTGAGCCGGAAGATCGCGAACACCAGCGCCACCGCGGTGAGCGCCTTCTCGCCGCCCGAGAGCAGCGAGATGTTGCTCACGCGCTTGCCGGGCGGGCGCGCCATGATCGACACGCCGGTGTCGAGCAGGTCTTCGCCGGTGAGTTCGAGGTAGGCGTGGCCGCCGCCGAACAGGCGCGGGTAAAGTTCCTGCACGCCGGTGTTGACGCGGTCGAAGGTTTCCTTGAAACGGCCGCGGGTCTCGCGGTCGATCTTCTTGATGGCGGCTTCCAGCGTGTCCAGGGCCGACGTGAGGTCGTTGTTCTGGGCGTCGAGGTAGGTCTTGCGCTCGCCCTGCTCGCCGTATTCCTGGATGGCGGCCAGGTTGACCGGTTCAAGCCGGCGCATCTTGGCCTCGATGTCGGCCAGCGATTTCTGCCAGCCCTCCAGGTCGGCCTTCTCGGGCAGCGCCTGCAGCACGTCGTCCAGCACCAGGCCGGCGGTGGTGATGGCCTCGGAAAGCTGGCCGGCGCGCAGGGCCAGGGCCTGTTCCTCCATGCGCTTGCCGGAGATGGCTTCGCGCTGGGACAGCGACTGCTGGTCGCGCTGCTGGCGGGTTTGTTCGTAACCGCGCATCTCGCTTTCGATGCCGTCCAGCGACGAGCGGGCGGCGGCCAGGTCTTTCTCAACGATCACTCGCTGGTCCAGCGCCGCCTGGCGCTCGGCCTGCAGCGCCACCACCGGCGCGTCGCCGTCGGAAAGCTGGGCCACCAGTTCGTTCAGGCGCACTTCCAGCTGGGCCTTCTGGCTGCCCATTCGGGCCAGCGACTGGCTCAGCGCGATCACGCGGGCGCGCTGGGATTCGAGCGACAGCGCCAGCTGGTGCGCGGCGTCGCGCGCCTCGCGGGCGGTGGTGCGGGCGCTGTCGCGCTGTTCGCCCAGGCTGCGGCGCTCGGCGTCCAGGCGCAGGCGCTCGGACTCCAGGTCGCCCATCTTGCCGACGGCCTGTTCCAGGCGGCCGCGGGCTTCGCGGGCGTTGGTCTGGGATTCTTCCAGCGTGGTGCCCAGCGTGGAAAGCTCACCGTCGATGCGGGTCACGCGGGCCTGCGCCGATTCCAGCCGGCCCTGCTGGCCCTGCAGCTGGCCGGCCAATTCGGACACGCTGCGGTGCGCGAGGTATAGCGAGCGCTGCGCGTCTTCGCGGTGCTGCTCGGCTTCCAGCAGCTTGTCGCGCATCGAGGTCAGGCCTTCGTTGAGGGCCTGTTCCTTTTTCGCCAGCGCGTCGATGTCGGCGCGCAGCGACTGGATTTCACGTTCACGGCCCAGTGCGCCCTGCTGCGCCTCGCCACTGCGCAGCACGCGCAGCCAGCCGGCGCCGAGCCATTCGCCCGAACGGGTGATCACGGCCTCGCCGTTGGCCAGGCGCGCAGCGCGCGCGTCAGCGGTGCTTTCAACGGCGTGGATGCCCGCCAGCAGGCGACGGATGGCCGTCGGCCCCTTGACCCTGGCGGCCAGTGAACCTGCTGGCACGTCCACCGCATCGTCGCTGGCGCTGACCAGGGCGACGCGCCCCTGCGACAGGCTCGACAGCGCGTCCAGCCAGTCCGACGGCGCGTCCACGGTCACCGCTTCGAGCAGGCTGCCCAGCACGGTTTCCACGGCGGTTTCCCAGCCGGCGTCAACCTGCAGCGACTCGCCCAGGCGGGCGTTGTCGGCGATACCGTTGGCCTTGAGCCAGTCGAGCGCGACGTTCTTTTCCTGGCCCAGCGCCGCGTGCTGCAGCGCTTCGAGCGACGACAGCCGGCCGCGCGCGGCCTGGCCCTGCTTGCGGACATCGGCCAGTTCGGACTGCTGCTGGCGCTGCTGTTCCTGCAGCGCGGTCAGCGCGGACTTGCGCTGTTCGAGCACGGTGCCCAAGCCATCGAGGCCGGACTTCTGCGCGTCATGGTCCTGCGCCATGCGCGCCAGCGCTTCGGTGATCGCGCCGGTATCGAGCGTGCCGCGCTCGTTGGCCAGCGCCTCGCGGCGGCGGCCGGCGTCGAGCGCCTGCTTTTCGAGGTATTCGATCTTGGTGCGCTCGACCTCGGCCCAGCGCGCGGCCTCGGCCTGCGCCTTGGCATAGGTGTCCCAACGCTGCTGCCAGTCCTGCAGCGCGGCCTCGGCGGCGCGCAGGCCTTCCTGGCGGCCGGTGTCTTCCGACCGCAGAGCCTCGAGCTTCGGGTCGGAAGCGGCGATGGCGTTGTGCAGCTCGGCCAGCTGGCGTTCGTCGCCGCTGATGTGTTCGCCCACCTGCGCGAAAGCCGCGTCGGCCTCGGTGCGCGCCGTTACCAGGCGCTGGCGCAGTTCGCGCTGGTGCTGGATCTGCTGCTCGATGCGCGCCAGCTCGCCGCCCACGCGGTAGACCTCGGCCTGGGCCTTGCCCAGCCGTTCGCTGGCCTCGCCGTGCTGGCTGCGGCAGGCCTCGATCTGGGCCTCGGCCTGGCGCTGGTCGGCCAGCAGGGCCTGCAGCTTCATCTCGTCCCGGGTCAGGGTTTCGTGCAGGGCCTTGAGGTCGGTGTCGTAGCGGCGGAATTCCAGCGCCTTGAGCTGCGCGTCCTTGTTCAGGCGCTCGGCCTGCAGGCCCTGGTACTGCTCGGCGGCGCGGGCCTGGCGCTTGAGGTGCTCAAGCTGCTTGTCCACTTCCTCGCGCAGGTCGCCCAGGCGGTCGAGGTTCTCGCGGGTGGCCTTGATGCGCGACTCGGTTTCCTTGCGGCGCTCCTTGTACTTGGAGATGCCGGCGGCCTCTTCGAGGTAAACGCGCAGGTCTTCGGGGCGGGCCTCGATGATCTGGCTGATCATGCCCTGCTCGATGATCGAATAGCTGCGCGCGCCAAGACCGGTGCCCAGGAACAGGTCGGTGATGTCGCGGCGGCGGCAGCGGGCGCCGTTGAGGTAGTAGTTGGATTGGCCGTCGCGGCTGACCATGCGCTTGACCGATATCTCGGCGTAGCGCGCGTACTCGCCGCCGATGCTGCCCTCGGCGTTGTCGAACACCAGCTCCACCTGCGCCTGGCTGACCGGCTTGCGGGTGGACGAACCGGAGAAGATGACGTCGGTGAGCGAGTCGCCGCGCAGGCGGCTGGCCGAACTTTCGCCCATCACCCAGCGCACGGCGTCGATGATGTTGGACTTGCCGCAGCCGTTGGGACCGACCACGCCGGTCATGTTGGTCGGCAGGTGCAGCACCGTCGGGTCAACGAAGGATTTGAATCCGGACAGCTTGATGGTGGAAAGGCGCATTCGTTTTTTTTCTCAAGCAGCCGGCCAGTGGTCGCCGGCCACGGGACGCCGGAAGCGCCCCGCCGCAGGGTCGATGGGAAGCTCGCGGGCGGGTCCACGGCTCATGCCAAGTGATTGATTCCATTGGCCGAGCGCGTTCCCCGGCTCGCGGCCGTGGGTCAGTATACCAGCGGCCCCGCCGGGCTCCCTGCCCCGCTCAGCCCTCGGCCGGGGTGCGGGCTTGGATGGACAGGGCATGGATGTCGGTGGTCATCAGGTCGCCCAGGGCGGCGTACACCTTGCGGTGCCTGGCCAGCGGCGCCAGTCCGGCAAAGGCCTCGCTGACGACGGCGACGGCGAAGTGGCTGCGTCCGTCGCGCGCCCCGGCGTGGCCGGCGTGCTTGTGGCTTTCGTCCACCACGTCCAGTGAAACAGGCGCCAGCGCCGCCTCCAGCGCGGCGCGGACGGCCGCCGGACGATCCTCGCGCGGCAGGCTCACGGCAGCACCAGTCGGAACGGGCTGACGTCGACGCGGGCGTAAACCCCGGCTGCCAGGTAGGGGTCTTGGTCGGCCCAGGCACGCGCTTGGGCCAGCGAGCCGAACTCGGCCACGATGATGCTGCCGGTGAAGCCGGCGGGGCCCGGGTCCTCGGCGTCGATAGCAGGCAGGGGGCCGGCCAGCTTCAGGCGCCCGGCGTCGCGCAGGGCCTCCAGCCGCGCCAGGTGGGCCGGTCGCGCCGCCCTGCGGCCTTCAAGGGAATTGGGATGGTCGATGCCGTGGATCAGGTACCACATGGTCGTACTCCTAGTTCGCGGCAACCGGCGCGGCGCGCCCGTCGCCGATGGTCTTGTCGAGGTGGGCCAGCACGCGCTTGGCCCAGTCGAGGCGGTTGGCGTCCTGGTATTGGCCATGGGCTTCGCCCGGGTAGATCGCCATTTCGACGGGCACGCCTGCCTCCTGCAGCGAGGCATGCATGGCGCGGGCCTGCGCCGGCCTTGCGATGCGGTCGCGCGCACCGCCGCCCAGCAGGACCGGCGCGGTGATCCGGGAGGCCAGCAGGTTGGGCGAATTGGCCTCAAGATCGACCCCATCCAGCCCCAACTGCTCGTTGATGAAACGGCAGGTACTGCGGGAAGAAGTGCATTTGTTCTTCGCCACGAAATCATAGTTGCCCACGTTGCCGATGCCGCAGGCGTACAGGCCAGGCTCACGCACGAGACCCATCATGGCCGAGTGCGCGCCGTTGCCGTGGCCGTAGATGCAAATCCGTCCCGCCTGCGTGACGCCTTCGCGTAAGGCCCAACGCGTGGCGTCGGTGATGTCGTCCTGGATCCGCGCGCCGACCGGTCCCTTTCCCATGTCCCGGAAGGCTTCGCCACGATGGCCTGACCCGCGGACGTTGACCTGCAGAACCGCGTAGCCGCGACTGGCCAGCCACTGCACCTCAGCGTCATAGCCCCAGCGGTAGTAACCCAAGCCCAACAGCTGGTGGTCGAGCGGCATGACCACCAACGGCGCCGGCTGTCCCTGTCGTGAGGCGGGTCGCGTGATGAAGCCGTCCAACTCCAGCCCGTCCCCCGCTTTGAAGCGGATGGCCTGCATGGGTGAGAGTTGCGCTGCATCCAGACGGTCGTTGCGGGCGGCGATCAGCTCCACGTCGCCGGTTGACGTGTCGAGCAGGAAGTGCCGGCCCGGCTGGGTATCCGACTCCACCAGGATCACGCCGTATCGACCGTCCCGGGTAAACGAAGTGGGCGTCGCGAAAGTGCCCGGGAAGCGCGCTGCCAGCTGCTTGAGCGTCGCCACGAAGGGATCCGCGGGCGCAATAACGTGCAGCACCGGCTTGCCGTCGAACGACTGCCGCGCCACCACGCCGCGATCCAGCGGCGACCGGAGCGTCCGGCCCATGGTGGCCAGCGGAAGCGCCAGGACGAGCCTGCGCTGCCGGGAGGACAGCTCGTAAGCCACCAGGCCGGCACCGACACCGTCCTTCTCCACCTGGAAGTACGCCGTCAGGTTGTCGCCCGAGAATCCGAGGAAATCCCAGAACTCGCCGGTCTCATCTTCGAAGTTGACCCGATGCCAGCGGCGGTTCTTGGTCTTTTGTCCGGCACGCCAATCCGGGTCCGGGTCGTTGACGAAAAGCCGCTGCTTTCGCGCGACGCGCTCACTGCCGTCCGCAAGCCGAACCTGGCCGGCGTTGTCGTTGAAGTAGAAAAAGAAGTTCCCGCCCCGTGGCGCCGACAGCGGCCAGCTTTCAACATCGCCCGTGGCAAGTTCCATCCTCACGATCGGCGAGCCAGCCACGGACATGAAACCGTACACCAGGACGTGGTCATCGTCGTCGGGCAGCGTGTCGAGCAGCGCCACGTTGGCAAGGCCCAACTGGCCAGCGTCGCTGCCGTCCACGGAAACCTTGTACAGACCGCCAGAGCCGAGCTCCGGGGCGCGGGACCCGTCCTTGTGGTGACGGGAGTAGACCACCTGCCGGTCGTTGGCCCAATCGAAGGCGGAGATGTGCTGCCCGGGGTCCACGGCGACACGGGCCGTCACGGCGAGTTCGGCGCGGGACAGGATCACCAGGGAGGTTCGCCCCTCTTCGGGAACCGTGGCGGCGAAGTGGCGCCCGTCCGGCGATATCTTCATGGCGGTGAACCGGTCACGCGCCAGGAAATCCCCGAGTTCCGGCACCCTGTCGGCGGACGCGACCGAAGTGATGTTCGTCAAGGTCATGACGAACAATGCGAACGCGGCGGCTTGCCACCACTTGCGCTCAGACAAGGCCTTCATGACCTTGCTCCGGGTGAACCAGTGACGACGGCTGATGCGGGCTGCTGCATGCTGACACTCCTGGTTCGCGACTGGCGGCTCTCGCGGTCGTAGACCACCCGATGCACGGCAATGTAGCCGAGCCTCGGCCGAAGTGGCTACGACAAGGGTCGCCGGGATGGCACCCGTCAGGGCACAATCGGGCCATGGCAGAACGTCTTCAGGTCCACCCGGTCAATCCGCAGTCCCGCCTGATCGACAAGGCGGTGGCGGTGCTCAAGGCCGGCGGCTTGGCGCTGGTACCCACCGATGCGGGCTACGCACTGGCCTGGAGCCTGGACGGGAAGGACGCCGAGGAGCGGGTGCAGCGCCTGCGTGAACTGGACAGCAAGCACCCTTTCACCTTACTCTGTCGGCAATTGAGTGAGGCCGGCCGCTTGGCCCGGCTCGACGATCCGGCCTTTCGGCTGATGCGATCGCTGACCCCGGGGCCCTGCACTTTCATCCTTCCGGCCTCCTCGGACCTGCCCAAGCGCATCAAGAACAGCGGCCGAAGCAAGCGCCGCGACATCGGCATACGCCTCCCCGACCATGTGGTCACCCGGGCGCTGCTGGAAGCGATGGGCGAGCCCTTGCTGTCAACCAGCCTGTTGCTGCCGGATGAAACCGATCCGGAGAGCCACGAGGCCGAGGTGGTCGCCGAGCGCTGGTTGCGCTGGGCGGACGTGATGCTGGACGCCGAGGACTGTGAGCCCGGCCCCACCAGCGTGGTGGACTGCACGGGCGACCTGCCCGAGGTGATCCGCCAGGGGTTTCATCCCGTTTCACTGTGACCCGCGGCCTGGCCTGCCCAAGACGTCGCACCCTGCAGCACCGTTGCCCTGCCCCACCCCGGCCCCCACGGGCCAGCTCCAAGCGAGCCACACCCATTGCATGAGCCTTTGATGAGCGAAAACACCGCGATCCCAGCGGAGCAACCGGCGTTCCCGGTGCAGCCGCAGCAGCAGGAAATGCCGCTGGCGGTCTACAAGGGCCAGCCGGTGCTGCAGATGCCGCAGGACCTGTACATCCCGCCCGACGCGCTGGAAGTGATCCTGGAGGCCTTCGAAGGCCCGCTGGACCTGCTGCTGTACCTGATCCGCCGCCAGAACCTGGACATCCTCGACATCCCGGTGGCCGAGATCACCCGCCAGTACGTCGACTACATCGGCGTCATGGAAGACCTGCGCTTCGAACTCGCCGCCGAATACCTGGTGATGGCCGCCATCCTGGCCGAGATCAAGTCGCGCATGCTGCTGCCGCGCCCGCCCAGCATCGAAGGGCTCGAGTCGGACCCGCGCGCCGAGCTGGTGCGCCGCCTGCAGGAATACGAGCGCTTCAAGAAGGCCGCCGAGGACATCGACGGGCTCGACCGCCTCGAGCGCGACACCCATGTGGTGCACGCCCACCTGCCCGAGCGCGCCGCGGTGAAGGTGCCGCCGCCGGTGGACCTGCGCGAGATGCTGCTGGCGCTGCGCGACGTGCTCAAGCGCGCCGACCTGTTCACCCACCACGCCATCAGGCGCGAGGCGCTGAGCGTGCGCCAGCGCATGGGCGAGGTACTGGGCAAGCTGGGCGACGGCAAGTTCCACGCCTTCGAGCACCTGTTCAACGCCGAGGAAGGCCGGCTGGGCGTGGTGGTCACCTTCCTTTCCGTGCTGGAACTGGCCAAGGAACAACTGCTCGAGATCGTGCAGGAAGCGCCGCCGGCACACGCCGAAGTCCACACCGCCAAGCCGCCGGCGCTGGCGCCGATCTACGTGAAGTCACTGGCCGCAAGCGACCGCGACAGCGACCTCGAACTCCCCACCCCCACCTCTGACGGCGGCGACGATGTCGACGCCTGATTCCGGAACCTACGAAGCAATGGACCCGACCCTGATCCGACAGATCGTCGAAGCCGCCCTGCTGGCCGCGCCGCAGCCGATCACCCTGGCCCAGCTGGCCGGGCTGTTCCCCGAGGAAGAGCAGGCCCCGCCGGGCTCGATCGAACAGGCCATCGCCGAGCTGCGCGAAGCCTGCGCCGATCGCGGCGTGGAGCTGGTGGAGGTGGCCTCGGGCTTCCGCTTCCAGGTGAAGGCCGACGTGCACGCCTGGGTGGCGCGGCTGTGGACCGAGCGCCAGACCAAGTACACCCGCGCCACGCTCGAGACCCTGGCCCTGATCGCCTATCGCCAGCCGATCACCCGCGGCGAGATCGAGCAGATCCGCGGTGTCAGCGTCAACGCCAACATGATCAAGATGCTCGAAGAGCGCGAGTGGATCCGCTCCGTCGGCCACCGCGACGTGCCGGGCCGCCCGGAGCTGTTCGGCACCACCAAGACGTTCCTGGATTATTTCGGCCTCAAGAGCCTGGACCAGTTGCCGCCGCTGGCCGAACTCAAGGACATCGCCGAACTCGATCCGCAGCTGCCGTTCGATATTCCCCCGGGCGTGGCCCAGGCGGCGCTGGCACCACCGCTGGACGACGGCTTTGCCGTGGATGACGACGGCAGCGGCGGCGCCTATGACGGCGACGACGAGATCGCCGGCGATGGCCACCTGGTATCCGGCAACGACAGCGACACGGCCGGCGAAGGCCACCTGGTCGGTGGCGAATCCTACCAAGACAACGATGGCACCGTCGGGACGACGACTACCCCCACCACTGAAGAGGCCGGCGACACCGCCGAGCCGGAGCAAAAGCAATGAGCGACAAGATCAAGAAAACCCTGTCCCTGAAACTCAAGGGCAGCGAGTCCGCCACCGCCAAGGTCGAAGAGCGCCTGCACAAGGTGCTGGCCCAGGCCGGCCTGGGTTCGCGCCGCGCGCTTGAAGAGCGCATCGCCCAGGGCCTGGTGAAGGTCAACGGCGTGGTGGCGCAGACCGGCCAGTCGGTGAAGGGCGGCGACCGCATCGAGCTCGACGGCAAGGTGTTCGTGGCCAGCGCGCTGACCGAGCCGGCCAGCGTGCTGCTGTACAACAAACCCGAAGGCGAAGTCACCACGCGCGAAGATCCCGAAGGCCGCCCCACCGTGTTCGAATCGCTGCCGCGCCTGAAGGGCGCGCGCTGGATCGCGGTCGGTCGCCTCGACATCAACACCACCGGCCTGCTGCTGCTCACCACCGACGGCGAGCTGGCCAACGCGCTGATGCACCCTTCCAGCGGCATCGCCCGCGAATACGTCTGCCGCATCCACGGCGAAGTGCCCGACGCGGTGGTCGAACGCCTGGCCAAGGGCGTGCAGCTTGACGACGGCCCGGCCAAGTTCGACGAGATCGAGCGCATCGGCAGCTCCGATTCGCACGCCTGGTTCAAGGTGGTGCTGACCGAAGGCCGCAACCGCGAGGTGCGCCGCCTTTGGGAATCCCAGAACTTCAACGTCAGCCGACTCAAGCGCGTGAAGTACGGCAGCGTGCACCTGCCCCGCCTGCTCAAGCGCGGCCACTGCGAGGAAATGACCCCGGAAGCGGTGGTGAAGCTGCGCGCGCAGTTCCAGCTTGAGCAAAACGCGCCGGTGCTGACCCTGCAGCCGGTGATCGGCCAGCGCAAGTCGCGCCCGACCGAAATCCGCATCGGCAAGGACCGCAAGCAGACCTCGTACGTGAACGGTGCGGTGGACGACGAGGCGCGCGAACTGCGCCGCTTCGACACCTTCCGCGAAGACAAGCCCGGCCGCGGCCGCGGTCGCGGTGCGCCCGGCGCCGGCCGCCCGTATGCCCCCAAGGGCGGCAAGCGCAATCCGAACGCCCCGGCGGGCGCCGAGCCGCGCGGCCCGCGCAACCCGCGTCCGGGCGGCAAGCCGTTCGGCAAGCCCGGTGCGCCGCGCGACGACAACTTCGGCAACCGCGCCGACAGCCCGCGCGGCCCGCGTCCGGGTGGCCCGGGGGCCGGCGGCGGCTTCAACAAGCCGCGCGGCCCGCGCGGTGACGCCCAACCCACGCACAACGCCAACGCCCACGACAGCAACCCGGCGGCGTTCCGCAGCTGGTACGTGCCCGAGGGCGTGGAAACCGGTTCGAAGGTTGCGCCGCCGCGCGGCGATCGCGCCAACAAGCCGTTCACCCCGCGTGCCCCGCAGGGCGAGCGCCCGTTCAACGACCGTGGCCCGCGCCCGCAGGGCGACCGTGGCCCGCGCCCGCCGCAGGGCGCGCCGCGTCCGTTCAACGAGCGCGGTCCGAAGCCGCAGGGCGACAGCCCCTACGGCCAGCGCGGCCCGCGTGGCCCGAAGCCGCAGGGCGATGCGCCGTACGGCCACTCCCGCGGTCCGGCCGGTCCCGGCGCACCGCGCGGCCCGAAGCCGCAGGGCGCCGGCCCTTACGCCGGTCCGCGCGGTGGCAAGCCGGCCGACGGCAACCGCGGCCCGCGCAAGCCGGGCGGCGCCGGCGGTCCGCCGCCGTTCCGCAAGAAGCGCCCCGAGGGCCTGCCGTCCGACGATTGACCTGGCCGCGGCCTGAACGAAAAAGCCCGCCGTTTGGCGGGCTTTTTCATGGGCGGTCGCAACGCACCTAGAGCAGCTCGAAGCGGTCGGCGTCGAGCTGCGCGGGGAATCGCTCGCGGTGCGCGGCCAGCGCTTCGGCCGAGAACGTAACGGTCGCCACCCGCACCTGGTCGTCGAGTTCCACCAGCGGCTGGCCGAGGAAATCCAGCGCCACGCTGTCGCCGCTGTAGCCGACGCCGTTGCCGTCGGTGCCGACGCGGTTCACGCCGACCACGCAGCTGAGGTTTTCGATGGCGCGTGCGCGCAGCAGGGTCTGCCAGGCATAGCGGCGCGGGCTGGGCCAGTTGGCGACGAACAGCGCCAGGTCGTAGTCGAAGCGGCCCGGGCTTTCAACGCCGAAGCGATTGCGGACGAACACCGGGAAGCGCAGGTCGTAGCAGACCAGGGGGCAGACGCGCCAGCCCTTCAATTCCACCGTGATGCGGTCGCGGCCGGCCGCGTAGCGCTCGTGCTCACGCGCCATGCGGAACAGGTGGCGCTTGTCGTAGGTATGCAGCTCGCCATCGGGCGTGGCCCACAGCAGGCGGTTGTAAACGCCCTCGCCGGCGCGGATCTGCACGCTGCCGGTGACCACCGCGCCCAGCGTCGCGGCCTGTTCGCGGATCCAGGCAACGGTCGGGCCATCCATCCCCTCGGCGCTTGCCAAAGCGTCGTTGCTGAAACCCGAGGTGAAGGTTTCCGGCAGCACCACCAGATCGGTCTGGCCGGCCAGCGGCGCGATCAGCGCGCCATAGCGTTCGCGGTTGGCGTCCGGGTCGTGCCAGGCGGTTTCGCCCTGTACCAGGCTGACGCGAAGGTCTGGCATCAGATTTTCGCCAGCCGCTCGATGGCGGCGTCCAGGGTGGGCTCGACCTTGGCGAAGCACAGGCGCGCCAGGCGCTGCCCGGCCGGCGGCGCGGCGTAGAACGGCGACAGCGGGATGGCCGCCACGCCCTTCTCGATGGTCAGCCAGCGGCAGAAGGCGGCATCGTCCAGGTCGCTCACGGCGCAATAGTCCACCAGCTGGAAATAGCCGCCCGGCACGTCCAGCGGCACCAGGCGCGTGCCCAGCAGCTGCTGGCGGAAGCGGTCGCGCTTGGCCTCGTAGAACGCGCCCAGTCCGTCGTAATGTTCGGGCTCCTGCTCGATCATCGCCGCGAACGCCCACTGCGCCGGGGCGAAGGTGCAGAAGGTGTTGTATTGGTGCACCTTGCGGAACTCGGCGCTGAGCGCCGGCGGCGCGATGGCGTAGCCGACCTTCCAGCCCGTGCAGTGGTAGGTCTTGCCGAAGCTCGACACCACGAAGGCGCGTGCGGCGAGCTCGGGATAGCGAAGCACGCTTTCGTGGCGGCGGCCGTCGAAGATGATGTGTTCATACACTTCGTCCGACAGCAGCACGATGTCGGTGTCGCGCAGCAGGTCGGACAGCGTGGCCATGTCCTGCGCGGTCATCATCGCGCCCGAGGGGTTGTGCGGGGAATTGATCATCAGCATGCGCGTGCGCGGGCTGATGGCGTCGCGCACCTTTTGCCAGTCCACCGAGAAATCCGCCGGGTCCAGCGGCACGTGCACGGCGATGCCGCCGGCCAGGTCGATGGCCGGCTCGTAGCAGTCGTAGCAGGGGTCGAGCACGATCACTTCCTCGCCGGGCCTGACAACCGCCAATATCGCGTCGAGGATGGCTTCGCTGGCGCCGCTGGTGACGGTGACCTCGGCGTCGGCGTCCACGGCGCGGCCGTAGCAGCGCCGGGTCTTGGCGGCGATGGCCTGGCGCAGCGCCGGGATGCCGTTGGCCGGGGCGTATTGGTTCTTGCCCTGCGCCATGGCGCGGGCGAGTTCGTCCACCAGCGTTTGCGGCACGGGGAAGTCGGGGAATCCCTGGCCCAGGTTGACGGCCTGGTGTTCAACCGCCAACTGCGACATCACGGTGAAGATCGTGGTGCCGACCTTCGGGAGCTTGGTCTGGATCTGCATGGCCTGCCGGGGTTGCGTTCGCGGCCCCTGATTATGCGGGCATTGCCGTCCGCGCAGGAGGGCCCGGAGGCCCTCCCTGGCGCGAATGCGTTCTCAGAGGCAGTTCTTGCGCTGGGAAAGCATCGCCACCGCGCGATTCTGGGCCCACGCGCCGATGAGCGCGCCACCGAAGGTGGTGTCCACCGACATGTTGGTCACGTTGTTGGTGCCCAGAGTGCGGGTGCCGGTGCCGGCGGGGGTGCCTATCAGGCCCACCTGCGCGGCCAGCGGGGAAAAACCCGAGAACCACTGCAGGTTGAAGCTGTTGCCGCCGGCAACGAAGTTCTTCTGGCCATAGAGCCAGCGCGGGAAGCCCTGCCCGTCGTAAACGTAGGGAATGAACACTTCCTGCGGATTGGCCCCGCCGGTGGCCAGGTAGGTATAGCCAAAGCCTGCCAGGCTGGGCGAATACCAGTGCCCGCTGACGTCGAGGTTCTGGGCGTTGAGCGTCGGGCAGTTGCCGCCGCCCACGCGCACCATCGTCTCGAAGCCGCTCTTGCCGTCGAGGTTGAAGTTGAGCGTCATCGCCTGCGCGCCGGTGGCCGTGATGATCACGTCGCCCACGTCCACCGCCTGCGTGGCCGCGCCGTCCCAGGTCACGCGGAACAGTTCCGCCTTCCAGATGCCGGCCGCCGTGGGCGCGGCCCCCTGCGAGTAGTACCAGGTGGGCGTGCTGTCCTCGAGGTAGGTGTACCAGACGGTCACCCACTGGTCGGGGGCACCCTGCGGACCGGCGAAGTCCACGAAGATGCCGTGGCCGTCGCGCGCCAGATTCACGTACTGGCCTGACAGGAAGGCCGGGGGCGCGCCCTGCGCGGTTACGGTGGCGGTGACATTGGCCGCCAGCGTGACGGCGGTCGGGTTCACCGGCACCACGTACCAGCGGCCCGGCGCCAGGTTGGCGCCCGACACCGTCAGGGTTTCGTTGCCGCCGGCCGTGGCCGCGCGCAGCGCCGCATTGTTGTCCCAGGCCGGCGCAACCGCGATCTCGGGACCGATGGGTGACGCCACGCGCGCCACGTAAAGGTCAAGGTTGCCCGAGCTGCCCGTGGTGGTGAATTGCACTGATGTGGCGTGCGGAGGCACGTCGAAGTAGAGGCGCGGGTGGCTGGTGCCGGCCGGCAGCGTCACGGCGCGCGGCGCACCGTTGGCCAGCGCGAAGGGTTCGAAGCTGGCCCCGCTGCGGGTCAGGCGCACCGGCACTTCCATGGCCGTGTTGCCCGCCGTGGGCTGGATCAGCAGGTAGCCCACGCGCACGGCGCCGGCAACCATGGACGGATCGTCGTGGATCATCCGTACCTGGAACGCTTCGCCGGGTGCGGTGCGCCCCGGGCCGGTCGCGACCAGGTTGCTGCCGGGCATGGCCTGCAGCGGCAGCACGAAGGATTCGAGCGTGGCGGTGATGGCGGCGCCACTCTGGTTCTGCAGGGCGATCCAATACTGCGCCGGGGCAGCCGAACTCAGGACTTCGAACTGGCACACCTCGGTGGCATAGGACGAGGGTGAAGCGCAGACCTGTTCGTTGGCATCGGGCTGGGAATCGCCGTCAGTGTCGCGGCCCACGGCCAACTGCAGGCCGTCCGTGGCGGCGACCGAGCTGGCGCGCAGCCGGTACTTCACCGCAGGCTGGCCCGACGGAGTAGCCGGCACCATCACCAGGCGCAGCTGGGTGGCCGATGCCGCGATGGCCTGGCTGGTGGCCACCGGCGCCACCAGCGGCGTGGCGACGAAACGCGCGCTGGGCAGGGCCACCACGTCGCTGACAGCCACGTCGAATGCGTCGCGCTCGCGCGACACGGTGCGCGTGATGCCGGACAGCGCGTCCTGCGCGGCCTGGGTCGCGAACGGCGAAACAAAGACCGACACCGGCAGCACCAGGTTCGGACGGCCATCGCCTGAAGTGTTGGTCAGGTTGACGCGACCGTGCACCCACTTGCCCACCAGCGCCGGGGAATCGACGTTGGCCGTGAACACCACCGCCTGCCCGCCCGCGCTGGTCGTGATGGAGTTCAGGTTGTGCGACAGCTGCGCTCCAGGCGCGTCCATCACGGTGCTGATGCTGTAGTTGGCGGCGCCTGCGCCCGGCATCAGCTTGAAGGTCCGGGTGATCGCGCAGCTGCGATAGCAGGCGCCGTGGGCAAGCGTGGGCAGGTTCAGTCCGTCCGCGCCGCCGGTGTAGGGGCTTACTACCGGCAGGGCGAATGCGCCCGGCGCCACGTCCAGGTACACGCCCGCCCTCACCGCCTTGGCCACGTCCACCATGCCCGCGCCCTGCGCATGCGGCGTGGTGGCCGCGCCACCCTCGGTAATCGAGCTGCGGGCGGTGAGCATCAGCGCCGACACAACCGCGCTGGCGTTGATGGTGGGGTTGACCGAAAGCACCAGCGCCGCGGCGCCGGCCACGTGCGGCGTGGCCGTGGACGTGCCGCTGAAGGTGGCCACGCTGACGGGATCACCCGCCGTGCGGCCGGCGGCGATGATCGAAACGCCAGGCGCCGTAATGTCGGGCTTGGTCACGCCCAGCGGGACCACGGGGCCGCGGCCGCTGAAGGCGTCCAGCCGATCGCCCGCGCCGCCGCGGTCGTGGGTGGCCGCCGCCACGCCCATCACCCAGGGCGAATTGGCCGGCGTGCCGTGCGTGCCCGGCGACGGGCCTTCGTCACCGGCCGCCACGGCCACCACGATGCCTGCCTCGCGCGCGGCCAGGAAAGCTTCGCTGTCATCGTTGATGGTGCCGCCCACGGCCAGCCACGGGTCCACCGGCGGACCGCCGATGGAATAGTTGATGACGTCCACGCCGTCCGCCACGGCCTGGTTGATCGAGGCCACCAGCGCGCTGCCGTCGCAGACCGTGCCCGGGCAGGCCTTGTACATGATGAGGTTGGCGCGCGGCGCCACGCCGCTGTAGGTCACCGCCGTGCGGACGAAGGCATTGCCCACCGCGGTGCTGGCGATATGGGTGCCGTGGCCGTCGGTGTCCACCGGGTCGGTGGTGTTGCCGATGGCGCTGGTGGTGAAATCCCACAGCCCGATCAGTTTGGTGTTGCAGGCCGCCGGCGTGCCGACGCAGTAGCCGCGCAAACCGCCCAGCGGATTGCTGATGCCCGTGCCCGCGAAAGCCGAATGCGCGCGGTTGATGCCGCTGTCGATGACGCCGACCACGACGCCTTCGCCGCGGTTGGCCACGCCGGTGGCGGTGCCGTTCCAGACCAGGTCGGCCTTGATCCACTGCGGGCCGCGGTCGGTCTGCAGGAAGCGCTTGAAGTCAGGCGACACGCTGCGCACGCCTGGCATGCGGGCCAGCTGGCCGGCCTCGGCCGCCGTCAACGACACCGCCATGCCGTTCATGGCGTGGGTATAGGTGAACTGAGGCTGCAGCGGGCGCCCCAAGCGTCGGGACGCCTCAGCCAGGCGCGCGGTGCGCAACTCGTCCAGGTAGGCAACGTAGGCCTTGGCCTCGACGCTTCGCGACTGGTACTTGCGGGCGCCGGTGGCCACGGCGCTGGTGGCTGCCAGGCGCGGCCGCCGTTTGTCGCTGGCGTCGAAACCGCGAAAACGCGCGGCGGCAGGCTCGTCGAACGCCACCAGGTAGGTGGCCCTGGGCGATACGCTCGCCGCCGTGTCAACGCGGGGCGCCGCCTGCGGATCGCTGGCGCACATGAAAAGGCCGATCATGACGGCCAGCATCAGGGGAGCAGCGCGCATGATCAATTCCTGGCTGAGGGGGTTCGAAGGAGACGCCCGATTCTTACGCAGCGGCCGCTGAATGACAACGACGGCAGGACTGGCCGGAACCAAAAAAAAGGGGCCCCGAAGGGCCCCTCATACGACGGGTTGCGGGTTACTGGCAGTTCTTGCGCTGCGACAGCTCGCTTACGGCGCGGTTCTGCGTCCACGTGCCGGAAAGGGCACCGCCAAAGTTGCTGTTCACCGACATGGTTGTGATGTTGTTGGTGGCGAGCACGCGAGTGGCGGTACCGGCGGCGGTGCCCGTCAGGTTCACGCGGGGTGCCAGCGGCGAGAAGCCCGAGAACCACTGCACGTTGAAGGTATTGATGGCGGCGTCGAAGGCCTTCTGGCCGTACAGCCAGCGCGGGAAACCCTTCCCGTCATAGACGTACGGCAGCAGGACTTCCTGCGGGTTGGCGCCACCGGTGGCCAGGTACGTGTAGCCGAAGCCTGCCAGGCTGGGCGAGTACCAGTGCCCGCTGACGTCCAGGTTCTGCGCGTTGAACTGCGGGCAACTGCCGCCGCCGGCGCGCGCCATGTTCTCGAATCCGCTCTTGCCGTCGAGGTTGAAGTTGAACGTCATCGACTGGGTGCCGGTCTCGGTGATGATCACGTCGCCCACGTCCACCGCGTGGGTCGACGCACCGTCCCAGACCACCCGGAACAGCTCGGCCTTCCAGATGCCCGAAGCCGTCGGCGCCGCGCCCTGCGAGTAGTACCAGGTGGGGGTGTTGTCCTCGAGGTAGGTGTACCAGACGGTCACCCACTGGTCGGGGGCGCCCTGCGGGCCGGCGAAGTCCACGAAGATCCCGTGGCCGTCGCGCGCCACGTTCACGTACTGGCCCGACAGGAAGCCCGGACGGGCGCCCTGCGCGGTAACGGTGGCGGTGACCGTGGCGCTGGCCTGGCCGCCGCTGTTGTTGACCGGGACCACGTACCAGCGGCCCGGCTGCAGGTTGGCGCCGGAAACGGTGAGGCTTTCGTTGCCCGAGGCGCCGAATGCCCGGTAAACCGGATTGTTGGCGTCGGCCGGGGCTGCGGCGATGGTGGGGCCGGTCGGCGACGCCACGCGCGCCACGTAGAAGTCCACGTTGCCGGTGCTGCCGCTGGTGCTGAACTGCACCGAGGTGGCATGCGGCGGCACGTCGAAGTACAGGCGTTCATGCTTGGTGGCGTTGGGCAGGGTGACCGCGCGGCCGATGCCGTTGGCCAGCGCGAACGGCTCGAAGCTGGCGCCGGTGCGGGTGAGCGTGATCGGCACCAGCACGGTGGAGTTTTCGCCCGGGCCGGACTTGATGAACAGGTAGCCGAAACGCTGCGCCCCGCTGACCATGCTCGGGTCGTCGTAGGCCACGCGGATCTTGAACGCCGCGTTTTCGGCGACAGCGCCCGGGCCGGTGGCCACCAGGGTCGGCGAGTCCACCGCCTGCAGCGGCACCGCCACGCTGTCCACGCGCACGTTGGTGCCCGGGCCGGAGTAGTTCTGCACCATCACCCAGTACTGGATGGGCGACGGCTCGCTGAAGAGCGTCAGTTCGCACAGCTCGTCGGAACCGGAAGAGCGGGAGTTGCACTGTTCCTCGCCGGCGCTGGGCAGGCCATTGCCGTTGAAGTCGCGGCCCACGAAAAGATCGATGTCGGCCGCCGGCGCCGCGGTGCTGACGCGGATGCGGTACCTCACCGGCTGGCCGCCGCCGGGCGTGGCCGGCACGGTCAGCAGGCGGATGTAGTTGCCGTTGACGTTGTCGTAGATTTCGTTGGGCGTGGCGTCAACCACGATGGTCTCCACGGTGCTGGTCGGGGTGACCAGGCCGGTGGTGGCGAAACGCGCGCTCGGCAACGGCACCAGGCCCGACACGTCCAGGTCGAAGAAATCACGTTCACGGCTGACCGTGCGGGTCACCGCAGTCAGCGCGTTGGCGGCGGCTTCGTTCGAGAACGGCGTAGCAAAGATTGCCAGCGGCAGCTTCAGGTTCGGGCGGCCGTCGCCGGCGTTGTTCACCAGTGTCACCGAGCCATAGATCCACTGGCCTGCCGCCGCAGGGGAATCGACGTTGATGGTGAAGTTGATCGCCTGGCCGGCGGCACTGCTGTTGAACGAAGTGACGCTGGGCGTAACCGTGGTGCCTGCCGGCACCGACACCTGCACGGTGTAGTTGGCGCCCACGGGCGAGCCCGGCATCTGCTTGAAGCTGCGGGTGATCACGCAGCTGCGGAAGCAGGCGCCATGCCCGATGGTGGGCAGGTTGATGTTCTGCGCGCCGCCGGTATACGGGTTGGAACGCGGCGCGTTGAAGCCATTCGCCGGCACATCCAGGTACAGCCCGGCCTTGACCGCGAGCGAAACATCCAGCGAACCGGCGCCGGATTCGTGCGGATTGGTCGCCAGGTTGGCTTCGGTGATCGACGCGCGTGCGGTGAGCGTCAGCGCCGAAATGATTTCATCGGGACCCAGGGCCGGATTGGCTGACGCCAGCAGGGCCGCCGCGCCCGCCACGTGCGGAGCCGACATCGAGGTGCCGCTGAGCACTCTCGTGCTGCTGGGGCCGCTGATGCCGGCGGCAATGATGCCCACGCCCGGCGCCGTGATGTCGGGCTTGATGATGCCCAGCGCAATCACTGGGCCGCGGCCGCTGAAGCTGGCCAGGCGGTCGCCGGTGCCATTGCCGTCGTGGGTGCCGGCGGCGACCGACATCACCCAGGGGGCGTTGGACGGATTGCCCACGGTGCCTTCCAGCGGACCGTCGTTGCCCGCCGAAACGGCGATCACGATGCCGGCCTCGCGCGCTGCCAGGAAGGCTTCGGAGTCGTCGGTGCCGCCCACGCCAACAGCCTGCCAGGGATCTTCCGGGCCGCTGCCGATCGAGTAGTTGATGACGTCCACGCCGTCCACGACGGCCTGGTTGATGGACGCGATCAGGGCGCTGCCGGTGCAGGTGCGGCCCGGACAGCCCTTGTACGCGATGACGTTGGCGCGCGGCGCCACGCCGCTGTAGATACTGAACGCCGCACCGGCAGCCGTGCTGGCGGTGTGCGTGCCGTGGCCGTCGGTGTCCACCGGATCGGCGAAGCCATTGGAGACCCCGGAGGTGAAGTCGTACAGGCCGATCAGCTTGCTGTTGCAGGCGAACGCCGACTCGATGCAGAAGCCGCGGAAGCTACCCAGCGGATTGGTGACGCCGGTGCCGGCAAAGGAGACGTGCGTGCGGTTGATGCCGCTGTCGATCACGCCGACGATGACCCCTTCACCGCGGTTCGGGGTGCCGGTGGCCGTGCCGTTCCAGACCAGGTCGGCCTTGATCCAGTTGGGGCTGATGTTGGTCTGCAGATAGCGCAGGAATTCCGGGGCGACGGCCTTCACGCCCGGCATCCCGGCGATCACGTTGGCCTCGGCCGCGGTGAGCTTGAGCGCAACGCCGTTCATGGCGTGCTCGTAGGTGAACATCGGCACCAGCGGGCGACCAATGCGCACGGAGGCGTCGTTCATGCGCACGCGGCGCAGGTCGGACAGGTAGTCCACGTAAGCCACGGCCTCGGGGCTGCGGGCGTCGAACTTGCGCTTGCCGGTGGCGGCTGCGCTGCTGGCGGCCAGGCGCGGGCGCGATTTCTCGGTGGCGGCGAAGCCGCGGAAGCGTGCGGCGGCGGGCTCTTCGAACACCACGATATAGGTGTTGAGGCGATCGGCCTTCTGGACCGTGTCGCGCGACGGCGTGGCCGCTTCGGTGCCGCTGGCCGAAACACCAAGGCCCAGGGCGATGGCAAGCATCAAGGGGGTGGCACGCATGTCTGGGTATTCCTGAAATATCGGTTAACGCTTCGATTCTCACGCACGAGCACTAGAATGACAACGTGTCTTGGCCGGCAACAGGGTTTTGTTTTGTGAATCCGTGGCTTGTGCAGGTCGTCGGTGCCGTTCACGCCGTGAAGGCCTGCGGCGCCATGAAGTCGCAGGCGACGCATGGACGCTGCGCGGTCGCACTCGGTAGCATGGCGCCGTGACGACACTCCCGCCCGCCCCCGGC
>QBLY01000009.1 GCA_003241895.1 Lysobacteraceae bacterium
ATCGCCCACCCCGCCCCTCGACGCACAAGAACGGGGTCACCTGACCCCGTTCTTGCCCGGGAATTGCCAGATGGCGCCCGGGAATTGGCCGTTGGCGCTGTTTGCATGGGCTGGCCGCGCTTGGCGGTGTTCTGGAGCACGCGCCATGCGCATTGGCTGGAAGTTGGCCCTGGTGGGCCTGATGTTGCTGCTGCTGTTGATCCCCTTGGGCTTGCTGGACAGCCTGGTGGCCGAGCGCCAGGCCCGCGGGCAGGAGGTGGCGGACGAGATCGCCCGGTCGTCGTCCGGGCCGCAGCAGGTGGTGGGGCCGCTGCTGCTGGTGGAGGCGCTGCGGCTCAGCGAGCGCCGTCGCGTGGTGACCGAAGGCGGCCTGAGGCGCCAGGAAACCGAACAGGCCAGCGAAACCGTGCACTACCTGGTCAGCCCGAGCCGCCTGGCGATCGACAGCCGGCTGAGGATCGAACAGCGCGGCCGCAGCCTGTTCACGGTGCCGCTGTTCCATGGCGCGTTGAATATGGCCGGCGAATTCCGGCATGTGCCTCCCGCCGCGGATGGCGAAGGCCGGCTCAAGCCAGTGCGCGCCTGGCTGGTGCTGGGGCTGGGCGACAACCGCGGCGTGCAGGCGATGGCGCTCAAGGTGGACGGCCGCCCGGTCACCGCCGAGCCCGGCACCCGCGTGGGCTGGCTGCCCGAGGGCCTGCATGCGCCGGTGCCGCTGTCGGCGCTGGAGGGGCCGATGGCTTTCGATGTCGCGCTGGATTTGACCGGAACCCAGTCGCTGGCCTGGCTGCCCGTGGGCTCTGAAACCACCGTCACGGCCTCGGCCGACTGGCCGCACCCGGGGTTCGAGGGCCGGCACCTGCCGCAGGCGTCCAGCATCCGCGACGACGGGTTCAGCGCCAACTGGGCGGTGTCCAAGCTTTCGAGCCGCGTGCAGCAGGTGATCGCCGCCTGCTCGCCGCTGGCGACCAGCTGCGATGGTTTGGCCGAAAGCGGCTTCGGCATGCGCCTGGTCGAGCCCGTGGACCGCTACCTGATGACCGACCGGGCCATGAAGTACGCGCTGCTGTTCCTGGCCCTGGTGTTCGGCGCCGTGTTCCTGGTGGAAGCCTTGTCGTCACGTCCGGTGCACGCCGTCCAATACGGCCTGACCGGGCTGGCGCTGGCGATGTTCTACCTGCTGCTGCTGTCACTGTCCGAGCACATCGGCTTCGGGCTGGCCTATGCCCTGGCGGCGGCCGCCTGCAGTGGGCTGCTGGGCTACTACCTGGCCGGGGTGCTGGGCGGGGCGAAGCAGGGGCTGAGCTTCGGAGCGGGCCTGGCGGGCCTCTACGGCCTGCTCTACTCGCTGCTGAGGTCCGAGGACTACGCCCTGCTGGTAGGCGCCGGCGTGCTGTTCGCGGCCCTGGCCACCGCGATGACCCTGACCCGTCGTGTGGACTGGCACCACCTCGGCAGCCCCAAGACCTGACCCCGCTCTTTGCTGGCGGGGCGGCGGCTGGCCGCAAGTGCGCGTGGGGGCTACAATTTAGGGCTCCCGCCGCCTCAGGATTGCCGCGCCGATGTTCTCCAAGGATATGCAAATCGCCGGATATGACGACGCCCTGGCCAAGGCCATGGCCCAGGAGCTCCAGCGCCAGGAAGACCACGTCGAACTGATCGCCTCCGAGAACTACGCCAGCCCCCGCGTGCTCGAGGCCCAGGGCAGCGTGCTGACCAACAAATACGCCGAGGGTTACCCGGGCAAGCGCTACTACGGCGGCTGCGAATACGTGGACATCGCCGAGCAGCTGGCCATCGACCGCGTGAAGCAGCTGTTCGGCGCCGACTACGCCAACGTCCAGCCGCACTCGGGCTCGTCGGCCAACATCGCCGTTTACATGGCGCTGCTCAAGCCGGGCGACACCGTGCTGGGCATGAGCCTGGCCGACGGCGGCCACCTGACCCACGGCGCCAAGGTGAATTTCTCCGGCAAGATCTACAAGGCCGTGCAGTACGGCGTGGATGAGAACGGCCTGATCGATTACGACGAAGTGCAGCGCCTGGCCACCGAGCACCAGCCCAAAATGGTGATCGGCGGCTTCAGCGCCTACTCGCAGGTGGTGGACTGGGCGCGACTGGCGGCCATCGCCAAGTCAGTCGGCGCGTATTTCTTCGTGGACATGGCGCACGTGGCCGGCCTGGTGGCCGCGGGCATCTATCCCAACCCGGTGCCGCACGCCGACGTCGTCACCTCCACCACCCACAAAACCCTGCGCGGCCCGCGCGGCGGCATCATTTTGGCCAAGGCCAACGAAGCGCTGGAGAAGAAGTTCCAATCGCTGGTGTTCCCCGGCACCCAGGGCGGCCCGCTGATGCATGTGATCGCGGCCAAGGCCGTCGCCTTCAAGGAAGCGCTGGAGCCTGGCTTCATCGACTACCAGAAGCAGGTAGTGCTCAACGCCCAGGTCATGGCCAAGACCCTGATGGCGCGCGGCTACAAGATCGTCAGCGGCGGCACCGAAAACCACCTGATGCTGATCGACCTGATCGGCCGCGACGTGACCGGCAAGGACGCGGAGGCCGCGCTGGGTGCCGCCCACATCACGGTCAACAAGAACGCCGTGCCCAATGACCCGCGCTCGCCCTTCGTCACTTCGGGCCTGCGCATCGGCACGCCGGCCGTCACCACCCGCGGCTACAAAGAGGCCGAGTGCGTGGCGCTGGCGGGCTGGATCTGCGACGTGCTGGACGCGCCTGCCGACGAAGCCGTGATCGCCCGCGTGCGCGACGCAGTCACCGCGCAGTGCCGAACCTTCCCGGTTTACGGCTGACGGATGCATTGCCCGTTCTGCCAGCACGAAGACACCCGCGTGATCGACTCGCGCGTGTCCGAGGACGGGTCCACCATCCGCCGCCGGCGTGAGTGCGAGCAGTGCAACGAGCGCTTCAATACGTTTGAAGTGGCGGAACTCAAGCTGCCGGCGATCGTGAAAAGCGATGGCCGCCGCGAAGCGTTCGACGAGCGCAAGCTGCGCACCAGCTTCGACCGAGCGCTGCAAAAGCGCCCGGTGTCGTCCGAAAAGATCGACGGCGCCGTGCGCAGCGTGGTGCATGCGCTGCGCCTGAGCGGCGAGCGCGAGCTGCCCTCGCTGCGCGTGGGTGAATTCGTGATGGCCGAGCTCAAGAAGCTCGACCAGGTGGCCTACGTGCGCTTCGCCTCGGTGTACCGCAAGTTCGAGGATGTGCAGGCCTTCCGCGAGGAAATCGAGCGCCTGGAGCGCGACCTGCCGGGCCTGGAAAGCCTGCAGTTGCCCCTGCTGGAAAGCGTGCCGGAAAAGGCCAAGCGTTGAACCCGGTGGCGGTTCGTTTCCTGGCCGAGGTTCCCGGCCACGCCGACACGCTGGCGCGCTGGCACCATGCGCAGTGGGGCGAGCTTTACACCGACTGGACGCTGGACGTGGCCACCAATGAACTGATCGACCACGCGACCCGCCGAAGCCTCCCCACCACGCTGGTGGCGCTGCAGGGCGACGCGCTGCTGGGCTCGGTGAGCCTGGTGCTGGAAGACGCGCCCGAACTGCGCGACCAGGGCGACGCGTGGATGGCGAGCCTGTACGTGGTGCCCGAGGCGCGTGGCCAGGGCCTGGGTGCGCGATTGGCAAAGCAATTGGTGGCCTTCGCGGCGCAACAGAAGGTCGAGCGCCTGTGGCTGTTCACGCCGGAGCACGCGTCGTTCTACGCGCGCCTGGGCTGGCGGCCGCAGGGATCGGTGAAGCTGCGCGGCGTTCCCGTGCAGTTGATGGACATCGTGCCGGTATGAAGCTTTTCTCGGCCCACGACCACGCCCACATGGCCCGCGCCCTGCAATTGGCCGAGCGCGCTGCGTTCACCACCCAGCCCAACCCCATGGTGGGCTGCGTGATCGCCAGCCGCGAGCGCGTGCTGGGCGAAGGCTGGCACGTGCGCGCCGGCGAGCCGCACGCCGAAGTGATTGCGCTGCGCGCCGCCGGTTCGCGCGCCCAGGGCGCCACTGCCTACGTCACGCTGGAGCCCTGCGCCCACCACGGCCGCACGCCGCCGTGCGCCGACGCGCTGGTGGCTGCCGGGGTGACGCGCGTGGTCGCGGCCAGCCGCGACCCTTACTACCAGGTGGCGGGGCAGGGCTTCGCCAAGCTCGAGGCCGCCGGCATCACGGTCGAACACGGCCTGATGGAAACGCAGGCCCGCTATCTGAATCGCGGCTTTTTCTCCCGCATCGAACGCGGCCGCCCCTGGGTGCGGGTGAAGTTGGGCATGAGCCTGGACGGCCGCACCGCGCTGGCCAACGGCGAATCCAAATGGATCACCTCCGACGCCTCGCGCGCCGACGTGATGCGCTGGCGCGCCCGCTCGGGCGCCATCCTCACCGGCATCGGCACCGTGATGGCCGACGACCCGCGCCTCACCGTGCGCCTGCCCGAGGGCGAGGACTTCGTGGCGCCGCTGCGCGTGGTGGTGGACGAACACGGCCGCCTGCCGGCCACCTCGCACCTGCTCACCGACGGCGCCGCGCCCACCCTGGCCGTGCACGGCGACGACGTGGTGCCCGCCTATGGCGACGACGTCACCGCCTTCGCCATCCGCCGCTTCGTGCACGGCGGCCTCGACCTGGGCGCCCTGCTGTCGCAGCTGGCGCAGCGCGGCGTCAACGAACTGCAGGTCGAAGCCGGCGCCACCCTCAGCGGCGCCCTGCTGCGCAACGGACTGGTGGACGAAGTGCTGCTGTACGTCGCCCCCGTGCTGCTGGGCGCCCACGCCAAGCCGTTGTTCGCCGGCATCGATCCGGCCTCCATGTCCGAACGCCTGGGCCTGCGATTGCTGGATACGCGCACGATCGGGCCGGACCTGCGGCTTTTGCTCTCCACGTCCGCAGGCTAAGAACGGCGTCAGGTTAACTTCCGGAAGTTAACCTGACCCCGTTCTTGTCTCAGATAGCTGCGTTCTGCGAGTGGCTGGGTGGCTTGGGCGCTGCCGACGGGGCAAAGCCTTACAATGGCGACTTCGTCCCATTGCCCGCCCACACACCATGTTCACAGGCTTGATCCAGGCCGTAGGCCGACTTACCCAGCGCGATGTCCGCGGTGGCGACCAGCGGCTGCGGTTTGGCTGGGGCGCGCTGCCGGCGCACGACATCGAACTGGGCGAGTCCATCGCCGTCAGCGGCTGCTGCCTCACGGTGGTGGCCTTCGACGCGCAGGGGTTCGACGCCGATGTGTCCAACGAAAGCCTCGCGCTCACCACGCTCGGCGGCCTGCCGATCGGCGCCGCGGTGAACCTGGAGCGCTCCCTGCTGCCCACCACGCGCCTGGGCGGGCACCTGGTGTCGGGCCACGTGGACGGCCTGGGCGCCGTGGACAAGGTCTGGGACGACGGCCGCAGCCAGCGCTGGCGCTTCACGGCGCCGCGAGGCGTGCTCCGCTATCTTGCCGCCAAGGGCTCGGTGGCCGTGGATGGCGTCAGCCTCACGGTCAACGCCGTGGACGCCGCCGGGTTCGAAGTGAACCTGGTGCCGCACACCGTCGCCCACACCGCCTTCGGCGAAACCGCCGTCGGCGCCGCCGTCAACCTGGAAGTGGACACCATCGCCCGCTACGTCGAGCGGCTGCTGGCCACCCGCGAGGAATCCGCATGAGCTTCGCCACCGTCCCCGAGCTGCTGGAAGAACTGCGGCAGGGCCGCATGGTCGTGATCGTGGACGACGAGGACCGCGAGAACGAAGGCGACCTGATCATGGCCGCCGAACTGGTCAAGCCGTCCGACATCAACTTCATGGTCACCCACGCCCGCGGCCTGGTGTGCCTGTCGCTCACGCGCGAGCGCTGCCGCCAGCTGGGCCTGGGCCCGATGGTGCGCGACAACAACTCGCCCTACCACACCAACTTCACCGTCTCGATCGAAGCGGCCGAAGGCGTCACCACCGGCATCAGCGCCTACGACCGCGCCCACACCATCCGTACCGCGGTGCGCCCCGACGCCGCCGCCGAACACCTCACCCAGCCAGGCCACATCTTCCCGCTGATGGCCCAGCCCGGCGGCGTGCTCACGCGCAGCGGCCACACCGAAGCGGCCAGCGACCTGGCCCTGCTGGCGGGCCTGGAGCCGGCCGGCGTGCTGGTGGAAATCCTCAGCGCCGACGGTTCGATGGCGCGCCGTCCGGAGCTGGAGTCGTTCGCGAAGGAACACGGCCTGAAGGTCGGCTCGATCGAGGAGCTCATCCGCTACCGCCTGGAAAGCGAGCACACGGTGGAGCGCGTGGACGCGCGCGACATCACCACCGCCCATGGCCCGTTCAAGCTGGTGACCTACCGCGACCGCGTCAGCCGCAACCTGCACTTCGCGCTGGTGCACGGCCAGCCGCAGGCCGAGACGCCCACGCTGGTGCGCGTGCACGTCAAGAACCCGCTGTCGGACGTGCTGCAGTGGCAGCGCGCCGATTTCGGCGTCAGCGCCGGTGAGGCGCTGGCGGCCGTGGCGGCGGCGGGCGAGGGCGTGGTGGTGGTGTTGGCCGAGCCGGTGACGCCCGACGACCTGCTGGCGCGCATCACCGAAAGCGCGCAGGCCGAGGCACCCAAATCCAGCGAATGGCGCCGCAACGGCGCCGGCGCGCAGATCCTGGCCGACCTGGGCCTGGGCAAACTGCGGGTGCTCGGCACGCCCCGCCGCCAGATCGGCCTGGCCGGCTACGGCCTCGAGGTCGTCGAATACGTCGCCCCCTGACCCCGTTCTTGCCTGCTGCGCGGTAAACTGGGGGTCCTTTCAGCGGCGAGCCACAGAACCGATGAGCCATCTCGAAGGCGACGTCCAGAGCCCCGGCTCCGCCCGCTACGCCATTCTCGCCAGCCGCTGGAACCCGCGCATCACCGACACCCTGGTGGACGGGGCGCGCAAGGCGTTCATCGAAAATGGCGTGCCGGCCGGGAACGTCGACGTCATTCGCGTGCCCGGCGCCTGGGAGCTGCCGCTGGCGGCCGCCCAGGCCGCCGGCCGCGGCGGCTACGTGGCCATCGTGGCGCTGGGCTGCGTGGTTCGCGGCGACACCCGCCACTTCGAACAGGTGGCCGACGAATGCGCCCGCGGCCTGATGCGCGTGGCGCTCGACAGCGGCGTGCCGGTGGCCAACGGCGTGCTGGCGGTGGACGACTACGCCCACGCCGAGGCCCGCGCCGGCGGCAACCACGGCAACAAGGGTGAGGAAGCCGCGCTGGTGGCCATCGAGATGGCGAATCTTTTCGGGAAATTCCAATGAAGCAGCCCCGCGCCGACGGCATCGATCCGCACGCCCGCTCCCGCGCCCGCCGCCGTGCGCTGCAGGCCATCTATGCCTGGCAGCTGTCGCACACCGCCATCGCGAAAGTGATCGAGCAGTTCCAGGCCGAGCAGGACATGGAAGTGGCCGACCAGGCGTATTTCGAAGACCTGGTGCGCGGCGTCGAAGCCAACCTGGGCACGCTGGACGAAGCGCTCAGCCATTTCCTGGACCGCGACATCGCCCAAGTGGACCCGATCGAGCGCGCGGTGCTTCGCATCGCCGCCTACGAGCTTCGCCACCGCATCGACGTGCCGTACCGCGTGGTGATCAACGAAGCCATCGAGACCACCAAGCGCTTCGGCTCCGAGCACGGCCACACCTTCGTCAACGGCGTGCTCGACCATGCCGCGGCGCAGTGGCGTGCCGCCGAGGCACAGGCCCCGCGCCGCAGCTGATGCCGGGCGAATTCGCCCTGATCGATCGTATCCGCGCCCGCGCGCGCAGCCGCGTCGACGTGCTGCTGGGCATCGGCGACGACGCCGCCATCCTTCGCGTGCCCGCGGGCCACGACCTGGTGGTCACCAGCGACACGCTGGTGTCGGGCGTGCATTTCCCCGCTCAAACCGCGCCCACCGACATCGGCTGGAAGGCGCTGGCGGTGAACCTCTCCGACCTCGCTGCGATGGCCGCCACGCCGGCCTGGTGCACGCTTGCGCTGACCCTGCCCGACGCCGACGCCGACGCCGACTGGGTGGACGCCTTCCTCGACGGCTTCCTCGAATTGGCCGAACGGCACGACGTAGCCCTGGTGGGTGGCGACACCACCCGCGGCCCGCTTTCCATCACCGTCACCGCGCACGGCTTCGTGCCCGAAGGCCAAGCCCTGCGCCGCGACGGCGCGCACGCGGGCGACGAAGTGTGGGTCACCGGCTCGATCGGCGACGCCGCGGGGGCGCTGGCGCAGTGGCGCGCCCGCGGGCCGTCGTCGGCCAAGCTGCGGCATCGCCTTGACCGGCCGACGCCGCGGATCGCCGTCGGCCTCGCGCTGCGCGGCATCGCCACGGCGGGCATCGACCTCAGCGACGGCCTGGCCGCCGACCTGGGCCACGTGCTGGCTGCCAGCAGCGTCGGCGCCCGCATCGACCTGGGCCGCCTGCCGACCTCGCGCACCCTGGCCGACCATTTCGAACAAGCGCAGCGCTGGCCGCTGCAGCTCTCCGGCGGCGACGACTACGAACTGTGCTTCACGGCGCCCGCCAGCGCCGCCTTCGCGATCGAACAAGCGCTGGCTGCCTGCGACGTCACGGGCACCGTGGTGGGCCAACTGGTCGCGGAACCCGGACTGCGCTTCACCACGCCCGAGGGCGAGGACTACGTGCCGGCCGCCGCCGGCTTCCAGCATTTCCAGGGAGTGCATTGATGCCCGTGCTGCCGGTCGGCACCCGCCGCCGCCTGATGAAGCACCCGCTGGGCTGGGTGGCTGCCGGGTTCGGCGCCGGGTTTTCGCCGCGCGCGCCGGGCACGGTGGGCAGCCTGGTGGCGCTGCTGCCGTGGTGGTTCTTCCTGCGCGACCTGCCGCTGCCGATGTACCTGGCGGTGCTGGCGGTGGGCTTTGGCGTTGGCGTGTGGGCCTCGCACTGGGCCATCCGTGAAACGAAGATCGAAGACCCGTCGCTGGTGGTCTGGGACGAGTACATCGGCATGTGGATCGCGCTGCTGATGGCCCCGGCAGGCTGGGCCTGGGTGCTGGCGGCATTTGCGCTGTTCCGCCTTTTCGATATCTGGAAACCCTGGCCGGTGAGCTGGGCCGACCAGAAGCTGCACGGCGGTTTCGGCGCCATGCTCGACGACGTCATCGCCGGGCTTTATGCGCTGGGCGTGCTGCAGCTGGCCGCGTGGTGGCTGCGCTGATCGTTCCGTAGGAAGATTCGGACGCCGCGCCGACTTCGCGCGGCGCCGGCGTTCGGGTCTGACGGTGTTGCATGCCCTTGTCTCAGGCGTTTTCGCCGCGCCTGCCGACGGCCCCGGCGTCACGCCGATGCTCCCATGGCCTTGCCTGCACTCCGCAGGCCAACAAGGGAGAAACACCATGAGGGCATTGACCCTGCACGAGCACGCCGCGGTGAGCGGCGGCGAAGGAATCATCGGCACCATCGCGCTGATCGCGGTGGCCGGCTGGATCTGGCAGAACCGCGAAGCGCTCAACCAGATCGCCCAGACCGCCTCGATGAAGCTGTCCGACCTCGACGCCGAATGCGGCCGTCCGTAACCCACCTGGAGAACGATATGCGAAACCTCGATTCCGCTGAACTCAAGTGCGTCGCCGGTGGCGACAGCGTCGATACCAACCTCGGCAACGGCGCCGGCTACGTCCTGCACGGCGTCACGTCGCAGGAAGCCCAGGCCCTTGGAATGCTTTCGCCCGCAGGCTGGTTCATTGGCGCGGTGCTGCATTACGCCACCACGCATTGATCTGTCCGTTCCCGCCGGCGAGACGTCGCTGGTGGGAACGGATCCAACCCGATCCATCACAAGGAGTCGACCATGCCCACGCCCCTTCAAATGCCGTCGTGGCAGTCCCTGCGGCCGCTGCTGATGCTGCTGCTGCTGTTCGCCGTCTGGAGCGAGCGCGACGCCCTGCAGGCGATTGCCGACGCCACCTCCGATTCGCTGTTGCGCCTGGCCGCGGCCTGCGGCGATCCGAACCGCTGACTAGCGCGCCGGCCCGGCCAGCGCCAGCCCGGCCACCGCCTCGCGCAGCGCCGGCACCACCTCGGCGTCAAACCACGGGTTGTGCGCGAACCAGCCCACGTTGCGCGGGCTGGGGTGGGGCAGGGGGAACACGGCGGGCGCGTAATCGCGCCAGGCCTGCACCGTCTCGGTCAAGGTCTTCTTGCGGCGCTCGCCCAGGAAGTGCGCCTGCGCATACTGGCCAATGGCCAGCACCAGCTGCACGTCGGGCAGCAGCGGCAGCAGGCGCGGGTGCCAGGTCTGCCGGCATTCCGGGCGCGGCGGCAAATCGCCGCTGGTGCCGCGGCCGGGGTAGCAAAAACCCATCGGCACGATAGCGATGTTGACCGGGTCGTAGAAGTCGACCTTGTCCAGGCCCAGCCAGCCGCGCAGGCGTACGCCGCTGGCGTCGTCCCAGGGGATGCCGCTGCCGTGCACCAGCGTGCCCGGCGCCTGGCCGACCACCAGCAGCCTGGCGCTGGTGCTGGCGCGCAGCACCGGGCGCGGGCCCAGCGGCAGCTGCGCTTCGCACAGGCGGCAGGCGCGGATTTCCACCAGCAGTTTGTCCAGTTCGGTCGGCGCGCGGTTCATGGCCATGTCAGCGCGTGCCGCCTGGCAATGGCGGCAGGCTCGGCACTTCGCGGATGATGCGCGAGGCCTGCCCATTGGCCTCCGGGGGCAGAACTTTCCCGGGGTTGAGGATGCCGTCGGGGTCGAACTGCGCCTTGATGGCGCGCATCAGCGCCAGCGCCTGCGGGCTCAGCGCGCGCGCCAGCAGTTCGCGCTTCACCAGGCCGATGCCGTGTTCACCCGACACCTGGCCGTCGAGCGCGATCACGGTGTCGAACACCGCTTCCAGTGCCGCGTCGGCGCGTGCCGCCTGCGCGGCGTCGGCGGGGTCGTAGAGGATGTTCACGTGCAGGTTGCCGTTGCCCGCATGGCCGAAGCAGACGATGGGAAGCGACTGCGCCGCTGCGATGCCGCGCACTGCCGCCACCAGCTCCGGGATGCGCGACACCGGCACCACCACGTCTTCATTGATCTTGCCCGGCGCCAGCGTGCGCAGCGCCGGCGACAGCGCCTTGCGTGCGGCCCAGAGTTTTTCGCGCGTGGCTTCGTCCGGGGCGACGCTCACCTGCAGGCAACCCTCGCCCTGCGCGGCGGCGGACAGCGCGTCCACCGCGTGGGCCAGCATCGCCTCGTCGCCGTCGGCCTCGATCATCAGCAGCGCGCCGGCGTCGGGCAGGTCGGCGCCGCCCACCTCGCGCGCCAGGCGCACGCAGTGGTCGTCCATGAACTCAAGCATGGAAGGCGTGACCGGCTGGGCCATGAGGCGCGCGACGGCGGCGGCGGCGCTGTCCACGTCGGCGTACAGCGCGCGCAGGGCGCGGCGATGCGTCGCCACCGGCGTCAGCCTCAGCGTGGCTTCGACGATCAGCGCCAGCGTGCCTTCCGAGCCGATGAGGAGGCGCGAGAGGTCATAGCCGCTGGCACCCTTGGTGGTGGGTGCGCCCAAGCGCACCAGTTCGCCGGTGCCAGTGACGGCGGTGAGCGCCAGCACGTTGTCGCGGGTGGCGCCGTACTTCACCGCGCGAGGTCCGCCGGCGTTGCAGGCCAGGTTGCCGCCGATGCTGCAATAGGCGGCGCTGGTGGGGTCGGGCGGCCAGAACAGGCCGTGCGGCGCCAACGCCGCCTGCAGGTCGCCGTTGAGCAGGCCCGGCTGCACCACCGCCACGCGGTCGCCGGGACGGATCGCCAGCACGCGGTTCATGCGCTCGAACGACACCACCAGTGCGTCTTCGCCCGGCACGCTGGCGCCGGTGGTGTTGGTGCCGCGCCCGCGCGCCACCATCGGCAGCTTCGCGGCGCGGCACAGCTTCACGAGGGCCTGCACCTGTTCGGCCGTGGTCGGCAGCGCCACCGCCAGCGGCAGTCCCTGCAGGCGCGAATTGTCATAGCCGTAAGCCAGCCGTTCCGACGGGTCGGTCAGCAGCCCGCCAGGGCCCAACAGCGCTCCAAGCGCGTGCAGCATCGACAAGGGCAAGGAGTCCGGCATGCGCCGATTGTAGGCTTTGCCGGCCGGTTGGCTCTTCACACGTCCTCGAGCGTGAATGCCCCGCGGATCCACTCGCATTCGGGCGGCTCGCCCTGCGCCGTCACCACGTCGAAGCGGCAGGGCGCGTCGGCCAGCCCGCGCTGGCCGGCCAGCCAGGCGCGGGCCGCCAGCACGATCCGGCGGCGTTTCCTGTGGTCCACCGAACCGGCGCCGCCGCCGAAGCGGTCGTTGCGGCGGTAGCGCACTTCGACGAACACCACCGTGTCGCCGTCGCGCATCACCAGGTCGAGTTCGCCGAAACGGAAGTTGACGTTGCTGGCCAGCGTGCGCAGCCCCTGCGCTTCGAGCGTAGCGCGGGCGGCCGCTTCGGCCGCCGCGCCGGTTTGCTGTCGGTCAGGGTGTGCCGGCATCGGGCGTCAGCGCACCGTCCAGCGCCGGCCGCGAACGGCCGCCGCTGAACACCGCCCACGCCGGGCGGCGCTGCACGCCACCGAAGCCGTCCAGCTGCAGCTCGCCGGTGGCGCCGCGCAGCTCCGCGCCCGGGTCGCTGGCCAGGCGGTCCAGGTTGGCCACCAGCATCCACGCGTCCATGCCGAAGGCGAACAGACGGGCGCCGCCGCCCTGCGCCGAAGGCAGGGTCTGGCCGATGGTGTCGGGGTCGGGCAGGCTGCCGCGCAGTCCCAGCAGCCAGGGCAGCTCGGGGTATTGGATGCCGTCGAGTTCGGTGTCCATGCGAAGGTTGGCGCCCGACAGGATGAGCGACGTGGCCACGCGCGGCACGCCGATCAGGCCCGCGGTGTCCATCTGGCTGGACAGCAGGCGCGCCTGCGCGGCCTTGAGGCTCAGGAACAGCGCGTCGGGACGCGCACCCGACAGCGCGGCCTGCAGCGCCGGCACGTAGTCGGGATTGCCCTCGCTGACCGTCACCTCCTTGAGTACCCGGCCGCCGCGGGCACCGAGCCGCTCGCGGAAGGCGCCCAGGGCGCGCTGGGCGTTGTCGTCGGCCTGGGTCACCACCAGCACGTTGCGCAGGCCGCGGTCGAGCAGGCGGTCGGCCGCCGCGGCGCCTTCGTCCTCGGGGGACAGCGCGAACGCCGCGCTGCCGGCCGGCGGCGGCACCGTGCCGCGGTTGAGCGCCACCACCGGCAGGTCGAGATCGGGAAGCGCAAACAGCGCGTTCACTTCATCGCGGGTGAGCGGGCCCACGAGCATCTGGGCGCCTTCCTCGCGCGCCTTGAGCAAGGCGCGGCGCACGCCGTCCACGCCAGCGGTGTCGTAAAAGCGGATCTGCGGGCGGCGGCGGTACTCGGCGTAGTAGGCGGCCAGCAGGCCGTCGCGCACGCTGTGGCCTGCCGCCGCCATCGGGCCGCTCAGCGGCAGCAGGGCCGCCAGCCGCAGCGGCGGGCGGTAGCCGTCACCTTCGGCGGCCGGCCACGCGTCCAGGCCGGGCGCGGAGGCGCTGCGGTCGTACGGGCGCGGCAGCGGCAGCCCGCGCTGGGTCAGCGCGCGGCCGGCGTACAGGTAAACCGGGTATCCCACCGGCACCGTGCTGCTGGCGGAGGCCAGCGTGGCGTCGGGCAACTTCGACAGCAGCGCGTCGATGCGGCGCACGCTGGCGGCGCGCGCATCGCGGTTGAGCGAATCAAGCCGCCAGGCCAGTTCGCCGGCGGCTTCGAAGGGACGGTTCTGGGCTTCGAAGGCGTCGGCGCGAAGGCCGTGCCAGCGCGCGCGCTGTTCGGCCGGTACCGAGCCCCGCGGCTGCCCCAGCAGCGCCAACACTTCGGCGCTGCGGCCGGCGGCGGCCTGGCCGTCGGCGCTTAGCAGGTCGTGCAGCAGCAGGTCGGCGCCCGCCAGCCGGCGGCGGTTGGATTCGTCCAGGGCCTGGCTGGCCGCGCCCAGGTCGCCGGCGAGGCGGTACTGCTCGGCGGCGTTGATCCAGGCGCGGTCGCGCGCGGCGCCGCGGCTGGCGTTGGCGGTGGCGGCCCAGGCGCGGGCGGCTTCGCGATGGTTGCCGTCGGCGGCCAGCTGCGCGGCGCTGTCCTGCTGCACCGTGGCACCGGGCGAAACGGAGACGCTGGCGCAGCCGGTGGCGACGGCAAGGGCCAGCAGCAGGGGAAGGAGTCGCAGCATGGAGAAGGGTCCGGGTATCGATGCGGTTACGATGATACCCCGGTGCACACGGAGGGCGCGGACATGGCGGCAACCCAGGCAGGAACGCTTTACGTGGTGGCGACGCCGATCGGCAACCTGGGCGACCTCACCACCCGGGCCCGCGAAGTGCTGGCCGCCGTGGACGCCATTTGCGCCGAAGACACCCGCCACACCCGCCAGCTGTTGGGCGCCGTGGGCATCGACCGGCCGCTGCTGGCCGTGCATGACCACAACGAGGGCGAAATCGCCTGGAAACTGGTGGAGCGCCTGAAGGCCGGCGAATGCCTGGCGCTGGTGTCCGACGCCGGCACGCCGCTGGTCAGCGACCCCGGCTACCGCCTCGTGCGCGAAGTGCGCGCCGCCGGCTTGGCCGTCAGCCCCATCCCGGGCGCCTGCGCCGCGATTGCCGCGCTTTCGGTGGCGGGCATCCCCAGCGACCGCTTCTGTTTCGAGGGCTTCCTGCCGGCGAAAGCCTCGGGGCGCCGCGAGCGCCTGGCCGAGCTGGCCAAGGAAACCCGGACGCTGGTTTTCTACGAAAGTTCGCACCGCATCGAGGAAGCCCTCGCAGACTTCGTCGCGGCGTTCGGCGGCGAACGCGAAGCGGTACTCGCACGCGAACTGACGAAACTGTTCGAGACGGTGCTCGGCGACACGCTCGAATCCATCGCCGCCAAGGTCGCCGCCGATGCCAACCAGCGAAAGGGCGAATTCGTGATCGTGGTGCGCGGCTGCGAAGACGACACCGCTGCGCGCCTGATCGAAGGCCAGCGCCTGTACGCCAAGCTGGCCGAGCACCTCAAGCCCTCGGTGGCCGCGCGGCTGGCGGCGGACATCAGCGGGGCGCCGCGCAAGGCGCTTTACGGCGGGGAAGCGGTTTAACCAACAAAGCCTTTGGCCCCGATGTGCGACAATCCCGCCCGGCGGAGTCGGTCAAGGCAGTCGCGTCGCAGCAATGCGCCGAGGAAAGTCCGGGCTCCATAGAGCAGGGTGCCAGGTAACCCCTGGGCGGCGTGAGCCGACGGAAAGTGCAACAGAAAACAAACCGCCGAACGGCCCGCAAGGGTGCGTGGTAAGGGTGAAACGGTGGGGTAAGAGCCCACCGCCCGAGGGGACAACGCCTCGGGGCACGGCAAACCCCACCCGGAGCAAGTCCAAATAGGGGTGCTATGGCATGGCTCGTGCCGCACCCGGGTTGGATGCTTGATCCCAGCGGTGACGCTGGGGCTAGAGGAATGACTGTCCCAGACAGAACCCGGCTTAATGACCGGCTCCGCCACTTCCCTCTGGAACACCCCTCCGATCTGCGCACTCGCCGGTGATCCGCCCCGGCCGGGCGGTCGTGGCCCGTGGCCAGCCGTGCGCCCGCCGGTTCTGCCAACCGGGTCACGCCTTCACATCAAAGCCATGTGAAACAACACTTGCCAAACGCTTCTTAAACAAGACTCTCAAGTATCGCGCAAAGTGTTGATCTGCCTGATGAAATCACCCTGTTTTTATCCTTGACAGCCCCCGGGGGCAGGTCTAACGTGGGCTTCCGAGGGAATTTCGGGTTTTTTGTGGCTTTTAGTGGATAAGGATTGATCCAGCGCATGTTCCAGGGCGAAACCGCGATCACGATTGACGACAAGGGCCGTTTGGCGATTCCGACCGCCTACCGCGACCTGGTCGCGCGCGCCTGCGGCAATCGTCTGGTCGTCACCTACAACCCCTATGAAGCCGGCTGCCTGTGGCTGTATCCGGAAGCGGCTTGGGAAAAGGTCCGCGACCAGGTCAATGCCCTGCCCAACGCAAAGCGCGTGCATCGCAACCTCCAGCTCAAGCTCGTCGGCGCCGCCACCCACGTGGAGCCCGACGGCAACGGCCGCCTGCTGCTGCCCGCCAGCCACCGCAACGCGGCGGCGATAGAAAAGAAAGCGGTGCTGCTCGGCATGGGCGGCAAATTCGAATTGTGGAGCGAGCAGGCTCACCTCGCGCAGATCCGTCAAACCATCGGTGAAGACGAGATCAGCGAGGACATGCTCGACCTCAGGCTGTGACGGGGCTGGCCGGGATGCGCACCGACGCGCAGCCCAGCCATCTCCCGGTGATGCTGGCGCAGGCGCTTGACGGCCTGCGGGTATTGGGGAATGGCAGGTACCTGGACGGCACGTTTGGCCGCGGCGGACACGCCCGCGCCGTGCTCGACCTGCTGGGCCCGGAGGGACGTTTGCTGGTGATGGACAAGGATCCCGAAGCGATCGCGACCGCCCACGCGCTGTTCAGCGCGGACTCGCGCGTCGCCATCTACCGGGGCTCGTTCGCCGACCTCGCGCAGTGGGATGAAACCGCCCCGGGCCTGGACGGCGCCTTCTTCGACCTGGGCGTTTCCTCGCCGCAGCTGGACGTGGCCGAGCGTGGCTTCAGCTTCAGCAAGGACGGCCCGCTGGACATGCGCATGGACCCCGACTCGGGCGAAAGCGCCGCCAACTGGCTTGCCCGCGCCACCGACACCGAGATCGCCGACGTGCTGTGGACCTACGGCGAGGAAAAGCTCAGCCGCAAGATCGGCCGCACCATCGTCGCGCGGCGCGACGAAACGCCGATCCTGCGCACGGCGCAGTTGGCCGACCTGATCGCTTCGGTGGTGGGTCGCGGCGACAGCAGGATCCACCCGGCCACCCGCAGCTTCCAGGCCATCCGCATCTTCATCAACCGCGAGCTGGTGGACCTCGAGCTCGGCCTGGACGCCGCCTTCGCCCGGCTCAAGCCCGGCGGCCGGCTGGTGGTGATCAGCTTCCACTCGCTGGAAGACCGCATCGTCAAGCGCTTCATCGCCGCGCACGCCAAGGCGCCGCCGGGCAACCGCCGCATGCCGGTGGAACAGGACTTCACGCCGACGCTGGTGGACGTCAGCGGCGCACTGCGCGCGCAGTACGCCGAGACCTCGGTCAACCCGCGCGCGCGCAGCGCGGTGATGCGGGTGGCCGAGAAGCTGCCGACGGAGGCCGCGGCATGAGCCTGCGCGACTTCCTGTTCGCACTGCTGGTGGCCTGCGTGCTGTCGAGCGCCATCGCCGTGGTGCACGCCCGGCACCTGCATCGCCAAGCCTACATCGCGCTGTCGAGCCTTGAGCAGGGCCGCGACGACCTCAACATCGAGTTCGGCCGCCTGCAGCTCGAGCAGGCCACATGGGCCGAAGCCAACCGCATCGAACAGGTCGCCGGCACCCGCATCGGCATGAAGTACCCGACCGACGCCGACATCGTGGTGCTGCAGCCATGAAGGTACAGCGCAGTACCTACAGCCTGAGGCACCGCCTGCTGGCCATCTCCGTGGTGCTGGGCGTGTTCGGCGTGGTGCTGGTGGCGCGCGCCGCGCACCTGCAGTTGATCAGCCCCGACTTCTACCAGCAGCAGGGCGACGCCCGCTTCCTGCGCGAAGTGCCGATCGCCACCTCGCGCGGCACCATCACCGACCGCAACGGCGAGCCGCTGGCGATCTCGTCGCCGGTGGAGTCGGTGTGGGCCAATCCCAAGGAGCTGCTGCAGCACGGCGACCGCATGCCGCAGCTGGCCAAGGCGCTGGGCATCCCGCAGGACGTGCTGGAACAGCGCATTTCCCAGCGTGCCGACAAGGAGTTCGTGTACCTGCGCCGGCACATGAACCCCGACATCGCCGATGAAGTGGTGGACATGGGCATCCCGGGCGTCTACTCACAGCGCGAGTTCCGCCGCTTCTACCCGCACGGCGAAGTGATGGCGCACGTGCTGGGCTTCACCAACATCGACGACCGCGGCCAGGAAGGCCTGGAGCTGGCGTTCGACGAGTGGCTGACCGGCAAGCCCGGCGCCCAGCAGATCATCCGCGACCGCCGCGGCCGCACGGTGGAAAACGTCGACCTGATCCGCGCCGCCGAGCCGGGCCACGACCTGACGCTGTCGATCGACCGGCGCATCCAGTACCTGGCCTACCGCGAGCTCAAGACCGCGCTGGTGGAGCGCGGCGCCAGCAGCGGCTCCATCGTGGTGCTGGACGTGCCCACCGGCGAGATCCTGGCGATGGTGAACCAGCCATCGTACAACCCCAATTCGCGCGACGGCTCGGGCCCCGAGACGCAGCGCAACCGCGCCGTTACCGACGTGGTCGAACCGGGCTCGGTGATGAAGACGCTCACCCTGGCGGCGGCGCTGGAAAGCGGCAAGTTCACGCCCGAGTCGCTCATCGCCACCGCGCCCGGCTACATGCCGCTGCCGGGCGGCTACACGGTGAAGGACTTCCGCAACTACGGCACGCTCACCATGACCGGCGTGCTCACCAAGAGCTCCAACGTCGGCGCGACCAAGATCGCCAGCGAGCTCACCAACGAACACCAGTACGACATGTACCACCGCTTCGGCCTGGGCCAGGCGTCGGGCAGCGGCTTCCCGGGCGAATCGTCCGGCGTGCTGCGCGCGCCAAACCTCTGGGGGCCGACCGAGAAAGCCACCGTCAGCTACGGCTACGGCCTGTCGGTGACGCCGCTGCAGCTGGCGCGCGCCTACGCCGCCATCGGCAACGGTGGCCGCCTGCACGAGGCGACCTTCGTGAAGGGTTCCGACTCGGCCAGCGTGCAGGTGATCGATCCCGTGATCGCCGCGCAGCTGATGACGATGCTCGAAACCGTCACCAGCACCGACGGCACCGCCAGCCGCGCCGCGGTGATGGGCTACCGCGTGGCCGGCAAGACCGGCACCGTGCGCAAGGCCGGTGGCGGCAGCTACATCGCCAAGCGCTACGCGGCCGTGTTCGTCGGCCTGGTGCCGGCGTCGAACCCGAAGTTCGCCATGGCCGTGGTGATCCACGACCCGCAGGGCCTGGAATACGGCGGTGGCGCCGTGTCCGCGCCGATCTTCCACCACGTGATGGACGGCGCCCTGCGCCTGATGGACGTGCCGCCGGACAATATCGAGCAGTGGTTCACGGCGCAGGCCAAGAAGAAAGCGGCGACCGTGGCCGCGGCGCCTGCGCCGGCCCCGCCGGTGTTTGCCGTGCCGGCCGCTGCGGGGACCGTGCAGTGAGCCGCGCCATGCCGCTCAGCGCGCTGCTGCAGGGCGAGCCGTCGCTGCCGGCGGGCTTCGACCCGACGGTGGCCGGCCTGAGCGCCGACAGCCGCGGCCTGCGGCCGGGTGACGCCTTCATCGCGCTGGCTGGCGCCAGCACCCACGGCCTGCGCCATGCCGCGCAGGTGAGCCAGGCCGGCGCCAGCGTGATCCTGTTCGAGCCGCCGGCGCCAGCGGACGGCGCGATGCCGGCCAACGCCGTCGCCGTGCCCGGCCTGCGTCGCCGGCAGGGCGAGTTGGCCGACCGTTTCTACGGCGGCCCGTCGCACGTGCTGGCGATGACCGGTGTCACCGGCACCAACGGCAAGACCTCCACCGTGCAGCTGATCGCCCAGGCCCTGAGCCTGCACGGCGACGTCGCCGGCAGCATCGGCACCCTGGGCGCGGGCCTGCATGGCCAGCTGGTGGCCGGTGAGCGCACCACGCCCGACGTGATCGCCGTGCACCGCCTGCTGGCGGCCATGCGCGGCCAGGGCGCCACGCACGTAGCCATGGAAGTGTCCTCGCACGCGCTCGAGCAGGGTCGCGTCGACGCGGTGGCGTTCCGCATCGCGGTGTTCACCAACCTCACGCGCGACCACCTTGATTTCCACGGCACCATGGACGCCTACGGCGCCGCCAAGGCCAAGCTGTTCGCGTGGCCGACGCTGCAGGCGGTGGTGGTGAACCTGGATGACCCGTTCGGCCCGCCGCTGCTGGCGGGCGCGCGCGCCGGCGCGCGCCGCATCGGCCTGAGTTCGCGCGGGCATGCCGGTGCCGCGCTGCGCGCCGACCGCGTGGCGCTGGCGCCCGACGGCCTGCACTTCGACCTGGTGGAAGCGGGCGCGGCACATGCGATCGTTTCGCCGCTGCTGGGCCGCTTCAACGTCGACAACCTGCTGGCCGTGGCCGGTGCGCTGCGCGCGCTGGGCTGGTCGCTGGCGGACGTGGCGGCGATGCTGCCGCGGCTGTCGCCGGTGGGTGGCCGCATGGGCCGCGTCGGCGGCCGCAGCGGCCAGCCGCTGGTGGTGGTGGACTACGCCCACACGCCCGACGCGCTGCAGCAGGCGCTGTCGAGCCTGCGCGAACACACGCCCGGACGCCTCACCTGCGTGTTCGGCTGCGGCGGCGAACGCGACGCCGGCAAACGCCCGTTGATGGCGGCCATCGCCCAGGCCGGCGCCGACGCGGTGGTGGTCACCGACGACAACCCCCGCCACGAAGACGGCGATGCCATCGTGGCCGACATCGTCGCGGGCTTCACCCGTCGCGACGCCGTGGTGGTGCAGCGCGATCGCGCACGGGCGATCGGCGACGCCATCGCCGCCGCCGCCTCGGGCGACGTCGTCCTGGTAGCCGGCAAAGGCCACGAGCCCTACCAGGAAATCGCAGGCGTGAAGCACGCTTTCGACGACCTGGCCGTGGCCATGGCCGCGCTGGAGGCTCGCTCGTGAGGCCGCTGATGCTGTCGCAGGTGGCGCGCTGGGTCGAGGGCCGGCATCTTGGCGACGACGTCGAGATCACGTCGGTGGCCACCGACACCCGCACGCTGGCGCCGGGCGCCCTGTTCGTGGCGCTGCGCGGCGAGCGCCAGGACGGCCACCAGCTGGCCTCGCAGGCGCAGGCGGCCGGCGCAGTGGCGATGCTGGTGCATCATGAAGTGGACAGCCCGCTGCCGCAGGTACTGTGCGCCGACACCCAGGACGCACTGGGCGAACTGGCCGCGGGCCTGCAGCAGGGCCGCAGCGCCGTGGTGGTGGCGATCACCGGCAGCAACGGCAAGACCTCGGTGAAGGCGCTGGTGTACAGCATCCTGGCGCATGCCGGCCCCGCCTATGCCAACCCGGGGAATTTCAACAACCAGATCGGCCTGCCGCTGGCGGTGATCGCCGCGCCGGAAGACGCGCGTTTCGCGATCTACGAGATGGGCGCCGGCCAGCCCGGCGACATCGCCTACCTCGCCAGCATCGCGCCGCCGCAGGTGTCGCTGGTGAACAACGTCATGCCCGCGCACATCGAGCGATTGGGTAGCCTGCTGGGCATTGCCGAAACCAAGGGCGCCATCTACGAAGCGCTGCCCGACGACGGCATCGCCGTGGTCAACGCCGACGATACCTTCGCGCCTTGGTTCACGCAGCGCATCGGCGCCCGCCGGACGCTGCGCTTTGGCTTGGAAAACAATGCCGATGTCTTCGCAACCGGGCTTCGCCACGCAGTGGACAGCACCCGCTTCCGGCTGCACACGCCGGCCGGGGCCGCCGACGTGGCGCTGCCGCTGCCCGGCCGCCACAGCGTGATGAATGCCCTGGCGGCCGCGTCGCTGGCCCTGGCAGCGGGCGCTTCCATGGACGACGTCGTGGCGGGCCTGGAGCATGCGCAGCCGGTGCCCGGGCGACAGATCCCGCATGCGCTGCGCAGCGGCGCGGTGCTGGTGGACGACAGCTACAACGCCAACCCCGGGTCGGTGGCCGCGGCGATCGCCGCGCTGGCGCAGGCCGGCGGCGACGCGTGGCTGGTGCTGGGCGACATGATGGAGTTGGGCGAGGGCGCAGCCGTGCAGCACGCCGACATCGGCAGCCAGGCCAAGCGTGCCGGCATCGCCCGGCTTTGGACCGTGGGCGAGCTGAGCGCGGGTGCCTCGCGTGCATTCGGCGACGGCGCCCGGCATTTCAACGACCAGCCGGCGCTGGTGTTGGCGCTGCTGGCGGAACTGCAGCAAGCGCCGGCCGGCCTGCGCTGCCTGGTGAAGGGTTCGCGTTCGAGCGCGATGGACGAAGTGGTGGCTGCGGTACTGGCCGCCGACAGGCAAGGAGACGCCGACCATGCTGCTTGAACTGGCCCGTTGGCTGAACGAGATGGGCATGATGCCGCCGCTGTTCGGCTACATCACCTTCCGCGCCATCCTGGGCGCACTGACCGCACTGCTGCTGTCGCTGTGGCTGGGCCCGTACGTGATCGAGCGCCTGGCCCGCCTGAAGGGGGGCCAGCCGATCCGCACCGACGGCCCGCAGTCGCACTTCGCCAAGGCCGGCACGCCGACCATGGGCGGCACGCTGATCCTGCTGACCATCACGCTGTCCACGCTGCTGTGGGCCGACCTGCGCAATCGCTACGTGTGGGTGCTGCTGGCGGTGATGTTGGCGTTCGGCGCGATCGGTTGGCTGGACGACTGGATAAAGATCGTCAGGCGCGACCCGAACGGCCTGAAGTCGCGGCACAAGTACGCGCTGCAGTCGGTGTTCGGGCTGGCGGCGGCGCTGTTCCTCTACTACACCGCCGACAACGCCAACGCGACCACGCTGTTCCTGCCGCTGCTCAAGGACTTCGCGCTGCCGCTGGGCGGGATGTTCGTGGTGCTGGCCTACTTCTGGATCGTCGGCTTCTCGAACGCGGTGAACCTCACCGACGGCTTGGACGGCCTGGCGATCATGCCGACGGTGCTGGTGGCGGCGGCGCTGGGCATCTTCGCCTACGCCTCGGGCAACGCGGTGTTCTCGCAGTACCTGCAGATACCGGCGATCCCGGGCGCGGGCGAGATCACCATCTTCTGCGCCGCCATCGCCGGCGCAGGCCTGGGATTCCTGTGGTTCAACACCTACCCCGCGATGGTGTTCATGGGCGACATCGGCGCGCTGGCGCTGGGCGCCGTGCTGGGCACCATCGCGGTGATCGTGCGCCAGGAGGCCATCCTGGTGGTGATGGGCGGCATCTTCGTGATCGAAACGCTGTCGGTGATGATCCAGGTGGCCAGCTTCAAGCTCACCGGCCGCCGCGTGTTCCGCATGGCGCCCATCCACCACCACTTCGAGCTCAAGGGCTGGCCGGAGCCGCGCGTGATCGTGCGCTTCTGGATCATCTCGGTGATGCTCGTGCTGGTCGGCCTCGCCACGCTGAAGGTGCGCTGAGATGAACCCGACCGACCGCGCCCACCAGGCCACCAAGCTCGACGCCATCACCGGCCGGTACGACCCGGTGCTGCTGCTGGTGACACTGGCGCTGGCGGGACTGGGCGTGGTGATGGTGGCGTCGAGCTCGATCGCCATCGCCGAAGGCCTGGACGTGGGGCCGTTCTACTTCCTCACCCGCCACCTGGTGTTCCTGGCCATTGGCGGCGCCACGGCCTGGGGCCTGATGCGCATTGAGCTCAAGCTGGTGGAGAAGTACAGCCACCTGCTGCTGGCGCTGTGTTTCCTGATGCTGCTGGCGGTGTTCCTGCCCGGCATCGGCCGCACCGTAAACGGCGCGCAGCGCTGGATCAACCTGGGCATCGCCGGCTTCCAGGCTGTCGAGGCGGTGAAGCTGATGTTCATCATCTGGCTGGCCAGCTACCTGGTGCGATACCGCGACGAGATCGCCCAGCAGTGGATGGCGCTGATCAAGCCGCTGGCCGTCGCCATGGCCATCGTGGTGCTGCTGCTGCTGCAGCCCGACTTCGGCTCGGCCGCGCTGCTGCTGGCCATCACCGGCGGCATGGTGTGGCTGGGCGGCGCGCGCATCCGCAACCTGCTGATACCGGCCGGCGTGGTGCTGCCGCTGTTGGCCCTGGTGGCCATCGCCGAGCCCTACCGGGTGCGTCGCCTGACCTCGTTCCGCGACCCCTGGGCAGACCCGTTCAACGACGGCTTCCAGCTGACCCAGGCGCTGATCGCGATCGGTCGCGGCGAGTGGTTCGGCGTCGGCCTGGGCGCCAGCGTGCAGAAGCTCTTCTACCTGCCCGAGGCGCACACCGACTTCATTTTCTCGGTGACGGCCGAGGAGCTGGGCTTTGCCGGTTCGTTCGCCATCATCGCGCTGTTCGGCATCTTCACCTGGCGCGCCTTCAACATCGGCCTGCGGGCGATCGAGATGCGGCGGCACTTCGCCGGCTTCTGCGCCTTCGGCGTCGGCCTGTGGATCAGCCTGCAGGCCTTCGTCTCGATCGGCGTGAACCTGGGGCTGCTGCCGACCAAGGGCCTGACGCTGCCGTTGATTTCTTCGGGCGGCTCCAGCGTGATGATGACCTGCGTGGCCATCGGCCTGCTGCTGCGCGTGAGCTACGAGCTTGACCGAGCCGAGCGACAGGTGGCGCGCCTGCGCGGCGCTGACCTGCCGACGCCGGACCCGGGCGAGGGCAGGGCGGACACGCCGGCCGCCACCACGGCGCCGACCAACACGGCCCACGCCGTGGCGCCGCGAGGCTCGCGCCATCGCATCGAGCCCAAGATCGGAGCGGTGGCATGAACGCGCCCGTGCTGATCCTGGCCGGCGGTACCGGTGGCCACATCTTCCCGGGCCTGGCGGTGGCACAGGCGCTGCGCGCGCGCGACGTGCCGGTGGTGTGGCTGGGTTCGGCGGGCGGCATGGAAACAAGGCTGGTGCCCCAGGCCGGCATACGCATCGAAACCATTGCCGTGAGCGGCCTGCGCGGCAAGGGCTTCGCGACCTTGCTCAAGGCACCGGTACTGCTGATGCGCTCGCTCTGGCAGGCGCTTTCCATCCTGCGCCGCCTGCGCCCGCGGGCCGTGCTGAGCTTCGGTGGCTATGCTGCTGGCCCGGGTGGACTGGCGGCGTGGCTGCTGCGCCGGCCGCTGCTGGTGCATGAACAGAACCGCGCGCCGGGACTGACCAACCGCGTGCTGGCGCGCTTTGCGCAGCGCGTACTGTGCGGATTCCCGGGCAGCTTCACCGATCGCGACGCCGAAGCCGTCGGCAATCCGGTGCGCCCGGAGATCGCGGCGCTGCCGTCGCCCGCCGATCGCTTCGCCGGCCGCGAGGGTGCGGTGCGCCTGCTGGTGCTGGGCGGCAGCCAGGGCGCCTACAGCTTGAACGTCGTGCTGCCGCAGGTGCTGGCGCGCGTGCCGCAGGCCCAGCGCCCGCAGGTGCGCCACCAGTGCGGCGAGCGCCACGCCGACAAGGCGCGCGCCGCCTACGCCCAGGCGGGCGTCGAGGCCAACATCGAACCCTTCATCGCCGACATGGCCGCCGCCTATGCCTGGGCCGACCTGGTGGTGTGCCGCGCCGGTGCGCTTACCCTGGCCGAGCTGTGCGCCGCCGGCGTGGGTTCGCTGCTGGTGCCGTTTCCCAACGCGGTGGACGACCACCAGACCCGCAACGCCGAATACCTGGTGGAGCGCGGCGCTGCCGCCATCGTCGCCGAGGGCGAGGGCTTCGCCGAACGCCTGCTGGCTGCGGCCCAGCCGCTGCTGGGCGATGCGCCGCGCCGGCTTGCCATGGCCCAGGCCGCGCGCGCCGCCGCGCAGCCGCAGGCCGCGCAACGCGTGGCGCAGATCGTCATCGAAGAGGCCCGCGCATGATCCGCCGCCGACTGCAGGAATCGGGTGACCTGGCGCGCGCCTTCCCGCGCGTGCACTTTATCGGCATCGGCGGCGTCGGCATGAGCGGCATCGCCGAAGTGCTGGTGACGCTGGGCTACCAGGTGTCGGGCTCGGACCAGAGCGACTCGGCGGCCACGCGCCGCCTGGCGTCGCTGGGCGCCACCGTGCACCGCGGCCATGCCGTGGGCAACATCGCCGGTGCCGACGTGGTGGTGGTGTCGAGCGCCATCAGCGCCAGCAACCCCGAACTTGCGGCTGCGCACGCGCAGCGCATCCCGGTGGTGCCGCGCGCCGAGATGCTGGCCGAACTGATGCGCTTCAAGCGCGGCATCGCCATTGCCGGCACCCACGGCAAGACCACCACCACGTCGCTGGCGGCCAGCGTGCTCAGCGAAGGCGGGCTGGACCCGACCTTCGTGATCGGCGGCCAGCTGCTGTCGGCCGGTGCCAACGCGCGGCTGGGCGGCGGCCAGTGGCTGGTGGCGGAAGCCGACGAGAGCGACGGCAGCTTCCTGCGCCTGAACCCGCTGGTGGCCGTGATCACCAACATCGACGCCGACCATCTTGAGAACTACGGCGGCGACTTCGAGCGCGTGAAGGCCGCCTTCAACGAATTCCTGCACCGCCTGCCGTTCTACGGGCTGGCCGTGCTGTGCGTGGACGACGCCGAAGTGGCCGCGCTGGCGGCACAGACGCCGCGCCACCTGGTGACCTACGGCATCGACCAGCCGGCCGACGTGTCCGCCAGCGACGTGCGCCAGGAAGGCCCGTGCATGCGCTTCACGCTGCACCTGCCCGAGAGCGCGCCGCAGGACGTGACCCTGAACCTGCCGGGTCGCCACAACGTGCTCAACGCGCTGGCCGCCGCCGCCATCGGCTGGCAGCTGGGCGTGGAGCCAGCGCAGATCGCGTCGGCCCTGCACAAGTTCCAGGGCATCGGCCGCCGCTTCAATCTCAAGGGCGAACTGGACTTCGGCCGCGGCAAGGCGCTGCTGGTGGACGACTACGGCCACCACCCCAAGGAGCTGGAAGCCGTGTTCGAGGCCGCCCGCGGCGGCTGGCCCGAGCGCCGGCTGGTGGTGGCGTTCCAGCCGCATCGCTACACCCGCACGCGCGACCTGTTCGACGATTTCGCCGCGGTGCTTTCCAGCGCCGACGCCGTCGTGCTGACCGAGGTCTACGCCGCGGGCGAAGCGCCGATCATCGGCGCCGACGCCAAATCGCTGGCGCGCGCCATCCGCGCCCGCGGCCGCATCGATCCCGTGGTGGCCGGCAGCGCGCGTGAACTGCCCGCCGTGCTGGCCGACCTGCTGGCCGACGGCGACCTGCTGCTGATGATGGGCGCGGGCGACATCGGTTACGTGGCCGCGGACCTCGCAGCCCACGGCATCCACGGGGAACCGCAGGCATGACGCCGATCCCCGCCCTGCGCATCCGCGACGCCAAGGCTTTTGGCCGCGTGGCCGTGCTGATGGGCGGCACCAGCGCCGAGCGCGAGGTGTCGCTCAACTCCGGCGCCAACGTGCTCGACGCGCTGCGCGCCCGGGGCGTGGATGCCCACGCCGTGGACGGCATCCCGGCGCTGATCGAGCTGCTGCGCGGCAGGCAGTTCGACCGCGTGTTCAACATCCTGCATGGCAACAAGGGCGGCGGCGAAGACGGCGTGCTGCAGGGCCTGCTCGAGGCGCTGCAGGTGCCCTATACCGGCTCGGGCGTGCTGGGTTCGGCGCTGGGCATGGACAAGATCCGCACCAAGCAGGTCTGGCTTTCGCTGGGCCTGCCGACGCCGCGCTACGCGCGCCTGGCGCCGGGCGACGACATCAAGGCCGCGGCGCTGGAGCTGGGCCTGCCGGTGATCGTGAAGCCGTCGTGCGAAGGCTCCAGCGTGGGCGTGTCGCGCGTGTTCAACCAGGCCGACCTGGCGGCCGCCATCGACCTCGCCGCACGCTACCCGGGCGAACTGCTGATGGAGCAGATGATCGTTGGCGGTGAATACACCGTCGGCATCCTGGGCGACGTAGCGCTGCCCAGCATCCGCATCGTGCCGGCAGGTGAGTACTACGACTACCACGCCAAGTACGTGGCCGACGACACCCAGTACCTGTGCCCCGGCCTGGACGGGGCGGCCGAGGCGCAGATGCAGGCACAGGCACTGGCCGCGTTCCGCGCGGCCGGCTGCAGCGGCTGGGGCCGGGTGGACGTGATGCGTGACCGCGACGGCGGCAACTTCCTGCTCGAAGTGAACACCGCGCCGGGCATGACCAGCCACTCGCTGGTGCCCAAGGCCGCCGGCCAGCTCGGAGTTTGCTTCGAAGAACTTTGCTGGCGCGTGCTCGAAACCAGCCTGCCGCAGGAGGACGCCCGCCCGTGAACACCCTGCTGCGCATCCTGGCCTGGACGCTCGCGATCGTGCTGGTGGCGCTGCCCGTGGTGGCCGTGCTCAACGGTTGGATCGCAGGCGAACGCTGGCCCATGCGCAGCCTGGCGGTCACCGGCGAGTTCCACCAGGTGGACGAGGCGCAGGTGCGCGAAGCCGTGCTGCCGATGGTGCAGCAGGGCTTCTTCGCCGTGGACCTGAACCAGGTGCGCGACGCCGTGTCGAAGCTGGCGTGGGTGGAGCGGGTGGAAGTGCGCAAGCGCTGGCCCGACCGCCTGGAAGTCAGCCTGTCCGAACACACCCCGGTGGCGCGCTGGAGCGACGGCCGCATGCTGTCCGAGGACGGCAAGCTGTTCGCCGCCCCCGACGGTGCCGGCGCCGAGCTGCCGATGTTCGAAGGGCCCGAGCCGCGCGTCAGCGAACTGATGGCATTCCACAGCCTGGCCCGCCCGCTGTTCCTGCCGCTGGGCCTGAAGGTCGACACCGTGACCCTAAGCGCGCGCGGCAGCTGGAGCCTGCTGCTGGACGACGGCACCCGCATCGAGGCCGGCCGCGGCGAGCCGCAGGCGCGCCTGGCGCGCTTCGCCCGCATGTTGCCCGGCATCCGCGCCGCCGACCCGCGCCTGCTGGTGCGCGCCGACCTGCGCTACACCAACGGTTTCACCCTCGTCTGGCAGGACGCCCCCGCGCCGCCGGTCACTCCCCCCGCTTACGCACCCCAGGCCAACACATGAATCGCAAAGGCGACAAGTCGCTGATCGTCGGACTCGACATCGGCACCTCCAAAGTCACCGCGCTGGTGGGTGAATACTCGCCCGGCCAGGAAATCGAGGTGATCGGCATCGGCTCGCACGAATCGCGCGGCATGAAGCGCGGCGTGGTGGTGGACATCGAGTCCACCGTGCAGTCCATCCAGCGCGCGGTGGAAGAGGCCGAACTGATGGCCGGCTGCGAAATCCGGTCGGTGTACGCCTCGATCACCGGCAGCCACACCCAGTGCCGCAACTCGCCCGGCATCGTGCCGGTGGCGGGCGGCGAGGTGACCTACGCCGACCTCGACCGCGTGCTGGAGGCCGCCAAGGCCGTCGCCGTGCCGGCCGACCAGAAGATCCTGCACGCCATCGCCCAGGAATACATCGTCGACAATTCGCAGGAAGGCATCCGCAACCCGGTGGGCATGAGCGGCGTGCGCCTGGAAGTGCGCGCCCACCTGGTCACCGGCGCCCAGTCGGCCGCCAGCAACGTCATGAAGTGCGTGCAGCGCTGCGGCCTGCAGGTGGACGACCTGATCCTGAGCTCGCTGGCGTCCAGCACCGCCGTGCTCACCACGGACGAGAAAGAGCTGGGCGTGGTGCTGGTGGACATCGGCGCAGGGACGACCGATATCGCGGTGTTCGTGCAGGGCGCGATCCGGCATTCGGCTTCGCTGCCGATCGCTGGCGACCAGGTCACCAACGACATCGCCCACCTGCTGCGCACCCCCACGCCCGAGGCCGAGCAGATCAAGGTGCGCTACGCCTGCGCGCTGGCCCAGCTGGCCACCGCCGAGGAATCGATCCAGGTGCCGAGCGTGGGCGACCGCCCGCCGCGCCGCCTGGCCCGCCAGGCCCTGGCCGAGGCGGTGCAGAACCGCTACGAGGAAATCTTCGAGATGGTGCAGGCCGAACTGCGCCGATCCGGCTTCGAGGAGCTGGTGCGCGCCGGCCTGGTGCTCACCGGCGGCGCCTCGCGCATGGAGGGCGTGGTCGAACTCGCGGAAGAAATGCTGCACATGCCCGTGCGGGTGGGGATTCCCCAGCACGTGTCGGGCCTGGGCGAAGTGGTGGGCAACCCGGTGCACGCCACCGGCGTGGGCCTGCTGCTTTGGGGCAGCCAGTTGGAACATCCGCGCCGCCCGACGCTCTCGGCGGGCAAGGCGGGAACGGTTTGGACGAAGTTCAAGAACTGGTACCGAGGTGAGTTCTGAGCGAAGTCGATGCACCAAGCAGGCAAGAAAAAGCAACCAAGAAACTAAAACCCCTGGATTCGAATCACGGAGGACGCGGACATGGCACATTTTGAACTGATCGAAAAGTTGGCACCCAATGCGGTAATCAAGGTCATCGGCGTGGGCGGTGGCGGCGGCAACGCCGTCGCGCACATGGTGAATGCGGGCGTGGAGGGCGTTGAGTTCATCACCGCCAACACCGACGCGCAGGCCATCAAGCAGTGCGGCGCCAAGATGCAGCTCCAGCTTGGCGGCAACGTCACCAAGGGCCTGGGCGCGGGCGCCAACCCGGAGGTCGGCCGCCAGGCCGCGCTGGAAGACCGCGAGCGCATCGTCGAGGCGCTGGAAGGCGCCGACATGGTGTTCATCACCGCCGGCATGGGCGGCGGCACGGGCACCGGCGCCGCGCCGGTCGTGGCGCAGCTGGCCAAGGAGATGGGCATCCTCACGGTCGCCGTCATCACCAAGCCGTTCCCGTTCGAAGGCCGCCGGCGCATGCAGGTCGCGCTCAAGGGCATCGAGGAGCTGAGCCACCACTGCGACTCGCTGATCACCATCCCCAACGAGAAGCTGATCACCGTGCTGGGCCGCCAGGCCACCATGGTGCAGGCCTTCCGCGCCGCCAACGACGTGCTGCTGGGCGCCGTGAAGGGTATCGCCGACCTGATCGTCAGCCCGGGCCTGATCAACGTGGACTTCGCCGACGTGCGTACCGTCATGTCCGAAATGGGCCTGGCGATGATGGGCACCGGCGTGGCCCGCGGCGACGACCGCGCCCAGGCCGCCGCCGAGGCCGCGATCAAGAACCCGCTGCTCGACGACGTCAACCTGATGGGCGCCAACGGCGTGCTGGTCAACATCACCGCCGGCCCGGACTTCACGATGGCCGAGTTCGACGAGATCGGCCGCATCATCGAGGAGTTCGCCTCCGAGGACGCCACCGTGGTCATCGGCACCTCGCTGGACCCGGAAATGCAGGACGAAGTGCGCGTTACCGTGGTGGCCACCGGCCTCAACCGCAGCGTGGTGCGCCAGCCTGCGCCGCGGACCCCGGAAAAAGAGGTTTACCGGGCCCCGGTGAAGCTGGTGCGCAACGCCACCACCGGCATGATCGACGACAGCGCGATGGCCAATGTCACCGCGGCGCCTTCCAACAGCCACATGAACCTGCGCGCGGGCCGGGCCCACGAGCCGGCGTCGGGCGCCTCCAGCGCCCTGGCCGACCTGCCGGCCGACCACAGCTACCTCGACATCCCGGCCTTCCTGCGTCGCCAGGCCGATTGAGCGGGGCGGCCGCCGTCCCGTGGGCGCCCGACCAGGCGTTTGCGGGCCGGGCAGCCGCAGCCGGCGGGCCTGGATGGCCGGCCGGGCGTCATGGTCGCGCGCCTCGGCGTGCGGCCGCCAACAGTCCCCAGGGGGAATGGAAATCTTGGCCCGCCGGCGCGTCCGGCGGGTCCTTTTCCCAGTCCAGACAGGGGTTTACGTGATGCCGGCAGGGGATTCACGCGCCCGTCGTTTCAGACAGGTGACAATGCCTTAGTTGTTATGTTTTCGTTTAGTGCGCCCTGTGTTATCGTTCGAACGGTTTTGCGCGCTCCTGCCTTGGAGAACGCTACAAAAAATGATCAGACAACGAACCCTCAAAAACGTCATACGCGCCACTGGCGTCGGCCTGCACAGCGGCGAGAAGGTCTACATGACCCTCCGCCCCGCAGCCCCCGACACGGGGATCGTGTTCCGGCGCGTTGATTTCGACCAGCCGGTGGAAATCCACGCCAAGGCCGAGAAGGTCGGCGACACCAGCCTGTGCACCGCCCTGGTCGAGGGCAATGTCCGCGTCATGACGATCGAGCACCTGCTCTCGGCCATGGCCGGCCTGGGTATCGACAACGCTTATGTAGACCTGTCCACGGCCGAAGTGCCGATCATGGACGGCTCGGCGGGTCCCTTCGTGTTCCTGCTGCAGTCGGCGGGCATCGAGGAACAGGACGCGGCCAAGCGCTTCATCCGCATCCTCAAGCCGCTCAAGGTCGAAGACGGCGACAAATGGGCCCGGTTCGAGCCGTTCGAGGGCTTCAAGGTCGGCTTCACCATTGATTTCGCCCATCCCATCTTCAACAAGTCCACGTCCAGCACCGAGATCGACTTCTCCACCACGTCCTTCGTGAAGGAAGTCAGCCGGGCCCGCACGTTCGGCTTCATGAAGGACATCGAGTACCTGCGCGAGCGCAACCTGGCGCTGGGCGGCTCGATGGACAACGCCATCGTCCTGGACGACTACCGCGTGCTCAACGAAGACGGCCTGCGCTACGAGGACGAGTTCGTGAAGCACAAGATCCTGGACGCCATCGGCGACCTGTACCTGCTGGGCCACAGCCTGATCGGCGCCTTCTACGGCTACAAGTCCGGCCACGCCCTGAACAACCAGCTGCTGCGCAGCCTCCTGGCCGACACCACGGCCTGGGAAGAGGTCACCTTCGACGACCCGGCCCTGGCGCCCATCTCCTACGCCCATCCCGCGCAAGCGGTTTAGAACGCGCATCGCCGGCCAATCCGGCCACTTTAACGCTCGATTAACGACTCACAGCGTTCCACGGGGCATTATGCCCCGTCGGCCGATGGCCGGGCGCTGGCGGCCAGCCTCAGAAGCTGGGCCCGGAGTTCCGGATCTGAAACCGATTGGGCGGTGGCCCGCAGTGAATCGCGGACCGCCTCGGAAAGTGGCCTCGTTGGACCGGTCCCCGTGGGGACGGCAGGACTGGGTGTCGCCACTTTCACCACCAGCGTCCCGGCCTTGAGCCCGGCCGCGGCCGCGGCGTCCAGCAGGGCGTCCGCATGCAGCCGCAGCTTGGCCTTCCAGACGGGGCTGCTGACCAGAAACACCAAGTGCTTGTCATCCACGTTGGCCAGTTTGCATTGGTCGGCCATGGTGGCGGGGAGACTCTGGCGCAACAGCGGATCGAGCGCGTCCAACCATCGGGCACGCTCCATCAAGTTGGCCAGTCCGGTGCCAGCCAGCGCTTCAAGCGCTTGCGGGGGCAGGGCGGTCGGCGAAGCGCCGCGGACATTGGTTTTAGGTGGTCTAGACATGATGAATGTCATCATCGCAGCAAAATTCCTTCGCTCGCCAAAAAAACTGGCGTTCGATGATCCAAAAACCGCCGGCATCGCCCTGGGCGCCATCGCGCTGGTGCTGGCCGTCGCTTTCGGTACCGGCTACTTCGCCCGCGGCGCCAACGGTGCCGCCCTCGGGGAAATCGCCCGGCTCCAGGTCGAAATGGCCCAGCAGCAAGTGGCCCTGGACGTGGCCCGCGAAGACGCCCAGCGCGAAGTGAACGCCATCGCCGCCCGCGTCGGCGAACTGCAGGCCCAGGCCAACCGCCTCAATGCCTTGGGCGACCGCCTCACCCGCGTCGGCAAGCTCAAGGACGGCGAGTTCAATTTCAACGAACTGCCCGGCCAGGGTGGTTCCGAGTCCGCCAGCGACGTGCCGTCCGGCGACCTGCTTTCCAGCCTTGACGCGCTGCAGTCCCAGTTCTCCCATTCCGGTCGCCAGCTCTCCGTGATCGAGTCGCTGCTGTTCGACCAGGACCTCGACAACAAGCGCACGCCGGCCGGCATGCCGGCCCCGGGCTACATCTCGTCCAATTACGGTACCCGCACCGACCCGTTCGGCCGCGGCAGCGCCCACCACCTGGGCATCGACATCGACGCCAATAGCGGCGACCCCATCACCGCCGCTGCCGAAGGCGTGGTCAGTTTCTCGGGCGTGCGCAACGGCTACGGCAACGTGGTCGAGATCGACCACGGCAACGGCTACAAGACCCTTTACGCCCACAATTCCAGCAACCTGGTCCGCGTCGGCGACGTCGTGCGGGCCGGCCAGCTGATCGGCAAGGTGGGTTCCACGGGCCGTTCCACCGGCTCGCACCTGCACTTCGAGGTCATGCTCAACGGCCGCCAGGTGAATCCGCGCCAGTACCTGGACAAGGCGCGCGGCTGACGCCACCGGACGGGCTTGATAGTCCTGCTCCCGTCCCCAAGTTAGAATAGCCGGCCGCGACGCCCCTTCCAGGGCTGCCGTGGCCTTTTTATTTCGCCTCCGCGCGACCCGCTCCCCAAATGGTTTTCCCAATGCTCAACAGCTTGCTTACCCGCCTCTTCGGCAGCCGCAACGAGCGTCTGCTGCGTCAGTTCAACAAGAACGTCGCCGCCATCAACGCGCTCGAGCCGCAGATGGAGAAGCTGGACGACGACGGCCTGAAGGCAAAGACCGACGAATTCCGCCAGCGCGTCGCCAACGGCGCCAAGCTCGATTCGCTGCTGCCCGAAGCCTTCGCGGTCTGCCGTGAGGCCTCGCGCCGTGCCTTGGGCCTGCGCCACTACGACGTGCAGCTGATCGGCGGCATGGTGCTGCATTCGGGCCGCATCGCCGAGATGCGCACCGGCGAGGGCAAGACCCTCGTGGCCACGCTGGCCGTGTACCTCAACGCGCTGGCCGGCAAGGGCGTGCACGTGGTCACCGTGAACGACTACCTGGCCCGGCGCGACTCGGCCTGGATGGGCAAGCTGTACAACTTCCTGGGCATGAGCGTGGGCGTGGTTTACCCGGGCATGCCGCATTCGGACAAGAAGGGCGCCTACGGTTCCGACATCACCTACGGCACCAACAACGAATACGGCTTCGACTACCTGCGCGACAACATGGCGCTGAGCAAGGACGATCGCCACCAGCGCGGCCTGTTCTTCGCCATCGTCGACGAGGTCGACTCGATCCTGATCGACGAAGCCCGCACCCCGCTGATCATCTCCGGCCCGGCCGACGACTCCCCCGATCTCTACATCAAGACCAACCGCATCGTCCCCAAGCTGACAAAGCAGGAAAAGGAAGACAGCGAGGGCGACTTCTGGGTGGACGAGAAGGGCAAGCAGGCCCACCTTTCCGAACAGGGCATGGGCCACGCCGAGGAGCTGCTGCATGAAGCCGGCATCCTGGCCGAGGACGACAGCCTTTATTCGGGCAACAACCTGGCGGTGGTGCACCACCTCAACGCTGCGCTGCGCGCGCACGCCCTGTTCCAGCGCGACGTGGACTACATCGTGCGCGACGGCGAAGTCATCATCGTGGACGAGTTCACCGGCCGCACCCTGGCCGGCCGCCGCTGGTCCGACGGCCTGCACCAGGCCGTGGAGGCCAAGGAAGGCGTGCCGATCCAGCGCGAGAACCAGACGCTGGCCTCGATCACCTTCCAGAACTTCTTCCGCATGTACGACAAGCTGGCGGGCATGACCGGTACGGCCGACACCGAGGCCTTCGAGTTCCAGAGCATCTACAGCCTGGAAGTGGCGGTGATCCCGACCCACCGGCCGATGGTGCGCAAGGACCACCCCGACCTGGTTTACCTGGCCCGCCCGGCCAAGTACGACGCGGTGATCGAAGACATCAAGGATTGCCATGGCCGCGGCCAGCCGGTGCTGGTGGGCACCACGTCCATCGAGACCTCCGAACTGCTGGCGGCGCAGCTCAAGACGTCGGGCATCCCGCACGAAGTGCTCAACGCCAAGCAGCACGAGCGCGAGGCGCAGATCGTCGCCAACGCCGGCATGCCCAAGGCCGTCACCATCGCCACCAACATGGCCGGCCGCGGTACCGACATCGTGCTGGGCGGTTCGCTGGAGTCCGAGCTGCAGCTGCTGCCCGAGGAGACCACCGACCTGGAGCGCGCACGCGTCAAGGCCGAATGGCAGAAGCGCCATGACGAAGTGCTGGCCCTGGGCGGCCTGCACATCATCGGCACCGAGCGCCACGAAAGCCGCCGCATCGACAACCAGCTGCGCGGCCGCGCCGGCCGCCAGGGCGACCCGGGCTCGTCGCGCTTCTACCTGTCGCTGGACGACAACCTGATGCGCATCTTCGCCGCCGACTGGGTGCAGAAGGCGATGCGCGGCATGGGCATGAAGGAAAACGACGTCATCGAGTCGGGCCTGGTGACCAAGCAGATCCAGAACGCGCAGCGCAAGGTCGAGTCGCACAACTTCGACATCCGCAAGAACCTGCTCGAGTTCGACGACGTTTCCAACGACCAGCGCAAGGTGATCTACCAGCAGCGCGACGAGCTGCTGGAATCCGAATCGGTGGAAGAGTCCGTCCAGGCCATCCGCGAAGACGTCATGGCCGAGACCGTGCGCCGCTACGTGCCCGCCGACTCGGTGGACGAACAGTGGGACCTGCCGGGCCTGGAGCGCGCGCTGTCGGACGAGTTCGGCCTGGTGCTGGACCTGCAGTCCACGGCGAACGCGCAGGAAGCCATTGACGCCGACGGCATCCTCGAGATGGCCGACGCGGCCTTCAGCCAGTTCTTCCAGGAAAAGCAGGACCAGCTGGGCCCGGAGATGATGCGCCACCTGGAAAAGCACCTGATGCTCAACGTGCTCGACCAGAACTGGAAGGAGCACCTGGCGCGCATGGACTACCTGCGCCAGGGCATCCACCTGCGCGGCTACGCCCAGAAGCAGCCCAAGCAGGAGTACAAGCGCGAGAGTTTCGAGCTGTTCGGCGAGATGCTGACCAAGGTGAAGCTGGAAGTCACTTCGCTGCTGGCGCGCGTGCGCATCCGCAGCGAAGAGGAAGTGGCCGCCATGGAAGCCGCCGAGCGCCAGAAGCTCGAGGACCAGACCCGCAGGATGCAGTTCCAGCACGCCGATTCCGGCGGCTACGGCGCCGACGAGGAAGCCGCGCAGGCCCAGGCGCTGGCCGCCCAGGGCATGGGCGTGCTGGCCGCGCCGGCTACCCGCGACGAGCCCAAGGTCGGCCGCAACGACCCCTGCCCCTGCGGCAGCGGCAAGAAGTACAAGCAGTGCCACGGCCGCCTGGATTGATCCACGGGCTGTGTCCTGATGGCCAGCGCCGGGCCTGACCGCCCGGTCCATGTGGTGGCGGCCGTCCTGCGCGACGCCCGCGGCCGCATCCTGCTGGCGCGCCGCACCGCCGGCCGCGACCTGGCCGGCGCCTGGGAATTCCCCGGCGGCAAGGTGGAAGCGGGGGAAACCCCGATGCAGGCCCTGGACCGCGAGCTGCACGAAGAACTCGGCATCCGCGTGCTGGCCGCCCAGCCGCTGATCAGCGTCCCGCAGGCCTATCCCGGCAAGCGCATCGTGCTGGACGTGCACGTTGTTTCCGCCTTCGAGGGCACGCCCCGGGGCCGCGAGCGCCAGGCCCTGGCCTGGTCGCCGCTGGAAAAACTCGACAGCTACCCCATGCCGCCTGCCGACCGCCCGGTGGTGGCGGCGCTGACGGCGCCCGGGCGCTACCTCGTGAGCCCCGAAAACGTCGAACCCAGTGCTTTCCTGGCGCGGCTGGACCGCGCGCTGGCGGCGGGCATGCGTCGGGTGCAGCTGCGCGTGCGCGGCCTGGCGCCGGCCGACATGGCCGGGCTGGCCCGCGACGCGGCGGCGCGCTGCGACGCGGTGGGCGCCGAACTGCTGGTCAACGGCGAAGCGGGCCTGGCGGCCGACCTGGGGCTGGGCCTGCACCTGCCGGCGCGCGACCTGATGGCGTTGGCCGCGCTGCCCGCGCTGGCGCCGGGTCGGCGCGTGGCGGCGTCCTGCCACGATGCCGACGAGCTGGCGCAGGCCCAGCGTCTGGGCGTGCATTTCGCGGTGCTGGGCCCCGTGCGCGCCACCCAAAGCCATCCCGGGGCGGACGGGATCGGCTGGGACCGGTTTGCGCTGCTGCGCGAAGGCGTGTCGCTGCCGATCTACGCCATTGGCGGCATGAAGCCCGCCGACCTGGCCACCGCCCGGCGCCACGGCGGGCAGGGCGTGGCGGGCATCCGGGGGCTTTGGCCCAGCTGAAAGCGTAGGAGGGCCTTCAGGCCCGATTCGCCAACCGCAGGTAGCGCCCATGAAGCCGTTGCACCGCGGCCTCGAGCTGCGCCAGCGAGCCGTCATTGACGATCACGTCGTCGGCAATCGCCAGGCGCTCCGCCCGGCTGGCCTGCGCCGCCACCATCCGCCGCGCGAGTTCGGGCGAGCTGCCGTCGCGCTGCTGCAGCCGCGCGATCTGAACGTCGGCGGGCACGTCCACCACCAGCACGCGGCCCAGCCACGGATAAGTCGCCTTGGCGCCGCCCTCGGCCAGCAGCGGGATGGCCGCAACCACATAGGGCCCCGTTGCCTGGTCGCAGGCGGCGCGCAGCCAAGCCCGGATGCGCGGGTGCAGCAGCCCTTCCAGCGCCGTCTTGGCGGACGGATCGGCGAACACCCGCTCGCGCATGGCCGTGCGGTCGAGGCGTCCGTCGGGCTGGATGAAGGCCGGGCCGAACAGCGCCGCCACCTCCGCCAGCGCAGGCTGGCCGGGCTCAACCACGGCGCGCGCCGCCACGTCGGCGTCGGCAACGGTGATGCCCAGGTCTTCGAACGCGCGTGTGGCTGCGGATTTCCCGGAAGCCACGCCGCCGGTCACGGCGACGATGAAGTCGGCCATGGCCTCAGGCCAGGCCGGCCCAGCTGCGGTAGGCCTGGATGATCTGCGGGCCCCACATCAGCTGCACCCAGCCGGCCGCGGCCAGGTAGGGGCCGAAGGGGATGGGCGTGGCGCGGTCGGCGCCGCGCATCGCGATCCAGGCCGAGCCGAACACGGCACCGATCAGGGACGACATCAGCACGATCGGCAAAATGCCGCCCACGCCGCACCAGGCGCCCAGGGCGGCCAGTAGCTTGAAGTCGCCGTAGCCCATGCCTTCCTTGCCGGTCAGCAGCTTGAAGCCCTTGTACACCGTCCACAGGCTGAGATAACCGGCGATGGCGCCGAAGATGGCGTCGGTGGGCGAGGCGAACAGGGTGATGGTGGACAGGCCCAGCCCGATCCACAGCAGGCTCAGCGTGAGCTGGTCGGGCAGCAGGGTGGTGCGCAGGTCAATGCCCGCCATGGCCACCAGCAGGCCGGTGAAGGTGATGGCCGCCAGCGTTTCCAGGCTGGCGCCGAAACGCCAGGCGCAGGCCGCGAACAGGATGGCCGTCAGCAGCTCCACCACCGGATACTGCAGCGATATGGACGTGCCGCAGCCCCGGCAGCGGCCGCGCAGCATCAGGTAGCTCAGCACCGGGATGTTTTCCCAGGCGGCCAGCTTGTGGCCGCACTTGGGGCAGGCCGAGCCCTGCACCACGATGCCTGGCGGGGCGGGCTCGTAGGGCTCGGGAAGCTCCAGCAGCTCCCGGCTTTCGCGGCGCCACTGCCACTCCATCCAGGGCGGCAGGCGCAGGATCACGACGTTCAGGAAGCTGCCGACCAGCAGGCCGAACAGGGCCGCCAGCACGATCGTGGTGGCGGCGGGGAGCGTCTCTATCAGCGCCAGCACGTACTCAGACAACCGCCGCGAGTTTGAAGATGGGCAGGTACATGCCGATCACCATGCCGCCGACCAGGACACCGATCACGACCATGATTAGTGGCTCGAGCAGGCTGGTCAGGGAGTCGACGGAGTTGTCGATTTCCTGCTCGTAAAACTCGGCGACCTTGAGCAGCATGGTGTCGAGCGCGCCGGCCTCTTCGCCGATGGCGGTCATCTGGACCACCATGTGTGGGAACAGGTTCACTTGCTTCATCGCCACGTTCAGCTGGTAGCCGACCGATACGTCGTCGCGGATACGCATCACGGCGTCACTGTAAACGATGCTGCCGGTGGCGCCTGCAACCGTTTCAAGCGCCTCGACCAGCGGGACGCCGGCCTTGAAGGTCAGCGCCAGGGTCCGGGCATAACGTGCAATGGCCGACTGGTGCATGATTTGCCCGAGGACGGGAATCTTGAGCAGGAGCCTATCCACGCTTCGCTGAAGCGCCGGCGACCTTTTGTAGATGAACAGGAAGCCAAAGACCGAACCGGCGACAATGCCCAGCACCAGCCACCAGTAGGACGTCATAAACTTCGACGCGGTGACGATCATCTGTGTAAACGCCGGCAGTTCTGCGCCGAATCCCGCAAAGACCGCCTCGAACTGCGGCACCACGTAGATGAGCAGGATTGAACTGACGAGGATCGCGACCGCGATGACGGCAGCGGGGTAATAGAGCGCTTTTTTGATCTTTCCCTTAAGTACCTCGGTCCGTTCCTTGTAGGTGGCGACCGTGTCCAGGATGGTGTCGAGCACGCCGGCGCCTTCGCCTGCACGCGTCAAATTTCGGAACAGCAGGTCAAATTGCACCGGATGCTTGGCCATGGCCTCGCTGAGCGAGCTGCCGCCAGAGATCTGGTCGCGGATGTCATTCAGCATGTCACGCATGCGTGGGTTGCTCTGACCCCCCGCGAGGATTTCGAAGCTTTGCACCATCGGTACGCCGGCCTGCAGCATCGTGGCGATCTGGCGGGCGAACACCGCGATGTCCTGCGAACTGATCGCCTTTCCGGAGGCGCCGAACAGTGGCTTGGACTTGGTGCGCACCACCGTCGGGTTGATGCCCTGCTTGCGCAGCTCGGCGCGCAGCAGGTTGGCGTTCTTGGACGTAGATTCGCCCTTCATCTTGACGCCGCGCTTGTCGGTGCCTTCCCACGTGAACTGTTCCAGCGGGTTGGTGCGCGCTACGGTGGGTTTGGCAGCAGTCGTCGCCATGGCTTAGTCCTTCGTCACACGGTTGATTTCGGCCAGGCTGGTCACGCCGTTCCTGGCCTTGAGCAGGGCGGACTGGCGCAGGTCGCGAACACCCGCGTCCTGGGCCGCCTGGGCGATCTGGAGTGCGTTGCCGCCCTCGAGGATGATGGCCTGGATGTTCTCGGCCATCGGCATCACCTGGTAGATGCCCAGGCGGCCCTTGTAGCCGTCGTTGCAGTCTTCGCAGCCAACGGCTTCGAACAGCGTGATGCCGGCCTTGATGTCTTCGGCGCTGAAGCCTTCGGCCAGCAGGGCATTCTCGGGCAGCACGATGGGCTTCTTGCAGGCGTCGTGCAGCCGGCGCGCCAGGCGCTGGGCGATGATGATGGTGACCGACGAGGTGATGTTGTAGGGCGCGATGCCCATGTTCATCAGGCGCGACACGGTCTGAGGGGCGTCGTTGGTGTGCAGCGTGGACAGCACCAGATGGCCCGTCTGCGCCGCCTTGATCGCGATTTCAGCGGTCTCGAGGTCGCGGATTTCGCCCACCATGATCACGTCTGGGTCCTGGCGCAGGAAGCTGCGCAGGGCCGCCGCGAAGGTCATGCCCTTCTTGACGTTCATCTGCACCTGGTTGATGCCCGGGACCCGGATTTCGACCGGGTCCTCGGCGGTGGAGATGTTGCGTTCGTCGGTGTTGAGGATATTCAGTCCCGTATACAGCGACACCGTCTTGCCCGAGCCGGTGGGGCCGGTGACCAGGATCATGCCGTAGGGCTTGGCCAGGGCGTCGAGGTACAACTGCTTCTGGTCTTCTTCATAGCCCAGCTTGTCGATGCCCAGCTTGGCGGCGCTGCCGTCCAGCAGTCGCAGCACCACCTTTTCACCGAACAGGGTGGGGCAGGTGGAAACGCGGAAGTCCATCTGCTTGGTCTTGGAGATATTGAGCTTGATGCGGCCGTCCTGGGGCAGGCGGCGCTCGGCGATGTCCAGCTGGGCCATGACCTTCAGGCGGGCGGTGATGCGCGGCTGCAGCTTCACCGGGGCCTTGGCCACGGTGCGCAGGATGCCGTCCATGCGCAGTCGCACGCGGAACTCGGTTTCGTAGGGCTCGAAGTGGATGTCCGAGGCGCCGCGCTTGATGGCGTCCAGCAGCACTTTGTTGACGAAGCGCACCACCGGGGTGTCGTCGCCGCCCTTGGTGTCGGCAATATTGTCGTTGACGTCGTCGTCGCCGCCGCTGGACTCGAGATTTTCCAGCCCCTCGGCGTCGTCCATGCTGTCGCCCATGCTGTCGCTGGCGGTCAGGGCGAGTTCGATGGTGCGGCGCAGCTTGTCCTCGTCCACCAGGATGGGTTCGACCGTCAGGTTGGCGGCGAACTTGATCTCGTCCAGGGCGCGGGTGTTGGTGGGGTCGGCGATGGCAACGAACAGGCGGTTGCCCCGCTTGAACAAAGGCAAGGCCTGGTGTTTGTTGATCAGCTCCTCGCTGATCAGCTTGGTGGCCGCCTGGTTCAGGTCCAGCGTGGTGCTGTCGAACAGCGGCATGCCGAACTCGACCGCGTTGGCATTGGCGACGTGGGCCGCCGTAACCAGCTTCTTCTCGAGCAGGTAAAGGTGGACTGGCCGCTTCTGCTTGCTGGATTCATCCAAGGCCTTGCGCGCGTCCGCCTCACCCAGGGCGCCGTCCAGCACGAGGCGCCGGGCGATGCCGGTGATTCCAACCAGGTTGGCGGTGGCGTTGGCGTTCACTCTGCTCCCCAGAGCCGCGCGGATGCGGCAACTGTACCCGAAAAATGGCCGCTGGCCAGCCTGTTGCAACACATTCTTATAGTAGGAAGGCGCTTGGGATAAAGTAAGCTTGGGGCTGGGAGCATGGAGGTGGCCGTGAGAGTAAGTGTGGTCTTGCCTGCGAAAAACGAAGCGGAGGGCCTGCGCAGGACACTGCCGGCCCTGAGGGCCTGCCTGCCCGACGCCGAGGTGATCGTGGTGGACGACGGCTCCACCGATGACACCGCGTCCGTGGCGGCCGGTTTGGGCGCCCGGGTCCTGAGTTCACCCTACTCCATGGGGAACGGCGCGGCCATCAAGCGCGGCGCCCGGGCGGCTACCGGGGAGCTGATTGTGTTCATGGACGCCGACGGACAGCATGACCCGGCGCTGATTGCCGAACTGCTGGCGAAACTAGACGAAGGCTATGACATGGTCGTTGGCGCCCGAAACGGCAGCGGCCAGGCCAGTGTGGGCCGGGGCCTGGCCAACGGACTCTACAACCGGCTGGCCAGCTGGATGACCGGGCACGCCATTCTTGACCTGACCTCGGGCTTCAGGGCGGTCAGGGCCGACAAGTTCCGCGAGTTCATCCACCTGCTTCCCAACGGTTTCAGTTACCCGACTACCAGCACCATGGCCTTCTTCCGCAGCGCCTACCCGGTGGCATACGTCCAAATCCGGGTCGACAAGCGCGTGGGAACGGCCAGCCATATCCGGCCACTGAAGGACGGGCTTCGCTTCCTGCTGATCATCTTCAAGATCGCGACGCTTTACTCTCCGCTGAAACTGTTCATCCCGGCGTCCGCAGTTTTCTTCGTTACCGGCGTCGGGTATTACGCGTATACGTTCACGACCATGGGTCGTTTCACAAACATGAGCACTTTGCTGTTCAGCGCGGGAGTGATCATTTTTCTGATAGGTTTGGTTTCCGAGCAAATAACATCGCTGACTTACAACCGTACTGGCGAATGAAGTCACTCCGATCCTTGGCGAGAGTGCTGCGGCATACCCCGCTGCACCCGCAGTGGCTTCTTGGGCCAAAACTCCCACCCGGGGGATTGGGAGATCTTTCGGGGCGAGTATTGGATGTGGGCTCCGGCGACGGCTGGATTTGGCCGCACCTGCCTAAGCATATTGACTATGTCTCGCTCGACTACCCTGCCACGGGAAAGGCCTTGTATGGGGCTAGGCCGGCAGTATTTGCGGATGCCGCAGCCCTTCCTTTTCAAGCAGACGCTTTCGAGGCGGTGATCTGTCTCGAGGTCCTCGAGCATGTGAAGGATCCAGGTTTGGTGCTGTCCGAAGTTGCTCGCGTGCTGAAACCGGGAGGGTGCGCGTGGTTTTCAACGCCATTCCTTTATCCCATACATGACGCGCCGCATGACTTCACGCGTTTTACTGAGCACGGCTGGCGCTTCCAGGCCAAAGCACACGGGCTCGATGTGACAGCTGTCCGGAAATCGAACCATGCGATTGCTGCTGCCGCGGTTCTTTGGTGCTTGGCTATCTCCAGTGCGCCATTGAACCGGGTAGGGCCAAGGGCCTGGTTGGCTGCTGCCCTAGCGATTCTTACCGTTCCCTCCATCAACATTTTTGCCTGGGTGCTCTGCCACGTTGTTCCAGACTGGAAAGCCATGGCTTCCGGATACGCTGTGCAGTTAAGAAAGCCTCAGCGATGCTGATCACGCGCTTCGTCGTCGCGTGCTCCTGATGCCAGCAACGCTAACCCGCCGAATACAACGTCCGTGGCAACTGTCCAAAGCCTCATGGCGATCGAGAGAATGATTGCATTGCCCACGCCAACTTGCGAAGCCAGCAGGCTGACGATAACCGCCTCGCGGACACCAATTCCAGCCGGCGCGAACACCGCTACGAACCCTATGAGCATTCCAGAGGTGTTCGCGAAGACGAGCAACGCTACTGTTTCCGCGCTAGTCGAAAGTGGCGTCGGACTCAAGGAAAGATAGATGGCTATGAACACCAACCCATGCAAAACCCAGGCTGCGGAATAGCGAATTGTCAGTGCAGCGTAGGTTTTCCTGTCTATCTGGATTCGCTGTGGCTGCCTATCAACCTCAGAAAAGCGAGAAGTCAGCCGTGAAACGCCGCTTAGGGCGAAACCGACCAGGCGATGGCCGAATGCCATGCTGCCGATGGCTGCTGCTACAACACAGACGCCTATCCATGCCGGGAACGCTGCGAAACTGAATATCGCCGATACAATAGCGGCGGAGTGAAGAACGATCACTTGCTCAAGGGCCGCAGTGTCCACTGCTGCGTCAGTTTCGATACCTTGGGCGGCCATCTTGGCGCCTCTGGCGACAAGGCCCCACACCTTGCCTGGAAGATATTTTCCAAGGGAGAGGAGGGCCAAGTGATGCAACGCCGACATCAGTCTTGTCTTCCTGCCAAGCCGATGGGCAAGAATCCTTTGCCAGCCACCCGCCAGCAATATCCAAGTGGCTGCCTGGAGCGCCAGCGCAAGCACCAGGAACACGGGTTGGCGGATCGACGGGAGTTCGCTGGTCGCTAGCAGTTTTTCCGCATAGACAACCAAAAAGACGCCGCAACCGGTCAGAAAGAAAAAGAACCAGAATCTACGTAATTTCCAAACACCGCCGGCAGTTTTCATTCTGACGCCGTGCCGCTTATGCCGTGGCTCATTGGTGGACGCCGGAACCGGAAGAAAATATGCGATGGCTTGCGCAACCTGCCCAGATGGAGAATTCCTGCGGCGATGGGTGCCAAGGCCAACATTAAGCGGTAAAAAAGTGACCGGAAAAGTCTTTTCTCTCCAGCAATACTTCTCGACAGGATGACCTTCAGCTTGGCAGTAAGCTCAACGTAAGTGACCGATTCGGTCTCGACAATCTCGGCTTCGATGAAGCCTGCCAAGCCGATCATCCTGCCGAGGGTCGAAGGCGAAAACCACAGAAAATGGTGTGGCGGAAAATCACCATCGCCGAAGCGTCGGTCAAGCGTCGCAAGGAATCGGTTCCGATTCGGGACACTGCCTGCAACCCAGCCTCCCGGGCGCACCAGACTGCGAATGTCGGAAAGAAACTGCAACGGGTCAGTCTGGTGTTCAAGAACTTCGAAGAACGTCACCAAGTCAAACGACCTGCCACCAGTACGGGACTCGATCGCAAAAGGCTCGAGTGTGGTAACCGAGCATGTCCCGGCGCCACACCGTTCATTCGCAACGTGAACGCTCTCGGCATCTAAATCAATGCCGGTAACGGATACTCCCGTCAACTGCAGTCTTTTCAAGACAGCACCGTCGCCACAGCCAATATCCACAGCGGATTCCACATCCCGAGGCAACTGATCAAACAGTGGCTCCGCCCAGCGAGGAAAAGAGCGTCTCCCCGAGTGGTAATCTTCGTACGCTTCGAAGCCGTGATCGGTGTAAATGGTGAGGTCGACCTTTCGCGGGGTCCAGTGCTCAAGCAGGCAGTTACGGCAATGGTGCAGGAGATAGCGAACGCTGTTGTGAGGTGAAACATGCGACGCGCCTCGCAATGTCTCCCCATGGCAAAAGGGGCAAAGAAACCGATCCGCTGAATCCGGAGACTTGTCACTATTCATTTTTTAGATCCTGGGCGTTTAAGAAGACTCAGGTTAGTGTGTGCCCAAGCGAGGCGCGTCAGTCTGGGCTAATTACATCCTCGCCTCTGCACAGCAGACTGTTGGATGCGCAAAATAATGACCGGCCCGAAGGAAGATTGTGCGCGGCTAAGGCCGTGCGTTCTCCTTGTGCCAAGCCCAAGCCCGCTCCAGCCCTTCGTGAAGCGGGGTCGTGGCCCGCCATCCGTACTTCGCTGCGGCATGGAGCGAGTTCGGGACGATGCGTCTGGCGTCCAGCTGACGCGCTGGTTGAAAGCTGACATCGAGTTCTTTCCTTGTGACATTCCGAATTGCTTCTACAAGCTGCAGCAGCGAATGCCCCGATCCGGATGAGGCATTGACGACGTCGTATTTCTTGGCCGGATCCGCGCAGATCACTCGCGTTAGAAGGTCCGACAGGTCGTCCACATATAGATAGTCGCGTATGTTGCAACCGTCACCCCAGAGATTTAGCGGTTGCCCGTCGAGGCAACGCTCAAAAGCGGTCGGGATGATTCCGAATCCGGGACGCGAACGTTGCCCAGGGCCGTAGACGTTCGAGGGGCGGACCGAAACGACGGGGTTGCCAAACTGCAGGCAAAGAGAATGTAGGAAGTGCTCTGCAGCCACTTTGCCCGCGCCGTGGTAGGTTCGCGGCCTCACAGGATCGAGTTCGGTAGCTTCCCGATCCAGAAGTTCACCGTAAAGCGTTCCGCTTGAGGACAGATAGATCACGCCGCAATGGGGTGCCTGCTGTAGCGCCTGGACCAAGCACAGCGTGGTTCTCAGGTTGTCATCAAGCTCGTGAAGCGGGTCCGTAGCGCTGCTTGAAGGCGTAGAGGCAGAAGCCGCGTGGACTACCCAGTCGTTGCTGGCCACTATTTCCGCAAAGTCTTCCGGCTTGTTTGGGGCTAGCGGCCGGATGCCCATAGTGACTCCGTGCCCGCCGGCGCGAAGGCGGGCAACCAAGTTGCTCCCAATGAACCCTTCGCCTCCCAATACGTGCGCGGACTTGGTCATACCGTCAGCAGTCTCCGATAGATTGCAGCATACCGAGCCGCACATGTGTCCCACGTGCCGAAGTTCTGCATCGCAAAGGCTCTTCCTGCGGCGCTAAAACGGACTCCGGATTCCGGTTGTTCAATCTCTTCAAGCGCCAGCCCGAATTCATCTTGGCTTTTACACACTATGCCAGCGCCAGATGGCTCAAGAAGGCTGCAGTGCGCAGGGAGCGCCGAGGCAACGATGGGCAGGCCGGCGGCCATCGCCTCCAGCATCACCTGGGGGCGGCCTTCGGGGTGCCGGCTAAGTGAAACTAGGCCAGTGGCAGAAGGGAACCATTTGGCCAGCAAGTCGGATTGACTTACTGGGCCATGGTACGACAGCCATTCTGGAAGATGGATCGACTCCTGCATCGGTCCAAAAAGATGCAACCGGCGTTGATTGCGTTTGAAGTAACGCTCCCCCCAAACAAGCAGATCCCCGATCTTGCCGGTCGTGATGCGCGATATGCAGAGCCATTGCTCGGGCTTCTCTGGCCGCCGGACCAGGCTGTAGTACGCCTCATCGATACCGAATGGTACGCAGTGGATTTCCGCAATATCGCCGAAAGCTGCTCGCAGGTCAGGCACCATCCATTCGGCGTTGGGACAAATGACAGTACGGCGCGCTGAGAAGACCCGCCGCAGCAGTCTCCTCATTCCCGGCAGACGTAAGAGCCGAAAGTCAGTACCTAGGACGGTAACCAGCAAGGGGCGTTGGTCCTTGGGAATAGGGAGAGCAACCTGCAGCCAGTTGGCGTGGACCACGTCGGCTTCTTTCTCCCTCCGATACAGCGCGTGCAGCCGGATAAGCAGTTGGAGGGGTCGAAGAACTGCATTAAGGCTACCGGTTCGAACAGCATGCGCGATGCCGCCCGCTTTTAGCATGTCGGATAGCCATGCCTCATCTTCAGGGCTGGCGGCACACTCGATATTTTCCGGATATTGCCCTGGGGGGCACCAGGTTTTGAGGCGCAAGTCCCGGCGTCTTGCAAGCGCGAATGTCATCTGCCTTATGAAAAGCCCTCGCCAGTCCGCAGCATCCGCCGGAAAGGATGTGCTTGCCATGAGCACTTTCATCGGAGGGAAGTTGGCGTCCATTGGTCTGTCGATTTTCGCTGGCGTGGGCGAGGTATAGATTATCCTTAAACGCTTCGTACGGAGCTAGTGGGATCCAGTGGACATGAACTCGAGTTCGAGCGCGCGAATGGCAGTCTCTAGTGCAATGGCTCCGTAGCACGTTGCTACGCAGTGACGCACGCCGAGATGGTGTGCAATTCGTTGTTTGAAGGCTTCGACCAATGACCCGCTGTTAGTCATCCAGTTGCGATCCAGGATGCCGTGGATCTGCTTCATTCACTCATCCCTCTTACCGATATTGGGATTGCTGATACGAGTTGGAGCCCATCCAATCGGATACGAAGCCGATGAGTCGACCAAAAGCGACTCTCTTGGCGTGCTAGATCTCCTTCGCCAGCACGTGCCTTGCGATTTCGCCCGCCCAAAGATTCAGATCAGTTAAAAAAAGAAGCGGTATTGACGTGAAAGGCAGCGCGCTATCCAGACAGGTATGGATCGGCACGTGGCCGGCACCCAGCGGCTGAGCCGCGCCGCCGCCCGCCTTAGCGGCAACTGCTAGGCAGGTATCTTGCGTCGTGACCGCTGCAGACCCAAGATAAACTACCTCCTTGTTCGATCGGTGCAAGCATAAGGGTCTGGCCTGCGATCTTTGCGTTGGCACTGCCGGAAAAGAGCACATCGATGCCGCCGGTACCTGTGACCGTGACCGAGCGCACGTAACGACCGTTGATCGAAGTCGGCCCTGCCAAGCCTGCGTCAACATTGTCAACTGGGAACTGGTTGTTTTCGGCGTGGTAGATAGTGATAGCGGTCTTGGCGCCGGTTGCGAGACCCAATCCTTCCGCCACTTGCGCGCGTGCAACCGAATCCTGATAGGCGAACAGTGAAATGGCTGCCAAAATGGCGATGATGGCCACCACTATCATTAGTTCAATCAGGGTGAAGCCTCGGGTACGTTTCATGCAAAGCCCCCGCCTTCCGGCGCAAACGGTGATTATGCGATACCCCAGGGACATGCTTGGGGGCGCTACTTGAGTGCCTCAATCTCCGCCAGTTCGGCGTCCAGCTGGCCATTGGAATTTGCAGCTCGTAGCCAAGCCAGTTCGCGCTCAACCTCTTGAGAACTATGCAAGTTTGATGCCAACAACTGTTTGACCAGTCCGGCCCGTGAAATGGCGTTTTCCGGCTCCAATCGTATCGCGTCCCGCATCAAGGCTACTGCGAGCTCTTGGTCCTGCATTACGTTGTAGGCAAAGTTGGAGTACTGGATCCGAGACACCACCGAACCTGGGTTATCAGAGACGACCTGCAGCAAGGTTTTTTGAAGCTCAACGTCCTTGTACCGACATTGTGAGCGTACGCGACATTCCACCAGTGAGTGAAGCAAGGCTTCCTGTTCCACGGTGACTCCCTTTCCTGCAAGCTTCCGACGCAGCTGCTGCCATAGGGCTGGCGGGACCGGTTTGCCGGCACGGGCAAGCATGAATATCTGTCCCTGCTCGCCCAGCCCGGATCCATAGGGCAGCGCCGCCGCATGGCCGAACTCTTCGAATGCGAGGCCCCATAGGGGTTGGTTGGAATCGCCACCGCTCATCTGCATCCATTGCGTCCCGAGGGCGTAGCTGGCTCTTATGGAATCCGGATTTCGCGAGGCGAGGCTCATGTCCAATCCCAGTGGTGTGGCCCATGTGAGGCTCTGCAAAAACGTCAGTCCCCCCAGAGTTACTACCGGAAGCAGAATTAGGAGTCGGCGGGTAGCGGGCTCCCATTCGCGGACGGATCCGGCGAAGAGTCCACTGATCGTCAACAGTACGCCGAATAGGGCCAGGTAATTCCGGTGTTCGAAGGCAAGCTCCAGCGGCACAATATTGCTCGTAAGAAAATGCGAGGCCAGGAACCAGCCGATACCAAGGGCCAGCAGGGGGCGGCGATTTCGGGCCGCGATAGCGCAAACAGCCAACGCAGCTATCAGCAGTAATGACCACAGGGTGCTCAATGGGTGCAACAGCCCCGTGGAGGCGCGGACTTGGTCGTAATAGAAAAGAAGGCGGTCAGGTGCCGGCCACAGGATCTGGCCGAGGTACATGCAGAGAATGCGCGGCTGCGTAATCAGGCGCTCGTAAAGCGTGAAATCCCTGGAGCCGTAAGCACCGGCATGCAGGTAGGGCGGAAGAACGACAAACAGGTACACGAAAGCGCCGGATAGGAGTAGCAGCAGGTAAGACGTCTTCCAGCCACGGGAAGCGGTTCCGCCGTGCGTCCTGAATCGAAACAGGGTCACTTCGATCAAACCGGCGTACAGAGGCACCAGCAGGGCTGACTCTTTGAAGCCGAGACCAAGGAGGGTAGCCGCAGCTGCGCCAGCAAGCCATGGCCACGCGCGGGTTCCGGCACACTGCCGTTCGCGAGCCACGAAATAGAACAGCAGGGCCAACAGCGTGAAGCCCTGCGAGCCGATTTCCATGCGCTGCACAACGTACAGCACAGTCGAAACTTGCATCGGGTGCAGTAGCCACGCAGCTGCGATTGCCCAAGCGACGAAATCGCCAGGGGCTGGGCCAAAGGATCGCGCTTTTGCGAAGATCCGGCGACAAAGCAACAGCATCAAGATGCCATTCCCGGCGTGCATCAATACGTTGGTAAGTTTCATCGGCCACGGATCGAGGCCTGTAAACAGATGGTTGGCAGCGAAACTGAGCAGGGCGAGGCCTCGTCCGCCCTCGCTGGCAATGCCTTGCGATGCTGCGCGGCGCCACTGTGACCATTCGGAGGACGTGACCTTCCAGTCAGGATCGAAAACGAGATTAGGGAAGTCATCGAACAGAAAGCCGCCAGCAAGGCCCGGCCAGTAGATAGCTACGGCGAGCAGTACAAGCGAGGCATAAGCAGCGACGTGGTGACTAGTGGTCTTCATGGCCTCGGACAAAAAAACAGGGCCGATAAGCGGCCCTGTTCAATACAACTGCATAAGCTTTGGAGTCAGTTAACGGCAGGAGCTCGGCAGGTACTTGGGCGCCACGGAGCCGCTGCAGGCCCAACGGATCGAGCCACCAGCATCCGACGGAGTCAGCACGAGGGTCTGGCCAGCGATCTTGCCGCTGGCCGAGCCCGCCGCACGGAACGTGGCGGTGACGACGCCGGCAGCAAGGTTGACCCGACGCACATACTTGCCATTGATGCTGGCCGCCGCAGCAAGGCCCGCGGCAGGGTTATCGATGCCAGTGAAAACGCCGGTATCAGCAAACTTCTCGGAGACCGCAGTCTTGGCACCGGAAGCCAGGCTCATCGCCTCGGAAACCTGGGCGCGCGCCACATAGTCCTGGTACGCCGGCAGAGCGATGGCGGCCAGGATGGCGATGATCGCGACCACGATCATAAGTTCAATCAGGGTGAAGCCTTTCTGGATGGATTTCATAGGTATTGTCCCTAGGGTTGTTGGTAATTGTCACGTGCTCGAACGGTTTTTCCCGTCCTTGGGTAGCCGTGCCGAGGCACGTGCAGGTAAGTCAATGCATCAACTGTGCCAACTCGGATTCCGCCGTCACAGGCCAAACTATAGGCACATCAAACAACGCAAGGCCAGCCAGAAACGGGACAAGAGTCACCCGTACGGGCCGAATTGTCAGAAAGTGACAATCAGCGTCACATTGAAGCCCGCTTTCACTCCATCCCCAGCTTCTTGAGCTTGTAGCGCAGGGCCCGGAAGGTAATGCCCAGCTGCACCGCGGTCTTGGTCTTGTTGTAGCGGTTGGCTTCCAGCGCTTTCTGGATGGTGTCGCGCTCCATCTGCTCGATGGCCTCGGGCAGCGCCGTGGCTTCGGTGCCTGCCGCGGCCGGCGACGGCGCCACGGCCTGGCGCAGCGGCACGTCGGCGTCCTGGCCAATCAGGCTGTCCACCTGGGGCAGGTACAGGTCGGCCACCTCGATGTGCTTACCGTCGCACAGGGCGACGGCGCGCTCGAGGATGTTCTCCAGCTCACGCACGTTGCCCGGGAAGGGGTGCGCCGCCAGCGCCGCCTCGGCTTCCTCGCTCAGCGAGGGCAGCGCGTCGGTCTGCTCGCCGGCCAGGCGGGCCAGGATGGCGGCCGAGATCATCGCGATGTCCTCGCTGCGCTGGCGCAGCGGCGGCACGGCCAGCTCGATCACGTTGATGCGGTAATAGAGGTCCTGGCGGAATTTGCCTTCTTCCACCAGCTTGGCCAGGTTCTTGTGGGTGGCCGACAGGATGCGCACGTCCACCGGCAGCTCTGCCGGTGCGCCCACGGGCCGCACGGACTTTTCCTGGATAACGCGCAGCAGCTTCACCTGCATGTGCAGGGGCAGCTCGGCCACTTCGTCCAGGAACAGGGTGCCGCCGTTGGCGGCCTGGAACAGGCCTTCCTTGTCGGCGTGTGCGCCGGTGAAGCTGCCCTTCTTGTGGCCGAACAGCTCGCTTTCCATCAGCTCCGAAGGAATGGCGCCGCAGTTCACCGGCACGAAGGTGCCGGCCACGCGCGACCCCTGTTCGTGGATCAGGCGCGCCACCAGCTCCTTGCCCACGCCCGATTCGCCGCTGATGTACACCGGCGCCTGGCTGCGGGCGACGCGGCCGATGGTCTGGCGCAGCTGCTGCATGCGCCCCGACTCGCCCAGCAGGCGGCCGCTGGCAGGGGTGGCGCTGCGGCGCTGCTGGTTGAGGTCCAGCGCGTGCTGCACCAGCCGGCGCAGCACGGTGAGGTCCACGGGCTTGGTGACGAAGTCGAAGGCGCCGGCCTTGAGCGCGTTCACGGCGGCTTCGACGTTGCCGAAAGCGGTGATCATGGCCACGGGAGTGTCGGGATAGCGCGTGGCGATCAGCGAAATAAGGTCCAGCCCGGAACCGTCGGGCAGCCGCATGTCGGTCAGGCACAGGTCGTAGCTGCCCTGGGCCAGCTGGGCGCGGGCGCTGGTGAGGTCGGCGGCAGTGTCCACGCGCAGCCCCATCCGGCCCAGGGTGAGGACCAGCAGCTCCCGGATGTCGCGTTCGTCGTCTACTACCAGGGCGCTGCGGGGGGTGGCCATGTATTACCGGGGGACGGGCGGGAAAGGCCCCCATACCTTAGCTGAATCGGGTGGTTTCAGGCCAGATTGAGCCGGCCGTTGCCGATATCGTCCTGCATCAGGGTCAGGCCCGGCGGCAGCACGATGCGGAAGCAGCTGCCGCCGCCCGGCACGGGCTGGTAAGTCAGGGTGCACTGGTTGGCCTCGCAAAGCTGCTGGGCGATGTACAGGCCCAGCCCGGTGCCGTGTTCGCTGGTGGTATAGAAAGGCGTGAATATCCGGTCGGCCACCGCTGCGGGGATGCCCGGCCCGCGGTCGCTGACGGTGAGCTCGGGCGGCGCGCCTGGCGGGGCGCTGCGCACGGCTACGGTCACCCTCGCCGGCTCGCCGGGCAGGCGGCCGTAGGTCAGTGCGTTCTGCACCAGGATGGTCAGCACCTGGTGCAGATGCCGCGGGTCGGCCATGGCCAGCGTGGTGCGCTCGCTCACCGCCTGAACGATGTCGGTTTCCAGCGGATGGCTGGCGCGGTATTCGTCCACGAAGCGGCGGGCGAACTGGCCGATGTCCACCGTTTCGGGCTGCGACCGCTCGCGCCGCGCCAGGCCCAGGATGTCCTGCACGATGCCGTTCATGCGCTGGCACTGGGTGTGGATGATCTCCAGCAGGCGGCGGTCGGCCTCGGGCAGGTTGGTGGTTTCCTCCAGCAGCTGAACCGAATAGCTGATGGCCGCCAGCGGGTTGCGGATTTCGTGGGCGATGCTGGCCGAAAGCCGGCCCAGCGTGGCCAGGGTGAGCTCTTCGGCGCGGTCGGAATACAGCCGGCTGTCGTCGAGGAAGATCAGGAACAGGTTGTCGGTAAGGCTGAGCGACACAAATCGCGGCAGCACCTCCGGCGCGCCCTCGGCCAGGGTCATCGCCTTGGGGGTCTCGCCCCGGCCCTGCCGCCAGACCAGCAGCGCCCGGTGCAGGCTTACCGCCACGTCGGACAACTGCTGGCGGTCGGGCGAGGGTTTGCCCAGCAGCCCCCAGGCGGCCTCGTTGCAAACCTTCACCCGGTGGTCGCCGTCCACCACCAGGATGCCGGTGCGCATGCGCCGGATCACCAGCTCGTTGATCTCGGCCTGGTTGGCCAGCTCTTCGCCGCGCCGGTCGGCCAGGGCCTGCGATTCGATCACCTGCCGGCTCAGCAGCTCGCACAGCACCGCGGTGGCGAGGTAGGTCACGCTGAACATCACCGACTCGGCCATCGGCCGTTGGTCGATGGCCTCGAACGCGCGGCGGTAAAAGCTTTCGCTCAGCACCACCAAGGCCGCCGCGGTGGCGAAGCCCAGGCCCACGCGCTGGGGCAGGATCAGCGCGCCGGCGCCGACGTTGAACAGCAGCAGCAGGGCGATGCCGCCCTGGCCGCCGCTGGTGACGGCCAGGGTGCCAATCACCGCCAGAAGGTCCAGGCTCAGGCCGACCGCCGCCTGGCGAGGCGGCGGGATCTCACTGCGGTAGCTGGCCACCAGCAGTGCGATGGCCGCAACGAAGTACAGCACCACCAAGGTCTTGAGCACGCCCGGATCGCGGATTTCCAGCATGTATTCGCCCACCGGGCTGAAGGCCACCAGCGCCAGCAGCGCGGCCTCGAGCATCCGGTAGAGCGTAAAGAAGTAGAGCTCGCGCCGCTGCGGCGAGTTCGCTATGGATTTGCGGTGGGGCCTGGCCATGGTCCAAGTATGCCCCTCGGCGGGGCCCATGGACTCCGGCGATCGGGCCATGGCGCCCTTCCACCCCGGAAAACCCGCGTCTTTGCCTTTGAAGGGGGGGTCGGCGACAATAACGCCCCTCGCTCGCGACCCCTCCCACTTCAAGGTAGCCGCATGAACTTCCACGAATACCAGGCCAAGCAGCTGTTCGCCGACTACGGCATCGCCGTCCCGGCGGGCCGCGTCGCCCGCACCCCCGAAGAGGCCGTGGACGCGGCCAAGGCCATCGGCGGCGACTTCTGGGTGGTCAAGGCCCAGATCCATGCCGGCGGTCGCGGCAAGGCCGGCGGCGTGAAGCTGGCCAAGACCCTCGACCAGGTCCGCGAATACGCCAAGGCCATGCTCGGCACCAAGATGACCACCTACCAGACCGCAGGCGTCGCCCTGCCGGTGGATACGGTGCTGGTGACCCAGGCCACCGACATCGCCAAGGAACTCTATCTTTCCGTGCTGGTGGACCGCAGCACCCGCTCGGTCACCTTCATCGCCTCCAGCGACGGCGGCGTGGACATCGAGACCACCGCCAAGGAAAACCCGGACGCCATCAAGGTGCTGAACGTGAACTTCGTGCAGGGCCTGCAGCCCTACCAGTGCCGCGAACTGGGCTTCGACCTGGGCCTCACCGCCAAGCAGGTCAACCAGCTGAGCAAGATCATGATGGGCCTGTACAAGCTGTTCAATGAAAAGGACCTGGCGCTGGTTGAACTCAACCCGCTGGCCATCCTTACCAACGGCGACCTGGCCGTGCTGGACGGCAAGATCAACTCCGACGACAACGCCACCTTCCGCCATCCCGACCTGGCCGCCATGCGCGACGTGCGCCAGGAAGACGAAACCGAGCTGCTGGCCAGCAAGTACGACCTCAACTACGTCACCATGGACGGCAACATCGGCTGCATGGTCAACGGCGCCGGCCTGGCCATGGCCACCATGGACGTGATCGCGCTCAACGGCGGCTCGCCGGCCAACTTCCTGGACGTGGGCGGCGGCGCCACCAAGGAACGCGTCACCGAGGCCTTCAAGCTCATCCTGTCGTCGGACAAGGTGAAGGCGATCTTCGTCAACATCTTCGGCGGCATCGTGCGCTGCGACATGATCGCCGAGGGCATCATTGCCGCGGTGAAGGAAGTGGACGTCAAGGTGCCGGTGATCGTGCGCCTGGAAGGCACCAACGTCGACAAGGGCAAGGAAATCCTCCGGAACTCCGGCCTGGCCATCCAGGCCGCCAACGACATCAACGACGGCGCCAAGCTCGCCGTTGCCGCTGCAGCCTGAGGACACACAAACCATGAGCGTTTTGGTCAACAAGAACACCAAGGTCATCGTCCAGGGCTTCACCGGCCAGCAGGGCACCTTCCACGCCGAGCAGATGCTCGAGTACGGCACCAAGGTCGTCGGCGGCGTCACGCCGGGCAAGGGCGGCACCACCCATATCGGCCTGCCGGTGTTCAACACCGTGCGCGAAGCCGTGGAAGAAACTGGCGCCGACGCGTCGGTGATCTACGTGCCGCCGCCGTTCGCGGCCGACGCCATCCTGGAAGCGGCCGACGCCGGCATCCGGGTCATCGTCTGCATCACCGAAGGCATCCCGGTGCTGGACATGCTGCGCGTCAAGAACACTTTGGACGGCTACGAGGACGTGGTGCTGGTCGGCCCGAACTGCCCCGGCGTGATCACCCCGGGCGAGTGCAAGATTGGCATCATGCCGGGCCATATCCACATGCCGGGCAAGATCGGCATCGTGTCGCGCTCGGGCACGCTCACCTACGAAGCCGTGAAGCAGACCACCGACGCCGGCCTGGGCCAGTCCACCTGCATCGGCATCGGCGGCGACCCGATCAACGGCACCAACTTCATCGACGCCCTGAAGCTGTTCCAGGAAGACCCGCAGACCGAAGGCATCATCATGGTCGGCGAAATCGGCGGCAGCGCCGAGGAAGAAGCAGCCGAATACATCGCCCAGTACGTCACCAAGCCGGTGGTGGGCTTCATCGCCGGCGCCTCGGCTCCGGAAGGCAAGCGCATGGGCCACGCGGGCGCCATCGCCTCGGGCGGGCAGGGCACGGCGGCGGGCAAGTTCGCCGCGCTCGAGAAGGCCGGCGTCACCACGGTGAAGTCGCCCGGCGACCTGGGCCAGGCCATCGCGGCCCGGCTGAAGTAACCTTTCTAAAATGTTTGGACGACAGGGCCGCTTGATGCGGCCCTTGTTGTTTCCTGGGTGGGGAGAGGGATGAAGTTCAAAACGGATATCGAAGGTTTGCGCGGTGTTGCAGTGCTGTTGGTAGTGCTTGCGCATGCAGGCGCTCCCGGGCTTGCCGGCGGCTTCATCGGCGTGGACATCTTCTTTGTAATCTCCGGCTTTCTGATTACCGCACTGCTGACTGACGAACTTCGCGAGTCGGGGCGGATTGACTACTGGGCCTTCTACGCGCGGCGTGCACGCCGGCTGGCGCCCGCCTTGTTGGTCATGATCGCGTTGGTTACGTTGGCGGCACTGTGGCTGCTTCCGCGCGACGTGCTCACACTTCAGCTTACCAGCGCGTTCTGGGCGGTCCTATGGGCGGCCAACTTCCATTTCACCTTTGCAGGATTCGAATATTTTGGTACAGGTGCGAACGGCAGCCTGTTCCTTCACACATGGTCTTTGGCGGTAGAGGAGCAGTTCTACCTTGTGTGGCCCGCTCTTATCGCGCTGCTGTGGCGCCGATTCGGCACGGGAATCTCTACCTTGGCGTGGATAACCATTATCGGGTTCATGCTGAGCTTGGCCATGCTGTCGCACAACGCCGAGGCCGCCTACTACCTTATGCCGTCGCGACTTTGGCAGTTGTCACTCGGGGGTTTGGTTTATCGGATGTCTGCGGGACCATGGTTGACGCGGCCTTGGATTCCCGGACTTGCAGGCGGCATCGGCGTGGTCTTTCTTGCAGCATCGTTGGTCTGGATCGATGGCTCACGTCCATATCCAGGATGGGACGCGCTTTTCCCCACCCTGGCGGCAGGATGTCTTCTGGTCAGTGGCTTTTCGCGGGCTGGTTGGGTGCCTAGGTTGCTTTCACTACAGGTCCTGCGCCTTCCTGGCCGCATTTCTTACAGCTGGTATTTATGGCACTGGCCGTTCCTGATGATCATGCCGGTGATGGGGCTCGGAACGCCCACAATGCCGCTGACATTGGGCTTGGTATTGATCTCGTTCTTGGTCGCTTGGGCCAGCTATATCTGGGTAGAGGCGCCCGCCCGCCGCTCGAGTAGGAGCTCCCGCGACTCTGTGCTGTTGGCGCTGTTCGCGTCCGTCATAGTTGCAGCGTTACTTTTGGTGTTGGGTAGTCTGGAAAGGCCGGCGCCTGAAGCCTGGGCTGATTCGCTCGAGGGCCGAGTAGGTGCAGCGATAAGCGTTCCCGAGATATACAGCCGTCCAGGCTGTGATGATTGGTACAGCTCGTCAGACCTAGTGCCGTGCGCGTCAGGGAAGGTGGCCGAAGGATCTGTGGCACCAGAAGGCGTTGTCGTATTCATTGGTGACAGCGTCGGAGCTCAATGGCTACCTGCGCTGGAAAAAGTAGCCGACCAATGGCGGTATCGACTGATAGTGTTGACCAAATCCTCTTGCCCCATCGCGGACGTTCCGTTCGTATACCCTCGCATCAACCGGCGTTTCACTGAATGCGAGGAATGGAGGCAGAAAGCAATAGAATTTGTTGAAGCCAACTCACCAGACATAGTGGTGATCGGTTCGACACAGTACGACTTCACTGAAAAGCAATGGCGGGATGGCACTGTCCGTATCGTCAACCTCCTCGCTGCGCCTGAACGTCCCGTGCTGATCTTGGCGCCCACGCCTATTCTCCCGTTCAATGCTCCGCTCTGCGTAATTACGACGGGCCGGTTGGTTGGCGATAGCTTGCAAGCACCTGATTGCGCGTCCCCATTGGCTAAAAGCGACAGTACAACAGTGACGGCCTATCTCAGAAGCGCAGTGGTGTCTGGAGGGCAGGGCGAGGTCGTCTACCTCAACGATTTGGTTTGTCCAGACCAACAGTGCCGTGCGCTGATCAACGGCCGCTTGGTTTATCGGGACGAGCAGCATCTAAACGCCGATTTCGTCGAAAGTCTCACTCCGGCGGTAGCGTTGCGCCTGCGATCCGCCATAGAGACGATTCGGAACCGCTAGAATCCCTTACAAGACTTGAATCGAGCTCCCAGATGGCCGCTGACTCTCTCCGAATCGCCCTGGCCCAATTCGACTTCCTGGTGGGCGACGTGCGGGGCAACGCCACGCGCATCGCGGCGCTGATCGCGCAGGCGCGCGACGTGCACGGCGCCGACCTGGTGCTGTTCCCCGAGACGGCCGTGTCGGGCTACCCGCCCGAGGACCTGCTGCTGCGCCCAGAGTTCCTGGCCGCCTGCGATCGCGCCGTGCGGGAAATCGCCGCGGCCTGCACCGGCATCACCGCCGTGGTGGGCTGGCCGGAAGCGGTGGGCGCGGTGGTGTACAACGCCGCCAGCGTGCTGCGCAACGGCGGCATTGAATTGACGTATCGCAAGCGCGAGCTGCCCAACTACGCGGTGTTCGATGAGCGCCGCTACTTCTCGGTCGACCCCGACGGCGGCGCCTGCACCTTCGAGGTGGCCGGCGTGCAGGTGGGGCTGATGATCTGCGAAGACCTCTGGTTCCCCGAGCCGCTGGCTGAAACCGCGGCGATGGGCGCGCAGCTGGTGGTGGTGCCGAACGCGTCGCCGTTCGAGAGCGACAAGACCGCGGTGCGCGATGCCCTGCTGGCCCAACGCGTGCAGGAAACCGGCGTCGCCGTGGTTTATCTCAACGGCGTGGGCGGGCAGGACGAGCTGGTGTTCGACGGCGCCTCGGTGCTGGCCGATGGCGACGGCGGAGTGCATCCGGCCGCGCGCGCGTTCGAAGAACACTGGCTGGTGACCGACTTCGACGCCGGCGAGCGCCGATTTACACGCCTGCACTGGCCCCAGGAAGCCGACGAGAGCCGCGAGTCGCTGGCCTACCGGGCCATCGTGCTCGGCATCCGGGATTACTGCGGCAAGAACGGCTTCAACCGCGTCTGGCTGGGGCTGTCGGGCGGCATCGACTCGGGGCTGGTGCTGGCGCTGGCGGTGGACGCGCTGGGCGCCCGCAACGTCGCCGCCGTGCGGCTGCCGTCGCGCTACACCAGCGACCTGAGCAACGACCTGGCCGAGGAACAGGCGCGCCTGCTGGGCGTGCGCCTGGAGACGATCGCCATCGAGGCGCCGTTCGAAGGCTTCCTGGCGGCGCTGGCGCCGATGTTCGGCAATCTCGAAACGGGCGTGGCTGAGGAAAACCTGCAGTCGCGCAGCCGCGGCGCGCTGATGATGGCGCTGAGCAACCGCTTCGGCGGCCTGCTGCTCACCACCGGCAACAAGAGTGAATATGCGGTCGGTTACGCCACGATTTATGGCGACATGTGCGGCGGCTTCGCCCCCATCAAGGACCTCTACAAGACCGAAGTGGTGGCCCTGTGCCACTGGCGCAACGCGCAATCACCGGCCATCCCCGAAGTGGTGATCACGCGGCCGCCCTCGGCCGAGCTGCGCGACAACCAGACCGACCAGGACTCCCTGCCGCCCTACGACGTGCTGGACGCCATCCTGTTGCGGCACGTGGACCAGGAGCGCTCGTTCGCCGAGATCGTCGCCGACGGCTACGACGCTGCCACCGTGGAGCGCATCCTCAGGCTGGTGCGCATCAGCGAATGGAAGCGCCGCCAGTCGGCGCCGGGGCCCAAGCTGTCGCGCCGCGCCTTCGGCCGCGAACGCCGCTATCCGATCACGTCGGGCTGGCGCGACTGAAACAACAACGCCGCCCGGAGGCGGCGTTGCGAAGTTGCCCCGGCGTGGACTACTTGCCGTCGAAGGGGTTGATGCGGCTGAAGAAGCCGTCGCCTTCGGGCCAGCCGCGGCCGTTGAGGTAGGGATGGTCGGCGTAGTTCGCCTCCAGTACCTTGCGGGTGTCGGCGGCCAGGTCGTCCTGGCCCAGGCCGGTGTAGGCGGTGGCCATCAGGGCCAGCGCATCGCCGTCGAAGGCGCTTTGCGGGTAGGTCTGCAGCAGGTACTTGCCGCGGTTGGCGGCCGCCACGTAGGCGTCCTTGCGCAGGTAGAACAGGCCGACGTTGAGCTCGTGCTGGGCCAGCAGGTTGCGCAGGTAGATCATGCGCTGGCGGGCGTCGGGGGCGTAGCGGCTGTTGGGGTAACGGCGCACCACGTCGGCGAAGTCGTTCAGGCTCTGGGTGGGCGCGCCCAGGTCGCGGGCCGACATGTCCTGTCGGGCCAGGCGCAGCAGCAGGCCCGAGCTGCGGTCGAAGTTGATCAGCGCCTTGAGGTAATAGGCGTAGTCGATGTGGCGGTGCGTGGGGTAAGTGCGGATGAAGCGGTTGATGGTGGACGTGGCTTCTTCGGTCTTGGACTGGCGGTACTGCACGTAGGCCAGCTCAAGCTGCGCCTGTTCGCTGTAGGCGCCGTACGGGAAGCGCGACACCAGGCGCTGGTAGAAGCGGCCGGCGCGGTCGTAATTCTGGCCGTCCATCGAGGATTTGGCCTCGGAATACATGGCTTCCACCGGCAGGGTTTCGGTTTCCGCCTCGCGGTCGCCGAACAGCTTGCCCATGCTCTGGCAGCCTCCCAGGGTCACCACGAGCATCAGGATAAGGAGAAAACGCGTCTTGCCGAGCAGTCGGGTCATCGGGATGGCAGGTCAGGGCGCTGGAGGCAGCAAGTTCGGGGATAATACCGGAAAGCCCGCTGTCGCCTCCATGAATGGGGGCGGGGGCCGCCCCTGGCCCGACGAGACGCCCATGACCCCGCATTCCCAGCCCGACCCCGACACCGAAACCGAAACCGACGACAGCGAGCGCGAGTTGCTGGAGGCCACCATCCCGCTGGAGTCGGCCGGACGGCGCTTCGACCAGGTGCTGGCCGAGCTGTTCCCGGACTTCTCGCGCTCCCGCCTCACCGAGTGGGTGAAGGCCGGCGACGCCCTGCTGGACGGCCGCCTGGTCAAGCCCAAGGAGGCCGTGCGCGGCGGCGAGCCGGTCACGCTGTCGATCCGCATCGAGGTCGAGACCGGCGAGGCCCTGCCCGAAGACATCCCGATCGAGATCCTCTACCAGGACGAAGACGTGCTGGTGGTGAACAAGCCCGCGGGCCTGGTGGTGCACCCCGGCGCCGGCAATCCCAAGGGCACCCTGGTGAACGCGCTGCTTCATTTCGACCCCCGCCTGTCGGGCCTGCCGCGCGCGGGCATCGTGCACCGCCTCGACAAGGACACGTCGGGCCTGATGGTGGTGGCGCGCACGCTGCGCGCCCACACCTCGCTGGTGGAACAGCTGTCGGGCCGCGAAGTGCACCGCCAGTACCTGGCCGTGGTGCAGGGCACGATGGTGGCCGGCACCACCGTGCGGGCGCCGATCGGCCGCCACCCCACCGACCGCATCCGCATGGCGGTGGCCAAGGAAGGCACGGGCCGCGACGCCATCACGCACTATCGGGTGCGGGAGAAGTTCCGCTCCCACACGCTGGTGGAGTGCCGCCTGGAAACCGGCCGCACGCACCAGATCCGCGTGCATATGGCCCACGTGCGCCACCCGATCGTCGGCGACCCGCTTTACGGCGGCTCGTACCGCCAGCCCAAGGCCGCCACGCCCGAGCTGGCGGCGCGCCTGCAGGGCTTCAAGCGCCAGGCCCTGCACGCCGAGAAGCTCACCTTCCGGCATCCGGTCACCGGCGAAGACGTCACCACCGAGTCGCCGATGCCCGACGACATGCAGGGCCTGGTGCTGGACCTGCGCGTCGACACGGCCGCGGCCAAGAAGTAGCCCGCCCATGACGGCGCCGGCCTGGATCGACGCCGACTGGCCCGCGCCGCCCGGCGTGCGCGGGCTGACCACGCTGCGCGGCGGTGCCGGGGTTTCCCGGCCGCCGTTTGATCGCCTGAACCTGGGGCTGCGCTGCGGCGACGCACCGGCCGACGCCCAGGCCAATCGCGCGCTGCTGTCGCAGTGGCTGGCGCTGCCCTCGCCGCCGCATTGGCTGCAGCAGGTGCACGGCACCGTCGTGCTGCGCGTGGATGCGCCGCGGCTGGCGGCCGACGAGCCGGCGGCCGACGCAGCCGTAACCGCCACACCGGGCGTGGTGCTGGCCATCCTGACCGCGGACTGCCTGCCGGTGCTGTTCGCCGCCCGTGACGGCAGCGAAATCGGCGCTGCCCACGCCGGCTGGCGCGGCCTGGCTGCCGGCGTGCTGGAGGCCACGATGCGGGCGATGCGCACGCCGGCATCGGACCTGGTGGCCTGGCTGGGCCCGGCGGCGGGTCCGCGCGCCTATGAAGTGGGTGCCGAAGTACGCGAGGCTTTCCTGGCCGGCGATCCCGGGGCGGCGGTTGCCTTCGAGGCCACGCGGCCCGGCCATTGGCGCGTCGATCTGCCTGCGCTTGCAAGGCGCCGGCTGGCGGCGGTGGGCGTGGCGGACGTGCACGGCGGCGACCGGTGCACCATCGATGAGCCCGCGCAATTTTTTTCCCATCGGCGCGACGGCCGCAGCGGCCGCATGGCGACCCTGGCGTGGATCGCCCCCTGACCGCCCGTTGAATGGATGCCTTCCGGCACCTTCGGCCGAACCTGCCGTCGTGCGAGAGTCGCCGCTACCCAACGGAGACCGTCCATGCCCGCGCGCCCCTTCCTGTTCTGCCTCCTGCTGATGTTGGTCGCGCCTGCGCAAGCCAGCTCCATCGCGCAGGCCGAGGCCTGGCTCAAGGTGAAGGACGCGCGCGCGACGCCTGCCATCGCGGCCCTGGTGAAGGCCGAGCCCCGCAGCGCGCAGGTGCGCATCCTGCAGGCCCGGCTGCTGCTGCAGCAGGGCGAGGTCGGCGACGCCGTGGACGCCGCCAATGAAGCGGTTGATCTGGCACCCACCGACGCCCAGGCCTACTACTGGCTGGGCAACGCCTACGGCATGCAGATCGGCCGTGCGAACGCGATGTCCAAGGCCTTCATCGCGCCCAAGCTGCGCGATGCCTTCGAACGCGCGATCGCACTCGACCCCAACCTGCACGACGCCCGCGGCAACCTGATGGAGTACTACCTGCAGGCGCCCGCCATCGTCGGCGGCAGCGTGGACAAGGCGCGCGCGCAGGCCGCCGAACTGGCCAAGCGCGATCCGCCGCGCGGCCACTACGCCCGGGCCCGGCTGGCCATGCACGACAAACACCCCGACGTGGCGGCGAAGGCTTACGTCGCCGCCTGGGAGGCCCGCCCCGAAAGCGTCACCTACCGCGCGGCCGCCGGCCAGGCGCTGCAGGAAACCAGGCAGTGGGACCGTGCCTTCGGCTTGTATGAGGCATGGACGGCCGAGGACCCCAAGGCCGCCGGCGCCTGGTACCAGTTGGGCCGTACCGCGGCCGTTTCGGGCCAGCGCCTGGATGAGGGCGCGGCTGCCTTGAAGACCTACCTGACGCTGCCGCTCGGGCCCGGAGGCCCGCCGTTGCACCATGCCTGGTACCGGCTGGGCCAGGTCCAGGCCAAGGCCGGCGACAAGCCTGCCGCGCGCGCCTCGCTCGAGAAGGCGCTCAAGGGTGAGCCCGGCAACGCCGACTTCAAGGCGGCGCTGGCGGCGCTGGCCCAAACGCCTTGAGCTTGCCAACGTAGGGTGGCCCGCACATCGTCTTTCAGCCGGTCCCCAAGGACGCCTGAATGCCGGTCGCCATACGCTTGAAAGTCCCTTCGCACGCCGCCAGTTAAGCAAGATGAGGGTGGCGTGTTGCCGCCCCGATCTTCAGGGGGACGACCATGCGGATGGACAAGCTCACTTCGCGCTTCCAGCAGGCCCTGGGCGATGCCCAGTCGCTGGCGGTGGGCCGCGACCACAACCTGATTGAACCGGCGCACCTGCTGGTGGCCCTGCTGGACCAGCAGGGCGGCAGTACGCGGCCGATGCTGGCCCAGGCCGGCGTCAACGTCGCTTCCCTGCGCCAGCGCCTGGGCGAGGCGCTCGACAAGCTGCCCAAGGTGTCCGGCCAGGCCGGCGAGGTGAGCATGGGCAACGACCTGGGCCGCCTGCTCAACGTGTGCGACAAGTTGGCCCAGCAGCGCGGCGACGACTTCATTGCCAGCGAACTGTTCGTGCTGGCCTGCCTGGACGACAAGGGCGCCGCCGGCCAGGCGCTCAAGGCCAGCGGCGGCAACAAGGCGGCGCTGGACAAGGCCGTGGAAGGACTGCGCGGCGGCGAGAAAGTGGCCGACGCCAACGCCGAGGAAAACCGCCAGGCGCTGGAGAAATACTGCATCGACCTCACGGCCCGCGCCGAAGCCAACAAGCTCGACCCGGTGATCGGCCGCGACGAAGAGATCCGCCGGACCATCCAGGTGCTGCAGCGGCGCACCAAGAACAATCCCGTGTTGATCGGCGAACCCGGCGTCGGCAAGACCGCGATCGTCGAGGGTCTTGCACAGCGGATCATCAACGGCGAAGTGCCCGAGGGCCTGCGCAATCGCCGCGTGTTGTCGCTGGACATGGGCGCGCTGATTGCCGGCGCCAAGTTCCGCGGTGAGTTCGAGGAGCGGCTCAAGGCCGTGCTCAGCGACCTGTCCAAGCAGGAAGGCCAGGTGATCCTGTTTATTGACGAGCTGCACACCATGGTGGGTGCCGGCAAGGCCGAGGGCTCCATGGACGCCGGCAACATGCTCAAGCCGGCGCTGGCGCGCGGCGAGCTGCACTGCATCGGCGCCACCACGCTGGACGAATACCGCAAGTACGTCGAGAAGGACGCCGCGCTGGAGCGCCGCTTCCAGAAGGTGTTCGTGGGCGAGCCGTCGGTGGAGGACACCATCGCCATCCTGCGCGGCCTCAAGGAGCGCTACGCGGTGCACCACGGCGTCGAGATCACCGACCCGGCGATCGTCGCCGCCGCCACGCTCAGCCATCGCTACATCGCCGACCGCCAGCTGCCCGACAAGGCCATCGACCTGATGGACGAGGCGGCTTCGCGCATCCGCATGGAGATCGACTCCAAGCCCGAGGAAATGGACCGCAAGGAGCGCCGGCTGATCCAGCTCAAGATCCAGCGCGAGGCGCTGAAGAAGGAGAAGGACAGCGAGTCGAAGCAGCGCTTGGCCGACCTGGAGTCGGAGATCGTCGTGCTCGAGCGCGAGTTCAATGACCTGGAGGAGATATGGAAGGCCGAGAAGGCCACGCTCACGGCCGCCACCAGGCTCAAGGAGCAGCTCGAGACCGCGCGCCAGGAGCTCGACGCCGCGCACCGCCACCAGGACTTCGCCAAGGCCAGCGAAATCCAGTACGGCCGCATCCCCGAGCTCGAGAAGCAGCTCCAGGCCGCGTCGGAAGTCGAGTCCAAGGGCTTCACCCTGCTGCAGGACAAGGTCACCGCCGAGGAGATCGCCGAAGTGGTGGCGCGCTGGACCGGCATCCCGGTCAGCAAGATGCTGGAAGGCGAGCGCGAGAAGCTGCTCAAGATGGAGGACGCGCTGCACACCCGCGTGATCGGCCAGCACGAGGCAGTGAAGGCCGTATCCGACGCCATCCGCCGCTCGCGCGCCGGGCTGTCCGATCCCGACCGGCCGAACGGTTCGTTCCTGTTCCTGGGCCCCACGGGCGTGGGCAAGACCGAGTTGTGCAAAGCACTTGCCAGCTTCCTGTTCGACACCGAGGACGCCATGGTGCGCATCGACATGAGCGAGTTCATGGAGAAGCATTCCGTGGCCCGCCTGATCGGCGCGCCCCCGGGCTACGTCGGCTACGAAGAGGGTGGCTACCTCACCGAGGCCGTGCGTCGCCGGCCGTACTCGGTGCTGCTGCTGGACGAAGTGGAGAAGGCGCACCCGGACGTGTTCAACATCCTGCTGCAGGTGCTCGACGACGGCCGCCTCACCGACGGCCAGGGCCGCACGGTGGATTTCCGCAACACGGTGATCGTGATGACGTCAAACCTGGGCTCCCAGCACATCCAGGATCTGAGCACCGACGACAGCGCCGAGAGCTACACCCAGATCAAGGCCGCGGTGATGGGCGTGGTGCAGTCGCACTTCCGCCCCGAGTTCATCAACCGGCTTGATGAGATCGTGGTGTTCCATCCGCTGGGCAAGGCGCAGATCCGCAGCATCGCCGCCATCCAGACCGCCTACCTGGGCAAGCGCCTGGCCGAGCGGCAGATCAAGCTCGACATCGACGAGAGTGCGTTGACCCTGCTGGGCAACATCGGCTTCGACCCGGTATACGGCGCCCGGCCGCTCAAGCGCGCCATCCAGCAGCAGCTGGAAAACCCGCTCGCGACGCTGATCCTGTCGGGTGGCTTTGGTTCCGGCGATACCGTGAAGGTGACGGCCGAGGGCGGCGCGCTGGCCTTCTCGAAGGGCTGACGCCTGGGCCCGAAGGCTGCGGTCGCCACGAAGGAAAAGGCCCGGTTTCCCGGGCCTTTTTTTCAGCGCATTGCTGGCTTGAAGCCAGCTATCACCAGCTGTAGCGGGCGTTGGCGTACAGGAATGCACCGTTGAAACCGAACGGCGCGCTGCCGCTGTAGGGCAGCTGGCCCGAGGTGCTGTTGGCGAACAGCACTTCGTCCGGGTAGGTGTCGAATACATTGTCGGCACCCAGCGTGAAGGCCCAACGGTCCAGGGTGTAGGTGCCCGACAAGTCCAGCGTCCACTCCGAGCCGTAGGTCTGGTCGCGCGTTGTGTCGGCTGGATTGTTGCCAAACAGCACCGTGAACTCGCCGTAGCGCGTGGCATTCGCGCCCACGCTCCAGTTGCCGATGCTGTAGAGGGCCCCGAGCTGCAGCTTGTCGCGCGGCGCACCCACTTCGAAGCGGCCCAGCTCGACGCGGCCAAAGCGCAGCGCGGCCGGGTCGATCAGGGTGAGCGCCGGCGGGTTGCCGGCGATGCGGTCGATCTCGGTCTTGTTGTGGTTGTAGCCCAGCGTCAGGTCCAGCGTGCTGCCTTCCAGCTGCCAGGCGTAGGTGCCCACCACGTCCACGCCACGGGTGGTGGTGTCGATGGCGTTGGTGAAGTAGCGGCCGCCGCCGACGCCCGGGAAGCCGTTGGCGTTGAGGAAGTTGCGCACCGCCGTGCTGGTGAGGTTTTCGGACAGGGTGACGCGGTCGTCCACCTCGATCTGGTAGGCGTCCACCGTGACGTAAAGCCCTTCAACCGGCTGCAGCACCAGGCCGATGCTGAGGTTGGTGGACTCTTCGGCACGCAGGGGCTCGGCGCCCAGCGCGATCGCGGCCGGGTTGTTGACCCGGAAGGTGACGATGTCGAACGGCACGCCGCCGATGAAGTTGGTGGCGGTGGACTGGAAGTACTGCTGCTGCAGCGACGGCGCCCGGAAGCCGGTGGAAACCGTGGCGCGCAGCGCGACCGCATCGCTGAACGCATAGCGCGACGACAGCTTCCAGTTCGAGGTGGTGCCGAAATCGCTGTAGTCCTCGTAGCGCGCGGCCAAGCCGAGCGACAGACGCTCGGTCACGTCGCCTTCCAGCCCGGCGTACACAGAGACGTTCTGGCGGTCGAAGCTGCCGCCGTCGCTGGGCCTGAAGCCCGGGAACACCTGCGAGCCCCCCACCGTGGAGAAGGTGCCGCGGGCATACGACAGCGGCTCGCCCGGGCCCTGGGTGAAGCTGTCCTGGCGCCACTCGGCGCCGTAGGACAGGGTCACCGGATAGGCCATGCCCCAGTCGAGCTGGTTGCTCAGGTCCACGTTGAACACGTCCTGTTCCACCTCCAGCGAGCCGGCGAAGAACTCGGTGGGCGAGGTCGGGCCCAGGCTGCGGTTGAGCGTGTTGAGGATGTCGAAGGTCAGCTCGTTGGTGCCGTAGGTGTAGCTGACGTCCACGCTGGTGCCGTTGCTGGTGGTGCCGCGCACGCCAAAGCCCAGGTGCTTGTCGGTGGAGACGTTGTTGATCTGGGGCAGGAAGCCGTTGGGGTAGATGGACGGGATGTTGCGGGCGTCGCCAGCGGGGCGGAAGAAGCCGTTCGAAAGCGCATCGCGCTTGGTGTAGATGCCGGTGCTGTAGAGGGCGAAGTTGTCGTTGAAGGCGATCTCGCCGTTGTAGGTGAACGAGCCGTAGTCCACGGCCGGGTCACCCTGTCGCTGCACCACCACGCCCAGCGGCGCGGAGGTGGGCGTGGGCGTACCGATGAAGGGGCGGGCGCGGTCGGTCTGGTCCTGCTCGCCGTACTGGGCCGAGAGATGGATGAAGCCTTCGTCGCCGATCGCGAAGCCGGCATCGCCGCCGATCTGGCTGGTGTCGCCGTCGCCGGCGCTGTACTGGCCGTGGCGCGCGGCCACGCTGCCGCCCGAGCGGCTGCCCTTGAGCACGATGTTGATCACGCCGGCGATGGCGTCCGAGCCGTACTGCGCCGAGGCGCCGTCGCGCAGCACTTCCACCCGGTCGATGGCCGAGATCGGGATGGTGTTGAGGTCCACGGGCGACGAGCTTCGGCCCTGCGAACCGTTGACGTTCACCAGGGCACCCGTGTGGTAGCGCTTGCCGTTCACCAGCACCAGCACGTGGTCGGGCGACAGGCCGCGGATCTGGGCCGGGCGCACGGTGTCGGTGCCGTCGTTGATGGCCGGGCGCGGGAAGTTCAGCGAGGGCAGGGCGCGCGACAGCGCCGTGGCGAGTTCGGGGGTGCCGGTGGCGGTGAGCGCTTCCACCGTCAGGATGTCGATCGGCGCCGTGGATTCGGCGACCGTGCGGTCGGCCACCCGGGTGCCGGTGACGATGATCGAATCCAGGACGGCCGTTTCCGTGGGTTCTTCTTGGGCCGCGGTTTGGGCGAAGGCGGGGCCGGCGGCCAGGGAGGCCAGTAGCGCGAGGGTGAGCGGGTTGCGGCGCATCGGGTGACTCCAGTGGGTTCGGGAAGCCTCGTGATACCACGAGGCCGGGGGGCAATCCAGCAAACTTTCTGTCATGTGCTGCGGTCGGCGGGATGGTATGGACACAGGGCTGGCGCGCGTCACCCGGCCTTCACGGAGCCGGGACACGCCGATGGCGATGCTTGCGGCATGTCGGTCCACGTTGTCTGGTTCAAGCGTGACCTGCGTGCCGCCGATCACCCGCCGCTGTCGGCGGCGGCCGCGCGCGGCGTGGTGTTGCCGCTCTACATCGCCGAACCCGGCTACTGGCAGCTGCCCGACACCAGCGGCCGGCAGTGGCAGGCCATCGCCGAGGCGCTGCGCGACCTGCGCGAGGACTTGGCCCGCTGCGGCCAGCCGCTGGTGGTCCGGTACGGGGATGCCGTGGCCGTGCTCGAAGCCATCCGCCTGCGGCACGGCATCGCCGCGCTGTGGTCGCACGAGGAAACCGGCAACGACTGGACCTTCCAGCGCGACCGACGAGTGGCCGCCTGGGCCAAGGGCCATGGCATCGGCTGGCACCAGGAGCCCTGCGGCGGCATTCAGCGCGGCCTGCGCCGCCGCGAGGGCTGGGCCCGCGAATGGGAGCGGCGGCTGTCGCCGGCACCGCTGGCCGAGCCGGCCTTGGCGCCGCTCGACGTCGAGCCGGGCGTTATTGCCGACGGCCAGGCGCTGGGCATCGCCCACGACGATTGCCCCGGCCGCCAGCACGGCGGCCGCCGGCGCGGGCAGCGGGCGCTGGCCACGTTCCTGGCCGGGCGCGGGGCCGGCTACATGCGCGGCATGAGCAGCCCGCTGTCGGCGCAGACCCGCTGCTCGCGTTTCTCGGTGGCGCTGGCCACCGGCGCGCTGTCGCTGCGCGAGGTGGTGCATGCGGTGCGCACGCAGGGCGAGGCGGGGCCGGGCCCGGTGCCGCTGCGCGACCTGGTGTCGCTGGAGAAGCGCCTGCACTGGCACTGCCACTTCATGCAAAAGCTCGAGAGCGAGCCCGGGATCGAATGGCGCAACGTGCACCGTGGCTTCGACGGCCTGCGCGAGGACGAGTTCCGTCGCGACTGGTTCGACGCCTGGGCCGGCGGCGAAACCGGCTGGCCGTTCGTGGACGCCTGCCTGCGCAGCCTGCGAGCCACCGGCTGGATCAACTTCCGCATGCGCGCGATGCTGGTGTCGGTGGCCAGCTACCAGCTGTGGCTGCACTGGCGGCAGCCCGCGCACCACCTCGCGCGCCTGTTCACCGACTACGAGCCGGGCATCCACTACCCGCAGGTGCAGATGCAGGCCGGCGTCACCGGCATCAACATCCCGCGCATGTACAACCCGATCAAGCAGTCGCAGGACCAGGACCCCCGGGGCGAGTTCATCCGGCGCTGGCTGCCCGAGCTCGAAGGCGTACCCGACGACTGGATCCACACGCCCTGGCTGATGGGCGCCGGGCAGCAGCGCAGCGCCGGCGCGGTGATCGGCCGTGACTATCCCGCGCCCGTGCGCGACCACGAACAGGCGGCCCGCGAGGCGCGCGCCAAGCTCACGGCGTGGAAGCGCGCCCACGTTGAACGCGAGGAGAGCCGGCGCGTGTTCGAGAAACACGGCAGTCGCGCCAGGCAGCCCAAGCGCGGCAACCGCGGCAAGCCTGAAACGTCACCGCCGGTGGCCGCAGCCCGGCAGCCCGACCTCTTCTGAGCGGTGCTCTGCACGGGGCCGCCAGGGTTGATGCGACGCGGCCACGGACCGCACGCCCGGAACCCCCGCTAGGTCCCGCGCAGGTTGCGGAACGGCGGTGCCGACAAGGCCATCTCGGCCATGCTGTGCGCCAGCTCCTTCTCGGCCAGCACCGCGCCGTCGGCGCCGTGCGCCAGCAGGTGCCTGACCTCGCTGTCGCTGTGGGCGCGCGCCAGGATGGTCATGCCCGGATTGCCGGCGCGCAGGCGGGCGATGGCTTCGCCCGCTTCCAGCGCATGCGGGATCGCCATCACCACCAGTTTGGCGCCGGCGGGATTGGCCTCCGCCATCACCTGCGGTGCGGCGGCATTGCCGCGCACGGTCGGGTAGCCGTCGGCCCGCGCCTTCTGCGCCAGGTCGTGGTCGTCTTCGATCACCAGCAGGGGTACGCCGCGCTCGCGCAGCAGCTTGGCGATCTCGCTGCCGACCTGGCCAAAGCCGACCACGATCGCATGGCCTTCCACCGGCAGGGCCGGGCCACTGTGCGGGCCGGGCGCTTCGGGGCTCGGGGCTTCGGCCTGGGACACCTGCGCTGCCTGCCAGCGATCGAGTACGACGAAGATCAGCGGGTTGGCAATGATCGACAGCAGCGCGCCGGCCAGCACCAGGTCGCGGCCCTCGGGCGGCAGGATGGCCAGCGACACGCCCAGCCCGGCCAGGATGAAGGAGAACTCGCCAATCTGCGCCAGGCTGGCCGAGATCGTCAGCGCGGTGGACGTGGGATGGCCGAACGCGCGCACGATCGCATAGGCCGCCAGCGATTTGCCGACCGTGATGATCAGGAAGGTGGCCAGCACCGGCAGCGGACGCTCCACCAGGATCATCGGGTCGAACAGCATGCCCACCGAGACGAAGAACAGCACCGCGAACGCGTCGCGCAGCGGCAGCGAGTCCGAGGCGGCCTTGTGGCTCAGGTCGCCGTTGAGCAGCATGCCGGCGAAGAATGCACCCAGCGCGAACGACACGCCGAACAGCTTCGCAGAGCCGAACGCCACGCCCAGCGCGATCGCCAGCACCGACAGCGTGAACAGCTCGCGCATGCCCAGCCCAGCCACGCGCGCCAGCAGCCAGGGAATCGCGCGGCGCCCGACCACCATCATCAGCAGCACGAAGCCGGTGACCTTGGCCAGGGTCAGGCCCAGCGAACCGAGCAGTGAACCGGTCCCCGGACGGGCGTCGCCGGCGCCCATCACCTCGGCCAGCGGCGGCAGCAGCACCAGGGCCACCACCATCACCAGGTCTTCCACGATCAGCCAGCCCACGGCGATCCTGCCGCGCTTGGTGTCGAGCAGGCGCCGGTCCTCCATCGCCCGCAGCAGCACCACGGTGCTGGCCACCGAAAGCGCCAGCCCGAACACGATGCCCTGCAGGTGCGACCAGCCCAGCCACCAGGCCAGGCCCCAGCCCAGGGCGGTTGCCACGGTGATCTGCACGATGGCGCCGGGGATCGCGATCCACTTCACTTCCATCAGGTCGTCGACCGAGAAGTGCAGGCCGACCCCGAACATCAGCAGTATCACGCCGATCTCCGAAAGCTCCATCGCCAGGTCGGCGTCGGCGACGAAGCCGGGCGTGAACGGACCCACGAGGATGCCGGCCACCAGATAGCCCACGATGGGCGACAGCCGCAGCCGGTGCGCCAGCGTGCCCAGCACGAAAGCCAGCACCAGGCCGACGGCGAGCAGGGCGATCAGGGGCGTGTCGTGCGTCATGCAGGCTCCTGGGGAAAGGGGCGACCCAGTATCGGGGCGAGCGGCCGATACCGGCAAATCCGGCGCAAGCGCCACCCTGCTAGAATGCCGGCCTTCGCCTGTACGCGCTGTTCACGACCCCACCCCATGATTGCCTTCCGCAACTTCGCCCTGCGCCGCGGCGAACGCCTGCTGCTGTCCCAAGTCGACCTGAGCCTGCACGCCGGTTGGCGCATTGGCGTGATCGGCCGCAACGGCTGCGGCAAGTCCAGCCTGTTCGCCGCGGTCATGGGCGAAGTGGAGGCCGACCAGGGCGACATCGACCTGCCCGGGCGGGTGCGCATCGCCAGCGTGCTGCAGGAAACGCCGTCGCTGCCCGACGCTGCCATCGACTTCGTGCTGTCGGGCGACACCGAGGTGCACGGCATCCTGCTGGCCGAAGCCGCAGCCATGGCCGCCGAAGACTGGGACGGGGTGGCCAACGCCCACCAGAGGCTGGCCGAGATCAACGGCTATGACGCCACGGCGCGCGCCGGCCGCCTGCTGCACGGCCTGGGCTTCCCGGCCGACACGCACGGCCGCGCGGTGTCGTCGTTCTCCGGCGGCTGGCGCGTGCGCCTGAACCTGGCCAAGGCGCTGATGATGCCTTCGGACCTGCTGCTGCTCGACGAACCCACCAACCACCTCGACCTGGACGCCGTGCTGTGGCTCGAAGCGTGGCTGCTCAAGTACCCGGGCACGCTGCTGATGATCTCGCATGACCGCGAATTCCTCGACGGCGTCAGCACCCACACCCTGCACCTGCACGAAGGCAAGGCCAAGCTGTACGTGGGCGACTACACCAGCTTCGAGCGCCAGCGCGCCGAGCACCTGCGCCAGCAGCAGATAGCGCACGAAAAGTCGCAGGCCGAACGCGCCCACCTGCAGAGCTTCGTTGATCGCTTCAAGGCCCAGGCCAGCAAGGCGCGCCTGGCGCAGAGCCGAATGAAGCGCCTGGCCAAGATGGCCGGCACCGAGGCGGTGCGCGCCGAGCGCAGCTTCCGCATCCAGTTCGGCGAGCCGGCGCGGCTGCCGCACTCGCTGATCCGGCTCAACCACGTGGACGCGGGCTACGCCACGGCCGGCGCGCCGGTGAAGATCCTCAACAACGTCGGCTTCGGCCTGGAGGCCGGCGACCGCGTGGGCCTGCTGGGTCCCAACGGCGCCGGCAAGTCCACGCTGGTGAAGACGCTGGTGGGCGAACTGCCGCTGCTGGACGGCGAGCGCGTGGCGCACCCGGACCTGCGCATCGGCTACTTCGCCCAGCACACCGTCGAAAGCCTGCACGAGGGCCAGAGCCCGCTGTGGCACCTCAAGGAACTGGCGCCCAACGCCGGCGAACAGGTGCTGCGCAGCTTCCTGGGCCGCTGGAATTTCGTCGGCGACCGCGCCTTCGAATCGGTGGACGGCTTCTCCGGCGGCGAGCGCGCACGCCTGGCGCTGGCGCTGATCGCCTACCTCGAACCCAACGTGCTGCTGCTCGACGAACCCACCAACCATCTCGACCTGGACATGCGCGAAGCGCTGGCCGAGGCGCTGAGCGATTTCGCCGGCGCCATCGTGCTGGTGTCGCACGACCGCCACCTGATCGGCCTGGTGTGCGAAACCTTCTGGCGCGTGGCGGACGGCAAGGTCGAATCGTTCAACGGCGACCTGGACGAATACGCAGCCTGGCTGCGCAGCCGTAACAACGAGCCGCGCCCGGCCAAGGCCGCGGCGAAGGTGGCGCCCGCCCCGGCGCCCAAGCCCGTGCGCACGAAGTACGAATCCGACGCGGCGGCCAAGCGGCTCAAGCAGGTTGAGGCGCGCATCGCGCTGCTGCAGGAAGAACTGGGCCGCATCGAGACCCAACTCGCCGACCCCGCCATCTATGGCAACGACGGCGGCATCGAGATCGGCCAACTGGCGCAGCGCCAGGGCGAATTGTCCAAGGAAAAGGACGAACTCGAGTCCGAGTGGCTCGAACTGGCCGACTGAGCCGACGGCATGGCGGGGGCGCCGGCGTCAATCCTTGATCGCGGTGGCGCTGTGCAATCCGGGCAGCATGACGTCGAAATGGCTGCCGCGGCCCTCCCCGGGGCTTTTCGCTGAAAGCGTCCCGCCGTGCGCCTCCAGCAGTTCGCGCGCCACGGCCAGGCCGATGCCCAGCCCGCCCTTGTGCACCGCCATCGCCTGGGTCCCGCGTGAGAACAGGCCGAATATGCAGTCGATGATGCCCTTTGGCATGCCCATGCCGTCGTCCGACACGCGCACGCAAATGCCGCCGGCATTGCGGCGCGCGAGGATGCGGATGTGCCCGCCTTCGGGCGTGTACCTGGACGCGTTGTCGAGAACGTTGGCGAATGCCTGCGCGATTCGGGTAGCGTCGCCTTCCACCATGAACTGGCCCTTGGGTATCCGCAGGTGCAGCATTTGGTTCTTCAGCGCCAACGCCGGCTCCCAAGCCTGCGTCACCCGCCGCAGGGTGGCGAAAAGATCCATCGGCACGCGCTCCATCCGGAACCGGCCCACGACCGTGGGGGAGTCGTCCAGCAGGTCGTCCACCAGACGGGCCATGTGGAAGACCTGGCTGTCGATCACGTGGCGCATCCGGGTGAGTTGGTCCTCGTCGCGGCCGGCGCGCTGGATCAGCTCGGCCACGGTGCGGATCGGCGCCAGCGGATGCCGCAGCTCGTGCGCCACCATCGCCAGGAAGCGCACGCGCCGGCCGTGAACGGCCTCGGACTCGGGGTCCGCGGGGTCCTTGGCAAGCACCTTGAGCACCAGTCGTTCGTTGGCCTGGCGGAGCGACTGGTCGTTCTCGGCCCTCTTCACCTCGTCGAGGACCTTGGAGTCGGTCATCGTGGGCATGGAGTGGAACTGGTAGCAGCTGCCCGGCAGTTTCTTGGCGCGGTACATCGCTTTGTCGGCCGACTCAAGCAGGGCCTGCACCTCGTTGCCGTCCTCCGGGAACAGGCTGATGCCGATGCTTGCCCGCACGCCGGTTTCTGAATCCGCCAGCTCATGCGGCTCGGCCAGGGCTTGGAGGATCTTCGCGGCGATCACGCCTGCGTCCTGAACCTGGGAGATATCCGCCAGCAGCACCAGGAACTCGTCGCCACCGAAGCGGCTCACGGTGTCAGCGTCACGCACCGCCGACTCAAGCCGGCGCGCCACCAGCTTCAGCAACTCGTCACCACGGGCGTGGCCATGGGTGTCGTTGATGCGCTTGAAGTGATCCAAGTCCAGGAACATCACCGCCAGCAGCGACTTCCGCCGCCGCGCCATCGCCATGGCCGTCTCCATGCGGTCGAGCATGACCGTGCGGTTGGGGGTGTCGGTGAGCGGGTCACGCTGCGTGGCCATGGCCAGTTCGTCCAGCCCGCGCACCGCCTTTTCAGCGATGCGCGCGGCTTCCTCCGCCGCGATGCTCAGCCGTTGGAAGGCTGCCTCGCGCTCGGCCAAGGTCATGGTCTGGTAGTTCTTGGGCACGGTGCCCAGGCTCTGGCGGAACTCGGCCAGCGCCAAGCGCAGGTCGTCGGCCTGCACCGCGGTGCCGATCGCTGAAGCCGGTGCCGACGGATCGCGCAACAGTAACGTATTGGACATGTTTCACCTTCGGTGTGGGAACACGGATGCAGGGCAGGGCCCATAGCAAAAAAAGCCCCGACCGAGGCCGGGGCTGTCCCGAAGCACCACCAAGCGCAATGAATCAGCGGGCGGCAAAAATGGCGCGGCAGCCGCCGTTGGTCCACAGGCCGTCACGCGCCGTGTAGCCCCAGTTGCGACCTTCCACGCAGGATGTCTTTGAAATGCGCTGCGACAGGCGCGGCGAACCGTAGCGCGCGTCCCAGTTGCAGCGCTGCTGGCCGCCGTTGCTCGAACAGGTCACCGAATAATTGGTGTCGCGCACCCATGCGCCGTTGCGGCCCTGGCGCGCATCGCGGTCCGGGTAGGCGTTGCCATGGCCGTAGGCGGCTGCGAAGCGGGCCCGGCAGTTGTCGCTCACCCACACCTGGTTGCCGCGCTGGCCCCAGGTGCGGCCTTCGATGCAGGCGCCGCTTTTCTTGAATCGGTTGACCAGGCGAATGCGGCCGTCAATGCCAGTGTTGCACACCTGGCGCTCGCCCTTCTTGCTCTTGCACACCATGCCGGGGCGGCCGCTGGCAGCGGCGGTCGTGTCGGGCACCATCGCGAAGCGCGCGCGGCAGCCGCGGTTGACCCAGACCATGCCCTGCTTCTGGCCCCAGCTCTGGCCTTCCACGCAGGCGCTGTCGGATATCTGCTGGCTCACCACGGCGTGGCCCCGGAACGGCACCGGGCATTCGCGATAGGCGTTGTCGATGCTGCTGCACACCACCGCGGTCGCGGCCCAGCCCTGCTGAGCGCGCCAGGCATTGTTGGGCGAAGCGCGGCGGTAGTCGGACATGTCCTGGCTGATGCGGCTCATCGGCCAACCGGCGTGGGAGCGGTCGAGGTAATACTCAAGCTGCTCGTCCGAGATGCTGCGCCCGGCGTTCTGGCGTGCATATTCCTGTTCGATGGCGCGGATCTCGTCGCGCGTCCCGGTCTGCGCGATCGAAACCGGCGAAACCAGCACGATGCCCAGCGCGAAAGCGCAGGACAGTAGGTATCTGCTGACGGTGTTCGAGCGCATGGTGTACTCCAGGGCAGGGGGCAGCCTCGGTGCCGACCATGGCAGCTAATCGTGGCCCGGTATGTTCGACAGCACACGCAGGCCGCCCGCGATTCATCTTCGGCAGCGCTTGCGCAGGCTATGTGCGCAAGCGAACAGAGTGCGATGCGCGGACTTGCCCATCCTGCGGTCTTCCCTGACTGCGGAGCGACACCTTGAATCTCCAAATCACCCTGGCACCCATCCTCGCCCTGATCGCCGGCATCCTGATCCTGGTGCGGCCGCGCCTGCTGGCCTACATCGTCGCCGTCTACCTGATCGTGATCGGCATCCTGGGCCTGGTGGGCTCCGGCGCGTTCCGCTAGTTCCGGCGGACTGCATCCACGCGCCTTGGCGCCGGCGACCCAGGCCCATCGCCAAGGTGTCGCCGACGATGGCCCTGGTGTTCGTCTTGCGCTGACGCTCAGGTAGCGGCGACGGCGGCCAGGAAATCGCGTCCCCAGCGCTGCACGTCGTATTCCTCGACGATGCCGTAGAGCTGGCGCAGGCGGCCTTCGGCCTCGTCCTGACCCATCGCCAGCGCCTGGCCCAGCGCGGCGCTCAGGTCGGCCGGGTCGTGCGGGTTGGTCTGCAGCGCGCCCTTGAGCTCGGCGGCGGCGCCGGCGAACTCCGACAGCACCAGCACGCCGCGCCCGCCCTCGATGCCCTGGGTGGCCACGAACTCCTTCGCCACCAGGTTCAGGCCGTCGCGTAGCGGCGTGATCCACATGACGTCGGCGGCCGCGTAGTGCGCCACCACCTCTTCGAACGGCAATGGGCGGGCGAAAAAGCGCACCGGCGTCCAGTCCAGCCGTGAATACCGGCCGTTGATGCGGCCGACCGCCTGTTCGATCTGCGTCTGCAGCTTCTGGTAGATGGTCATTTCCTTGGCGGCCGGGACGCAGATCATCACCAGGGTGACCTTGTCCAACAGGTGCGGCTGGGCCTCGAGCAGGCGCTCGAAGGCGCCCAGCTTCTCCAGCGTGCCCTTGGTGTAGTCCAGCCGCTCGATGGACAGCACCAGTTTGCGCGGGCTGATCTCCCGGCGCAGCTTCTCCATGTTGTTGCGCACCGAGGGCTTGGCCAGCAGCCCGCGGATGCGCCCCAGGTCGGTGCCCACCGGATGCGCGCCCAGCCCGACCTCGCGTCCGCCCACGCCGATGCGCGTGGTCACGGTGTCCATGCCCACCGCGCAGCCGTAGGTGAGGAAGCGCGGCGCACATGACTCACGCGCCAATACTTCGGCCGGCATCGCGCCGCGCACCACGTCGACGAAATTCTCCACCTGGCGCGGGATGTGGAAGCCGATGTAGTCGCAGCTGAGCAGGCTGCCGATGATCTCGCGGCGCCAGGGCACCACGTTGAAGATGTCGGCCGACGGGAAATAGGTGTGGTGGAAGAAGGCGATCTTGAGGTCGGGGCGCAGTTCGCGCAGCCGCCCCGGCACCATCCACAGGTTGTAGTCGTGCAGCCACACGGTGGCGCCCGGCGCGGCCTCGGCGGCCACGGCCTCGGCGAAGCGGCGGTTGACGCGCACGAAGATTTTCCAGTCCTCTTCGCGAAAGCGCGCGCGCTCCCAGAAGGTATGCAGCATCGGCCAGAAGGCTTCCTTGGAGAAACGCTTGTAGAACGCGTCCACCTCGGCCTTGCTCAGCGGCACGCGCACGGCGGTGAGGTGCGGGTACAGCTCCGCGTCCACTGGTGTGTGCGTCTCGAACTCGCCCTGCTTGTGGTCGTCGATGCTCCAGGCCACCCACGAACCATCCTGGCCGCCGGCGAAGAAGCTCAGCAGGCTGGGGATGATGCCGTTGGGCGACGTGGGCCGGCGCCGCTGAAGCTGGCCGTCTTCGATGAACTCCTCGTAGGGCAGGCGGTGGTACACCATCACCAGCGAAGCGTTGCCCGTGCGGTTGGCCACGGGTTCGGCGCGGTGCGGGTCGTCCAGGGCCAGCAGGTTGAAGTGCTCGATCGCTTCGAGGATGCCGCCGCAGCCGGTCGCCTTCGCGTGCAGCACATGGTCCAGGCTGGCCGTGGCTTCAAGCAGCGCCGTTTCGGAGTCGCCCACGCACACGCCCTGAAAACCGGCGACGTACATGGACAGGTCGTTGAGGGTGTCGCCGGCGACCAGGAGGCGCTCGCCCGGTATGCCCAGCTGCTGCGCCAGTGCCTGCAGGGTGCGGCCCTTGTCGGTGCGCGGCGGCAGGATGTCGAGGTAGAGGTCGGCGGAATAGAGCACGGCGCAGTCGAGCGCGCGCGCGGCGGCTTCGATGCCTGCGCGCTGCGGCTCCAGTTCACCGGGCTCGCAGAAGTACGAGCACCGGCGCTCCTGCGGCACGTCCTGGCGACGCAGCGCGGTGAAGTCGCGCATGGCTTCAGCCACCGGGCGTTCCCCCGGCCAGCGGGCGTCGATGTGGGACTGCAGGGGCTGCAGCGGCTGCAGCGTGCGGCCGTCCACCACCGTTGCCCCGACGTCGCAGACCACGTAGTCCGGGCGAGGCAGCGAAGGGTCGGCCAGCAGGGGCATCACGGCCTCCAGGCCGCGGCCGGTGATCCACACCAGGTGGATGTCCGGGTGGCGCGCCACCAGGCGGTAGAGCTGCTGGCGCTGGTCGGCGTCGCCTGCAAGGAAAGTGCCGTCCAGGTCGGTGGCCAGGACGAAGCGCGCGGAAGAAGGAAGTTCGGTGGGGCGAAGGGCTGGCTGGGTGCTCAATGGTTTTCCTTGCGAGTGGGATTGGATTGGGTTTCGGGCAGCAGGCCCAGGGCTCCGGGCGTAGTGCGCAACATGGGGTGGAAGGGCGCCGGGTTCAGCCGCGCGCGGCGGTGAAAGACCAGGCGGCTGGCCAGGTAGAGCACCAACAGGCCCAGTACGGCGGCGAAGAAGGCAGGCAGGGCGGCGGCGCCGTGGCGCGACATCAGCGCGCCGGCCAGCGCCGGACCGATGGCCGCGCCGATGCCGTGCACCAGCAGCAGGCTGCTGCAGCCCGCCAGCAGATCATCACCCGGCAAGGTGTCGAGCATGTGCGCGACGGCCAGGGGATAGATCGCGAACGCCAGGCCGCCATACGCGAAGAAGGTGGCGTACACGGCCCAGTGCCCCCAGCCCGCGGCCGGCAAGGCCAGAAGCGCCAGCCCGGCGGCCGCGGCGCAGGCCAGCAGCAGGCCGATGCGGCGGTCCACCCGGTCCGACCAGCGCCCCAGCGGCCACTGCAGCAGGGCGCCGCCCAGGATGGTGGCCACCATGAAGTAGGCGATGCCGTCCCGGCCCAGCCCGATCTGTCCGGCGTAGGTCGGTCCCAGGCCCCAGAACGCGCCCATTGCCACGCCCGACAGCCCCGCGCTGGCCGCTGCGGCGGGTGCGGTGCGATACAGCCGCGCCAGGCCCAGCCGGGGAGTGGGCGGGAAACTGGGCTGGGCCAGCCGCGTCAGCGTGACCGGGAGGGCCGCGGCGCAGATCAGGATCGCGACCAGGCTGAACAAAGCGAAGCCCCGGTCGACGCCCAAGCCCAGCAGCAGCTGTCCGGCGGCCAGCGCCGCCAGATTCACAGCCATGTAGACGGCGAAGACGCGGCTGCGGTGCTCGCGTTCGGGCTGGGCGTTGAGCCAGCTCTCGATAACGGTGTACAGGCCCACCAGGGCCGCGCCGGTGACCAGGCGCAGGCCGAACCAGGCGAACGGATTCACCCAGAGCGGATGCAGCAGCACCGCGATGGCGCACACGCCGATGTAGAACGCGAAGGCGCGAACGTGGCCAATGCGCCGGATCAGCGGCGGCGCCGCGAACGTGCCCAGGAAGAAGCCGGCGAAATAGCCCGACATCACCAGGCCCAGCGTCCGCTCGTCGAAACCCTCAAGCCCGCCGCGCACGGCCAGCAGGGTGCCCAGGAGCCCACTGCCCATGAGCAGCAGCGCCACACCCGCCAGCAGGGCGGAAAGGGGCAGCAGCTTGGAAATCATCCAGTTACCCAGTGGTTACCAATTGGCAATTGTAACACATTGATATGAATGGAATATTTTCCAGCTATCAGTTGCCTGCAGGGCCTGCGCCGAGGCGCCGGGCTTGAACTGCGGGCCGCGATAGCAGCTAATTCGCGCACTCGGCCCCCGGCCGCACGAGTCCTGTCCACCGCCATGCCCATCTATGCTTTCGAGTGCGCCGACTGTGGCCACCAGTTCGACCGCCTGCAGAAACTTTCCGACGCCGACCCCACCGTTTGCCCGGCGTGCGGCCAGGCGCAGGTGCGCCGCCAGCTGACCGCGCCGAGCTTCCGGCTTGCCGGTGCCGGCTGGTACGAAACCGACTTCAAGAAGGACGGCGACAAGAAGCGCAACCTCGCCGAAGGCGGCGCCGCCAAGCCGGAGGCCAAGCCCGAGCCCGCCGCCAAGCCGGAGCCTGCCGCTACGCCCGCCGCCAAGCCGGCCGAGACCAAGTCCACGCCCTCCAGCTGAGCTGGGAGCGGTTGCCGCGCGCTTCCCGGGCGGGGTAGGGTCGGCGCATGAAAACCTTCCTGCCAGCGGCGAGTGTGCTCGCCTCCGCCCTCCTGGTCGCCGCTTGCGCGGGCCAGGTGACCACGCCGTCCGGCGCATCGGCGTCGCCTTCGGCCGAACTGGGCCTGCCCGAGCCGCTGGCACCGCCGGCCATCGACCAGGCCGCGCTGGCGCCGGTGGACGCGTTCATGGCCGCATTGGCCAGCCACTGCGGGCAGGCCTTCGCCGGCAAGGTGCGGGTGGACGTGCCCGAGGCTCCCGACAATGCCTTTGCCGGCAAGGCGCTGGTGATGCATGTGCGCGAGTGCCGCGCCGGTGAGATCAAGATTCCGTTCCACGTCGGCGACGACCGCTCGCGCACCTGGGTGCTTACCCGCACCGCCGCCGGCCTGCGGCTCAAGCACGACCACCGGCACGAGGACGGCACGCCGGACGAATCCACGATGTACGGCGGCGACACCGCCGACGCCGGCACCGCGCGGCGCCAGTCTTTCCCGGTGGACGCCGAATCCATCGCGATGTTCGGGCGACTGGGACTGGCGGCGTCGGTGGTCAACACCTGGGCGATCGAGATCGACCCCGGCAGGCAGTTCGTCTACGAACTCTCGCGCCCGGGCGGCCGGCTGTTCCAGGTCGAGTTCGACCTCACCAAGCCGATTGCGCCGCCGCCGCCGCCCTGGGGCTCGGAAGCGGCCGCGGACTGAAACGAAAAAGGCCGCCAGGAGGCGGCCTTTTCCATTCGGGCATCCGTACTCGGGCGATCAGTTGCGCGGTGCGAACCGGCCGCGGCAACCATGATTGACCCAGATGGAGTTGCTGTTGGTGTAGCCCCAGTTGCGGCCCTGCACGCACTGGGTGTCGGAAATGTTCTCGATCAGGTACGGACGGCCGAAGCGGCTCTGCCAGGCGCAGGTGCGGTAGCGGTCGTCTTCGCTGCTGCAGGTGACGTTGTAGTTGTTTTCCGGACGACCGGGGCCCCAGTCGGAGCGCGATTCGACGAACTCGGCGCGGCAGCCGCGACTGACCCAGAGGGTGCCGCGGCGCTGGCCCCAGCTGTAGTTCTCGCGGCAGATGTTATTGGACAGGGTGCGCGCCAGTTCGGCGCGGCTGCGGAAGTTGGTTCGGCACTCACGGTAGCGCTCGTCGATGCTTTCGCAGCGCACCGTCCGGCCGTCACCGCCGTTGCCGGGGTAGCCGTTGTTGCCGCCGTTCCAGCCGCCATTCCAGCCGCCGTTGTTGCCGTTGTTGCCGCTATTGCCGCGCAGGGACTGGGCGATGTCGGTCTTGATGCGGCTGAAGCTCCAGCCGGAGTTGATCTGTGCCAGGTAGAAGTCGCGCTGGTCGGAGGGAAGGCGCCGGCCGTTGGACTGTTCTTCGTATTCGGTTTCCAGCACCCGGACCCGGTCGCGGTCGGACAGCTGGCGCAGGTCCTCGGGGGCGTATGAACGGGTGCCCGACTGTGACTTTGACTGTGCCTGCGCCGCCGGAGCGACAGCAACCATGCCGACGGCGAGGGCCGCTGCCAATAGAAGCCTGTACATGGGAATCTCCTTGGGGTCTCGGGACGGGGTCGGACCCGCCAACCGACTATAGCCCGCACCAAGCCCGTTCCGCTGAACGGTTCCGATTTGCCCGCGCGCCCCCCGGGGCCTTAAAATTACAAGGTTTCCGTGGCCCCGTCCGGGGCACGGCGTTCTTCCCCCGGAGCAAGCATGCGCACCCATTTCTGTGGCCTCGTGGACGAGTCCATGATCGGCCACACCATCACCCTTTGCGGCTGGGCCGACGTTGCCCGCAACCTGGGTGGCCTGTGCTTCATCGACCTGCGCGACCACGAAGGCATTGTCCAGGTGGTGGCCGAGCCGTCCGACGACGCCGGCAATGCCGCCGTGGTCGCCGCGGCCGCGAAGGTGGGCTACGAGGACTGCCTGCGCATCACCGGCGTGGTGCGCGCGCGCCATTCGGTGAACGACAAGATCCGCACCGGCAAGGTGGAGGTGCTGGCCACCGTGATCGAAGTGATGAACAAAGCCGAGCCGCTGCCCTTCCATGCCCACGAGAACCCGGGTGAGGAATCGCGCCTGAAGTACCGCTACCTCGACCTGCGGCGCCCCGAGATGCAGAAGATGATGCGCACGCGCATCAAGCTGGTGCAGGCGCTGCGTCGTTATCTTGACGCGCGCGGCTTCCAGGACATCGAGACCCCCATCCTCACCAAGGCCACGCCCGAGGGCGCGCGCGACTTCCTGGTGCCGGCGCGCATGTCGCCGGGCGAGTTCTACGCGCTGCCGCAGTCGCCGCAGCTGTTCAAGCAGATCCTGATGGTGGCCGGCTTCGACCGCTACTACCAGATCGCCCGCTGCTTCCGCGACGAAGCCCTGCGCGCCGACCGCCAGCTCGAGTTTACCCAGTTGGACATGGAGTTCGCCTGGGTGCGCGAGGCCGACGTGCAGGACGAAGTGGAGGCGATGATCCGCACCATCTTCAAGGACGTGATCGGCGTTGAGCTGGAGGCGTCGTTCCCACGCCTGACCTATGCCGAGGCCATGCGCCGCTACGGTTCGGACAAGCCCGACCTGCGCAACCCGCTGGAGCTGCAGGACGTGGCCGAGCTGGTGGAGGGTTCGCAGTTCAAGGTGTTCACCGACTGGGCGTCGAATCCGGACGGCCGCGTGGCCGCCCTGCGCGTGCCCGGCGGAGCGGCGCTGTCGCGCAAGCAGATCGACGACCTGGGCGCGCACGCGGCCAAGTACGGTGCCAAGGGCCTGGCCTACATCAAGCTGGGCGAAAACGGCGAAGTCAGCTCGCCCATCAGCAAGTTCTTCGACGAGGCGGCGTTTGCCGCGCTGGTTTCGGCGATCGGCCTGGAGAAGGGCGATATCGCCTTCTTCGGCGCGGGTACCTACAAGGTCGTGAGCGACTTCATGGGCGCGCTGCGGCTCAAGGTCGGCAAGGACCTGGGCCTGGCGCGCGACGGCTGGAAGCCGCTGTGGGTCACCGATTTCCCGATGTTCGAGTGGGACGACGAGGAGTCGCGCTACGTGGCGCTGCACCACCCGTTCACCGCGCCGTCGGTGGATGACATCGCCGAGCTCAAGGCCAACGCCCGTATCGCGGTGTCGCGCGGCTACGACATGGTGCTCAACGGCAACGAGATCGGCGGTGGTTCGATCCGCATCCACCGCAGCGACATGCAGAGCGCGGTGTTCCAGCTGCTGGGAATCGAGGCCGAGGAGGCCGAGGCGAAGTTCGGCTTCCTGCTCGACGCGCTGCGCTACGGCGCGCCGCCGCACGGCGGCATCGCGTTCGGCATCGACCGCATCGCGGCGCTGATGGCGGGCACCGAGTCCATCCGCGACGTCATCGCCTTCCCCAAGACCACCACCGCCCAGTGCCTGATGACCGGTGCGCCTTCGCCGGTGCCGGACAAGCAGCTGGCGGAAGTGCATGTCTCGATACGGCCCAAGCCCGACAAGGCCTGAAGCCTGGCCACCCACATCCGTCGCGCCACGCCGGCTGACGCGGCGCGGCTGGCCGCCTTGGCCGAACACACGTTCACCGAGGCGTTCGGCCACCTGTATCCCGACCGGGACCTGCGCGATTTCATCGACCAGTCGTATTCGGTCGAACGCCAGCGGGTGATCCTGTCCACGCCGGGCTATGCGGTGTGGCTGCTCGAGCACGAGGGCGTTGCGGTGGGCCATGCGGCCGCCGGCCCGTGTGGCCTGCCCAATCCCGGCGTGCAGGCCGGCGACGGTGAACTCAAGCGGCTGTATGTGCTGGCGGCTTTCCAGGGCTCGGGATGGGGTGGTCGTCTGTTCCAAGCAGCGCTGGACTGGCTGTTGGCCGACGGTCCGCGCACGCTTTGGATCGGCGTGTGGTCGCAAAACCTCGGCGCACAGCGGTTCTACGCCCGCCATGGCTTCATGAAGGTTGGCGAGCACACCTTCCCGGTGGGCCGGGTGGTCGACCGCGAGTTCACCCTGCGCCGCGCCATGGCCGCCTAGCCGGCTTATGCTCGGCGCTGGTTCCCACCCGAGCATGGCCCTGAGCAGCGAGCCCACCGAACACGTCGTCCTGCTGCACGGCGTCTGGATGCGCGGCTTGACCCTGGTGCCGCTGGCCCGCCGCCTGCAGGCGCAGGGCTTCGTACCGCATCGGTTCGACTACGCCAGCCTGTTGTCGGGCCCGGCGCCGTCGGTGGACCGGCTGGCCGCTTACATGACCTCGCTCGGCCCCGGACCCGTGCACCTGGTAGGCCACAGCCTGGGCGGCCTGGTCGCGCTGGAAACACTCACCAGCTACCACGGCCTGCCCCCGGGCCGCGTGGTCTGCCTGGGTTCGCCGCTGGCGGGCAGCGGCGCCGCGCGTGGCCTGGCGCGCAATCACCTGTCGGCGCTGTTGGGCCGCAGCGGCACGCTGCTGCGCAGCGGCCTGCACGAGCTGCCGCGCGGCCGCGAGGTCGGGGTACTGGCGGGTTCGCGCGCGGCCGGGCTGGGCCGGCTGTTCAACGACATGGGCGGGCCTGGCGACGGCACGGTGTGCATCTGGGAAACCCAGCTGCCGGGCCTGGCCGACCACCGCGTGCTGCCGGTCAGCCACACCGGCCTGATCCTGTCCCGGGCGGTCGCCGGCCTGACCGCGGAGTTCCTGCGCCAGGGCCGCTTCCCGCGCTGAGGCCGCGTTGGTCGCGGCGGCGGACGTATAATCGCGCCATCGCAGCAAGAGGTTGGGTTCCATGGGCAGGTTGATGGTCATCGAAGGGCGCAAGGGCGCCCAGGATTCCAAGCGCGGCAAGGTCTTCACCAAGGTCATCCGCGAAGTCTCCACCGCGGCCCGCATGGGCGGCGGCGACCCCAAGGCCAATGCCCGCCTGCGCCTGGCGCTCGACAAGGGCCTGGCGGTGAACATGTCGCGCGACGTGCTCGAGCGCGCCATCAAGAAGGCCACCGGGGAACTCGAGGGCGTCAGCTACGAGGAAATCCGCTACGAGGGCTACGCGCCCGGCGGCGTCGCCGTCATCGTCGACTGCCTCACCGACAACAAGGTGCGCACCGTGGCCGACGTGCGCCACGCGTTCAACAAATGCGGCGGCAACCTGGGCACCGACGGCTCGGTCAGCTTCATGTTCAAGAAGCAGGGTGTGCTGGGCTACGGCCCGGGCTCCAACGAGGACGCCGTCACCGAAGCCGCGATCGAATGCGGCGCCGACGACATCGTGGTCTATCCCGAGGACGGCGCCATCGAGGTGCTCTGTGCGTCCGACGCGTTCGAAACGGTGAAGGAGGCCATGGTCGCGGCCGGCTTCCCGCCGCTGCAGGCCGAAGTCACCCTGCGCGCCGAGAACGACATCAAGGTCGAAGGCGAGATCGGCCAACAGGTCGCCAAGATGCTCGAAATGCTCGAGGACCTGGACGACGTGCAGAACGTCTATTCCAACGCCGACCTGGGCGCCGACGCGTTCCAGTGACCCGCATCCTCGGCATCGATCCGGGCTCGCAGCGTACCGGCATCGGCCTGATCGACGTCGACGCCACCGGCAAGTGCGCCTTCGTGCACTGCCAGATGCTGAACCTGCTGGTGGACACCGACGACTTCCCGGCGCGGCTGGGCAAGCTGGTGTTCGACCTGGAGGAGGTGCTGGAGACCTGGCAGCCCACCGTGGTCGCCATCGAAACCGTGTTCATGGACAAGTCGGCGATGTCGGCGCTGAAGCTGGGCCACGCCCGCGGCGCGGCCATCGCCACCGTGGTGCGCCGGGGCCTTTCGGTGAGCGAGTACGCGCCGCGGGTCATCAAGCAGTCGCTGGTGGGCAGCGGCGCGGCCGACAAAAACCAGGTCCAGCACATGGTGAAGCTTTTGCTCAGCCTGGGTGAGCGCAAACTCCAGGCCGACGCCGCCGATGCGCTGGCCGTCGCCCTGACCCACGCCCACACCAGCGCCACCGCCGGGCGCAGCGGCCTGGACCCTGCATTACTGCTCCGGAGGCGCCGCCGATGATTGGTCGTTTGAAGGGTCTGCTGGTCTACAAGGCGCCGCCGGCGCTGATGGTGGACGTGGGTGGCGTGGGCTATGAACTGTCGGCGCCGATGTCCACCTTCTACGACCTGCCCGAGGTGGGTCGCGAGGTGACGCTGTTCACCCACTACGCGGTGAAGGAAGACGGCGTGGCGCTGTACGGATTCTTCACCGAGTCCGAGCGTCGGCTGTTCCGCGAAGTGCAGAAAGTGACCGGCGTGGGCGCGAAGATCGCGCTGGCGGTGCTGTCGGGCGCCAGCGTGGACGATTTCGCGCGGCTGGTGCAGGCAGGCGACATCACCGCGCTGACCCGCATCCCCGGCATCGGCAAGAAAACCGCCGAGCGCATGGTGGTGGAACTGCGCGACCGCGCCGCCGACTTCGCCACCGGCGGCATCGCCGTGGTCACGGGCAAGGCCGGCGCCGTGCCGGCCGACCCGGTGTCCGAGGCCAGCGTGGCGCTCACCCAACTGGGCTACAAGCCGGCCGAGATCCAGCGCATGCTCAAGCAGGCCGAGCCCGGCGACAGCGCCGAACAGATTATCCGCAAGGCGCTCACCTCGGTCCTTCGCGGCTAACCCTAGCCTTTCGCCTCCGGGCAATACAATGACAACCGCGAACCATGATGGCGCCGCTGCGCCGCGCCGCTGGCCCCTGGTCATCGGCGCCATCGGCGTGGTGTTCGGCGACATCGGCACCAGCCCGCTGTACACGCTCAAGGAAGCGTTCGGCCCGCACTACGGGCTGCAAGCCGACGCGACCAACGTGCTGGGCGTGCTGTCGCTGATCCTGTGGTCGCTGGTGCTGGTGGTGACCTTCAAGTACGTCACCGTGCTGATGCGCGCCGACAACCGCGGCGAAGGCGGCATCCTTGCGCTGACGGCGCTGGTGCAGCGCAGCCTGCCGGTTTCCGCGCCGCTGTCGTACACGGTGGGCATCCTGGGCATCTTCGGCACGGCGCTGTTCTTTGGCGACGGCGTGATCACGCCGGCCATCTCGGTGCTGTCGGCGGTGGAGGGCCTGGAGGTGGCGGCCCCCGACCTGGAACGCTTCGTGCTGCCGATCACGCTGGCCGTGCTGGTGCTGCTGTTCTCGATGCAAAAACACGGCACCGAGAAAGTGGGTCGCGTGTTCGGGCCGATCATGGTGCTGTGGTTTGGCGTGCTGGCCCTGCTGGGCGTGGTGGAGATCGTGCGGTATCCGGCCGTGCTGGAGGCGGTGAATCCGGTCTGGGCGTTTCGTTTCTTCCTGGCCCACGGCGTGCTGGCCTGGCTGGCGCTGGGCGCAGTGGTGCTGGCGATCACCGGCGGCGAGGCGCTTTATGCCGACATGGGCCACTTCGGGCGCATTCCCATCCGCATCGCCTGGCTGGGTTTCGCGCTGCCGGCGCTGCTGCTGAACTACTTCGGCCAGGGCGCCTTCATCCTGTCGCATCCGGGCGACGTGGCCAGTCCGTTCTACGAACTGGTGCCGGGCTGGGCGTTGTTCCCGATGATCGTGCTGGCCACGCTGGCGACGGTGATCGCTTCGCAGGCGCTGATCACGGGCACGTTCTCGGTGGTGCGCCAGGCGATCCAGCTGGGCTACCTGCCGCGCATGCTCATCGTGCACACCTCCGACCGCACCGAGGGGCAGATCTTCATCCCGCTGGTGAACAAGGTGATGCTGCTGTCGGTGATCGCGGTGGTGCTGGGCTTTGGCAGTTCCAGCAACCTGGCGATCGCCTACGGCGTGTCGGTCACCGGCACGATGCTGATCAGCACGGTGCTGCTGGTGATCCTGGCGCGGGTGCGCTGGCGCCTGCCGGCCTGGAAGGTGCTGCCCTTGGCGGCGCTGTTCATCGCGGTGGAGGCGGCGTTTTTCTCGGCCAACGTGGTCAAGTTCATCGAAGGCGCGTGGTTCCCGCTGGCGCTGGGCGTGGTGGCCTTCGCGATGATGCGCAGCTGGCGCCGGGGCCGTGAGCTGGTGCGCATGCAGATGAACCGCGACAGCCTGCGCATCGAGCATTTCGTCGGCAACCTGATGGCCCATCCGCCGGTGCGGGTGCCCGGCACGGCGGTGTTCCTGACGCCGTCCAACCAGTTCATGCCGCCGGCGATGCTGCACAACCTCAAGCACAACAAGGTGCTGCACGACCGCAACGTGCTGCTGAGCGTGGAGATACTGGGCGTACCCCGGGCAGAAGCCGCCGAACGCGTGGTGCATGCCGACCTGGGCCACGGCTTCAGCCGCCTGACGCTGCGTTTCGGCTACCTCGAGGATCCCGACGTGCCGCGGGCGCTCAAGCAGTGGGACATCCCGGGGCCGGCCTTCGAGCCGATGGAGACTACGTACTTCGCCAGCCGCGAGTCGCTCAGTGCGCGGCCGGGGCAGGGCATGGCGCTGTGGCGCGACAAGCTGTTCCTCTTCATGTCGCGCAACGCCACGCCGGCCACCGAGTTCTTCCACATCCCCGGCAACCGGCTGGTTGAACTCGGCACCCAAGTGGTTATCTGAAGCGGCCGCCGCCGGGCAGGTGCTTGGCGCTGCGCCACGGGCCCCGGCGGCATGTCCGGGCTGCGCAAGGGGAGGGAAAGGCATATTCCCTGCCATAATCGCGGCCATGGAAGAGACCCGCGTCATCGCCCCCGGTGCCACCCGCGAAGACGACCTGGCCGAGGCCAGCATCCGGCCCAAGCGGCTGGACGACTACCTGGGCCAGCAGGCCGTCCGCGAACAGCTCAAGATCGCCATCGAGGCCGCCAAGGGCCGCGGCGAAGCCATGGACCACGTGCTCATCTTCGGGCCGCCGGGCCTGGGCAAGACCACGCTGAGCCACGTGATCGCCAACGAGCTGGGCGTCAACCTGCGCACCACGTCGGGCCCCGTGATCGAGCGCGCCGGCGACCTGGCCGCCCTGCTGACCAACCTGCAGGCGCACGACGTGCTGTTCGTGGATGAAATCCACCGCCTGTCGCCCGTGGTCGAGGAAGTGCTGTACCCGGCGATGGAGGATTTCCAGATCGACATCATGATCGGCGAGGGCCCCGCGGCCCGTTCGATCAAGCTCGACCTGCCCCCGTTCACCCTGATCGGCGCCACCACCCGCGCCGGCCTGCTCACGGCCCCCCTGCGCGACCGGTTCGGCATCGTCCAGCGGCTGGAGTTCTACAGCCCCGAGGAACTGACCCGCATCGTCCGGCGCTCGGCCACCATCCTGGGCATCGAATGCGCCCCGGACGGCGCCGGCGAGATCGCCCGCCGCGCCCGCGGAACCCCGCGCATCGCCAACCGCCTGCTGCGGCGCGTGCGCGACTTCGCCCAGGTGCGCGCCAACGGCATCATCACCCGCACCGTGGCCGACGACGCCCTGGCCATGCTCAAGGTGGATGCGGAGGGCTTCGACCCGCTGGACCGCCGCATGCTGGGCATGATCATCGAGAACTTCCAGGGCGGGCCGGTGGGCGTGGAGTCCCTGGCCGCCGCCCTGAGCGAGGAGCGCGGCACGCTCGAGGACGTCATCGAGCCCTACCTCATCCAGCAGGGCTACCTGGTGCGCAGCGCCCGCGGCCGCATGGTCACCCACAAGGCCTACACCCACCTGGGCCTGAAGCCACCGGCCGGGGCGTTTTCAGGCTCACTCCTGCCGTGAACGATGCGGGCGCAACCCCGGGCTCGGCGGGCACCAGCAAAATCCGCCCCGTTCCGTTCAGCTTCGGGATAAGGGTTTACTGGGAGGATACGGATGCGGGTGGGGTGGTTTACCACGCCAGCTATGTCCGGTTTCTTGAGCGCGCGCGCACCGAGTGGCTGCGCGCCCTGGGATTCGGGCAGCAGGAACTGCGCGAAAGCGAGGACCTGGTGCTGGTGGTCCGCGACATGGCCATCGATTTCCACAAACCCGCCCGGTTGGATGACGAACTGCAGGTCAGCGTCGTCCTGGCCGAGCGGCGCAGCGCCAGCCTGCTGATCACGCAGGAGATATACCGGGGCGACCAGGTCCTGGTCCGCGCGAAGGTTCGCGTGGCCTGCCTGGTGGCCAGCAGTTTCCGACCGCGGCCGCTGCCCCAGTGGCTGGCCGGCGGGCAATGAGCGCCACCGACAACAACAAGATCGCCGGAGTCCCGAATCCATGCTCGACCTCAACGCCCTGATCCTCGCCGCCGCACCGGTGTCCGAACTGCCCATCGAGGCCATCCCGGCCGCGGCCGACGCCGTCGCGGCAGCCGGCAGCAGCCTGAACTACTTCCAGCTGATGCTGCACGCCAGCCTGCCGGTGCAGTTCATCGTGCTGCTGCTGATCATCGGGTCGGTGCTCAGTTGGGTGATCATCTTCCGCAAGAACCGCATCTACAGCCACGCCATGCGCGACGCCGACGAGTTCGAAGGCCGCTTCTGGTCCGGCGTGGACCTGACCCAGCTCTACCGCTCGGCCACCGATCGCAACCGCGTGGTGTCGGGCCTGGAGGCCATCTTCGAAGGCGGCTTCCGCGAATACGCCCGCCTGCGGCAGAAGAAGGGCCTGGATTCGCGCACCCAGCTTGAAGGCGCCCAGCGCGCCATGCGCGCCACCTTCGCCCGCGAAGTGGACCGGCTGGAAGAAAACCTCGAACTGCTGGCCAACATCGGTTCCACCGCGCCGTACGTGGGCCTGGTGGGCACGGTGTTCGGCATCATGGTGACCATGCACGGCCTGTCCACCCAGGAAACCGCCAGCATCGCCGCCGTGGCGCCGGGCATTTCCGAGGCGCTGTTCGCCACCGCCATCGGCCTGTTCGTGGCCATCCCGGCGGTCTGGGCCTACAACCGCTTCGCCACCAAGGTCGAACGGCTTTCGGTGCGCTACGAAAGCTTCGCCGAGGAGTTCTCCTCGATCCTGCAGCGGCAGTCCCACGTCGAGGAGTAAGCGGCCAACCCCGTTTCCTTCGACCACACGTTGAGAACTGACGCATGACCGCCACCATCACCCGCCATCGCAAGCGCCGCAAGCTCAAGGCCGACATCAACGTCGTGCCCTACATCGACGTCATGCTGGTGCTGCTGATCATCTTCATGGTGACCGCGCCGCTGTTGAACCTGGGCGTGGACGTGGACCTCCCGCAGTCCAAGGCCCGGCCGATCCAGCAGCAGAAGGACCCGGTGATCGTTTCGGTGGACGAGCAGGGCCGCTACTACCTCAAGGTGGAAGGCGGCCAGAACGAGCCCATCGACGCCACCACGCTCAAGGCCAAGATTGCCGCGCTGGTGCGCCAGAACCCGGACGCCCCGGTGTTCGTGGCGGCCCCGGGCGTCACGCAATACCAGACCGTGATCGACACCATGGTGCTGCTGCAGCAGGCCGGTGCGCCCAAGGTCGCCCTGATGACCCAGCCCCCGAGCAATGCACCCTGACACCCTTCCAACGCGCGACGGCGACGAGGGCCTGCTGCGGCCGGTGCTGATGGCGCTGGGGCTGCACGCGGCCCTGGTCATGATCCTGTTGCTGGCCGGCTGGTGGCAGCCGGCGCCCCAGGTCGTATCCGTGGCTGGCCCGGTGGTGGAGGCCTCGCTGGTGGTGTCGCCCGCCGCCATCAGCGCCGCCGAGAAGGCGATGGAGGAC